>NZ_DAOKZG010000010.1:0-79975 GCF_035325765.1 Ottowia sp.
TTGCCGTGGTCGACGTGACCGATGGTGCCGACGTTGACGTGCGGCTTGCTGCGCTCGAATTTCTCTTTTGCCATGACGGAAAACTCCAGTAAAAAGAACAAATGCCCGTGACCGGGTTTCAAGTCTGCATCCGGATGCCGGGATCGCGCCGCACGGGCACGGCGCGGGCTCCGGATCGCAGACCGGCGGCCAGGGGCCGCCCGCGGGATTCCTGTTTCAGCAGCTGCCGGCGCCGGCCGGGCCCGGGTGCTGCGTCACCCGCGTCCGGCCGCCCCTCACTTGGTGCGCGCGGCGACGATGGCCTCGGCGACGTTCTTCGGCGCCTCGGCGTAGTGCTTGAACTCCATCGTGTAGGTGGCGCGGCCCTGCGTCATCGAGCGCAACTGCGTGGCGTAGCCGAACATCTCGGACAGCGGCACCTCGCCCTTGATCGCCTTGCCGCCACCGACCATGTCGTCCATGCCCTGCACCATGCCGCGACGGCTGGACAGGTCGCCCATCACCGTGCCGGCGTATTCCTCGGGCGTCTCGACCTCGACCGCCATCATCGGTTCGAGGATGACCGGATTGGCCTTGCGCGCGGCCTCCTTGAAGCCGAAGATGGCTGCCATCTTGAAGGCCTGCTCGGACGAGTCGACGTCGTGGTAGGAGCCGAAGGTGAGGCGCACGCGCACGTCGACCACCGGGTAGCCGGCCAGCACACCGCTGGTGAGCGCCTCGACCACGCCCTTCTCCACCGCCGGGATGTACTCGCGCGGCACCACGCCGCCCTTGATCTCGTCGACGAACTCGAAGCCCTTGCCGGGCTCGAGCGGCTCGACCGTGAACACCACGTGGCCGTACTGGCCCTTGCCGCCCGACTGGCGCACGAACTTGCCCTCGACATCGGTGACGGTCTTGCGGATGGTCTCGCGGTAGGCCACCTGGGGCTTGCCGACGTTCGCCTCGACGTTGAACTCGCGCTTCATGCGGTCGACGATGATCTCCAGGTGCAGCTCGCCCATGCCGGCGATGATGGTCTGGCCTGATTCCTCGTCAGTGCGCACGCGAAACGACGGGTCCTCGGCGGCCAGGCGCGACAGCGCGATGCCCATCTTTTCCTGGTCGGCCTTGGACTTGGGCTCCACCGCCTGCGCGATCACCGGCTCGGGGAAGATCATCTTCTCGAGC
Organism: Ottowia sp.; assembly: GCF_035325765.1. Classification (GTDB taxonomy): domain Bacteria; phylum Pseudomonadota; class Gammaproteobacteria; order Burkholderiales; family Burkholderiaceae_C; genus Ottowia. The sequence goes on from NZ_DAOKZG010000010.1 coordinate 1,171, forward strand.
ACGATCGGCGCGTCGATGGCGCACAGAGTCTCGCCCGTCGTCACCTCCTTGAGGCCGACGCAGGCAGCGATGTCGCCAGCACGGATCTCGTCGATCTCGATGCGCTCGTTGGCCCGCATCTGCACGATGCGGCCGATGCGCTCCTTCTTGCCCTTGGTGGCGTTGAACACGGTGTCGCCCTTGGTCAGCACGCCCGAATACACGCGCACGAAGGTGAGCTGGCCGACGAAGGGGTCGGTCATCAGCTTGAACGCCAGCGCCGAGAACTTCTCGTTGTCGTCGGCCTTGCGCGTCAGGTGCTTCTCGTGGTCGTCCGGGTCGGTGCCGGCGATGTCGGGAATGTCGACCGGCGAGGGCAGCAGGTCGAGCACGGCGTCCAGCATGCGCTGCACGCCCTTGTTCTTGAACGCCGATCCGCACAGCATGGGCTGGATCTCGGTGGCGATGGTGCGCTGGCGCAGGCCGGCGATGATGTCGGCCTCGGACAGTTCGCCTTCCTCGAGGTACTTGTTCATCAGTTCCTCGTTCGCCTCGGCGGCCGACTCGACCATCTTCTCGCGCCACTCGGTGGCGCTGTCGACCAGTTCGGCCGGGATGTCGCGATATTCGAACTTCATGCCCTGGCTGGCCTCGTCCCAGTAGATCGCCTTCATCTTGATCAGGTCGACCACGCCCTCGAAGTGGTCCTCGGCACCGATCGGGATCACGATCGGCACGGGATTGGCCTTCAGGCGCAGCTTCATCTGGTCGTGCACCTTGAAGAAGTTGGCGCCCACGCGGTCCATCTTGTTGACGAAGGCCAGGCGCGGCACCTTGTGCTTGTTGGCCTGGCGCCAGACGGTCTCGGACTGGGGCTGCACGCCGCCGACGGCGCAGTACACCATCACCGCGCCGTCCAGCACGCGCATCGAGCGCTCGACCTCGATCGTGAAGTCGACGTGGCCCGGGGTGTCGATGATGTTGATGCGGTATTCGGGGCGCGACAGGTCCATGCCCTTCCAGAAGCAGGTCACGGCGGACGACGTGATGGTGATGCCGCGCTCCTGCTCCTGCTCCATCCAGTCGGTCGTCGCGGCGCCGTCGTGCACCTCGCCCAGCTTGTGCGTCACGCCGGTGTAGAACAGGATGCGCTCGGACGTCGTGGTCTTGCCAGCGTCGATGTGCGCCGAGATACCGATGTTGCGGTAGCGCTCGATGGGGGTTTTGCGTGCCATGATGCTCTCTCGTTAACGGCCAAGAGCCCGCCCGCCAGCACCGGCGGGTCGGGCCCCGAAGCCCTGATCCAGGAAGTTGGGCCTCAGAAGCGGAAGTGACTGAAGGCCTTGTTGGCCTCGGCCATGCGGTGCACCTCGTCGCGGCGCTTCATCGCGCCGCCGCGACCCTCGGTGGCCTCCAGCAACTCGTTGGCCAGGCGCAGGGCCATCGACTTCTCGCCGCGCTTGCGCGCCGCCTCCTTGATCCAGCGCATCGACAGCGCCAGGCGGCGCACCGGACGCACCTCGACCGGCACCTGGTAGTTCGCGCCGCCGACGCGTCGGCTCTTGACCTCGACCATCGGCTTGACGTTGTTGATCGCGGTGACGAACAACTCGAGCGGATCCTTGCCGCTCTTCTTCTCCATCTGCTCGAAGGCACCATAGATGATGCGCTCGGCCACCGCCTTCTTGCCGCCCTCCATGATCACGTTCATGAACTTGGACAGCTCGACATTGCCGTACTTGGGATCCGGCAGGATTTCACGCTTGGGAACTTCGCGACGACGTGGCATTGGAATGACCTTTCATTTGCTTCAGCTGGCTGGCGACTCGGTGTTGCACCTGCTGCGCCCGCCGCGCAGGTCCATCGGGAACCTGCACTTACTCGACCCCATCCTGGGGGTCACTACGTTCGCCGCGGAGTCGTCAGCCCCGCCCGGCGAACACCGGGGAAACCTGGCCCTCAGGCCTTCTTCGGGCGCTTGGCGCCGTATTTGGAGCGCGATTGCTTGCGGTCCTTGACGCCCTGCAGGTCGAGCGCGCCGCGCACGATGTGGTAGCGCACGCCCGGCAGGTCCTTGACCCGGCCGCCGCGCACCAGCACCACGCTGTGTTCCTGCAGGTTGTGGCCCTCGCCGCCGATGTAGGAGATGACCTCGAAGCCGTTGGTCAGGCGCACCTTGGCGACCTTGCGCAGCGCCGAGTTCGGCTTCTTCGGCGTGGTGGTGTACACGCGCGTGCACACCCCGCGTCGCTGGGGGCAGTTCTGCATCGCCGGGCTCTTGGACTTGGTCGTCTCGACCGCCCGCCCGTGACGCACCAGTTGACTGATGGTTGGCATGAATTTCCCTAAACGTGAAAGTCACGTGGCACCCACGTGACGAAAATGCGCCGTCCGAAGCAGACCCCGCGGCGCGGCTCCCGCACGCCGCGCTGGCGCATGCCAAAGTTCGGCAGCCGGCAAAAAGACGCCGCCGAGACTCCCAAGAGGCACGCAAAAGCGCTCGCAAACGCGGGAAAAGCTTTAAATTATAGCCGGTGCGTGACCTCGCCACAAGTGACCGCCCCCGGTCGGGCTGGGATAATTATTTTATGAGCAAGCAGCGTGTGGTGGTAGGCCTCTCCGGCGGCGTGGATTCGGCCGTCAGTGCCTGGCTGCTCAAGCAGGCCGGGTATGAAGTGGTCGGCATCTTCATGAAGAACTGGGAAGACGACGATGACGATGCCTACTGTTCATCCAACCAGGATTTCATCGATGCCGCCGCCGTGGCCGACGTGTTGGGCATCGAACTCGAGCACGTCAACTTCGCCACCGAGTACAAGGACCGGGTGTTCGCCGAGTTCCTGCGCGAATACCGGGCCGGCCGCACGCCGAATCCGGACGTGCTGTGCAATGCCGAGATCAAGTTCAAGGCTTTCCTGGACCATGCCCTCCGCCTGGGCGCGGACAAGATCGCGACGGGGCATTACGCCCGTGTCCGCTGCGTCGCAGCGGACACGGGCGAGCCCATGGGGCCCAATGAAACATCACGCGCGACCGCGCGTGATGGCGCCCGTGCCCGCCCCGTGGCAGCGGACACGGGCGAGCCCATCGGGCCCAATGAAACATCACGCGCGACCGCGCGTGATGGCGCCCGTGCCCGCCCCGTGGCAGCGGACACGGGCGAGCCCATCGGGCCCAATGAAACATCACGCGCGACCGCGCATGATGGCGCCCGTGCCCGCCCCGTGGCAGCGGACACGGGTACGCCCATCGGGCCCAATGAAACATCACGGACGACCGTGCGTGATGGCGCCCGTGCCCGCCCCGTGGCAACGGACGCGGGTGAGCCCATCAGGCCCGATGGAGCATCACGCGCGGGTGCGCGGGTGCGCTTCGAGCTGCTCAAGGGCCTCGATCCGGCCAAGGACCAGAGCTACTTCCTGCACCGGCTGACTCAGGCACAACTGGCACGCACGCTGTTCCCGCTGGGCGAGTTGCACAAGAGCGAGGTGCGCCGCATCGCGTCCGAGATCGGGCTGCCGGTGGCGCGCAAGAAGGATTCGACCGGCATCTGCTTCATCGGCGAGCGGCCGTTCCGCGAATTCCTGGCACGCTACCTGCAGACGCAGCCAGGCCCGATCCAGGACGAGCGCGGGCGCACCATCGGCGAGCACGTCGGTCTGAGCTTCTACACCCTGGGCCAGCGCCAGGGCCTGGGCATCGGCGGCCTGAAGAACCGGGGCACGCCGCGCGGCGGCGGCCACCATGCGCCCTGGTTCGTGGCGCGCAAGGACCTGGCGCGCAACACCCTGGTCGCGGTGCAGGGGCACGACCACCCCTGGCTGCTGGCGCACGAACTGGAGTTCGACGATGCCAGCTGGGTCGCCGGCACACCGCCCGCGCCGGGCGCCTACGCCGCCAAGACCCGCTACCGCCAGCAGGACGCCGCCTGCACGCTGGCGGCCGCGGCCGAGGCGGGCAGCTACCGCCTGCGCTTTGCCCAGCCCCAGTGGGCCGTCACGCCGGGGCAGAGCGCGGTGCTGTACGACGGCGAGGTCTGCCTCGGTGGCGGCGTCATCACCACCGCGGTCACGCGGGAGCCGAGCGCCAGCCGCGACACATGAACCGACCCTGCTCCGAGGTCTGCGGAGCAGGCCGGTCGGGGCGACCGTGGCCGGGGCCTCCCTGGCCACTGGCTGCGTCCCCCTTCCAGGGGGAAGACGCAGCAGGCGGCACAGGGGATGCTTGACCTCACCCGTCGCGCGGCGCCGAGCGCGTCGCGGTCACGCTCAGGGCGGGTGGCGGCGCGTCGGGCACGAGCAGGCTGCCCTGCTGCCAGGACTTCCAGCTCGACAGCGCCAGCAGCAGCACCGCCAGGCTCGCCAGCGCCAGCGCCAGCATGGCGAGCGGCTGCAGCGCCGGCTGGTAGACCACCAGGCGCAGCGTCAGCGCGGCAAAGGCGCTGAGCGGAAAGCCGATGGCCCAGAAGCCGATGGTGAAGGGCTGGGCCAGGATGCGCCGGCCGAGCGATCCGCACGCCAGCAGGAACAGCAGGGCCACGCCCCAGCACATCCAGGCCAGCACCGGCGGACCCCCGAGCTGCAACACGCCACTGCCGATCAGCGCCGGCGGCGTGATGGCGATGAAGGTGGCGGGCAGCAGGCGCTCGGGCCACAGGCCCTGCGTCGCCACGCGCACCAGAAGCAAGGCCAGCACCACCGGCCACAGCAGCACGCCGACACCGAACTGCGCCGCCGCCCAGTCGCCCGCGCCCAGTGCGCCACCCGCCAGCGGCGCCAGCACGTTGCCGACCACGGGGATGAACAGCACCGGCGTCAGGGCCGGCCAATTCAGCCCGGTGTTGCGATCGACGCGCAGCCAGCGCACCAGCACCCAGACCGTGACCCCCCATTGCAGCAGCGAGCCGGTCCACCACACGGCAGCCAGCCAGGCGTTCGTGCCGAGCAGCGACACCCCCGCCGTGGCGAGCAGCAGCAGCGAGACCGGTACCGCCCCCAGGAAGGCGTGGCGCGCCGGATGCGCCAGCTCGTCCGCCACGGCCTGGGCCTGGACCTGCCAGCGGATCCAGGAAAACAGCGCCAGCGCGCCAAATGCCAGCGCCGCCAGCAGGGCCAGCACCAGCGCCCCGGCCCCCGCCAGTTCGCCCAGCACCGGCACCGCGCGCAGCCAGGCCAGGGCCAGGCCGGCCACGCTCATGACGATGGCGAACCAGTTGAAGGACAGGTGTTGCAGGGCGTCAGGACGCAGGGCCATGGCGAGGAAGCGGGCACGGCGCCCGGGTGCGGATGCAGCGGGCCGGCCGGCGGACCGGCTGAGGCCCCCTGCGGAGACCCGGGCCCTCGATCAACAAAGGAGAAACGCTTTCTGCCTCAAAATGGGATGTCGTCGTCCATGTCGGCAAAGCCGGCGTCCGCGGCCGGTGCCGCGGCGCGCGGCGCGGCGGCGGGGCGTGCGGCCGGGGCACGGGGCGCCGCCGGGGCGCCGAAACCCGCATCGTCCGTCGGGCCGCCCATGCCCTGGCGGCTGCCGAGCATCTGCATGGTGTCGCCGCGAATCTCGGTGGCATAGCGATCCTGGCCGGTTTCCTTGTCCTGCCACTTGCGCGTGCGGATGCTCCCTTCGACATAGACCTGCGAGCCCTTGCGCAGGTACTGGCCGGCGATCTCGGCCAGGCGGCCACCGAACACGATGCTGTGCCATTCGGTGTGCTCGCGCATCTCGCCACTCTGCTTGTCGCGCCACTTGTCGGTGGTCGCGAGGCGAATGTTGCAGATCTGGTCGCCGCTCGGGAACGAGCGCATCTCGGGGTCGCGCCCGAGGTTGCCGACGAGGATGACTTTGTTGACGGAGGCCATGACGATCTTGATCCGTGGGTGGGCGTTGCGAAGGACCTGCCATTGTGCCGCATGCCCCCGGCGCGACCGTCAGGCGCGCGGGCGCAGGGTTTCGGGCATCGGCTGGGCCCAGCCCAGCAGCAGCCACAGCGCCACCAGCACCGAGGTGCCGCTCAGCACGGCGGCCGGGCCGCCGAGCTTGAACAGCCAGCCACCCAGGGCACCGCCGGCAAACAGGCCGAGCGACTGCAGCGTGTTGTAGACGCCCAGCGCGGCGCCGCGCGCGTTGGCAGGAGCCAGGCGCGAGATCAGGCTGGGCTGGCTGGCCTCGATCAGGTTGAAGGCCACGAAGAAGAAGAACATCACCCAGCCCAGGGTCCACAGTCCCGGCGCATTGGGCGCGATCAGCATCAGCGCGAACTGCACCAGCAGCAGCAGGGCGATGCCGGCCCGCAGCACGGCGCGCAGGTAGCCGCGGCGCTCGAGCGCGAACAGCCCGCCCATCATGACGAACGAGGCCAGCACCGCCGGCAGGTAGAGCTGCCAGTGGCGCGCCTTGACCAGGCCGGCCTGCACCAGCAGCTCGGGCACCACCACCCACATCGCCATCTGCACCGTGTGCAGCACGAACACGCCCAGGTCCAGGCGCCACAGGTGCGGGTGCAGCCAGACGTCCTGCAGGCGGCCGAGCGGCTGGTCGGCGTGGCGCCGGGGCTCGTCGGGCGTCCAGCGCAGCACCACCAGGATGCCGCCGATCGCCAGCAGCGCCGTCAGCCAGAACAGGCCCGAAAGGTGGATGGCACCCGCGAGCGGCGGCGCCGCCACCAGCGACAGGGCGAACATGCCGGCGATGCTGATGCCCACGGCCGCCATCGCCTTGGTGCGCACGATGTCGCGCGTGAGATCGGCCAGCAGCGCCGTCACCGCGGCCGACACCGCGCCCGCGCCCTGCAGCGCGCGCCCGACCACCAGCATGTGCACGCTGCCAGCCAGCGCGGCGGCGACGCTGCCGAGCGCGAACACGACCAGCCCCCAGACGATCACCTTCTTGCGACCGATGCGATCGGAGGCCAGGCCCAGCGGCACCTGCATCACCGCCTGCGTCAGGCCGTAGATGCCCATGGCCAGGCCGATCAGCGCCGGATCGTCGCCCCCCGGGTAGCGCGCGGCCTCCAGCATGAACACCGGCAGCACCAGGAACAGGCCCAGCATGCGCAGGGCGAAGATGGCGGCCAGTGACTGGGTGGCGCGTCGCTCGGGCACCGTCATGCGGTGCGCGGGAAGCTCGGGAGCGGAAAGCGTGGCGGAATCGGACATCGGGGGAATGCGCAGTGTGCCGGCGTGGACGAGCGCGCTTATATTGTCGGGCATCGCCCGTTCGTCCACTGGAGCCATGAAGAAAACCGCATCCCGACTGATCCGCCTGGCTGCCGTGCTGCCCGCCTGCGGCGCGCTGCTGGCCGCCTGCGCCCAGCAGCCGGCCGCGCCGAACCCCGCAGCGGACAAGGAACTGAAGGCCTTCCCCACCGAGTTGAAGGGCTACCGACGCCACGTGATCGCACTGCCGGCCCTGCCCGCCGAGTCCGACCACCAGCTCGAGCTGATCGGCACCAGGGCCATGACGGTGGACTGCAACACGCGCGGCATGGACGGCCGCTTCGAGGCGCGCGACGTGCAGGGCTGGGGCTACACCTACTGGGTGCTGCACAGCCGCGGCCAGGTGATGACCACCATGATGGCCTGCCCACCGGGGAGCGAGCGCCCGGGCGTGGTGCAGACCCCGGGCACGCTGGTGCGCTACAACAGCAAGCTGCCGGTGGTGGTGTTCGTGCCGGAAGGCATGGGCCTGGGCTACCGGGTCTGGAGCGCCGGCGCATTGCAGGTCGCCGCGCCGCGCTGAGCGGCCACCGGCCCCGGCGGATCGGGTCGTGGCCATGGACCGGCTGATCCACGGGTTGATCGAGCAGTACGGCCTGCTGGCCGTGTTCCTCGGTTGCCTGGCGGAAGGCGAGACCGCCGCCCTGCTGGGCGGCTTCTTCGCGCACCAGCGCCTGTTCGCGCCCTGGCAGTCGGTCCTGGCCGCGTTCTGCGGCGCGGCATTGGGCGACACCGCGTTTTTCCTGCTGGGGCGGCGCTATGCGCAGCACCCCTGGGTCGCACGGCTGCGCACGCGCCCCGGCTTCGATCGGGCCGACCGGCTGCTGCGCCAGCATCCCAACCTGTTCGTGCTGTCCAACCGCTACATCTACGGCATGCGCCTGGTCGGCGGGGTGGCGGCGGGCCTGGCGGAAATCCCGCTGTGGCGCTTCGTGCTGCTCAACGCCACGTCGGCGCTGGCCTGGGCCCTGTTGTTCACCGCGCTCGGCTATGGCTTCGGCCTGGGTGCCGAGCAGGTCCTGGGCCGCGCCCTGCACGCACACCAGCGGCTGTGGCTGGCGCTCGGCCTGGCGCTGGCGATGGCGCTGGTGGCGGCCGGCTTGCGGCGTCGGCGCCGGCGGCATGCCGGGCACTGAAACTGAATCCGTGATCACGCGCGCCCTGCCTGGGGGACGGGCTGCGAGGCTGAGTGCCGCGGCTCCAGGGCGCCTGCGCACCCCTGGACGGCACGAAGAAGGCCAGCCTCCGGGTGGCCCGCGCCCTGCAAGGGCAAGGCACCGCAATAGCTGGGGCGCGCGAGCATTTGCAGCGAAGCAGACCACCCCCGACCGGGATGCACGGGGCGCGAGAGACCTGTTCGGGGTCGCCCCGAGGCGCGCACCGCGCTGCGCCGCCCTGTGCTAACTTGTCGCCATGCAAGCCCCGTTCAAGACCCGGCTGTCCTATCTGCGCCGCCACGCGATCGGCACGCGCCACGTGCGACCCGGCACGGCCCCGGGCTCGCTGGGCGCCGCGACGACGGATGCCGCGGCGGTGACACCTCCCGCGCGCCTGCTGCTGATGCGCTACGACGCGCACGGACTGGTCGAGGAGCAGGCGCTGGCGACGCTCGATGCGCTGGCGGCGCCCGCCGCCGATGCCGCCCGCGTCACCTGGCTGCACCTGCAGGGCCGACCCGACGCCGCGCAGCTGCAGGCGCTGGGCGAGCGCTTCGGCCTGCACCCCCTGGCGCTGGAGGACGTACTGCATCGCGAAGCACGCGCCAAGGTGGAGGAATTCGACGGCCAGCAGTTCGTGGTGCTGAGCCAGGTGCACCGCGACGCGAGCGGCGACTTCTGCACCGACCAGGTGGGCTTCTTCCTCGGCGCCGACTACGTCATCAGCATCAACCAGGGACCGGAGGACGTGTTCGGCCCGGTACGCGAGCGCATCCGGGCCGGCAGCAAGGTCCGCGCCCACGGGGCAGACTATCTGCTGTACGCCTTGATCGACGTCATCGTCGATGGCGCCTTCGCCCTGCTGGAAGAGCTGGGTGACCGCCTGGAGGCGCTGGAAGACGAGATCCTGGACGACCCGAACCGCGAGGCGCGCAACCAGATCCACTGCGCCAAGCGCGAGCTGGTGCAGATGCGCCGCGCCTGGTGGCCGCAGCGCGAGGTGATCGCGGCCCTGATGCGCGACGAGGAGCACTGGCTGTCCGACACCACGCGCCTGTACCTGCGCGACTGCTACGACCACTGCGTGATCGTGATCGACTTCGTCGAGACCTACCGCGAGATGACCTCCAGCCTGCTGGACACCTACCTGTCGGCCGTGACCCAGCGCATGAACGACATCATGAAGGCGCTCACCATCATCGCCACCATCTTCCTGCCGCTCACTTTCATCACCGGGCTGTACGGCATGAACTTCGACACCAGCAGTCCCTGGAACCTGCCCGAACTGCACTGGCGCTACGGCTATCCCTACGTGCTGGGCGTGATGAGCGGGGTGGTGATCGGCATGGTGATCTACTTCCGGCGCAAGCGCTGGCTGTGAACGCGGCGTGGCCCCCGGAAGCCGCCCGACTACGGCTGCTCCAGCCGGCGCACGTCGCGCACGTCGAGCGGCGTGGGGTTCATGTAGTGGTAGCCCCGGCTCTGCCACAGCGCCAGTTCGGCAAAGCCGATCGGCACCACGGTGATGAAGCCGTGCATGTCCTCGGGCAGGAAGCCGGCGGCGCGCAGGGCCTGGTTGCACATCTTGAATTCGACGCCCTGCGCCGCCAGTTCGGCCATCTGGTCGACCACGCCCTGGTATTTCTCGTAGTTCTCGATGGCGAATGCCCGCAGTTCGGGGCCGTGTGTCACCACCACGGTCCTGCCGCGCGTCTCCCGCCGCGTGTGCAGCACGAAGCTGTAGAGCGCTCCGAGGGAATCGGGGCGGCTGTAGTTGACGTCCCACACCGTGTTCAGCTCCGGCGTGGGGTGCATGTCGACCCTGGCACGGCCATACGGCGCGAAGCCGTCATCCGCGCTCGCGCCCGGCTGCGCCAGCAGCAGTGCCGTGGCCAGTCCTGCAGCGCGGAGCGGCCCAAGTGTCCATTTCATGTGCGGTCTCCTCGTGCGGCCAGTGGCCGCGGCCCGCATCAGCCAGCCAGCGTCCACCTTCGCCCCTTCTAGCAGATTCGCCCGGCATGTGGGCGGGTCGCGCACCCGGCTGGCACGCGATGCCGTGGTTTCCGATAATCAAGGGTTGCCCTGCACGCAGGGCGCTTGCCATGAACGATCTTTCAGCCCGCCCGACCCCTGCAGCCGCGACCGACGGCCTGCCGCTGGCCGCCGCCCTGCGCCGCCCGGTCATCGCCGTGCGCGGCGCGCGCACGCACAACCTGAAGAACATCGACCTCGACATCCCCAAGGAACGCTTGGTGGTGATCACCGGCCTGTCCGGCTCGGGCAAGTCATCGCTGGCCTTCGACACCCTGTACGCCGAAGGCCAGCGGCGCTACGTGGAAAGCCTGTCGAGCTACGCGCGCCAGTTCCTGCAGGTGATGGACAAGCCAGACGTGGACTCGATCGACGGCCTGTCGCCGGCAATCGCGATCGAGCAGAAGGCCAGCAGCCACAACCCGCGCTCCACCGTCGGCACGGTGACCGAGATCCACGACTACCTGCGCCTGCTGTACGCCCGCGCCGGCACGCCGCACTGCCCCGAGCACGACCTGCCGCTCACGGCACAGACCGTGAGCCAGATGGTCGACGCCACCCTGGCCCTGCCCGAGGGCACGCGCCTGATGATCCTGGCGCCGCTGGTGCGCGCGCGCAAGGGCGAGCACGGCGAACTGCTGGCGCGCATGCAGGCGCTGGGCTACGTGCGCCTGCGCATCGACGGCGCCATCGCCCTGGCCGACCGCCTGCCGGCGCTGCAGAAGAACGACAAGCACGACATCGACGTCGTGATCGACCGGCTGCGGGTCCGGCCGGACATGAAATCCCGCCTGGCCGACAGCTTCGAGGCCGCGCTGCGCCTGGCCGACGGGCGTGCCATCGCGCTGGAAATGGATGCCCCTGCCGGCGCCGGGACGGCCCAGGACGCCCCCGCGCAGGAGCACCTGTTCAACAGCCGCTTTGCCTGCCCGGTGTGTGACTACTCACTGCCCGAGCTGGAGCCGCGCCTGTTCTCCTTCAACGCGCCGGCCGGTGCCTGCCCGACCTGCGGTGGCCTGGGCACGACCGACGTGTTCGACCCGCAGCGCGTGGTCGCCTTTCCCTCGCTCAGCCTGGCCAGCGGCGCCATCAAGGGTTGGGACCGGCGCAATGCCGACTACTACGCCCTCATCGAGAGCCTGGGCGAGCACTACGGTTTCGACCCCGAGACGCCGTTCGAGGACCTGCCCGAACGCGTGCGCGAGGTGATCCTGCACGGCTCGGGCGACGAGGAAATCGCCTTCCGCTACCGGCTCGAGCGCCGCGCCGGCGACGCGCGCAGCGTCAGCAAGAGCCACCCCTTCGAGGGCATCCTGCCCAACATGGCGCGGCGCTGGCGCGAGACCGACTCGGCCGTGGTGCGCGAGGAACTGTCGCGCTACCGCAGCCAGCTGCCCTGCCCCGACTGCGGCGGCACGCGCCTGCGCCGCGAGGCACGCCACGTCTTCATCGGCGAGGGCGCGCAGCGCCGTGCCATCTACGAGATCAGTCATGTCACCCTGGGCGAGGCCCGGGCCTGGTTCGACCAGCTGCGGCTCAGCGGCGCCAGGGCCGAGATCGCGGCCAAGGTGGTGCGCGAGATCGCCAGCCGGCTGAAGTTCCTGAACGACGTCGGCCTGTCGTATCTGAGCCTGGAGCGGCGCGCCGAGACCCTGTCGGGCGGCGAGGCCCAGCGCATCCGCCTGGCGAGCCAGATCGGCTCGGGCCTGACGGGCGTGATGTACGTGCTGGACGAGCCCAGCATCGGCCTGCACCAGCGCGACAACGACCGCCTGATCGGCACGCTCCGGCACCTGCGCGACCTCGGCAACACGGTGCTGGTGGTCGAGCACGACGAGGACACCATGCGCGCGGCCGACCACATCATCGACCTCGGCCCCGGCGCCGGCGTGCACGGCGGGCGCGTCATGGCGCAGGGCACGTTCGACGAGGTGGCGGCGACACCCCATTCCGTGACCGGCCAGTTCCTGCGTGGCGAGCGCGCCATCGCCGTGCCGCGCAAGCGCAAGCCCTTCCCGCGCCAGTCGGCCGGCGCCGCCGCGACCGAGCCCGCACCCGCGGGCGTGCTGCGCGTCGCCGGGGCGCGCGGCCACAACCTTCGGAACCTGACGGTGGACTTTCCGGTCGGCCTGCTGACCTGCGTCACCGGCGTCTCCGGCTCGGGCAAGAGCACCCTGGTCAACGACACGCTCTACACCGCCGCGGCGCGCGAGGTGCACCGCGCGCACGCCGAACCCGCGCCGCACGAGGCGATCGAGGGCCTGGCCCGGTTCGACAAGGTGATCGCGGTCGACCAGGCACCAATCGGGCGCACGCCGCGCAGCAACCCCGCCACGTACACCGGGCTGTTCACGCCGATCCGCGAACTCATGGCCGAGACCGCGATGGCGCGCGAGCGCGGCTACGGCCCGGGACGCTTTTCCTTCAACGTGCCGCAGTCCTCCGGCGGCGGCCGCTGCGAGGCCTGCCAGGGCGACGGCCTGCTGAAAGTCGAGATGCACTTCCTGCCCGACGTCTACGTCGCCTGCGACGTCTGCCACGGCCGACGCTACAACCGCGAGACGCTGGAGGTGCAGTGGAAGGGCCGCGACATCGCGCAGATCCTGGACATGACGGTGGAGGAAGCGCACGCCTTCTTCCAGGACCAGCCGCCCATCGCCCGCAAGCTGCAGACCCTGCTCGACGTCGGCCTGTCCTACATCACCCTGGGCCAGAGCGCCACCACGCTGTCGGGCGGCGAGGCCCAGCGCGTCAAGCTGGCGCTGGAGCTGTCCAAGCGTGACACCGGGCGCACGCTCTACGTGCTGGACGAACCCACCACCGGCCTGCACTTCGCCGACATCGAGCTGCTGCTGAAGGTGCTGCACCAGCTGCGCGACGCCGGCAACACCATCGTCGTGATCGAACACAACCTGGACGTCATCAAGACTGCTGACTGGATCATCGACCTGGGGCCGGAAGGCGGCGACGGCGGCGGCCGCATCGTGGCGCAGGGCACGCCGGAGCAGGTGGCGGCCACAGCGGGCAGCCATACGGGACGCTATCTGCAGGCCTGCCTGTCCGGCCAGGCAGCGTCGTCTTGATGATCGATCTGAAATTGCCTCGAATTGATTGCAAATCAGATCAGGTCGGTGTTTTTTACCATTAATTTAACCAATTTGCAGTCGGACTCCTGAACCCAGAAGGCGGGCTTTCCGGCTGATCCAAGCTGACTCCCTGTCGTCTTGATCGGGTCGAGTTGATCGGCTTCCGTTCCGCGATATTCACGCATTTTATTGCATGTAAAGCCAAAAATGGAGCAAATTGACGTATTTTGTGGCGCTGCAGGTTTCAGCCCGCCGGATCCCGCATCCCAGTCTGGCACAGACATGCCCTTGTCCCGCAACGGTTGGGAACTGAAGCGCTTCTGCTGGTAGCGCTGCCGGAATCGGCCAGCACGATCACGATAGCGTGGCCCAGGCCCAGTCCGCGGCAGCCGGATCACCCCCGCGATGTTCACGCCCCTGGAGCCGCCCGGGCACGAGGCCCCTTGAATCGGGCGCTGGTGCAGCGGCGGTCACGACTCGGCACAGCGCATGCTCCAGGCCAAGTCGATCGGCGCGCCCCGATCAGCGGTCCACCGACCGACCGTCCAGACGGAACTCGAGTGGCCTGCGCGCCCTGTTGCGTCCCAACCTGCCCGGCCTGTCTCACCCCGCCCGCGCGCTCTCCCGTGCTGCCACCCGGTCGCGCCAGGCCTGCAGGGCGGCAAAGCCCTCGGCGCCCGCGTTGAACTTCATCAGCCGGGCAAATTCGATGGCGCAGAACGCGGTGATGTCGGCGATGGTGAAGCGTTCGCCGGCGATCCACGGCTGAGTGGCGAGCGTGTCGTCGAGCCAGCGCGCCGCGTCGCGCACCTTGGTACCCTGGGAATGGCCGAAGTCGGGGAACTGCGGCTGCTCCAGGGCGGCCAGGCCCGGGTGCGTGTGGCGCACGCAGTTGGCGATCGGCAGCAACCAGTACCACTCGACGCGCCGGTCGTGCATCTCGACGAAGGCGCGCTCGTCGTAGCCGTCCCCCATCAGATTGGGCTCCGGATGCAGGCCTTCCAGGTAGGTGCAGATGGCGCGCGTCTCGCTCAACACGCGGCCATCCTGAAGCTCCAGCGCCGGCACGCGGGAAACCGGCACCTTGGCGCGGTAGGCGGCGTCCCTGTGCTCACCGGCGTTCAGGTCCACCGGCACCAGCTGAATGCCGCCGATGCCCTTTTCGTGCATGAACATCAGCACGCGGCGTGGATTGGGGGCGCGGGTGGCGGTGAAGAGCTTCATGGTCGAGTTTCCGGTCAGGGTTGGCGGGCTGGTGCGCGGTCTCGTCAATGCTAGCCGAGACCACCTTCGGGCCAGTTGCGCGAGGACGAATATAAGCATCTGACCAAATGTTCGTTGGTCGCACGCGCCCGAGCCGGGACAATCCAGGGTTCGAGATCTGCGTCCGACCTGCCTGCATGCCCCCTCCCGCCCTGCTCCGACTGTTGTTGCTGGCGCTGGCCTGCCTCATCGGCACGACCGCAGCAGGGCAGCCGTTGCTGACGCCGACGCAGCTGCAGGCCCTGTTGCAGGAAGACCCCGGCGTGCGCCTGGTCGACGTGCGCGAAGGCCCGGCCTACGCCCTGCAGCACCTGCCGGGCGCGGTGTCGGCGCCCTACGGCCGCTGGCGCCTGGTGGACCAGAACCTGGGCCTGCCGCCCACTGCCGATGAGCTGGTGGCGCTGGTGCAGGACCTGGGCCTGACGCCCGACACGCGCGTGGTGCTGGTCTACACCGGCATCGACGCCACCGACTTCGGCGGCGCGGCGCGTGCCTACTGGACGCTGAAGTCGCTCGGCGTGCGGCAACTGTCGATCCTGAATGGCGGACTGACGGCCTGGAAGGCCGCCGGCCTGCCGGTAAGCGACGTGGCCGCCACGGCGCCCCGCAGCCACTGGCAGCCGCGTCTGGACACCCGGTGGCTGGCGACGCGCGACGAGGTGCTGGCCAGCCTCGGCCAACCGGACGTGCTGCGCGTCGACGCCCGGCCGGCCCCCTACTTCCAGGGCCGCATCGCGCACGACAACGCCCGCGCGCGCGGCACGTTGCCGGGCGCGCGCCACGCCGACAGCGAGGCCTTCTTCGAGCTGGGCAGCGCCGAGCTGATGGACGCGGCCGCGCTGGAAGACGAGGCGCAGACGTTGCTGGGCGACGTCCCGGCCGAGACGCCGGTCATCGCCTTCTGCAATGCCGGCCACTGGTCGGCCACCGACTGGTTCGTGCTGTCCGAGGTGCTGGGCCGTCCGGCGGTACGCATGTACCCCGGCTCGATGATCGACTGGACGCGCGCGCCCGACCCGCTGCCGATGATCCACGAACCGGGCCGCTGGGACCAGCTGCGCTATGCGGCGCTGTCCTGGGCCCACCGCAACCTGGGAACCCGAGCCCCATGAACGCGCTCGCCATGTCCTCCGCGCCCGCCTCCCCTGCCGCAGCCGCAGCCGCAACCGCCGCCGCGCCGCCGCGTCAATGGCCGCAGCGCCTGCCGCTGACGCTGGCGATCCTGGCCCTGTTCGGCTGGCTGGCGTGGACGGTGTCGGCGCGCCAGGCCCTGCTGCTGCTGGTCGGCACGGGCCTCGGGGCGGCACTGGCCTCGCCGCGCTTCGGCTTCACCACCGGCTGGCGCAACCTCGTGGAAAGCCGCGACCCGTCCGGCGTGTACGGCCAGGTGATCCTGATCGGCCTGCTGGCCCTGCTGTCGATTCCGCTGCTGGAGCACTTCCCCGAGACCACCGCCGCGCTCGGCCCGCTGTCGATCAGCCTGCTGGTCGGCGCCTTCGTGTTCGGCGGCGCCATGCAGGTGGCCGACGGCTGCGGCTCGGGCCAGCTGTACAAGGCGGGGCTGGGCCTTCCGCTCAACATGGCAATCCTGCCGATGTTCATTCTCGGCAGCTTCCTGGGTTCGGTGCACCTGAACGGCTGGCTGGCGCTGGGCGCGCTGGAGCCGGTCGGGCTGGTGAGCGAGCTGGGCGCGGGCTGGGCCCTGGGCCTGACGCTGGCCGGCCTGCTGGTGGTGACCCTGGGCGTCGGCTGGTGGAGCGGCCAGGCCTTCAATCTGCGGCGCATCCCGCGCCGCTGGGTCTGGGGCGCGCTGGCGCTGGCGCTGCTGGCGGCGCTGAACCTGCTGATCGCCGGCCAGCCCTGGGGCATCGTCTACGGTTTCGGCCTGTGGGGCGCCAAGGCAGCGACTTCGCTCGGCCTGTTCGACCCGGCCGCCAACGCCTTCTGGAGCGACCCCGGCCACGCCGAGCGGCTGCGCCAGACGCTGCTGCTGGACGTGACCAGCATCACCAACATCGGCATTCTGGCCGGCGCGCTGTGGGTGGCGCCGCGCCGCCCGGCCGGCAGCGGGCCGACGCCGCGCGCGCAGTGGGTCGCTGGGCTGGTCGCAGGTTTCCTGCTCGGCTACAGCTCGCGCCTGGCGTTCGGCTGCAACGTCGGCGCCATGGTCAGTGGCATCAGCACCGGCAGCCTGCACGGCTGGCTGTGGGTGCCGATGGCCTTCCTGGGTTCGCTGGTGGGTCTGCGCGTGCGCCACTGGGTGTCGGGCGGAGGCGCGAAATGAGCGGCCGGGGCACACAGGCGCTCCGCTGGCTGTTCTGGCTCGCGGCCATTGCCTTCGTCGCCTGGGACCTTGCCATCTCGGCGCCGGTCAACCTGCGGCTGGAGCCGCCCATGATCACGGCCGGCTCCGGCGTGCCCGCCACCGGTGGGCACTGCGCCATGCCCAGGTAGGCAAGGGGGCCGGGGATCGCGTGCGTGCAGTGCAGGCGGCACAATCGGGCCGTCCTGTCCTCGCCGCACGAAATCGCCCGGCCATGAAGTACCGCCCCATCCTTGCCGCGCTGGCCTGCAGCGCCCTGCTCGTCTCCGGCTGCGTCAGCACCACCCGCGGCAGCGTCGCCGCCGGCGGCTCCGGCCGCTCGCAGCTGCTGCTGGTGTCGTCCGAGCAGGTGATGCAGCAGTCCTTGCAGTACTACGACGAGCAGAACCGCGAGGCGCGCGCCAAGGGCCAGCTCATCACCAGCGGGGCCGAGTGGAGCCGCGTGAACGCAATCATGCAGCGCCTGGTGCAACAGGTCGGCGTGTTCCGGCCCGACGCCGCGCGCTGGCCATGGCAGCTGGTGCTGATCGACGAGGACACCGTCAACGCCCACGTCATGGCGGGCGGCAAGATCACCGTCTACACCGGCCTGCTGCGCAAGCTGCGCCTGAGCGACGACGAGATCGCCGCCGTCATGGGCCACGAGATGGCACACGCGCTGCGCGAGCACACGCGCGAGAAGATCTCGCAGGCCGCGGCCGGCGACCTGGCGATCTCGATCGGCGGCGCGCTGCTGGGCGTCGGCCAGGGCGCGGTGCAGATGGCCAGCCTGGGCAAGCAGCTGGCGCTGGACCTGCCGTTCTCGCGCAGCATGGAAAGCGAGGCCGACCTGTACGGCCTGGAGCTGGCGGCGCGTGCCGGCTACGATCCGCGCGCCGCCATCACGTTGTGGCAGAAGATGGCGCAGCTTGGGGGCAACGGGCCGAGCTTCCTGTCCACCCACCCGAGCTCGGGCGATCGCCTGGCGGGGCTGGAGCGCGCCATGCCGCGCGTGCTGCCGCTGTACGAGGCGGCGCGCGCCCGGCGCTGACCGCCCGGCCCACCCCGCGGTCCGGGGGGTCGGTGCGTGGCGGTCAAGGCGACGCTGAACAAGTCTCCGTCATGTGGCGTGCCCCGCCTGGGGTGGGATGCAAGACGCAAAGCCCAGCAATAACCACCGCCATTGCGAGGATTTGCAACGCCGCAGGCGGGGGAGCACCGCGCGCGAGGGACTCGTTCAGCGTTGCCTTAACATCGCCCGGTGACTGCCCGTGGCGCCCGCGCGCCGCTCGGCCACGCGCCCGCCATGGCCACGCTCCTGCTCATCGTCCTCACGGCCGGCCTGGCCAGTCAATGGCTGGCCTGGCAGCTCAAGCTGCCGGCCATCGTGATCCTGATCGCTGCCGGCCTGTTGCTGGGCCCGGTCAGCGGCGTGATCCCGCCCTCGCACTCGCCGCGCGAGCTGAGCGGCCTGATCGGCCTGGGCGTGGCCATCATCCTGTTCGAAGGCGGCATGTACCTGAAGCTGCGCGAGCTGCGCGAGACTTGGGGTGGCGTCGGCGTGCTGGTGCTGCTCGGTCCGCCGCTGGCCTGGTCGATGGGCGCCTGGGCCGCGCATTACGTCGCGGGCCTGAGCTGGCCCGTGGCCATCGTGCTGGGCGCCATCCTGGTGGTGACCGGACCCACCGTGATCCTGCCCCTGCTGCGCCAGGCGCGCCTGAACCGCCGCACCGCCGCCCTGCTCAAGTGGGAGGCGATCGCCAACGACCCGATGGGCGTGCTGCTGGCGGTGATGAGCTTCCAGTACTTCACCGGGCCGAGCACGCAGCTCTCGGCGAGCCTGCAGAACCTGGGCATCGCCTTGGCCGCCGGCGCCGTCATCGGGGGCGCCGGCGGCTGGCTCACGGGCTGGCTGTTCCGGCGGGGCGCCGTCCCGGTGCACCTGAAGGCACCGATCCTGATGGTGCTGGTGCTGGCGGTCTACTGGCTCACCAACCTGGTGCGCAACGAGGCCGGCCTGCTCGCGGTCACCCTGATGGGCATGGTGATCGGCAACCTGCAGCTGGTCGAGCGCCAGGCGCTGCAGACCTTCCAGGAAAACCTCGCGGCCGTGCTGCTGTCGGTGCTGTTCATCGTCATCCCGGCGCAGCTCGACTGGCAGCACCTGGCACTGATCGACTGGCGTGCGCTGCTGTTCGTGCTGGTGCTGATGTTCCTGGTGCGACCGATCACCATCGCCATCGTGACGCTGCTGGCGCCGGTGTCGTACGAAGACAAGCGACTGCTGGCCTGGATAGCGCCGCGCGGCATCGTCGCCGCGGCCACCGCGGGCCTGTTCGGTCCGGCGCTGGTGGAAGCCGGCCACGCCGACGCCGACAAGCTGCTGCCGCTGATGTTCCTGATCATCTTCGCCACCGTGCTGGCGCACGGGCTGACGATCCGGCCGCTGGCACTGCGCCTGAAACTGGCCGTCCCCGAGGGCAACGGCCTGCTCATCGTCGGTGCCTCGGACTTCACGGTGGCGCTGGCGCAGGCCCTGCAGCGCCTGCAGATCGAGGTGCAGATCGTCGACGGCAGCTGGAGCCAGCTCAAGGCGGCACGCATGGCGGGCGTGCCGGTGCACTACGCCGAGGTGTTGTCGGAGGAAGGCGAGCACGGGCTCGACACGCGGCGCCTGAGCCACCTGCTGTGCGCCACCGACAACGATTTCTACAACGCCCTGGTGTGCAAGGCGCAGGATGACGCCTTCGGCCACCATCGCACCTTCCAGACCGCCACGCACGACGCCTCGGCGGCGGAATTCAAGCGCCTGTCGATCGACTCGCGCGGCTACTTCGCGTTTGCGCGCGACGCCAGCTCCACGCTGCTGGCCACGCGCGTGGCCGAGGGCTGGGCGATCCTGAACACGCGCCTCACCGAGAGCCACGGCTGGGATGCGTTCAAGCGCCGGCTGGACGAAAGCGACCCCGACTGGCTGCTGCTGGGCGGCATCAGCCCCAAGGGGGTGTTCCGCCTCTACTCGCCCGAGCAGCGCTTCCGGCTGGAGGCGGACTGGACCGCCATCTACTTCGCCCCGCCGGCCGGCCGCGCGCTGAAGATCGCCAAGGCCGTCGCCGAAGCCGCCGCCAGTGCCGCCGTGCGCGCCGCCACGGAGGCGGGCGCGAGCGCGGCGCCTAGCTACCAAGGCAGATCCCCCGGATCTGCAGGGGAGACAGGAGAAGTTTGACGTTTGAAGGGGGTGTCCATCGTAGAGACTTCCACCCGTGAGCCGCCAAGCACACGAAACGAAGAAGCATGATGGACAAGTTCGAAAGTCTGAGCCACACGGCATGGGAGTGCAAATATCACGTCATGTTCATCCCCAAGTGTCGCAGGCGAACGCTGTATTTGCGGCTACGTCCGCACCTTGGGGAAGTATTCCGCAAGCTGGCCGCGCAGAAGGAAAGCCGAATCGAGGGAGGGCACCTGATGCCGGATCTCGTGCACATGATGCTGTCGATTCCGCCGAAGTATGCGGTATCGCAGGTGGTGGGATTCATTAAGGGTAAGACCGCGATTCACCTGGCTCGGGTGTACGGGGAGCGTAAGCGGAACTTCGTTGGGCAGCACCTCTGGGCCAGGGGGTACTTCGTCTCGACCGTTGGGCGAGACGAAGCGGTGATCCGCGAGTGCATCAGGAAGCAGGAGGGCGAAGACCAGAGGCTGGAGCAGCTCGGCCTGTGGAGGTGAACGGCCACCGATAGGTGGCACCAAGAACGAGGGGTCGCGTCAGCGATCCCTTCCAGCCGCTTCTAGCGGCTCACAATCGGAATGCCCCCAGCTCTGCCGGGCGATCGTTACCGAGACATGCCGCGTGTACTCATCCGTGGCGAGGTGACATGTCAGCGACATGCCCAGAGGAAACCTTGTCACTACGGATCACCAAAGTGGTGTAAAGTGGTGCAACATTACTCCGTAACTTCACCATGGCCACTAAACGCAAGGCGAAGGTAGACGACTTGAGGCGCATGAAGCGCATGTCGGTCGGCTTTCCACCCGAGCTTCTGGCGACCCTGGAACAGATCGCGGACCAGCAGAAGGTGTCCGTGGGATGGGTCATTCGCGACGCCGCAGAAAAGTACATCAGCGACCGTTGGCCGTTGCTAGCACAGAAGGGGTAGACCCATCATGGTCACTACACCATTCGTCCGCGGTCACCCGGAGAGCCTGGCCAGGCTGATCGATGCGGCGCGGGACACGTCGCCGATCGCTGGCTTGACGCACAACTTTTATCGGTATCCGGCGCGCTTCTCGCCAAAGCTGGTCCGCGCCGCTATCGACGCCTTCACCGAGCCTGGTGATCTCGTGCTCGATCCGTTCGTTGGTGGGGGTACGACGCTTGTGGAAGCAATGGTTAGCGGCCGCCATGCTGTCGGCACGGACATCAGCGCGCTCGCAACGTTTGTCAGCGAGGTGAAGACGGCGATCTACAGCGACCGCGACCTGGCCAAGCTGCAGCGCTGGTGCGAGGGCATCGCCGAAGGCAACAACACGTGCAAGCCAGTGGCGATCGACGCGTACTACGAGGAAGCGGGCTACACCAAGCACCTCGATAGTGCGGCGAACTGGCACCTCAAGAAGGCGATCGTGCAGGCAATGGCGACAGCGAGCAAGCTGAAGCCGAAGCGGCTGGAGGACTTCGCGCGCTGCGTACTGCTGCGTACTTCGCAATGGGCCCTGAACGGCCGCAAAAAGCTGCCCAGCATTGCCGACTTCCGCGCCATGCTGGTGACCGACGCCACCGCAATGATCGAAGGCGCGCGAGAGCTGCGGCAGACGATCCTGGCTTCAGGGTACGGCTTCACGGACATCACGTGTCTGAACCGCACGACGAAGGGCCTGGAGAGCGATGCTACGTTCGCCGACGGCCGACGACCGCGCCTGGTGGTCACGTCGCCGCCGTACCCCGGCGTGCATGTCCTCTATCACCGCTGGCAGGTTGACGGTCGCAAGGAAACGCCCGCGCCGTTCTGGATCGCGAATCGGCTCGACGGCGACGGCGCGGCCTACTACACGATGGGTGCGCGCACGAAGGAGCTGAACAGTTACTTCGCCAACCTCAAGGCGTCCCTGCAATCAGTTGCTGCCTTGTGCGACCGCGACACCATGATCGTGCAGGTCGTCGCATTCTCGAAGCCAGAATGGCAGCTATCACGTTACCTTTCGGTAGCCGACGATGTTGGGCTGGATGAGTGTCTGCTGCCGAGCGGGACCGACACCTCGGACGGGAGACTATGGCGTACCGTGCCGAACCGGCGCTGGTACGCCGATCAGCGCGGCAGGACCAACGGCAGCCAGGAAGTGGTGCTGTTTCACCGCAGGCGGGGCGCGTAGCGCGAAGCTACCGCCGCTGCAGCGAGGTCACCATCACGCCACGGCGACGAGCTTTGCCTTCTTTTTTGGTAGCTTGCTGGGCAGCGAGAGGCAGAGCGGCACGATGACGCGCGCGATCCCGGTAATCGTTTGCTGGATATGCTCGCGGCACGCGGCCTGCTCCTTCTCCCATTTCGGCGTCTTCTTCGCGGCGTCGATCAGGCCCATGGCCGTGAGAGCGAGTCCGTACTTAAACACGAAATCAACCGCCGCGGCTTCCTCCGGCTCCCGCATTGATTTGGCCTGAGCCAGGTACGACGACTCGACGTTCAGCAGAAGCTCCAGCCGGTCGCTCTTGGAATCCTTCTCAATCGTCAGCGGCGGCGCGTCCGGGCCTTTCTTCACATCCTTGATGTTCGGACGGCTAGGCGCAGTCAAGGCCTTGGGCGGCTTGGGAGGCTTTGCCTTCTTTGACTCCTTTGCGACGGGCGCGATCACGGCGAGCTGCACGTCGAGATTGAACGGGCCACTGCCCTTGCTATCGGTGATCGTGACCTGGCAGCTGAGCTTCGCCCCGACGGGCAGCTTCCTGTCGGGGGCGAAGGTCAGCGTGTAGCGCCCATTGAACAATCGGGTCGTCGGGACGATGTCGCCGGAAAAGGACTGTTGCCCCCGCACGCGTTTGCGCGTGAAGTAGTCGTTACGTACGTCAGTGAGGAACGAGACGCGGCCAAGCTCCCCCTGCTCGATCTCGGCCTCGACCATCGTCGAGCCATCCCTGCGCTTGAAGTAGCTCGGGTACTGCACGCCCTTGAAGGGCTTCACCGGCTCATTGAGCACTCCGCCCGGGCCGTCGCCAACGATCCTCGCCCCCGCCTTGCCCGGCTTCATCGTTCCGAACAGATCGGCGAGATCGGGGCCGCTGATCAACAGCTCTTCGAGCGCCTTGACGCCGTCGTCGTCGCTGACCGCGTCCTTCACCTTGTCGGCGTACCGCTTGTCGTTCAGCTCCTTAAGGCCCTCATGTTGCTTCAGCTCACGCTGGATCTTCTTGAACAGGTCCTGCAGCAGCGGATCGTCGCGGAACGTCTCGCGGTTGCTCATGAACAGCGCATTGCGCGAGGACTGCGTCAGTTTAGTGCAATCGAGCAGCACCAGCATGCTGCCGGCGATGTACTCCTTGTCCACGGCCTGAGTCTTGAAGAACTGCGTATCGCGCTTCGCGTGCGACTGGCCGTTGATCAAGGCGCGCAGACCCGTCTGCCGGTCGGGATCGTCTTGCAGTTCGCCGCCGTTCTTTTTGACCGCCTTGTAGGCGTAGATCTCGACCGGAATCGTCTCGCCGGTCTGCAACTGCACGGACACGCTGGCGCCATTCTCGAAGCCGGGCTCCATGCGGTCCTTCCACGTCACGAGGCGATCCCAGACCGTGTTGCGCATCACGTTGGCCTTGTAGCCTTCTCGGCACTCGATGACGCGCAGCGGCAGGGGCGGCCTCAGCAGGAATTCCTCGATCTTCCGGTACAGCTCGCCGCAGATGTTCGACAGAGGTGCCTTGAAGTCGTACATCTTGATCAGTGTGCCGGACGACACCTTGCGTTCGCGCGGCGGAGTGAGCTCTCCAGACTTGGCGCCGGAACGCGGGAGCAGCGCCATCGGTGCGGTCCCCGCCGTCATGACTTCGCCGTCTTCGCCGAGCAGGTAGTGCCACGAGGGGTTCTGCGCCGATGGGAAGAAGCACAACAACGTGAAGGCCCATTCGTGCGCGTCCCCGCCCACCACGTCGCTGGGCACTCGAGAGACGATTAGCTGCAACTTGTGCTTCTCCGAGCAGAACGGCAGCACACCGCTGCTGCCCATGTTGAAGCGGCCTTGCACGAACTGGATGGCACCCTTATACGAGCCGTTGGCGTCGCCATAGATTAGTGAGCAGAACGTGGTCGAGAAGTTCTCGGCCAGCTGACCCTCACCGGCGTCGTAGAGGGACAGCGACGGGCGAGACTTCGTGCCTGTCGCGTAGAGAACCAGGTGCTCCTCAGCGTAGGCGTTGCGGGCCGCACGCGCCTTGTTGTCGTCCGGGTTACTGAAGGCCTCAGCCTTCGCTCCCAGGAACTTATCCACCGCGTCGGACATCGTGATCGGCGCCGCAGCGCTGCGAGGATCGATGCCCGCCGCCTTACAGTAGCGCAGCAGCAGCGCATCTTGCGCGTTGGTGAACTTCTCGACCAACGCGGCCGCGGGTGTGCTTTGCTGGTTCAGCACGATCGACTGGTTGTTCGGCATGTTGCCGAGATATTTCCATCGTGTCGCCCGGACCTTCTCGTCGAGCAGGCCGCGGACCTCTAGAACCTTGATCACGGCGTCCTCGGTCTCAGATGCCAGGAGGGCCTGTAGCAATTCAATGTCACGCATGGTCTTACGTCGCGCCAGTGACGACGCGCTTGGCGATGATGTTGATGGTGGGAGTGGTGCTGTGATCCCGCTCTCTCGGAGCTTAGAGCGAGAACTCGACCTCGGCCTTGCCGCTCGGGTCGGCCATGCGGGCCTTTAGTGCCTCGATCTCCTTGGTGAGCGCCCCGACGATCTTCTTTACGTCCTTTTCGTCGTACTCATAGTGTGACTTGTTGCCCAGCTTGCCAATCACCCGGATCGCCTTGATGGCGTTCACGGTTCGGCTTTGGGCTAGCTTAACGAACTTTTCTCGCTTCTCATTGCTCGTATTCTCGAGCGTCTTGATGCCATTGATCTGCGCTTTCATGGGCTGATTCCTTCGTCAAATACGTGGCTATAAGTTTAATTTTATCATAGATATTGATGTGTTGCAATGAAGAAGCACAACGACGCTAAATGCGGCGATTTTTTAGTTCGTCAAATAGGCCAGTTTTGTGATCCAAGGGTGCGCTGGTGGAGCATTCGGACGGGTCGGCGCAGCCTTGTGGTGTCGGCATTGTGGTGGCTCCCAAGGGAGGCCCCCGGCTCTGCCAGGGAGGCAGCAGAAGTCTGACGTTTGAGGGGTGTCCACCGTAGAGCACCATAGAGACTGCCAAGCGTGAGCCGACAAGCACACGAAAGGAAGCGCCGCGATGGGCACGTTCGAAACCTCTGAGCCATAGGGCACGGGAGTGGAAATGTCAGGACATCTTGATTCCCAAGTGCCGAGGGCAAACGCTGTATGCGCGGCGGCTTCGGCACCTTGCGAAAGCGTTCCGCTAGCTACCGAAGGAGGCCCCCGGCTCTGGCGGGGGATCGTTACTGCAGTGTTTCGCGCCGTGAGATACCTATAGCGAGTCGCCAAGGGGCCAGCTGCGCGGCGCGTGGCCACAGACATGGTGGGCCCATGTCAAGGCCGCGCAACAAGGCAGATGGCCCCTTGGCGGCTCGCCCGGCGGGAAGCCAGAAAAAGGCTTGCGGCAAGGCGCGGTTCGCGGCCAATGCTACTAGCGGCCTTGGCAAGAACCACAACGCCGCCGCGAGCCTTTTTCTGGCTTCTATAAGTGCCTGACAGCCCGAAACATTGCACTAACGGTCGGTGATCCGCCTCAAGCCAGCGACTTGCTGAAGAGAAATCAGGCTCCAGCGCGCACCCATCAAGCGCGAATAGCTCCGATTACCGGAGCATCAAGGGCGCGCCGCGTTGAGCTGCTCGCGCGTCGCCTGCGCTGCCGTCCGTGCGCGTTCGGCAAAGTCGGCGCCGTTGCCGGCGTAGAGGATGGCGCGCGAGCTGTTGACGACGATCGGGCCATCGGCGCGCCAGCCGGCGCGCACCGTGGCCACGGCGTCGCCGCCCTGCGCGCCGACGCCGGGGATCAGCAGCGGCACGGTGGGCGCCAGCGCGCGCACGCGCTCGATCTCGCGCGGATAGGTGGCGCCCACCACCAGGCCGAGCTGGCCATTGGTGTTCCAGGGCCCCTGCGCCAGCGCCGCCACGTGCTCGTAGAGCAGCGGCTGCCCGGGCGCGTCGGCCAGGCGCTGGGCCTGCAGATCGCCGCCCCCTGGGTTGGAGGTACGGCACAGCAGGAAGGCGCCCTTGCCCTCGTACTTCAGGTAGGGCTCGATCGAATCGAAGCCCATGAAGGGCGACAGCGTGACCGCGTCGGCACCATAGCGCTCGAAGGCCTCGCGTGCGTACTGCTCGGCGGTACTGCCGATGTCGCCGCGCTTGGCATCGAGGATGACCGGCACCTGGGGCGCCAGCTCGCGCAGGCCCTCGATCAGGCGCTCCAGCTGCGCCTCCGCGCGCCGCGCCGCGAAATAGGCGATCTGCGGCTTGAAGGCGCACACCAGGTCGGCCGTGGCGCGCGCGATCGCCAGGCAGAAGGCCAGCATGCCGTCCGCGTCGCGCGCCACGCCGTCCGGGAAGCGGCTCGGCTCCGGGTCCAGCCCGACGCACAGCAGGGAATCGTTCTGCGCCTGGGCGTGGCGCAACTGCTCGATGAAGGTCATGGCGGCTGATTCTAGGAGTGTGGGCGGCTCCCGCAGCGCCCGTTGGCACGTCCGGACACGGCGCAATGCGACGGGGCCGGCGCCTAGAATGACCGGTTGCCCTTTCCATCCCGCCTTTCGAGCATGACCGCCAAGCCCTCCCGCAAGCCCCGCGTTCCCAATTTTTCCTCCGGGCCGTGCGCCAAGCGCCCGGGCTACGACGTCAGCCAGCTCGACCTGCGCGCGCTCGGGCGCTCGCACCGCTCGGCGCTGGGCAAGGAGCTGCTCGGCCGCGCCTGCCGCGACACGGCACGCATCCTGGGCCTGCCGGCCGGCTACCGCATCGGCATCGTGCCCGCCTCCGACACCGGGGCGGTGGAAATGGCGCTGTGGTCGCTGCTCGGTCCGCGCCCGGTCGACATGCTGGCCTGGGAGTCCTTCGGCGCCGGCTGGATCAAGGACGTGGTGGAGCAGCTCAAGCTGCCCGATGTCACGCGCCACGAGGCCGGCTACGGCGAGCTGCCGGACCTGTCGCGGGTGAACTTCGACCACGACGTCGTCTTCACCTGGAACGGCACCACCAGCGGCGTGCGCGTGCCCGATGGCGACTGGATCCCCGACGAGCGCGCCGGCCTCGTGATCTGCGACGCCACCAGCGCCGTGTTTGCCATGGAGCTGCCCTGGCACAAGCTCGACGTCGTCACCTGGTCGTGGCAGAAGGTGCTGGGCGGCGAGGCCGCGCACGGCATGCTGATCCTGGGTCCGCGCGCCGTCGAACGGCTGGAAAGCCACACCCCGCCCTGGCCGCTGCCCAAGATCTTCCGCATGACCAGCGGCGGCAAGCTCATGGAAGGCATCTTCGAGGGCGACGTCATCAACACCCCCAGCATGCTCTGCGTGGCCGACTACCTGGACGCGCTGGACTGGTGCGAGCGCGAGGGCGGCGTGCCCGGCCTGATCGCGCGCAGCCAGGCCAGCCTGAAGGTGATCGAGGACTTCGTCGCCACGCATCCATGGATCTCGTTCCTGGCCCGCACGCCCGAGACGCGCTCCAACACCAGCGTCTGCCTTTCGCTCGACCTGCCGCCCGAGCGCGTCAAGGCTCTGGCCAGGCTGCTGGAAGGCGAAGGCGTGGCCTACGACATCGGCTCCTACAAGGAAGCGCCCCCCGGCATCCGCATCTGGTGCGGCGCCACGGTGGAGACGAGCGACGTGGCGGCGTTGATGGCGTGGGTGGAGTGGGGCCATGAGCAGGTCCGCTGAGGCGCAGCCGCCCCTGGATACCCAGCCCCACGCCGAGCTGCACGGCCATTACCCGCACGCGCAGAACGTCGCCGAATTCCGCGAACGACTGGCCGCCGTCCATGCGCGCATCGCCGCCGCCTGCGCGCGCGTCGGACGCGACGCCGCCGAGGTGCGGCTGCTGCCCGTGAGCAAGACCATCGACGAGGCGCACATCCGCCTCGCTTACGCGGCGGGTTGCCGCGAACTGGGCGAGAACAAGCCGCAGGAGCTGGCGGCCAAGGCAGAGGCCATGGCGGACCTCGCCGACCTGCGCTGGTGCGTCATCGGCCATCTGCAGACCAACAAGGCCCGGCTGGTGGCCCGCTTCGCGCACGAGTTTCACGCGCTCGACCGCCTGCGCGTGGCCGAGGCGCTGGAGCGCCGCCTGCAGGCCGCGGGCCGGGGACTGGACGTCTTCGTGCAGGTGAACACCTCGGGCGAGGCGAGCAAGTGGGGCCTGCCGCCCGAGGAAGCCGGACCGTTCCTGCGCGCGCTCGGAGCCTACCCGGCGCTGCGCGTGCGTGGCCTGATGACGCTGGCCATGTTCTCGGCCGACGCGGACCGGGTGCGCGCCTGCTTTGCGCGTCTGCGCGCGCTGCGCGACGCGTTGCGGCAGGACGCGCCGGTCGGCGCCCAGCTGGACGGCCTGTCGATGGGCATGTCGGGCGACTACGAGATCGCGATCGAGGAAGGCGCCACCGTGGTGCGCGTCGGCCAGGCCATCTTCGGCTCGCGCACGCTGCCGGACAGCCATTACTGGCCCGGCTGAAGCCGGCTGCCGCGGCGGTGGCGCGGACGACCCGTCCCGCCGTGCGCTACGATCCAGACACCCGCGTGATGGCGCACCAGCGAGTGCGCGGGTGCCAGGCGGCACGGGACGGGCGGATTTGAACCACAAGACCAAGAACACAGGCACGCCCCTGGTATCGCTGCTGACCCTGCTGCTGGTGGCCATCAACCTGCGGCCGGCCATCACCGCGATCGGGCCGGTGATGCCGATGATCGGCGCCGACCTCGGGCTGGGGCCGTCGAGCCTGGGCATCCTGGGCGCGCTGCCGTTGGCCTGCTTCGGCCTGGTGTCGTTCGCGGTGCAGCCGCTGATGGCGCGCTTCGGCGTCGAGCGCACGACCGCCGGCGCGCTGGCGGTGCTGACCGTGGCCACGGTGTGGCGCTCCTGGCCCGGCCCCGAGGCCAACCTGTGGCTCGGCACGGTGCTGGTCGGCTCGTCGATCGCGGTCGGCAACGTCACGGTGCCGGTGCTCGTCAAGCAGCGCTTTCCCAAGTCGACGGCGCTGATCACCAGCATCTACGTCGCCGTCCTCGGGCTGTTTGCCGGGCTGGCGGCCGCGCTGGCCGTGCCGCTGGCGGACGGCTCGCCGCTCGGCTGGCGCCTGTCGCTCGGCGCCTGGGCGCTGCTGACCCTGGTTGCCACCGCCTTCTGGCTGCACCGCGCCCACCACACCGCGCGCCCGCCGACCGGCCGCACCGCTCCGGGGCCGGCAGCAGCGGCAGCCGCCGCCCCGATCTGGCGCAGCCGGCTGGCCTGGCAGCTGTCGCTCTACATGGGCCTGCAGTCGAGCGTGTTCTACGTCGCGCTGACCTGGCTGCCTTCGGTCGAGCAGGCGCTGAGCGTGGCGCTGGCCACTGCCGGCTGGCACATGCTGCTGCTGCAGGTGGCCGGCACCGTGGGCAACCTGGTGGCACCGGTGCTGATGCGAGCCGGCGGCGACCAGCGGCTGGCGGCGACGCTGCCCGGCGCCGCGGCGCTGCTGGCCGTGGGCGGCATCTACCTCGCGCCCGCCTGGGTCGGCCTGTGGGTGTTGGTGCTGGGGCTGGCCACGGGCACGACCTTCGTCGTCGCCCTGAGCCTGATGGCGCTGCGCGCCGGCGACCTCGCCGCGGCCGGCAAGCTGTCGGCGATGTCGCAGTCCGTCGGCTACGGACTGGCGGCGCTGATCCTGTGGGGCGCCGGTGCGCTGCAGGCGCTGGGTCCGCTCGGGCCGCTGGCCGTGCTGGCGCTGACCAGCGTCGGCGTCATCCTGTCGGGCCTGCCCGTGGGACGCGGCAAGGCACTGGCGCCGGCACCCGACCGGTCGCAGGGTTGAAAGGCCGGGACGCCGCTGATGCTGGCGAATCCCGCCGTCGGCGTCGACCTGCCGCTGAAGCTGCTGGTCAGCGAGGCAAGGTCCGGCGAAGTGAGCGTGCTGTTCACCCCCGCCGCGGCGCTGATCGAGCACCACGCCCTGCCGTCCGAGCTGGCGGCGAACCTGGAACCCGCCGAACGGCTAGTGCAGTATTTCGCGCTAAGCGGCGGTGCTCGGCCAGGAAGCCTGAAGCAGGCTTGCACCCGGCAGGATGGGCGCCCCCGCCGCGCTTCAACCTAAATCCGGCAGTTGAATGTGCCTGCGAGTGCCGCCCGCGACGTGCCGGGCAAGGCGCGAGGAGGCCGCGCACTGGTGTGCGCAACGACGAGCAACGCAGCATGGCGTGGCGCGGGTGGTGCTGGTAGGCGCATAGCGCTCTCACCCAGCAGGTGAACCTCAGCAGTGCAGCCGCAGCCAACACTCATGCGGGTTTCAAGACGACGATCAGCGGTCAACTGCCGGATTTAGGTTCGAGCACTGCGGAACCAGGATTCAGCCAGCGCCGGCTGCCCTACGCTTCGCCCACCAGCCGCCGCAGCGCCTCGCGATACCGCGCTGCCGTGGCCTCGATGACTTCGTCCGGCAGGTGTGGGGGCGGCACCTGCTTGTTCCAAGGCTGGCCGCCCACCTGCGCCTGCTCCAGCCAGTCGCGCAGGTACTGCTTGTCGAAACTGGGCGGGTTCGTGCCCTCGGCCCAGCCGTCCAGCGGCCAGTAGCGCGAGGAGTCGGGCGTGAGCACCTCGTCCATCAGCACCAGTTCGCCGGCGGCGTCGAGGCCAAACTCGAACTTGGTGTCGGCGATGATGATGCCCTTGGCCAGTGCGATGTCGGCGGCACGCCGGTACAGGCGCAGGCTGACGTCGCGAATGCGCACGGCCAGTTCGGGGCCGACCATGGCGACCGTGCGCTCGTAGGTGATGTTCTCGTCGTGCTCGCCCAGCGCCGCCTTGGCGGCCGGGGTGTAGATCGGCGCGGGGAGCTTGCTGGCGTTCTTCAGGCCCGGCGGCAGTTGCACGCCGCAGACCGACTGGCCCTGCTGGTATTCCTTCCAGCCACTGCCCGCCAGGTAGCCGCGCACCACGGCCTCGATCGGCAGGGGCTTCAGGCGGCGCACCAGCATGCTGCGTCCGGCGACCTGCGCGACCTCGTCGGGCGCGACCACGCTTTCCGGCGACTCGCCTGTGAGGTGGTTCGGCACGATGTCTTGGAGCTGGCCGAACCACCACAGCGCCATCTGCGTCAGGAGCTGGCCCTTGCCCGGGATCGGCTGGTCCATGATGACGTCGAAGGCGCTGATGCGGTCGCTCGCCACCATCAGGATGCGGTCGGCGCCGACGGCGTAGTTGTCGCGCACCTTCCCGCGCGCGAGCAGGGGCAGGCTGTGCAAGGTGCTGGTGTGCAGGGCGGCGGTCATGAAGTGAAGGCTCTCGGGCGGCAGGATCGGAGAGCCGAATTGTGCGACAGGCAGCGACTATGCTTGCCACATGACCCCTCCCTTGCTGCGCCGCGTGGGCTTGCTGCTGATCGCGCTGGTGGTGCTCACCGGCACCTGGCTGGTGCCGCCGGACGCCGTTGCCAGGCGCGAGGTGCAGGCCGGGCTGACGCGCGCGCTGACCACTTACGCGGCGGCGCGCACCCTCGGCGCGGCCGTCGCCGCCGTGCAGGGAACAGAACTCTCGCTGCAGCCAGCCGGCGTGGGCGTGGCGCTGGCGCCCGGCCAGGCACTCAAGCCGATCAGCGACCTGATCGAGCAGTTCTCGACCCTGATGCTGGCGGCCAGCGTGGTGTTCGGCGTGCACCTGGTGCTGCTGGCGATGGGCGCGCACTGGCTGCTGTCGGCCGTGCTGAGCGTGGTGCTCGTGGCCTGGCTGGCACTGCGCTGGCAGGCCGCGGCGCCCACGGTGAGCGAAAGCAGTCGCGCGCTGCGGCGCCTGGCGCCACTGCTGATGGCCCTGCTGCTGCTGCGCTTCGGCGCGCCGCTGATCGGGCTGGGCAACGAGGCCGTGTACCACGCCTTCATGGCGCGCGACTACGCGGCCGCACAAACCGCGCTCACGAACGCCGGCGAGGTGGTGAAACAGGAGCTGCCGCAGGCCGAGAACGCGGCACGCGCGGACGAGGGCGTGCTGGAGCGCCTCAAGCGCCTGGCGCCGCGCCTGCCGGACCTGGGCGCCGTCTACGCGCGCATCAAGGCCACCGTCAGCCAGGCCGTGGGTGACCTGGTGCGGCTGCTGGCGGTGTTCCTGCTGCAGACCGTGGTGGTGCCGATCGGCCTGCTGTGGTTGTTGTGGCGCCTGGTGCGGGCGCTGTTCGGGGTCGTGGAACGCTGAACCCGGCGACGCAGTCGTGCAGCGCCGGCGGGAAGCGGCACGTGACCACCCAAGCCGTCAGCTCGCGATCGACGCCTGGCAGATCGACTCGATCGACTCGTCCAGCATGGCGTGGAACTCGGCGTCGCTCTGCTGCGCCGTCAGGCCCTCGGTCAGGGCGCGGCTGAAGCTGGCGACGACGCCGGGGTTGCGCGCCAGCAGCTGGTTCGACTCGGCACGCGTATAGCCGCCCGACAGCGCCACCACGCGCAGCACGCGCGGGTGCTGCACCAGCTCGGTGAAGAAGCCGTCGACACTGGGCAGGGTGAGCTTGAGCATGATCTGCTGGCCGTCGGCTAGCGTGTCCAGGTGCTTGAGTATGCTGGCCTTGAGCAGCACCTCGGCCTGCGCCTTGTCGGCGGCCTTGATGTTGACCTCGGGCTCGAGGATGGGCATCAGGCCGGCGGCCAGGATCTGCTTGCCGACCTCGAACTGCTGCGCCACCGCCGCCTCGACGCCCTGCGGGTTGGCGCCGTTCACGACCGAGCGCATCTTGGTGCCGAAGATGCCCTTGGCGCGCGCGCGCGCCAGCAGCGCGTCGAGGCCGGGCATGGGCTTCATCAGCTGCACGCCATCGGCCTCGGCGGCCAGGCCCTTGTCCACCTTCAGGAACGGCACCACCTGCTTCTTCTCCCACAGGTAGGTAGCGGCGTCGACGCCATCGAACTGGCGATCCATCGTCATCTCGAACAGGATCGCGCCGATCACGCGCTGGCCGTTGAAGGCCGGGTCGGTGACGATGCGCGTGCGCATGGCGTGCACCAGGTCGAACATCTGATCGTCGCCCTGGTAGGCCGACTCGTCGATGCCATACAGGCGCAGCGCCTTGGGCGTGCTGCCCCCGCTCTGGTCGAGCGCCGCGATGAAACCCTGGCCCCTGGCGATCTTGTTCAACTGTTCCTGATTCACGGAGTATGTCCTTTGCTGTGGATGCTGCATGAACGGCCCCGCGCCGCCGCGGCAGGGCCGTGGTGACCAGCGCCGATTGTAGGCTGCGGCCCGCGTGCCAAGGCTTGTGGCGCCGTAGCGCTGCAAGCGCGGCGCTCAGTGCCGCTGCACCGGGGGCGCCGCCCGCAGGAAGTCCAGCAGGGCGGCGTCGAAGGCGTCTGGCGCCTCCAGGTGCGGCAGATGGCCGACGCCGGGCAGCTCGAGGTAGTGACTGCCGGCGATGGCTGCCGCCATGTCGCGCAGCAGCGGCGGCGGCGTGAGGCGATCCTGCGCGCCCGCCACCAGCAGGGTGGGCACGGCCAGGTGCGCGAGCGCGGCACGCCGGTCGAAGTCGCGCATCGCCGCCAGCGCGCGGCGCCAGGTGGCGGCGCGCGCTTGGCCCTGGCAGAAGGCGGCCAGGCGCACGCCCTCGGGCAGGGCTGCCGGGCCGACCATGCGCGGCAGGCGCAGCTCGGCGATCGCCTCCATGTCGTGGCCGGCCGCCAGCCAGTCGAGGCAGTCGGCGATGTGGCGCGCGTAGGCCTCGCCGGCCGGCACGGCAGCGCTGGTGGCCACCAGCACCAGGGCACGCACCTGGTCGGGGCGGCGCGCCGCCACCTCCTGAGCCACCATGCCGCCCATGCCCTGGCCAACCAGGATCACGCCGCCACCGCCGGGCTGCAAGGCCTCGATCAGCGCGCTGCAGCGCTCAGCCAGGCCCTTGAAGGCATAGGGTTCGATCGGCGGGCTGTAGCCGTAGCCCGGCATGTCCCAGGCGACGGCGCGCCAGCCCAGGCTGGCCAGGGTCTCGACCTGCGGCGCGAACGCGCGAAAGCCGCCGCCCGAACCGTGCAGCATCAGCACCAGCGGCCCATGGCCCAGCGTGGTGAAGGTCGGCAGCGGCATGGGCGCATGGTAAGCCAGCCCGTGCGGTGCAGGCGCACGGGGCGCTTGCTATCATGGCCCCGCCTCATGTCACCGCCCGCCGCTGCCGCCACCGCCGCCTTTTCGGCCTCCCAGTTCCGCGCCGCGCTGGGCATGTTCGCCACCGGCGTGACCATCGTCACCGCGTGCGGTGGGCGCGGCCAGCCGGTCGGGCTGACCGCCAATTCCTTCAATTCGGTCTCGCTGCACCCGCCCCTGGTGTTGTGGAGCCTGAGCAACCGCTCGGCCTCGATGGCCGCGTTTCGCGCCGGCACGCACTACGCGATCAACGTGCTGGCAGCCGACCAGCTGGCGCTGGCGGAGCGTTTCGCCGCGCCAGGGCGCGATCGCTGGGAGGGCGTGGCCTGGCGCCGCAGCGTGGCCGGCGCGCCGCTGATCGAGGGCGCGGTGGCACACTTCGAGTGCGCCAACCGCAGCCGCTACGCCGAAGGGGACCACGTGATCTTCGTCGGTCTGGTCGAGCACTGCGACCACGATCCGCGGGCGCGGCCGCTGCTGTTCCACGGCGGGCGCTACTACACCGAGCACGAGCTGCGCGCGCACCCGGCCGCGGCGCGTCCCTGAACCGCGCCGCACGCACCCGCAGGTCGCCCCATGCCCCCGATCGCGCGCAAGGACCACCTGGACGGCCTGGCCAGTTCGATCCTGCTGGCGTGCTGCCTGTTCTGGGGCGTGCAACAGGTGCTGGTGAAGGCGACGCTGCCCGAGCTGGCGCCGATCTTCCAGGCCGCGGTGCGCTTTGCCGGCTCCACCCTGATGCTCTGGGCCTGGTGCGCCTGGCGCGGGGTGCGCCTGTTCAAGCGCGACGGCACGCTCTGGGCCGGGCTGCTGGCGGGGCTGCTGTTCGCGGCCGAGTTCGCCGCCCTGTTCCTGGGACTGCAGCACACCACCGCCTCGCGCATCACGGTGTTCCTCTACACCTCGCCGTTCTGGGTCGCGCTGCTGCTGCACCTGCTGGTGCCGGCCGAGCGCCTGCGCGCGCTGCAGTGGCTGGGTCTGCTGTGTGCCTTTGCCGGCGTCGCCGTCGCGCTGCGCGACGGCCTGCTGCAGCCGGACCCGCGCGTGAGCTGGCAGGGCGACGCGCTCGGCCTGCTGGCGGGCGCGCTGTGGGGACTGACGACGGTGACGATCCGCGCCAGCGTGCTGGTGCGCGTGGCGCCCGAAAAGACGCTGTTCTACCAGGTGGCAGCGAGCACGGCGCTGCTGCCGCTGCTGTCGCTCGGACTGGGTGAAGCCTGGAACTGGGACTGGAGCGCCTTCGCCTGGACCTCGGTGCTGCTGCAGGTGCTGGTGGGGGCCTTTGCCAGCTACCTGGCCTGGATGTGGCTGCTGGTGCACTACCCGGCCACCCGGGTCTCGGCCTTCGTGTTCCTGACGCCCCTGTTCGCCCTCGTCACCGGCGTGCTGTGGCTGGGCGAGCCGGTCAGCCCCGGCCTGCTGGCGGGGCTGGCCCTGGTGGCGCTCGGCATCGTGCTGGTGAACCGGCGCGCGCCGCTGCCGGCGGTTGCAAAGTCGGCGCATTGACCTCATCCTATGGACGATCGGGCGCCGGCCAGCGGCGTCCACACGGCAGGAATCCGATGGAATTCAAGGACTACTACCAGATCCTCGGCGTCGACAAGGGTGCCAGCGCGGACGCCATCAAGAAGGCCTACCGCAAGCTGGCGCGCAAGTACCACCCGGACGTCAGCAAGGAAAGCGATGCCGAGAAGCGCATGGCCGAGGTGAACGAGGCCTATGCGGTGCTGGGCGACGCTGAAAAGCGCGCCGCCTACGACACCGTCGGTGCCCAGGCCTGGGCCGCCGGCGCGCGCTCGGGCGACGACGTGCGGCCGCCGCCCGGCTGGAACGCCGGTTACGAGTTCGGCGACGGCGGCGGCAGCGGCGGCGGCGACTTCAGCGAGTTCTTCGAGCAGATGTTCGGTCGCGCCCAGGCCGGTACCCAGGCGCGTCGCGGCACGCAGGCACGCATGCGCGGCGAGGACCAGCACGCGCGCATCGAGCTCGGGCTGATCGACGCCTACCGCGGCGCCGAACGCCAGATCACGTTGCGCAGCGCGCGGCTGGACGCCAGCGGCCACGTCGTGCCCGAGGAGCGCACGCTGCAGGTGAAGATCCCCAAGGGGGTGAAGGAAGGCCAGCTCATCCGACTCGCGGGCCAGGGCAGCCCCGGCATCGGCGGCGGACCGGCCGGCGACCTGCTGCTGGAGGTGCGCTTCGCGCCCGATGCGCGCTGGCAGGTCGATGGCCGCGACGTCAGCCAGCGCCTGCGCGTCACGCCCTGGGAAGCCGCGCTCGGCGCCCAGGTGCGCACCCACACGCCCGACGGCGTGGCGGTCGAGGTCGGCGTGCCGCCCGGCTCGGGCAGCGGGCGCAAGCTGCGCCTGAAGGGCCGCGGCATTCCGTCGGCCAGTGCGCCGGGCGACCTCTACCTGGTGCTCGACATCGCCGTGCCGGGCGCCATCACGCCCGAGCAGAAGGCCGCCTGGGAGGGCCTGGGCAAGGCCTACCCCGGCTTCGACCCGCGCGGCGCCTGAGCCCCAACCCGGCAGCCGACCGCTCGTGAATGCCCGGAAACCCGCATGAACATTGATCTTGACCCCTTCGACTGCGTTCACCGGTCGGGCCGGCACAGCCGGCTGCCGGATCTGGGCTGAACGATGGAGACGAACGAGATGCCGAACCCGCCGATTCCCGTCCCGCCCGGCCAGGTCGAGTTGCTGGGCGATGCAGCGCTCACGCTACACGAGCTTGCCGTGTGTTGCCGCGTCACGCCCGAATGGGTGATGCGCCACGTCGAAGCCGGCACGCTGCAGGTGGCACAGGGCGAACGCGCGGTGGAGTGGCGCTTTGCCAGCACCACGGTGATGCGCGCGCGCCGCATCGTGCAACTGGAACGGACCTACGATGCCGACCCGCAACTGGCGGCGCTGACCGCGGACCTGATCGAGGAGGTCGCGCGGTTGCGTCGCGCGCTGCACGGCCTCTGACGGCGATCCGCCGCCTCACCACGCATCGCCGACGCCCACGCCCCAGCCCCCATGGCGGCCGGCGCCGCCGCCCGCCGACAGGCTGATCCCCACCGGCGTGACATAGGCCGGCGCGCGCACGACCTGCTCCGCGTAGGCGGGAGCCGCATGCGCCGGAGCCGCGCCGGCCGGTACGGCATGCGGATAGGCGCCTCCGCCCACCACGCCAGTCGGGGCGGTCACCACTGGCGCACCCGCAGCCGGATGACCGGGTAACGGATATCCGCCCACTGGCGGCGGCGCCACCGGGTAGGCCTGCGCCGGTGCACCATAGCCACCGCCGTAGGCGTCCGCGACCGGCACCTGGAGCCAGCGCCCCGGGGCGCGATCCGTGCGGGTCTGGTACTGGCGGCCGCCGTATTCATAGGTCACGTCGTAGCCGGTCAGGTGCGTCTCGTAAGCGGTATCGCAGCCGCCGCCGGAATGGCCGCGTTGCTGCGCCTCGGCCGCGTTGCCGAGGAAGGCGCCCCCGATCGTGCCCAGGACGGCACCCGCGGCATGGCCGCTGCCACTGCCGAACTGGCTGCCGATCAGTCCGCCCAGCAGTGCCCCGATCGCGGCGCCGGCGCCGTTCGTGTAGCCACCGTAGCCAGCCGGCGCGCACTGCTGCACCGGCACGTTCTCATACACGGGGGTGGCCGCGAGCACGCGCGCATTCACGGTCGCCTGCGCCTGCGCGCCCGTGGCGGCCAGCACAGCCGCGAGCGCCAGCGTGATGGCAGAAAGTCTGTTCATGGTCGGCTCCTTTCCGATGCGCTGCCCGAACCGCATGGCCGCTTCAACTCACCTGCGCCAGCTGCATGTGCCCTCGCCCGACCGGTGGCCCCAGTCGCAGCGGCCAAGGTCAATGCTCATGCGGCTTTCGAGACGTTTGCAAGCAGCCGACTGCCAAATGCAGGTACGGCAGCGCACACCCACGACAACGGGTCACTCGGTCCCGCAGCCGACCGGCTTTACCAGGCTTTACCGTGCGACAACAAGTCGTGACCCGTCAGGCTTCGTACGCATGCAGCAGCACGTCGGCCGCCTGCGTGCGCAGGGGCAGCAGTGCCTGGTAGGCGGCCGAGGAAAACCAGCCCTGCG
Organism: Ottowia sp.; assembly: GCF_035325765.1. Classification (GTDB taxonomy): domain Bacteria; phylum Pseudomonadota; class Gammaproteobacteria; order Burkholderiales; family Burkholderiaceae_C; genus Ottowia. Next base: position 39,755 of record NZ_DAOKZG010000010.1, read on the forward strand.
CGTCGGCGAGGCTGGCAAAGCGGATCACGACGATGTCGGTATAGGGCAGCTCGCCCGAGAACGCCGCCGCCTGCCGGGCGCGGAACTGCAGTTCGGCGCCCCAGGGCGCCAGGGTTGCCGGCACGCGCGACTGGTATTCGGTCCACTTCTGGCCGTCCCGCACCTTGATGTGGCCGACCACGTAGGCTTGGCTCACGTCCGTCCTCCTTGCGCGCTCATGCCGCCGCGCCGCGCAGCGCGCCCAGCAGCGCTGCCAGCAGCAGAGCCGCGTTGGGCAGCAGGGTGAGGATGAAGCCCGGCGCGCGGCTGGCCGGATCCTTCACGTATTGATGGCGATACAGCACGCGGCCCAGCAGGAACACCGCACCCACGCCGGCGACGACCGCGGGCGGCCAGTACCGGCCCGCCAGAAACAGCACCGGCAGGAACACCACCAGCTGCTCCAGCGTATTCATCTGCACGCGGTAGGCGCGTTCGAACATCTCGTGCCCGGACGTTGCCGGGGCCCTGATCTTGTACTTGACACGCGCCCGGCCCGTCAGCACGGTGAATGCCAGGTATTCGAGCAGGGCCAGCACGGCGACGAGGTGGATCCAGTTCATGCCGGCCATTCTGGCAGCCCTGCCCGTGGCGTGCTGCGACAGCGCGCCTTCAACCCTGTCCGGCCGTGGCCTTGGGCGCCGGCCGGTGCAGCACGGCGTGCGAGGGCGTCACGCGCACCTGGGCGTCAACCACCCTGGCCTCGCCGTCGACGATGAGCGAATACCCGTCTTCCGCCTGCGGCGGCCACACCAGGCCGACGGCCGGATGCGCCTCGGCCTTGTTGCGCATGCGCTCGCCGACGCCGTCGATGCACAGCACGCCCTCGCGCAGCACCGGGCGCACGGCAAGCGCCCGCGGCGCGCCCTCGCCGCCATGGGTGAGCAGATAGGCGAAGTCGAAGCGCGCCAGCGTCTCGCCCAGCCGTGGCAGTTCAACCGGTATGCTCATGATCCAGCTCCTTGGCCTGCAGGCGCGCGCCTCGACTCCGGGCGCGAGCGCGTGCTGGGCATTGTCGCAGGCGACACGAAGTCGAACAATCGGGGCGAGCCGGCACGCAGCACAGGAACAGAAAGGAACCCGCCATGCAACAGCGTCGCTTCGGATCCACCGGGCGCGAGGTCTCCGTCATCGGCCAGGGCACCTGGTATCTCGACGCCGGCAGCCGCAAGCAGGGAATCGCCGCGCTGCAACGCGGGCTGGACCTGGGGATGACGCACATCGACACGGCCGAGATGTATGGCTCCGGCGCCGCCGAGACGCTGGTCGGCGAGGCCATCGCCGGTCGCCGCGACGAGGTGTTCCTGGTCTCCAAGGTGCTGCCTTCCAACGCGTCCGTGCGCGGCACCATCGCCGCCTGCGAGCGCTCGCTCAAGGCACTGCGCACCGACCGGCTGGACTGCTACCTGCTGCACTGGCGCGGCGCGCACCCGCTGGCCGAGACCTTCGACGCCTTCGAGCGGCTGCAGCAGGACGGCAAGATCCTGGACTGGGGCGTGAGCAATTTCGATGAGGGCGACCTGCAGGAGGCGCTGGACGTCGCCGGCCCGGGCCGCATCGCCTGCAACCAGGTGCTCTACCACCTGCAGGAGCGCGCGATCGAGCACGCCGTCATTCCCTGGTGCCAGCGCCACGGCGTGGCGGTGGTGGCCTACAGCCCGTTCGGCCACGACGGCTTTCCCGCCGCCGCCAGCGCCGGCGGCCGCGTGCTGGCCGAGATCGCCGCCGCCCACGGCGCCACGCCGCGCCAGGTGGCGCTGGCCTTCCTGATGCGCCTGCCGGGGCTGTTCACCATCCCCAAGTCGTCCACGCCGGCGCACACCGAGGACAACGCCGGCGCGGGCGACCTGGTGCTCAGCGAGGCGGAACTGCTCCGCATCGACGCCGCCTTTCCGCGCGGGCGCAAGCCGCACCACCTGCCGATGATCTGAAGGAGGCATTGACGCACCCGTGCGCGCGTCGTACCGTGCGCCCAGGCCGGCCCGCAGGCCGGCAGGAGAGATCCCGTGAACGCACACGCACGCCTCCAACTCGCCTGTACCCTCGGCGTCGCCCTGCTGGCGCCGCCCGACGCGGCCCTGGCGGCCGATACGGCCAGCGGCTTCCTGCAACGCGACGGCCAGCGGGTGGAGCTGAAGGCCGTGTGCGCGCACGAAGTCCCCGGCGGACAGGCGTTTCCGGACGAGGCGACCGTGCGGCTGGTGTTCGCCGCGGACCGGCCGCTCGACTGCACTGCAGCCGACGCGAGCTTCCTTCCGCAGAGCGTTCTCGCGGATCAAGTCAAGCAAGCTGGTGGCAGCCATCTCATGCTGCTGGTACCGCTCGACCTGAAAGAGGCACGCATCGAGCGGGTCATGCTGCACATCGATGGCGAGTACCCAGCCGGACAGAATGCCGCCGGTCGCCTGACCTTGCGCAAGGCCGGTGCCGACCGGATCGCGGGCCAGGTGCGGACGAACGGCGAGGAAGACCACCTGGGTGAACGCTACCAGTACAGCCTGGATTTCGATGCCCGGGTCGGGCGTGGCGCGCTGGCCGGCAATCCCCTGGGCGCGGGTGGCGGCGCTCCCGGCGCCGCACTGCTGCGGGGGGTGGCGGCCATCCGGCAGGAGGACGAGCAGGCCGTGCGCCAGACCGTGGTGCCCGAGCGCGTGGACGAAGTCCTGATGCCGATGATGAAGAAGCTGCGCCTGCGCCACGTCACCGTCACCAGCGGCCGCGCCACCGACAGCCAGGCCGCGCTGCAGATCCGCGGCGACACGAACGACGGCAGCGGGGTTTCCGGCCTGGTGCTGATGCGCCGCGACGGCAATGACTGGAAGCGGTGGGAGGACCTGTACCGCATCGAACTCGGAGGCAAATGAGGCGCCGGTCCCTTGATGCGAAGATGCGGGTTGTCCAACCCCGCAAACCCGACGAAACCCAGCCATGAGCAATCGCTACCCGCATCCCGACATCGACACCCTGCCCGCCGACATCAAGGAGAAGCTGCTCGCGGTGCAGGAGAAGCTCGGCTTCGTGCCCAACGTGTTCATGGTGCTGGCGCGCCGGCCAGCCGAATGGCGCGCCTTCTTCGCCTACCACGACGCGCTGATGGACCCCGAAAGCTGCGGCCGCAGCAGCCACCTGAGCAAGGGCGACCGCGAGATGATCGTGGTTGCCGTGAGCAGCGCCAACGGCTGCATGAACTGCGTCGTCATGCACGGCGCGGCGCTGCGTCTCTACGAGAAGAAGCCGCTGGTGGCCGACCAGGTGGCGGTGAACTGGCGCAAGGCCGACATCAGCCCGCGCCAGCGCGCCATGCTGGAATTCGCGATGAAGGTGCTGCACCAGTCGAACGCGCTGCAGGATGCCGACTTCGAGGCCCTGCACGCACACGGCTTCGACGACGAGGACGCGTGGGACATCGCCCACATCGTGGGCTTCTACTGCATGGGCAACCGCAGCGCCAACTTCGGCAACATCATGCCCAACCCCGAGTACTACCTGATGGGACGCGTGCTGCGCGAAAAGCGCTGAACCGGCGCCCGTCCGCGCGCCAACACGCTCCCTGCGCCCGACATCGAAAGGAAGGCACCATGCGAAAGACAACCGTCCTCGCCATCGCGATCAGCCTCGGCAGCCTGACCACGAGCCTGCAGGCAGCCGGCCTGGGCAAAACGCACTGGGGGACAAGCTCGGCGGCGCCTCGGGCCTCGGCGGTGCGCTGGGCGGCGGTACCGGCGCGGCAGCGCTTTCGGCCGCCGGCCTGGTCGGCCCGTCCAGCCTGGGCAATGCCGCCGGCGTCATCACCTACTGCATGAAGAACAACTACCTCAACCTCGACAAGGCGGCGCGGATGAAGGGGCAGTTGCTGGGCAAGATGGGCCTGGGCGCGAAGGAGGAGCCGAAGGACGCGGGCTACCAGAGCGGCCTGGCCGGCCTGGTCACCGGCTCGGGCGGCAAGCGCTTCGACATCGACAAGGTCAAGGGCGACCTGCGCGAAAAGGCCTGCGACTTCGTGCTCGACCACGCCGGCTCGCTGCTCTGAGCGGCCGGCGCCGGGCACGCGCTCAAGCGCCGGCGTCGTCGGCCGCCACGCCGGCAAACACCGCGACGTGATCGGCCACGAAGCGCGCCAGCGTGCCTGGCGCATGACCCAGCAGTTCGCCCAGGTCCGCCCGCACCGCATGGTCGGCCTCGCCATAGGCGGACGCGATGTGCGCCAGGTCGAAGGCGCGCCAGCCCGGCATGCCGGCCGCCAGCAGGCGCTGCTCGTATTCGGTGGGCGGCACCGCCTCGTAGGTCACCGTGCGCCCGAGCGCCCGCCCGAGCGTCGCCGCCACTTCGGCGTAATCGACCGGCGCCGGGCCGGTGAGCACATGGGTCCGGCCCGCGTGGCGAGCGACATCGCGCAGGATGACCGCCGCGGCGGCCGCCACGTCGCGCGTGTCCACCAGCGGGAAGGCCTGCCGCCCCATGGGCGCGGCGAGTACGCCGTCGCGCCGCACGGCCTCGGCCGCGCGCAGCAGGTTCTGCATGTAGAGGTGCGGCTGGACCAGCGTCCAGGCCATGCCGCTGGCGCGCAGCGCGGCATCGACCTCGGCGTGCTCGCGCATCAGCGCAATGGGCGAATCGGCGCGCGCGCCCAGCGCCGACAGCCGGACCACGTGGCGCACGCCCGCGGCACGCGCGGCATCCAGCACGCGCAGGCCCTGGGCCACGGCCTGCGGGTTGTCGCGGCCGGTGAGCAGCAGCACGTCGACGCCGTCCAGCGCGGCTGCCAGCGACGCCGGTTGGTCGTAGTCGCCCTGCACCCACTGCACGCCTTCCGGGCCACCGGTCGGCGCCGGTCCGCGCGCCAGGGCGCGCAGTCGCTGCCCCTGGCGCGACAGGATGGAAAGCACGGCGCCGCCGATCTGCCCGGTTGCGCCGGTGATGAGGATGAGGGGTGGCTCGACAGGGCTGGTTGTTCGCATCGCGCGCTCCTCTTGTGCCGTCATGAACCGTACAGCTTGCGCGCGCAGAACCGGCGCGCCACCCAAGCATAGCGGTTCAGGTCGTGCAGCGAACGGAACCACAGGCGCCAGCCCATGGGCTTGTCGCGCACCGCCCGATCGCCGATGGTCGAACCCAGCGGCAGGTGCTCGATCGGATACGGCAGCACGGAAAGCGAGCGGATCCCGTGCGCGTAGCGCATCTCCATGAAGTTGTCGACCGGCATCCAGAAGCGCTCCGAGCTGCGCAGCAGGCGCGCCGCGCCGCGCGGATTCACCACGTAGCCCGTGGTCAGCAGCGATTCGCTGAGTTCCTCCACCACGGTGAACGCGCCCAGGCTGCGCACCGGCACCGCAATCCGGCGCTGCTCGCGATCGCCGCTCAGGCGAATGAAGTCCCACGGTTCGCTGACCTGCGCGATGCCGTCGACGATGGCCGCCAGGTCGCCCGCCACGCGGAAGTCGTCCTCCAGCACCAGGAAGTCGCGCTGGCTGGCCACGCATTCCTGCCAGACCGCGCGATGCGACAGGAAGCAGCCCAGCTCGCCGGCAGACAGGTCGACGCCGTACTGCCGCAGGCGACGCTGGCGGTCGTATTGCGCCGGCAGGGACTCGAGCCGCGCGCCGTCGACGGCGTCGAAGAACCGAAAATCAATGCCCAGCCGCCCGAGCTCCCGGGCCACGCCGTCCCGGCGCGCCGCTGCGCGCGTGAGCGAGATCACCACCACTTCCGTCTGGTCCATGCCGTTTTTCTTCCTGTTGTTGTTCCGGTCGCGTCCTGGCCTCCCTGGACCAGGCTTGCTGCGCCACTTCCCACACCGCCGACAGCTTGCCATAGCTGTTCTCGACCAGGCACACCGGCTTGCCGAGCAGCGCCGCGATCAGTGACACGTGCAGGCGATCGGTGACGACGCGCTGCGCACGGTCGATGCAGCGCACCACGTCCATCGTGATCTGGTCGGCGGCCGCGCCGTAGCCGCGGATGCCGTGGTGACGCATCAGGTCATGGCCGGGCCGGGCCTGTGCCAGGTCGGCCGACTCGACGTCATACCGCAGGATGTGCAGGGTGCCGTCGGCTCCGGGCCGGATGCGCGCCAGCGCGAGGCGCCAGCGCGGCAGCCGGCGCAGCCAGCGCCCATCGCGCAGCAGCGCCAGCCGATGCGCCCGGCTCGCGGTGCGGCGTGCAAGCTCGGGAATGTCGAGCACCAGCACCATGTCCGGCACCAGCTCGGCCTGTGCCCGCGGCGCCTGCTGTTTCACGTGGGCAAGGCTTTCCCGATCGCGGCACCAGAGCAGGAAGCGCCCATCCAGCTGCGCCAGCACGTCGGCATGGCCGCGCACCGTGTGCGACAGCAGCAGGCAGCGACGCACCGAGCGCGCCACGCAGGCCCGCAGGAGCTCGCGCACGTCGTTGTAGTCGGGCACGAGGTTGCCGCCGCCACCGATGATGACGTCCATGCCGGAAGCGATGTCCGGCGCCGTGCCGCAGGCCAGCGGCACGCCGGTGCGGCGCAGCATCTGCATCGTGGCACTGGCGATGGCCGCATCGCCGGCGTTGCCGGGGTTGGGGATGTAGAGCGTCCGGGCCTGTGGATCCAGCCACCGGCGCAGGCGATCCTCGAGTGGCGGTTGCATCTCGACGGCGTCGCTCAGTTCGCGGACCGGGCTTCGAGCGCCGCCTCGCTGCGCTCGAGGTAGCGCCGCAGCGCCTGGTCGACGCGGGCGTCGGAGAGCCCCAGCAGCTCCTTGCGGTAGGCAATGGAGGCCGGGTCGGTGAGCAGTTCCATCTGGTCGATCAGCTCGTGCAACGGCCGGTCGTTGGGCATGGTCTCTGGGCAGAAGCCCGCGTCCAGCTTGAGCAGCCCGAGCTTGACGCCGACGCACTTGCGGCAGCGGCCGCAGTTGCCCTGCGGGTTGGGGCTGATGAAGCAGACGCGCATGTGCTTGCGGAACAGCTCGCGGCTGACCGGATCCGACACGATGCGCTGCATCTTCTCGAGCCGGGTGGCTTCATGGCCGACATGCTGGATGCGCAGGTAGCTCGTGCCCCAGAGCGGGTCCAGCTCGGGGTGACTGCCGTGCGGCATCAGGTCGTCGCGGTGCTGGCCGGCGCTGATGAGCAGGGTGTCGATGTGCTCGGCCAGTGCCAGGCCGACGAAGGCGACGGCGCTGCCGTAGGTGCGCTCCCAGCTCTGGCGCCGGAACAGGTGGTTGCGCCGCAGGTTGGTGCGCACCACGGCGCAGTCCATGCCGAGCTCGGCCGCCACCGCACGCGCCGAGGCCGCCATGGCGTCGATGGTGGCGTGCTGGTTGTGCGGCACGTCGAAGCCGCCCACCAGCAGCAGCAGGTTCGGACGCGGTTCGGCAAAGAAGCACGAATACATCGAATCGATGCCGAGGCTGAAGGCCAGGCCGACGCGCCCCAGCCCGCGCGGCGCGGGCGGACGCACGGTCCCGACCTGCACCGGCCGCGGCTCGTAACCCCACCAGTCGGCCAGCATCGACTGCAGCTTCGGCTGGTTCGCGTGCCAGCTCGCGTTGGCCGAATCCAGCACCATCTGGCGCCGCTGGGACAGGCTCGGGATCAGGAAGGCCGTGCCCAGGGCCTCGGGCTGCAGCTGCAGTTCGTGGCTCGGGCAATCCAGCGTGATGCGCTGGTGATCCACGCCGACGGACAGTGCATGGCCCCGCGGCGCGGCGCAGTGGAAGCAGACCTCGGTGCCGAGGCGGTTGGCGAGCTTGGACAGGAGCTTCATGGCGAACCCTTCATGGGTCAGTGCGGCCGCTGGCCTGCGCCAGTGCCGCTTCACTGCGATCGACGTACCGTTGCAACGCTGCGTTGACTCGCCGATCACGCAAGCCCAGCAAGCGCCGCCGATTTCGAATCACCACTGGATTGCGCAGCGCAGGCGCTGCGTCGAGCAGAACCTCGAGCGGCGGCGCAGCGCGCATCCGATCCGGAATGAAGCCGGCATCCAGCGCCAACAGGATGAGCTTGAGGTGCATGCACTTTTCGCAACGTCCACACCCGCCTTCGGCGCTGGGATCCTCCCAGCAGACGCGCACGTGCTGGCGAAACAGGGTGCGACTCACCGGGTCCGACAGCAGCCGCGCCACCTTGTCGAGGCGGGACGTTTCCGCCCCCAGGTGGTGGAACTGGAAGTCGCTGGTGCCCATGAGGTGATCCAGCTCGGGGTGAGTTCCCCAGGCCATGATGTTGTCCCAGCTCATGCTGGAACTGATCTGCAGCGCGCCGACGTGCTCGGCCATGCACAGGCCGACCAGGGCGAGCGCGCCGCCATGCGTGCGCTCCCAGTTCTCGCGTCGGAACAAATGCAATGTGCGGAGGTTGGTGCGCAGCACGGCATACCCGATACCCAGTTCAGCGGCCACCTGGCGCGTCGACGCCTGCATGGCCCCGAACACCGCATGATCGGCGTAAGGGACATCGAAGCCGCCTACCAAGATGAGCAGGTCCGGCTGCCGCGCCTCGAAGAAGCAGGAATGCAGTGAATCCACGCCCAGGCTGAAAGCCAGGCCGACGCGCCCAGCCGGACGCCGAGCCGGCGGCCGCAGCACTCCGGCCTGGATCGGCTGCGGCGGGTAGCCCCACCACCCACACACGATCTTCTGGTAGTCAGCCTGGTTGCGATGCCAGGTCGCATCGGCATCCGCCATCACCAGCCGGCGCCCCTGAGACAGCGCCGGAACCTGCAAGGCGCTCGCCACCGCTTCCGGCATCAAGCGCAGGCGATGGCTGTCGCAGCGGACCAGCAGGCGCTGCTGATCCACCCGCATGCTCACCGTGTTGCCGCTGCGGACTGCGCCATCGATGCGGACATCGGAACGCAGGCGGTTGGAGAGGCGCGAAAGCAGTCTCATGGTGCCGGATCGAAAGCAGGCAGCGACTGCGGCGCCAGGCACCTGCACGGCACACGGCGCTGCACGACCCGGACGGACACTGCCCGGGCGACCGCCTTGCCGGCAGAGGCGCTGCCGGGCACCCTGACCCGGCCCTGGGCGATCGTCTCAGGCCCCGGCGGCCGCCAGCCGCGCGCTCGCAAATTCTACATACCACGCCAGTGATCCCGGATTGGCCATGGCTTCCCGGTTCACCACCTTCTCCAACGGCTGGCCCAGCAGCAGCTTCTTGATCGGCAGTTCCTGCTTCTTGCCCGACAGGGTGCGCGGGATCTCGGGCACCTGCAGGATCTCGTCGGGCACGAAGCGCGGGCTCAAGGCCGTGCGGATGGCATCACCGATGCGCTGCTTGAGCGCATCGTCCAGCGCCACGCCGGGACGCAGCACCACGAACAACGGCATGTAGCTGGCACGACCGAGGAATTCCAGGTCCACCACCATGCTGTCCAGCACCTCGGGCAGGCCCTCGACGGCGCTGTAGATCTCGCTCGTGCCCATGCGCAGGCCGTGGCGGTTGATGGTGGCGTCCGAGCGCCCGAAGATCACGCACCACTCGCCCTCGCCATGCTCGTCGCCGATGCGCAACCAGTCGCCGTGACGCCAGACGCTGCCGGCCTCCGGGCCCAGGTCGCCGCCACCGGGCTTGCGGCCGTGCCCCGGCGGGTACATCTCGAAGTAACTGGCCAGGTAGCGCGCGTTGCCGGGGTCATTCAGGAAATGCAGCGGCATCGACGGAATCGGCTGGGTGCACACCAGCTCGCCGACCTCGCCCACGACCGGCGCGCCCGCGTCGTTCCAGGCTTCCACGGCCGCACCCAGGATGCGGCACTGCATCACCCCCGGCTGCTGCGGCAGCGTGCGCAGGCCGCCGATGAATCCCCCCGCGAAGTCGGTGCCGCCCGAGATGTTGAACCACCAGATGTCCTGCTGCGCTTCGGTGCGGGCGATGGCGCGGAACTGGTCGGTGCCCCACTGCTGTACCTCGGGAGAGAGCGGCGAGCCGGTGGTGCCGATGGCGCGGATGCTCGACAGGTCACCACAGCGCGACAGGTCGACCCCGGCCTTCAGGCAACCGGCATAGACCGCCGCGCCGGTGCCGAGGAAGGTGACGCGGTGTCGCCCGGCAAAGCGCCAGAGGGTGCCCCAGTCGGGCGCGTCGCGCGAGCCGGCCGGGCTGCCGTCCAGGATGACGCAGGTGGTGCCCGACAGCAGCCCCGCGACCTGCATGTTCCACATGATCCAGCCCGTGGAGCTGTACCAGCAGAAGCGCTCGCCGAAGCTGTTGGGCGCGTAGCTGCAGCCGATGTCCGTGTGCACCGCGCCAGCCACGGCCACCAGCAGGATGCCGCCATGCGAATGCACGATCGGCTTGGGCAGGCCGGTGGTGCCGCTGGAATAGACCACCCAGAGCGGGTGGTCGAAGGGCAGCCAGGCGGGCGTGAAGGCATCGGTCTGCGCATCGTGGCGCGCGCAGGCGTCGGCGAAGTCGGCCGCGTCCGGGATGGCACCGGCACCCTGGAGATAGCGCACGGCGACGACGTGGCGCAGCGTCGGCAGCTCGGCGCGCAACTGGCGCACCACGTCGCTGCGGTCGATGTCGCGCCCGGCCCAGGCCAGGCCGTCGACGGCGATCAGCACCTTCGGCTCGATCTGGCGGAAGCGGTCGAGCACGGCGCTGGTGCCCATGTCGGGCGCGCACACGCTCCACACGGCGCCGATCGCCGCAACCGCGAGGAAGGCCACCATGGCCTCGGGGATGTTGGGCAGGTAGGCTGCCACGCGGTCGCCCGGCTGCACGCCCTGCGCCTGCAGATGCAGCGCGAACGAGGCGACCTGGCGGCGCAGTTCGGGCCAGGACAGCTCGCGCACCACGCCCTTCTCGTTCTCGCTGATGATGGCCGGCAGGCCGGCGGCGTGCGCGGCGTCGACGTGGCGCAGCGCCTGCTGGGTGTAGTTGACCTGGGCGCCGGGGAACCACTGGGCGCCCGGCATCACGTTGCGGCCCAGCACGGCGCGGTGCGGCGTCGGCGACTGCAGGTCGAAGAAGTCCCACATGCTCTGCCAGAAGGCATCCAGGTCCGTCACCGACCAGCGCCACAGGTCGTGGTAGCTGGCGAACGAGAGGCCGTGGCGCTCGCGCAGCCAGTCCTGGTAGATGCGGATGAGGGGGGTATACGGAGCGGCAGCGGTGGTCATGCGCGCATTATTCGCAACAACACCCGCTTGTCCACTGGGTGCGCCCGCGCGTCGGCTAGGGGTTTGTACGGTTGTACAAAAAGTTTGAACGATCGTTCAATCAGCGGGATGCGCGCCGTGCAAGCCGATCTGGTTCCGACACCCTCGACGCTGGACGATGCGCCGCGTCCGGATCGCAAGTCGGCCATCCTGCTGGCGGCCGAGCGGCTGTTCGCGCAGCACGGCTACCACGCCGTCTCGATCCGCCAGATCGCCGCCGAGGCCGAGGTCCCGCTTGCGCTGGTGGGCTATTACTACGGTAGCAAGCAGGCGCTGTTTCACAGCATCTTCCTGCACTGGCTGCCGAGCATCGAGCAGCGGCTGGCGCTGCTGAGCGAAGCGCTGGCGGAGGACGAGCCGCCCACGCTGCGGCGCATCGTGCAGGCCTTCGTGGCGCCCGTGCTGGCCTTGCGTGCCAGCAGCGAGGGCGAGTCCTACGCCATGCTGGTGGCACGCGAGCTGCAGTACCGCACGCCCGAGACCGAACGCATCCTGGCCGACACCTTCGACCCGATGGCGCACGCCTTCATCGATGCGCTGCAGCAACTGCGCCCGCACTGGTCGCGCGCGCGCGTGGCCTGGGCCTACCAGTTCGCCATCGGTGCACTGCTGCATCACCTGGCGGATTACCGGGTGGAGCGCCTGTCGCACCATCAGAACACGTGCAACGACCCCCACGCCGGGCCATTGCTGATCGATTTCATCACCGCCGGCCTCGAGGCCGTGCTGCCTTCCGCCCCATCCACCTGAAGCAGGAGACCCACCCATGATGACGCGCCGCCTGATTGCCACCGCTGCCCTGCTGGCCGCTGCCAGCCTGACCGTCCCCGCGCAGGCACAGCAGACCATTCGCCTGACCGCGGCCGCCGGCCACCCGCCCGTGTTCCTGTGGGTCAAGCTGGTGGACGAGTTCTTCATCCCCGAGGTGGACAAGCGGCTGGCCGACGCCGGCAGCAAGGTCCGGATCGAATGGACCCGGGCCTGGGGCGGCACGCTGATCAAGCTGGGCGCCGAGTCCAAGGGCATCGCCGACGGCGTCGCCGACCTGGGCTTCGTCGGCACCATCTTCGAGGCCGCCAAGTTCCCGATGCAGAACGTGAGCTACTACGCGCCGTTCGGCACCGACGACATCGGCATCGTCACCCGGGTGGTCAACGACATGCAGAACAGCATTCCCGCCATGGGCCAGGCATGGACCAGCAACAACCTGGTCTACCTGGGCGGCGCGGCGCTGGATGCCTATCACATCTGGACCAATTTCCCGCTCAAGTCGATCGACGACCTGAAGGGCAAGAAGATCACCGCCCCCGGGCCGGCCGCCAACTGGATCAAGGGCACCGGCGCCGTCGCGGTGGCGGGCAACCTGAACACCTACTACGAGGACATCAAGTCCGGCGTCTCCAACGGCGTCGTCACCTTCGCCACCGGCGCCTGGGGCGCCAAGGTGCACGAGGTGGCGCCCTATATCACCAAGGTCAACTTCGGCGCGCAGTACGCGGGCGGCCTGGCGATCAACAAGAAGCGCTTCGACAAGCTCCCGGCCGAAGTGCAGAAGGTGATGCGCGAGGTAGGTGCCGAGTACAGCGAGCGCTTTGCCGCGACGCAGACCCAGACGGCGGCCGCGCTGCTGAAGAAGGCCGAGGAGGCTGGCGCCAGGATCAGCGAGCTGACGCCCGCCGAGCGCACGCGCTGGGCCGACACCCTGCCCCCGATCGCCAAGACCTTTGCGGCGGATCTGCAGGCCAGGAACCTGCCAGGCGACCAGGTGCTGCACGGCTTCATGAACGGACTGAAGAAGGCCGGCGCCCACCCGGCGCGCGACTGGGCCAACTGAGGCGCTGCGCGGATTCGCGATGAGTGGCGCCAATCAGGGCACCGCGCCGCCGGATTCCTACGGACAGCCGCTCCCGGGGCGCTTCGAACGCGTGACGCAGGCGCTCAACGCGCTGGGCACGCTGTGGATCGTGGCACTGATGGTGCTGATCAACAGCGACGTGCTGGGACGCGAGCTGATGAATGCACCGGTGCGCGGCACGACCGAGCTGGTGTCGCTGTCGATCGTCGGCATCGTCTTCCTGCAACTGGCCGACACGCTGGCAACCGGCCGCCTGACCCGCGCCGACGTGCTGCTGGACCGCCTCAAGCGCAACCAGCCCCGGCTCGCCGCGTTGCTGCAGGCCATCTACCATGTGGTGGGCGCCTTGCTGATGGCCGTGATCCTGTGGGCTGCATGGGAGCCGCTGGTGGAATCGATCCGCATCCGGGAATACGTGGGCGCGCTGGGCGACTTCACCGCGCCGGTGTGGCCGGTGCGCCTGATCATGCTGGTGGGCATGGTGGCGACGCTCGTCACCTTCCTGCTGCTGGCGTGGCTGGACCTGTGGCGCATGCGCCGGCTGACGGGAGGCGGCGGATGAGCCCGATCCTGGTGGCCGGCCTGTCGCTGCTGGCGATGCTGGGGCTGATCTGGGCCGGCCTGCACGTCGCGGTGGTGCTGGCGGTGGTGTCGTTCGTCGGCGTCTGGCTGATCCGCGGCGACATGGACATCGCCGCCAGCCTGCTGGCGCAGGCGAGCCAGGACGCGATCGCCAGCCACATCTTCGGCGTGGTGCCGCTGTTCGTGCTGACGGGCTTCCTGGTGGCGATCGCCGACGTCGGCAAGGACGCCTTCGAGGTCGCCAACCAGGTGCTGCGCCGCATCCGTGGCGGCCTGGGCATTGCCACCGTGGCGTCGAATGCGGTGTTCGCGGCCATCACCGGCATCTCGATCGCGTCGGCCGCAGTGTTCACGCGCGTCGCGGTGCCGGAGATGCTGCGCTTCGGCTATGACCGGCGCTTTGCCGTCGGCGTGGTGGCCGGCTCCTCGGTGCTGGGCATGCTGATCCCGCCCAGCCTGCTGATGATCCTGTACGGATTCCTGGCCAACCAGTCGGTGGGCGATCTGTTCACCGCCGGCATCGTGCCGGGCCTGCTGCTGGCCACGGTGTATGCCATCGGCATCGTGCTGATGGCGACGTTGTGGCCACGCTCCGTGTACGAGCACGGGCGGCCCCAGAGCGCGGAGCCCCAGGCCCTGATGCCCGTGGGCACGCTGCTGGCCAAGCTGCTGCCCAGCGTGCTGCTGATCGCCTCGGTGCTGGGCGGGCTGTACGCGGGCTTCTTCACCGCCACCGAGGCCGGCGCCACCGGGGCCGCGGTAGCGCTGGCGATCGCCCTGCTGCGGCGCAAGCTGAACCTGAAGTCGCTGTGGGGCGTGCTGACCGAGACCGGGCACGTGACGGTGTCGGTGAGCTTCCTGATCATCTGCGCCACCATCTACACGCGCATGCTGGCGATGTCGGGCATGCCGCAGTTCCTGGTGGAGTGGCTGACGCAGGCGGGCCTGGGGGCCACCGGCTTCCTGATCATCTACGTGCTGATCGCGGTGGCGCTGGGCACCATCATCGACTCATCGTCGATCCTGCTGATCATGCTGCCGTTGATGCTGCCGATGGCCGAGCAGTTCGGCCTGAACCTGATCTGGTTCGGCGTGCTCACGGTGGTGGCCGTCGAGATCGGCCTGCTGACGCCGCCCTTCGGCCTTTCCGTGTACGTGATCAAGAGCACGCTGAACGACCCGCGCATCTCGCTGGGCGACATCTTCCGCGGCACGGCGCCGTTCACGCTGATGATGGTCATGGTGCTGTTGCTGCTGATCTTCGTGCCCGAACTCAGCCTGGTGCTGCTCAAGCCGCCTGGAGGATGACCATGCCCGACAATCCCCTGCGCGGCTTTTCCGTGGACCGCGCACGGATCCGCACCACCGGCCACGACCTGCAGCGCCCCGAGTGCATCCTGGCCGAACCGGACGGCACGCTGTGGTCGGCCGATGCGCGAGGCGGTGTCATGCACATCGCCGCCGACGGCACCCAGCGCTTCATCGGCCAGCGCAGCGACCCGCGCTTCGGTGCCGCGACGGCCACCTCCAGCGCCGACCTGGAGCACAAGTTCACCACCGGCACGCTGCCCAACGGACTGGCCTTTGCCGCCAATGGCGACATCCTGATCAGCAACTTCGGCACCGACCGCCTCGAGGCCATGACGCGCGACGGCGACTCGCGCGTGCTGGTGGACCGCATCGACGGCCAGCCGATCGGCAAGGTCAACTTCGTGCTGCGCGACTCGAAGGACCGCATCTGGATCACCGTCTCGACCCGAGTCAATCCATGGACCCAAGCCGCCGCCTCGCGCGTGCAGGACGGCTACGTCGCCGTGCTCGAGCGCGGCGCGCTGCGGGTGGTGGCCGACGGCTTCTTCTTCACCAACGAGATCCGGCTGGATGCGCAGGAGGAGTGGCTCTACATCGTCGAGACCACCGGCCCGCACATCAGCCGCATGCGCGTGGTCGAGAGTGCCGGGGGCGTGGCGCTCCGGGAGCGCGAGGTGTTCGGGCCCTCGCACCTGGGTGGCTACCCGGACGGCATTGCCTTCGACGCCTTCGGCAACCTCTGGTGCACGCTGGTGATGGTCGACCAGCTCATCGCCCTGACGCCCGAGGGCGAGCGACTGCTGCTGCTGGATGACGGCAACCCGGCTGCCAGCAGGACCCTGCTGGACCACATGGCCGCCGGCACCGTGACGAGCGAGCACATGATGGCCGCGCACGGCACCATCGCCCCCTGGATGGCCAGCATCACCTTTGGTGGCCCGGACCTGCGCACCGTCTACGTTGGCAGCCTGATGGGCACCACCATCCCGTACTTTCGCAGCCCCGTGGCGGGACTGCCCATGGTCCACTGGAAATGAAGGAGCGCCCCATGACCCGCAAGTTCGTCGACCTGTCAATCTACCTCGAAAACGACGTCGTCTCCGATCCGCCCGCCTTCGCGCCCCGGATCCAGTACTTCAACCACCAGAACTCGTTCGAGCAGATGGCGCCGTTCTTCCCGGGTCTCAAGCAGTCCGACCTGCCAGACGGCGAAGTGTGGGCGGTGGAGATGGTGCAGCTGTCCACCCACAACGGCACGCACCTGGATGCGCCTTACCACTTTCACAGCACGATGGACAAGGCGCTGGGGGACAGGAAGCGCGCCTGGACCATCGACGAGGTGCCGTTGGAATGGTGCTTCCAGCCGGGCGTGAAGCTGGACTTCCGTCACTTTGCCGACGGCTACGTGGTGACCGCCGCCGACGTGGAGGCCGAGCTCCAGCGCATCGGACACGAACTCAAGCCGCTGGAGATCGTGGTCGTCAACACCCGTGCCGGCAGCCGCTACGGCCACGACGACTACGTGGCCGCCGGCTGCGGCATGGGCTACGAGGCCACCATGTACCTGCTGGAGCGCGGCGTGCGCCTGACCGGCACCGACGCCTGGAGCTGGGACGCGCCCTTCGTCCACACCGCGCAGAAGTACGCCGAGTCCAAGGACGCCGGTCTGATCTGGGAAGGCCACAAGGCCGGGCGCGACATCGGCTACTGCCACCTGGAGAAGCTGCACAACCTGGAAGCCCTGCCCGCCGACGGCTTCTACATCAGCTGCTTCCCGCACAAGATCCGTGGCGCCTCGGCCGGCTGGACCCGGGCGGTGGCGATCTTCGACGAGGCCTTGCAAGCCGAGTGAGACCTCAGGCAAATATGCCGCCAACACTGGCTGATCGAGTCCGAGCAGCCATGAATTCAGGATGGACCCATGACGCTTGACCACACGCATGACCCCGCCGCGCGCAGCTGGCTGGCCAGCGCCAACGCGCCGGGCTGCGACTTTCCGATCCAGAACCTGCCGTTCGCGGTGCTGCGCCGGCGCGGCAGCGGCGAGGCGTTTCGTGGCGCGGTGGCGATCGGCGACCAGGCGCTGGACCTCGCGGCGCTGGCGGGCACTGGCCTGGCCCAGGGCGCGGCCGCCGACGCGCTGGCGCTGGCCGCGCAACCGGCGCTCAATGCCTTCATGGCCGCGGGCCCCGAAGCCTGGCGCACGCTGCGCCATGCCCTGTTCGCGCTGCTGCTTGGCGGCGCGGCCGACGAATCGGCCGTGCGCGCCTGCCTGCTGCCGCTGGATGCTGTCGAATACACGCTGCCAGCGCGTGTCGGCGACTACACCGATTTCTACACCTCGATCGACCACGCGCGCAACGCGATCCGCATCATCATGCCCAATGCGGAGGTCACGCCCAACTTCCGCTGGCTGCCGCAGGCCTATCACGGTCGGGCATCCACGCTGGGGGTGAGTGGGCAGCAGTTCCACCGCCCGCACGGGCAGGTGCGACCCCCCGGCGCCAGCGCGCCGGTGTTTCAGCCCTGCGCGGCGCTCGACTACGAGTGCGAGCTGGGGTTGTGGATCGGCCCCGGCAACCCCGCCGGCCAGCCAATCCCGATGGGGCAGGCGGAAGATCAGTTGTTCGGCATCACCTTGCTGAACGACTGGTCGGCGCGCGACATCCAGATGTGGGAGATGGCGCCGCTGGGCCCCTTCCATGCCAAGAACTTCGCCACCACCGTTTCGCCGTGGATCGTCACGGCCGAGGCGCTGGCACCGTTCCGCGTCGCATGGACGCGCGCGGAAGGCGAGCCCCAGCCGCTGGCCTACCTCGACTCGGCGGCCAACCGCGCCCAGGGCGCGATCGACATCCGGCTGGAAGTCTGGCTCGAAACGGACCAGGCGCGCCAGCAGGGACGCGGGCCCGCGCGGCTGTCGGCCACCAGCTTCCGCCACCAGTATTGGACGGCTGCGCAGATGATCACCCATCACGCTGCCGGCGGCTGCAGCCTGCAGCCTGGCGACCTGCTGGGCAGCGGCACCATCTCGGGCCCCGGTCCGGGCGAAGCCGGCGCCCTGCTCGAACTGGCCCATGGTGGACAGAAGCCGGTGGACGTGGGCGGCGGCGAGCAGCGTGGCTTCCTGCAGGACGGCGACACCGTCATCCTGCACGGCTGGTGCGAGCGCAAGGGCGCGATGCGCATCGGCTTTGGCGAATGCCGGGGCCTGGTGCTTCCCGCCGTCCAGGCATGACCAATGGCTGCATCGGCCGATCCCGAAGCGCGGGCCACCGCCGTACCGATCGTCCAATCCGGCACCGGGAACCGACCGCCCCCGCCCAGGGCACGCCCACGCGGCGCCGCGGCCGCTGACTGCTGCGGGGTACCATCGCCGCTGCCGCGCCACCATGCCTCGTTTCCACGTCCCGATCGAACTGCAAGCCGGGCAGGCGCTGTCGCTGCCGTCCGGTGCCGTGCGCCACGTGCAGGTGCTGCGCCTGCAGCCGGCCGACGAGGTCACCCTCTTCAACGGCACGGGCGGCGAATGGCGGGCCACCATCCTGCGCATGGGGCGCGGCGAGGTGTTGGCGCGCGTCGACGCCCACGACCCGATCGAGCGGGAAGCCGCCCGCGCCGTGCACCTGGCCGTCGGCCTGATGGCGACCGAGCGCATGGAATGGCTGATCGAGAAGGCCACCGAACTGGGCATGGACCGTCTCACCCCCGTGTTGACGGTGCGCGGCAACGTGCGGCTGGGCGGCGAGCGCGCAGACCGCAAGCTCAGGCGCTGGCAGGCCGTGGCGGCGGCCGCGTGCGAGCAGTGTGGACGCAACCGGATGCCCGAGATCCACGAGCCGCGGTCGTTGCGCGAGCTGCTGCAGGATCCCGGGGCGGGCGAACGCTGGCTGCTGACGCTCGCCCCCGCGACATCCGGCCTGCAGGACAAGGCCCGCGTGCTGCCCGCCACGACTCCTGTCACGCTGCTGTCCGGCCCCGAGGGCGGGCTGGATCCGCACGAAGAATCGCTGGCGCGCGAAGCTGGTTTCGCCCCGTCCAGCCTCGGTGCGCGCGTCCTGCGCGCGGAGACTGCGCCGCTGGCCGCGCTGGCCTGCCTGACGACGCCCTGAAGCAAGGCTCTCGATGAACCGCCATCTGCTGCTGCTGACCCTGGCCCAGGGCCTGTTCCTGATCAACAACGTCACCTTCATCGCCATCAACGGCCTGGTCGGGCTGCAACTGGCGCCGCAGCCCTGGATGGCGACGCTGCCGGTGATGGGCTATGTGGTGGGCGGCGCCATGGCGGCACCCCTGGTGGCGCGCACGCAGACGCGCTGGGGCCGGCGCGGCTCGTTCCAGATCGGCCTCGTGGTGGCGCTGGGCTCGGCCCTGCTGGCAGCGTATGCGGCGGCATCGCGGCACTTCGGGCTGCTCATGCTGGCCACCGTGGTGGCAGGCTACTACAACGCCAACGGCCAGCTCTACCGCTTCGCCGCAGCAGAACTGGTGGCTCCGGACTGGCGCGAGAAGGCAGTGTCGCTGGTGCTGGCCGGCGGCCTGCTGGGCGGCATCATCGGCCCCAACCTGGCAGCCTGGACGCGCGTCCTGCTGCCCACGCCCTTTGTCGGCGCCTACCTGGCGCTGGCCGGAGTGGCGCTGCTCGCCATGGGCGTGATCGCGGGCATCCGGTTCCCGGCCGTGCACGCTCACGCCGCGCACGCGCCCCGGGGACGCAGCCTGGGGCAGATCATGCGCCAGCCGGTGTTCGTCGTCGCTACCCTGGGCGCGGCCATGGGCTACGGCGTGATGAACCTGCTGATGGCGGCCACTCCGCTGGCGATGGACGTGCTCGGCTTCGACTTCGGCGTCACCGCGATGGTGCTGCAATGGCACGTGATCGGCATGTACGCACCGGGCTTCTTCACCGGCGGCCTGATCAAGCGCTTTGGCGTGCTCACGATCATGGGCGTGGGCGTGCTGCTGAACATCGCCTGCGTGGGCGTCGCGCTCGTCGGGGTCGAGTTGCACCACTTCCTGGCATCGCTGACGCTGCTGGGCGTCGGCTGGAACTTCCTGTTCACCGGCAGCACCACGCTGGCGCTGCAGGCCTACCGGCCCGAAGAACGGGACCGCGCCCAGGCGGTGATCAATTTCTGCGTGTTCGCCACCATGGCCTTCACCTCGTTTGCCTCGGGTGCGCTGGTGACCACGCAGGGCTGGACCTGGCTGAATGTCGGCTCGCTGGTGCCGATCGCCATCACCGGGCTGGCGCTGGCCTGGCTGGCGCTGCGCCAGCGCGTCGCGCCACGCATTGGATGACTGCCCAACCACGCCACTGGTGGGAACATCGCGTACCGCCGCCGGTGATCGACGGCGCCTGCGCGTTGCTGATGTGGTGGCTGGCGCACGCACTGCCGACGGCCCAGCTCTGGCCACGCGGCGGCCCGGTCTGGGCGCTCGCGCTGGCCCTGCTGCTGGCCGTGCTGGGCGGCGGGGTGGCGCTGGCCGGCCTGGTCGCCTTCCGGCGCGCGCGCACCACCTTCAACCCAATGGCCCCGCAACGCGCGAGCGCGCTGGTGACGGGCGGAATCTACCGCGTCACGCGCAATCCGATGTACCTGGGGATGCTGCTGGTGCTGGCCGGCTGGGGCGTCTGGCTGGGCAACGCAGCGAGCTGGCTGGCGCTGCCGCTGTCGGTGGCGCTGCTGACGGCGCTGCAGATCCGCCCGGAAGAACGCATCCTGCGCGCGCGCTTTGGTGCTGCCTTCGACGCCTACGCGGCGCACGTGCGCCGCTGGATCTGAACCCCGGGCAGCGCTGGACAAGCCCCCTCGTGCCCCGCGCATCACTGCGGCGCCAGCTGTGCGCCCAGCCAGCGCCCGAGCGCGACAAACACGACGTCGCGGTCCCGATCGTTGAACAGCTCGTGGCGGTGCTCGGGAAAGGGACGCGCGGTCACCACCCCACGGGGCGCGAGTTCGGCGAAGCGGGCGCTGCCGGCCGGGTCGACGGCCCGGTCCTCGCCAGCCCAAAGCAGCAGTGTCGGCACCGTCCAATGCGGCGCCGCCGCCAGCACCGCCGGGCCGGCGTCGGCGATGAACAAGGCCAGGCGCGCGCTGATGCGATCGTGCACGAGCGGGTCGGTCACGTAGGCCTGCACTGCGGCCGCGTCACGCGACAGACCGTGCGGATCGATGCCGTTGCCCAGGCGCAGATGCGGCGCGACGCGTCCCAGCACCTGGGCCAGCGCCCGCTGCAGCCGGGTCAGGCCCGCGTCCAGCGCCGGCGAGGACAGCACCAGCGCATCCACCGGCCGCAGCGCCAGCGACACCAGTCGAGCCGCCACCAGGCCACCCATGGAATGCCCGAGCAGGACCAGCGGCAGCCCGGCGGCGGCCCGGCGCGTGTCGTCGAGCATGGCCGCCAGGTCGGTCAACAGGCGGTCGCCCTCCGGCAGGTCGCCGCGCCGGCCGCTGGATTCTCCGTGGCCGTACTGATCGTAGCCGCGCACCGCACAGCCGGAGGCGCGCAGGTGCTGCGCCACATGCGCGTAGCGCCCCACGTGCTCGCCCAGGCCGTGCACCAGCAGCACCTGAGCACGTGGCCGCTCGCGGGCGGCGAGCGGCCAGTCGCGCACGGCCAGCCAGTGGCCGCCAGGTCGCTCCAGGCGGGATGGACTGCCCGCGGTCACGGCATGCGCGCGATGACCTCGGCCACCGCGCCCGTGAGGCGCTTGGCGTAGGCCAGGTGCAGGAACTCGTTCGGACCGTGAGCATTGCTCCTGGGCCCGAGCACGCCGCAGACCATCATCTGCGAGGTCGGGAAGCCCTCGGACAGCTGGCTCATCAGCGGGATCGTGCCACCCTGGCCGATGTAGCCGCAGGGCGCGCCGAACCAGGCCTGCGAGGCCACGTCCAGCGCCTGCCCGAACCAGCGGGCGGAGGGCGGCGCGTCCCAGCCGGTGGCGGCGCCCCCAGGCTCGAAGGTGACGCGGGCCTGGTAGGGCGCGTTATCTTCCAGCAGGCACTTCAGCTCCTGCACGACCCGCGCGCCATCGACGCGCGGCGGCAGGCGCAGGCTGAGCCGGAAGGCCGTGCAGGGGCGCAGCACGTTGCCGGCATCCTGCAACGCAGGCAGGCCTTCGGCACCGGTGACGCTCAGCGTCGGGCGCCAGGTACGCGCCAGCAGCGCCTCGACCGGGTCGTCGGTCATGGGCAGCACCGACTGCTCGCGGCCGCCGCAGTCGTAGTGCACCCATGGAAAGCGCCTGAACAGGTCGTCGCCCAGGATGGCCGCCGTTGCCTGGGCCTGCGCCACGCGCTCGGCCGGGATGTCGCAGTGGAAGCTCGCCGGCAGCAGGCGACCGGTGGCACTGTCCTCCAGGCGATCCAGCACCTGGCGCAGGATGCGGAAGGACGAGGGCACGAGTCCCGAGGCATCGCCCGAGTGCACGCCCTCGGTCAGCACCTCGACCCGCAGCGTGCCCGCCGCCAGGCCGCGCAGGCTGGTCGTGAGCCACAGCTGGTCGTAGTTGCCGGCACCCGAGTCCAGGCACACCACCAGGCCGACGTCGCCCAGGCGCGGGCGCAGCGCGTCGATGTACGGCAGCAGATCGGGCGAGCCGCTTTCCTCGCTGGTCTCGATCAGGCCGACGATGCGCGGGTGCGGCACGTCCTGCGCCTTCAGTGCCTGCACGGCTGCGATGGCAGCATAGACGGCATAGCCGTCGTCGGCGCCGCCGCGGCCATAGAGCCGGCCGTCCTCGATCTTCGGCGTCCAGGGCCCGAGGTCGCTGCGCCAGCCCGTGAACTCGGGCTGCTTGTCCAGATGGCCGTACATCAGCACGGTCTGGGAGCTGCCGGTCCGCGTGGCCTCGATCTCGAAGAAGATCACCGGCGTGCGGCCGGCGATGCGCACCACCTCCAGCTTGAGGCCAGGCACCTTCTGTGCCTCGACCCAGGCGGCGGCGTTGCGCACCACGGCGTCGATGTGGCCGTGCGCGGCCCAGTCGGGGTCGAAAGCCAGCGACTTGGCCGGGATGGCGATGTAGTCGCTCAGCTGGCGCACGATGTCACTGTCCCACTGCGCGTCGATGCGCGGTCGGGCGCTGGCGGCGTCGAGCAGGGCGGCGGGCAGTTCGTGGTGCAGAGGGGCGTTCATGGCAGCAGCATCCATCGGATCCGATGCAGCAACTCTACGCCAAGGCCTGCACGCGCGCAGGTGCATGACGGGAAAGTGCGGTGGGTGAGAGGATCCGCAGCCGGCGCGCGGGCTACCCGCTGCGCTGGGGGACCGTGGCGATCGCCCTTGCCTCCGCCTGGACCTGCGAGAGAATCTGCCCGATGCGCTGCCTGACTTCGGCCGACAGCGGCGGTTGCGGCGCCAGCGGGTTGCCGGGTGCGAAGCCCTGGTGCTCCAGCGCGGCCTTGGTGCAGGCCGCGAGGTTGTAGGCGGCGAAGGCCTCGCTGAAGCGCCACAACACCTTCTGCAACGCCATCGCCTGCTCCCAGTGTCCGGCCCGGCACAAGTCGTAGAGCTGTACGTTCTCACGCGCCAGCACGCAGGCCGGGCCGGCGAACAGCCCCTGGCCTCCGAGCAGCATGACGCTCACCGCCAGGTGCGCCGACGCGGCGAAGATGCCGAAGCCCGGACGGCAGCGATCGGCGATCGACAGCAGGCGCCCGGTGTTGCCCGAGGCGTCCTTCAGGCCGGCGAACTTCTCGTCCTGGCTCAGCTCGGCGATCAGGTCGATGCCGAGGTCCACCTTCTGGAAATTCGGGTTGGTGTAAATGATGATCGGCAGCTCGGTCGCCTGGGCCACGCCAATGAAATAGTCCTTCACCGCCGCCTGCGGCAGCGGAAAGTACGAGTCCAGCGTCAGCACGATGCCGTCGGCGCCCAGGCGCTCGAAAGCGCGCGCCTGTTCGATCGCGCCGCGCGTCGTGCGGCTGAACACGGCCGGCACCACGGGAACGCGCCCGGCGCTCGCCTCGACCACGGCCTGCACCACGATCCGGCGATCCGCTTCGGACAGGTAGGGGCCCTCGCCCGTGCTGCCGAGCGGCGTGAAGCCGTGCACGCCCTGGTCGATCAGGTGCCCGCAGATGCGCTGCAGTTCCCCGGCGTTGACGCTCTCGTCGGTGTTCAGCGGCGTGACGAGGTAGGGAATGATGCCGCCGAATCGATGGGCTTGGGTCATGGTGATGCGATCCCTCGAAGGTCAATGGTTGTGCCGGGCCAGCATTCGCCCGGCAGCCCCTTTGTAGCCCAACTGCGGCTGGCGCGGCCTTCGGCGCGCGACCAGCGCGACGCGGGCGAGCCGCCCGGCTGGCCGCTGCGCTCGCCTATCATGTACGCCATGATCGCACCTGCACTGAACGACTTTCCCGTCACCCGCAAGTGGCCCGCGCGCCATCCGGATCGCCTGCAGCTCTACTCGCTGCCCACGCCCAACGGCGTCAAGGCCTCGATCATGCTGGAGGAGATCGGCCTGCCGTACGAACCGCACCGGGTCAGCTTCGACACCCAGGACCAGCTCTCGCCCGAGTTCCTGTCGCTGAATCCGAACAACAAGATCCCGGCCATCATCGACCCCGATGGTCCGGGCGGCCAGCCGCTGGCGCTGTGGGAGTCGGGCGCGATCCTGGTCTATCTCGCCGAGAAGAGCGGGCAGCTGCTGTCCAGCGATCCGGTCGCGCGCCTGCACACGCTGCAGTGGCTGATGTGGCAGGTGGGCGGCCAGGGACCGATGTTCGGCCAGGTCGGCTTCTTCAACAAGTTCGCCGGCAAGGACTGGGAGGACAAGCGCCCGCGCGACCGCTATGTCGCCGAGAGCGCGCGCCTGCTGGGCGTGCTGGACCGCCACCTGCAGGGCCGCGACTGGATGCTGGGCCACGACTACAGCATCGCCGACATCGCGATCTTTCCCTGGGTGCGCAACCTGGTGGGCTTCTACGAGGCGGGCGAGCTGGTCGGCTACGAGCGCTTCAAGCAGGTGCAGCGCGTGCTCGAGGTGTTCCTCGCACGCCCGGCGGTGCAGCGCGGGCTGACCATCCCGGCGCCTTGAAGCGCGGTGCTCAGGCCGGCACGCCGGCCAGGAACTGCTCGATCAGGGTGGCCAGGATCACCGGCGTCTCGTCCATCGGATAGTGTCCGGCGTTGCGCACGACCTCGAGCCGGGCGTTCGGATAGTGCTGCATCCAGGTGGCGCGGCAGGTGGCCTCGCCCAGCGCCGGGTCGTGCTCGCCGGGCAGCACCAGCACCGGCAGTGGCTGGCCCTGGATCCTCTCGACGAAGGCGGTCTTCGCCCAGGAGGGCATGTAGGCGGCGACGGCCTCGTCGTCCGAGTTGCCGCGGGTGCTGGCGACCATCGCATCCAGCCAGGTGCCGGTGAGCCGGTTGCCGGTCGTGAAGTCGATGATGGCGCGACGCGCCTGCGGGTCGCTGCCGGCGGCGCTGAAGAGCTGCCAGCCCTGCTCGTCCATCGGTGCGCCGGTGGCAGGCACCGGCGTCACCGCGACCAGCGCACGCACACGCTCGGGTGCGGCCACCAGCACCTGCTGGATGGCGCTGCCGCCCATCGAATGGCCGATCAGCGAGAAGCGTTGCCATCCGAGGTGGTCGGCCAGCGCCAGCGCGTCCTGCGCGATCTGCTCGACCGTATAGGGGCCGCCCGAGCCACGCATGCCGCCATAGCCGCGCTGGTCCATGAAGGCGTAGCTGAAGTCGCGGCCGCTCAGGTGCTGGGTGAACGGCCCCCAGCCGTGCGCGTGACCGAACCAGCCGTGCAGGGCGATCACCGGGTGCGCGCCGTGGCCGATGCGCAAATGGGTGTTGGGCATGGATATCTCCGCAGTCATGGTGTGTGTGCCGGCCTGGCCACGCTGCCAGGCCGGTCGATCGCCAGGCTCAGGCGGCAACGGCCGCCAGCGCCGCGTTGAAGGTCTGGCTCGGGCGCATCACGGCGGCGGTCTTGGCGGCATCGGTCTTGTAGTAGCCACCGATGTCGACCGCATGACCCTGCACCGCGGCCAGTTCGTCGACGATCTTCTGCTCGTTCGCGGCCAGCGTCTCGGCCAGCGGCTTGAAGCGCGCCGCCAGTTCCTTGTCCTCGGTCTGCGCGGCCAGCGCCTGGGCCCAGTAGAGCGCGAGGTAGAAGTGGCTGCCGCGGTTGTCGAGCTCGCCGGTCTTGCGGCGCGGGCTCTTGTCCTCGTCCAGCAGCTTGCCGGTGGCGGCGTCCAGCGTCTGCGCGAGCAGCTTGGCCTGGGCGTTGCCGTTCTTGATGCCGAGCTCCTCCAGGCTGACCGCGAGCGCCAGGAACTCGCCCAGCGAGTCCCAGCGCAGGTGGTTTTCCTCGACCAGCTGCTCGACATGCTTGGGCGCGGAACCACCGGCGCCGGTCTCGTACATGCCGCCACCGGCCAGCATCGGCACGATCGACAGCATCTTGGCCGAGGTGCCCAGTTCCATGATCGGGAACAGGTCGGTCAGGTAGTCGCGCAGGATGTTGCCGGTGGCGCTGATGGTGTCCAGGCCCCGCACCACGCGTTCGAGCGTGTAACGCATGGCACGTACCTGGCTCATGATCTGGATGTCCAGGCCCTTGGTGTCGTGCTCGTTCAGGTACATCCTGACCTTGGTGATGAGCTGGTTCTCGTGCGGGCGATACGGGTCGAGCCAGAAGATCACCGGCATGCCCGACTGGCGGCCGCGCGTGACGGCCAGCTTGACCCAGTCGCGGATCGCCGCGTCGGTGGTGCGGCACATGCGCCAGATGTCGCCCGGCTCGACCTGCTGCGTCAGCAGCACCTCGCCCGTCGCGTTGTCGGTGATGTTGACAGTGCCGGCCTCCGGGATCTCGAAGGTCTTGTCGTTCGAGCCGTACTCCTCGGCGCCCTGGGCCATCAGGCCGACGTTGGGCACGGTGCCCATGGTGGCCGGGTCGAACGCGCCGTGCCACTTGCAGAAGTTGATCATCTCCTGGTAGATGCGGGCGAAGGTCGACTCGGGCATCACCGCCTTCACCTCCTTGAGACGCCCGTCGGCGCCGTACATCTTGCCGCCGTTGCGGATCATGGCCGGCATCGAGGCGTCGACGATGACGTCGTTGGGCGAGTGGAAGTTGGTGATGCCCTTGTCCGAGTCGACCATGGCCAGCTCGGGGCCGTTGGCGTGGCAGGCGTGCAGATCGGCGCGGATCTCGTCCTGCACGCTCTTGGGCAGCTGGGCGATCTTGTCGTACAGATCGACCATGCCGTTGTTGACGTTGACGCCCAGCTCGTCAAACAGTTTCTGGTGCTTGGCGAACGCGTCCTTGTAGAACACGCGCACGCAGTGGCCGAACACGATCGGGTGCGAGATCTTGAGCATGGTGGCCTTGACGTGCAGCGAGAACATGACGCCGGTCTTGCGCGCGTCGTCGATCTGCTCCTGGTAGAACTCGATCAGCGCCTTCTTGCTGAAGAACATCGAGTCGATCACGTCACGGTCCTCCAGCGCGACCTTGGGCTTGAGCACCAGGGTCTTGCCGCTTCGCGTGACCAGCTCCATGCGCACCTCGCGCGCCCTATCCAGCGTGATCGACAGCTCGTCGTTGTAGAAATCGCCGCGCTTCATGTGCGAGACATGGGTGCGCGATGCGGCGCTCCACTCGGCCATCTTGTGCGGGTGCTTGCGCGCGTAGTCCTTCACGGCCTTGGGCGCGCGGCGGTCGGAGTTGCCCTGGCGAATCACCGGGTTGACGGCGCTGCCGGTGCACCTGTCGTAGCGCGCGCGGATGTCCCTGTCCTTCTCATCCTTCGGGTTGTCGGGATAGTCGGGCAGCTTGTAGCCCTTGTCCTGCAGCTCCTTGATGGCGGCCTTGAGCTGCGCCACCGTGGCGCTGATGTTGGGCAGCTTGATGATGTTGGCCTCGGGCTTGAGCGTGAGCTTGCCCAGCTCGGCCAGGTTGTCGGGAACGCGCTGCGCCTCGCTCAGGAATTCGGGAAACTGCCCCAGGATGCGCGTGGCCAGCGAGATGTCGCTGGTCGCCACCTCGACGCCGGCGGCCCTGGCAAAGGTGCGCACGATCGGCAGCAGCGACGCGGTGGCCAGCGCGGGCGCCTCGTCGGTCAGGGTGTAGATGATGGTGGACGGCGTGCTCATGCGCAAAAACTCCTGTGGCTCGGTTCGGGATAAGGTCGAGTTCGAGCCGGATCGCTTGCGGCCGACAGCCGCCCCCATGCGTGGGGCGCGCCGTCGCCGGCCCATGTGCCGATATTACGCGGAGTCAAAACCTTCCGGATACTATCCTTTCAGTAGCTTCCAGCGCTTGTCAGTCAAGCTCTGGAGCCACTTATTACCTGAAATCCGGCACCACGCCGGCGCGGCTTTCAATCGCCCTGAGCTGAATCCAGATCAAGGCGCAGCGCATCGGGCAGAACCGTCAGCGCGCGCACCTGCAGCCCGCGCTGGCGTGCCCGCGCCAAGGGCTCGGCCGGCACCCGGTAGAGCACCTGCCCCGACAGCAACTGCCCGAGCAGCGGCGGCGCCAGCCGGGCCAGCAGCGCGCGCGGCGCAGGGTCGAGCGCCTCGGCGTCGATCTCGCTCACCCGCACGTCCACCATGCGGATGGCGCCCGCCTCGGCGTCATAGCGCAGGCCGAAGTCCAGCGCCAGGTGGCCGGCCAGGCGGCGCCCGTCCGGCGGCTCGGTCAGCACCCAGTCCAGGGCCAGCCCCAGGCGGTTGCGCTCGGGCCGCAGCGTCAGCGCGGGCGCCTGCAGGCTCAGCTCGACCAGGCCGCCGATGCCGCGCTGCACCGGAAAACTGCGCGCGATGGCGTCCTGCAGGCGCTGGCGCGGCAGCGTGATCGAGCGCGCGCCCAGCCAGTCGCCCGCGCACGCCGCCAGCAAGGCGGCCGGTGCCAGGACCAGCCACCGGCGCCGCGCCGGCGCCGCCGCGCGCTCAAGCGGTGCCATCGCCCGGGGCGCGCGGCGGCGCAGCGGCCGGTCGGCCGATGCAGACATAGCCCAGGCCATGGCGCGCCAGCACCGCCGGCTCGTACAGGTTGCGACCATCAAAGACCATGCGGTCGGCCAGCAGCCGCGCCATCTGTCTGAAGTCGGGCACGCGAAAGGCCTTCCATTCGGTCACGATGGCCAGCGCGTCGGCGCCCTCGAGCGCCTGCGCCGGCGTGTCGCACAGCACCAGGTCGGGCCGCTTGCCAAACAGGCGGCGCGCTTCGTCCATGGCCACCGGGTCGTGCGCGCGCACCCGGGCGCCGGCGTCCCACAGCTGCGCCAGCAGGGTGCGGCTGGGCGCCTCGCGCATGTCGTCGGTCTCGGGCTTGAAGGCCAGGCCCCACACGGCGATGGTCTTGCCGCGCAGGCCGGCGCCGTAGTGCGCGACGATGCGCTCGCCCAGCACGCGGCGCTGGGCCTCGTTGCGCTGCTGCACCGCCTGCAGCAGCGCGGGCGCGAAGCCGACCGACTGCGCGGTGCGGATCAGCGCCTTGACGTCCTTGGGAAAGCAGCTGCCGCCATAGCCCATGCCGGGGTAGATGAAGTGGTAGCCGATGCGCGGATCGCTGCCGATGCCGCGGCGCACCGCCTCGACGTCGGCGCCCAGGCACTCGGCCAGGCCGGCGATCTCGTTGATGAAGCTAATCTTGGTGGCCAGCATGGCATTGGCGGCGTACTTGGTCAGCTCGGCGCTCCTCACATCCATCACCACCATGCGGTCGTGGTTGCGGTTGAAGGGCGCGTACAGCTCGCGCATCTGGCGCTCGGCCACCGGGCTGCCGGTGCCGATGACGATGCGGTCGGGCCGCTGGCAGTCGGCCACGGCCGCGCCTTCCTTGAGGAATTCGGGATTGGAGACGACCTCGAACGCGTGCTCCACCCCGCGCGTGGCCAGCCCCGCGCGCACGGCCTCGGCCACCTGGTCGGCCGTTCCCACGGGCACCGTGGACTTGTTAACAAGGGTGCGCGGCCCGTCCATGTGGGCGGCGATGCTGCGCGCCACCGCCAGCACGTGCCGCAGGTCGGCGCTGCCATCTTCGCCCGGCGGCGTGCCCACGGCCAGGAAGATCAGTTCGCCGTGCGCCACGCCTTCAGCGGCGTCGGTGGTGAAGGCCAGGCGTCCGGCCTGCTGGTTTTGCACCACCAGCGGCGCCAGCCCGGGTTCGTGGATCGGGATGCGGCCGGCGCGCAGGGCGGCAACCTTGGCCTCGTCGATGTCCACGCACACCACCTGGTGGCCGACGTCGGCCAGCACGGCGCCCTGCACCAGGCCGACGTAGCCGGTGCCAAATACGGTGACTTTCATGTTCGGTCAGACTCGCAATCGGTGAAGAAAACGCAGCGCGCCCAGAGCAAGCGCGCCACACCCAATGAGCAGGATGGGTCCGCTCATGGCTGGGCGGCGGCCGGATGCCACAGATAGTCGTAGCGCGCCAGCGGCGCACCGGCGGGGGCCATGAGGTAGGGCAGTTCGATCTGGTGCACGCCGGCCGCCGCGCTGGCCGCGGGCATCGCCTGCAGCGCCTGGGCCCACCAGTTCGGAGCGAGCCGGTCGGCGCGCGAGATCACGAGCCAGCCGCCGTCGCGCCGGACCGGGTCGGCCAGGAAGTCGCGCAGGCAGGGAGCGGCGGCTTCGTCGAAACCGCAGGCGTAAATGGGCGCGGCCGGAAAGCGCGTGCGCAGCGCGCCGGCCAGCATGTGGTCGGCGCCCAGGATCGGGCTCTTGCCGTCGTAGCCCGCGCCGCGCAAGGCATCGGCGAGCTTGGCGATCGGGTGGTTCAGCTCGTCGAACGGCGGCAGGCGCGCGGCGATCCAGGGGCGCACGCCGGCCACCAGCACCGTGAGCAAGGCAAAGCCGATGATGGCCCCGCTCAGGCGCCGTCCACGCGGGTCGAAGTCGAGCTGTGGCCGCCAGGCCATGGCGATCAGTGGAAAGCCACACAGCAGCGGCAGCAGCCAGCGATCACGAAAACTGGTCACATGGGCCAACAGCACCATGGCCAGCAGCGGCAGCGTGACCAGCAGCAGGTAGCACCCGCCGAGCTGCGCCAGCCAGCGCGTGCGCGCCGGATCGGCACCGCCGTCGGAGCGCGGCGGCCGCCACCAGGCGGCGCCAAACGCAGCCAGCGCGGCCAGCGACCACAGCAGCACGGAGCCGACCCAGCTTTGCGTCAGTTTGAGCAAGCCCCGGCCGATCGAGTCGAAGCGGCCCATCTCCATCTTGCGTAGCGTGCCGCTGGTGGCCTCCTGCACATGGTGCAGCAGCCACAGCGAGTGCGGCAGCACCACCAGCAGCGCCACCAGCGGCGCCCACCACCAGCCGCGCGCCAGCAGGGCGCGGCGCGCCTCGGGCACCGTGAGCGCGGCCAGCAGCAGCGCCGCGGCAAACAGAGCGAAGTTGTACTTGGCCAGCATGCCCAGGCCGCAAAACAGCCCCAGCCAGGCGAAATCCGCCGGCCGCTGGTGACGCACGATGCGGATCAGCATCCACCAGGCGCCGCAGGCCATGGTGCTGACCAGGATGGTGTGGGTCTGGTCACGGATCGAAAACCAGCCCAGCGCCGGAAGCAACACCATGCCGGCCGAAGCCCAGAACGCCGCGCGCGGGCCGAGCACTTCGCGCGCGCCCAGCCACATGAAGCCGTAGGTGAGAGCCAGCAAGCCCTGCTTGAGCACCGCCAGCGACAGCACGCTCGGCCCGAGCAGGCCGTTCATTGCCCACTGCAGCCAGGTGTAGAGCGGCGGTTGCGGCCCGTAGCCGGGCAGGATCTGCTGCGACCACAGCATTTGCTCGGCCTCGTCCCACTTGAGCGCGGGCGAAACGACAAGCCGCACGGCGACCTGCGCCAGCGCCAGCAGCGCGAACCAGGCAAGCGGGTGCGCCAGCGGCCAGGCCAGCGGGCGGGCATCGGAGCGGGCGGGGACGTTCATGGGGTACGCAAGGCCAGGCACGGCGGGCCGGCGCGCGGCCCAAGGCACAATGGCGGCGGCTATTATCCCTGCCGGCCCGCTTCGCGACATGACCGACGCCCCTTCCCCGCACCCCGCGCCCGATGTCTCGATCGTCGTGCCGATCTACAACGAGTACGACAACCTGCCGCAACTGATCGAGCGCGTCGGCCGCGCGATGCACACGCAGCCGCTCACGTTCGAGCTGATTGCCGTCGATGACGGCTCCAGCGACGGCAGCCGCGCGCGCCTGCGCGAGCTGGCGGCCAAGCACCCGTGGCTGCGCGTGGTGCTGCTGGTGCGCAACTACGGCCAGTCGAGCGCGCTGCAGGCCGGCTTCGACCGCGTGCGCGGGCGCTACGTGGTGACGCTGGACGCCGACCTGCAGAACGAGCCGGGCGACATCCCGCTGCTGCTCGAGCGCCTGGAGACCGACTCCGAGATCGACGTGGTGAGCGGCTGGCGCCAGAACCGGCAGGACGCCGAGATTTCGCGCAAGCTGCCGTCGCGCATCGCCAACCGGTTGATCTCGCGTGCCACCGGCGTGCATTTGCACGACTACGGCTGCGCGCTCAAGGCCTACCGGCGCCCGATCATCGACCGCATCCGCCTGTACGGGGAGTTGCACCGCTTCATCCCCTCGCTGGCCAAGGACGCCGGCGCGCGCATCGCCGAGGTGCCGGTGCGCCACCATGCGCGCACGCACGGCGTCTCCAAGTACGGCATCGACCGCACCTTCCGCGTCATCCTCGACCTCATCCTGGTGGTGTTCTTCCTGCGCTACCGCCAGCGGCCGCTGCACGCCTTCGGCGGGCTCGGCCTGTGGCTGACAGCGCCGGGCGTGCTGATCCTGGCGTGGCTGCTGCTGTGGAAGTTCATGGGCCACGACATCGGCGACCGGCCGCTGCTGCTGGTGGGCGTGATGCTGCTGCTGATGGGCGCGCAGCTGATCGCCGCCGGACTGATCGGCGAACTGCTGATCCGCATCTACCATGAGGCCGGCGGCGCGCCGCAATTTCACGCCGAGGAATACCGGCCGGACGAGACAGGGAATCCGCCCGCAGCACCGGCCGGACAAGCGGCAACCGCCATCAACACAAGGGCCTGACTGGGCCGATCCGCGTTGGCGCCACCGAATGACCGATGCGAGCCCGACGATGACCTGCCATGCGCGGCAGGCGCGTCATCCAAGCGCGGCGAGGCCATTCGGTCACTCGCCCCCCATGCCTGGCGGTGAAAGCTGATCGCGTCAAGACCTGGCTGCGCGGCCTGCTCGGCCTGGCGCTGCTGGCTGCCGTCGTGCTGCTGGCCAGGCCCGCGCGCGTGCTGGCCGAGCTGGCGCGCGCCGACCCGGCCTGGCTGCTGGCCGGCCTGCTGGCGGCGCTGGCGGCCAATGCCGTCTCCGCGCTGCGCTGGCGCGCGCTGACGCGCTGGCTGGGGGGCGAGCTGGGCCGCGCCGACGCGTGTCGCTGGTACTTCCAGGCCATCGGACTGAACGCGCTGCTGCCCGGCGCCGTGTTGGGCGGCGACGTCTACCGGGCGCTCGCGCTGCAGCGCAGCGGCAGCAGCACGCGCCTGGCGGGCGCCTCGGTGGTGCTCGACCGCGTCAGCGGCCTGTGGATGCTGTGCGCCATCGGCGGCTGGGGCGCTGCGGCCTGCAGCAGCGCGCTCGGGCCGTGGTTGCACCTGCCGGCGCGCCCACTGGCCCTGCTGCTGCTGGCGGGCAGCACGCTCTGGCTGGCCTTGCCGTGGGCCCTGCCGCCACTGCTGCGCCGCGCCCCGGCGGCGCGCTGGGCGCGCTGGTTGAACCCGCTGCGCGAGGCCGCGCTGCGGCCCGACTACGGTGCGCAACTGCGGCTGCAGGCACTGGCCTCGGCCGCGGTGCAAGCGCTGTCCGCCGCCGCGCTGGCGGCCGCCGCGCTGGCCCTGGGCATCGTGCAGCCGCTGGCGGTGTGGGCCTTTGCCAGCGCGCCGATCTTCCTGATGGCGGCCCTGCCCGTGAGCGTCGGCGGCTGGGGCACGCGCGAAGCCGCTGCGGCTGCGGCGCTGGCGCCGTTTGGTGTCATCCCCGCCGCCGCCGTCGGGGCCGGCCTGATCTACGGCGGCTACGCGCTCGCCCAGGGCGCGCTGGGCGCGCTGGCCTTCGGCTTGCCGCGCGGCGGTGCGGGTCAGTGACTGCGCCCTGCTCGATGACTTCGCCGCTCACACGGCATGCATGACGCAACGACCGGACGCCGCGAAGCGCTCGGTGCCGGTCATGGCGGCGCAGCCGCGGTCACCGGGACGCGCAGCGGCGCGGTCATTCGTCATCCGTCATTCGATTTCAGGACGCCGCGGCGCATCTGGTCGAGCTCCATGGTCTCGAACAGGGCCTTGAAGTTGCCCTCGCCGAAGCCCTCGTTGCCCTTGCGCTGGATGAACTCGAAGAAGATCGGGCCAAGCTGGTTTTCACTGAAGATCTGCAGCAGCAACTCGCCCTCGCGACCGTCGACCAGGATGTTGCGCGACCTGAGCTCGGCAATCGGCTCCTTCAGGTCCGGGATGCGCCTGGGCAGCAGCTCGTAGTAGGTGTCGCTGGTGTCCAGCAGCTTGACGCCGGCCAGCCCGAGCTGGTCGACCGCGTGGTAAATGTCCTTGCAGGCCAGCGCGATGTGCTGCACGCCCTCGCCCTTGTAGAGGTCCAGGTACTCCTGGATCTGGCCGGCCTGCTCGTTGCCCTCTTCGTTGATCGGGATGCGGATCTTGCCGCAGGGGCTGGTCATGGCCTTGCTCTTGACGCCGGTGGCCTGGCCCTCGATGTCGAAGTAGCGGATCTCGCGGAAGTTGAAGATGCGCTCGTAGAAGCCGGCCCATTCGTCCATGCGGCCCTTGTGCACGTTGTGCGTGAGGTGGTCGATCACCGTCATGCCGTAGCCCTCGGGACTGACGGCGGCGCCGCCCTTGATGCCCGGCAGCGGCTCGAAATCGACGTCGTAGAAGCCGATGTTGCCGATGTCGCCTTCCTGCGCGCCGTTCTTGCCGCGCCAGCGGTCGATCAGGTAGATGATCGAGTCGCCGATGCCCTTGATCGCCGGGATGTTGAGCTCGCCCGGATTGGCGTGCCCGGCATAGCCCCAGGCGCCCAGGCTGATGGCACGCTCGTAGGCCGCCTTGGCGTCCGCCACGCGGAAGGCGATGGCGCAGATGCTGGGGCCGTGCAGGCGCGCGAAGCGCTGGGCGAAGCTGTCCGGCTCGGCATTGAGGATGAAGTTGATCTCGCCCTGGCGATACAGCGTCACGTCCTTGCGCCGATGCCGCGCCACCGCCGTGAAGCCCATGCGCTCGAACAGCGCCCCCATCGCCTTGGGATCGGGCGCGGCGTACTCGATGAACTCGAAGCCGTCGGTGCCCATGGGATTGTCCCAGGCGGCGCCGGTGGGAGCAGGGGCGTTGGATGCAGGCATGGCGGCAGTCTCCTTGAAATCGTGCGACGAAGGCGGAACCCTTCAATGTAGAGCGTTCGTGGCTCAGGATTTCGGCGTTCTTGTCCTGCGTCAAGCATCGATTTACCGGGAATCATCGAAGAATGCGGGACGGTGCGCTGGAATTTTGCGACAAACCGAAGTCGGCCGCGCTTTTCATCCGAATTTCAGCGAATTGCGCTAAGATGAAAAATCATGGCAAGTACTTCGCTGGACCGCCTCGACCGCGCCATCCTGCAGCGCCTGCAGGAAGATGGGCGCGAGACCTGCGAAGCCATCGGTGAACAGGTCGGCCTGTCGGCCAGCGCGGTGCTGCGGCGCATCAAGCGCCTGGAAGAAGTCGGCATCATCGACCGCACCGTCGCCCTGCTGCGGCCCGAGGCGCTCGGCCTGGGCCTGGTGGCCTACGTCAACGTGCGCCTGGAGAAGCGCGAGGACCACGGCAAGCGCAATCCGATGGACGAATTCCGTGCCAGCGTGCAAGGCTGGCCCGAAGTGGTCGAGTGCGCGGCGCTGACGGGCGAGATGGATTTCCTGCTGCGCCTGGTGGTGCAGGACATGCGCGCCTACTCGCGTTTCATGCTCGACACGTTGCTGCGCCATCCGGCGGTGCAGGACTGCAAGACGAGTTTCGTGATGGACCGTGTCAAATCCACCACGGCCCTGCCGATCTGAGCCCTGCCCGCACCCAGCCTGCCCGCGGCACGTGAAATCGGCCCGGTTTTGAGTGCCGACTCCAGGGAAAACCCGGTGTTTGGAGTGGCAACTCTAGGGCCAGCCCCTAACATGAAGCGCATGGACACTTCCACTTTTTCCCGCCATGCAGGCGCGGCGTCGGCCCGGAAGCCATCGGCGGCCGGCCTGGAAGCCCTGCCGAAGAGTGCGGGCCTGGTCCCGATTCGCGAGATCGGCGCGCGCTACCGCCCGCAGATCCTGTGGCACCTGCTGCAGCTCGAGGCGCACGACCGCTACCTGCGCTTCGGCTATGCCGCCAGCGACGAGCAGATCCGGCGCTACGTCGAGGGGCTCGACTTCGAGCGTGACCAGGTGTTCGGCATCTTCAACCGCAAGCTCGAACTGATCGCAATGGCGCACCTGGCCCACCCGCACGACCTGGCCCAGGCCGGGTTTGCCGAGTTCGGCGTTTCCGTCGCCCGCCACGCACGCGGACGGGGCTACGGCGCGCTGCTGTTCGAGCGCGCGGCGCTGCACGCCATCAACCACGGCGTCGACACGCTCTACATCCAGGCGCTGAGCGAAAACGCCGCCATGCTGCACATCGCGCGCAAGGCGGGCGCGCAGATCGAGCGCGCCGGCAGCGAGAGCGAGGCGCACCTGCACCTGCCCGCCGCCAATTTCCGGACACGGCTCGACCAGTTGCTGGCGGACCACGTCGGCCACGTGGACTACTGGCTCAAGAGCGAGGCTTCGACCTGGCGCGACGTGCTGGGCAGCCCTCCCAGCGACGACGACGCGCCGCCAACGGGCGCCTGACGAAGACGCCACAAGCCGCGTGCCACGGGTGCCAGCGCGTGGGCGGCGCCGTTGCAGTGGCGCCGACATATCCGCTATCCTTCGTCGATCCCAACCCGCGCACGCCCTGCGACCTCCACCTTGCCCGCCCCCCATCCCGCGCGCCCCGGCGAGCGCGAAGACAAGCGCAGCCTGCTGCAGCGACTGGTCGAATTCATCAAGCCGGGCCCGGATTCGACCGACGAGCTGATCGAGACCCTGGCCGAGGCGCAGGACAAGGCGCTGATCGACGCGGAAAGCCGCGTCATGCTGGAGGGCGTGCTGCGCCTGTCGGACCAGACCGCGGGCGACGTCATGGTCGCGGCGCCGCGCATGGACCTGCTGGACATCGACGCGCCCTACGATACCCTGCTGGGCCAGGTCATCACCACCGCGCACTCGCGCTTCCCGGTCTACCAGGGCGAGCGCGAGAACGTGATCGGCATCCTGTTGGCCAAGGACCTGCTGAAGCTCCAGCGCTCGCCCACGCTGAACGTGCGCACCCTGCTGCGCCCGCCCGTGTTCATCCCCGAAAGCAAGGGCCTGAACGACCTGCTGCGCGAGTTCCGCGCCACGCGCAACCACCTGGCCATCGTGGTTGACGAATTCGGCCGCACCGCGGGCCTGGTGACGATCGAGGACGTGCTCGAGGAAATCGTCGGCGAGATCGAGGACGAGTTCGACATCGACACCGACGAGGGTGACATCTTCGCCCTGGCCGACCACACCTGGCGCGTGGCCGGCGGCACGCCGCTGGCGCAGTTCAATGCCTCGTTCGGGGTGCAGCTCGGGGTCGATCCGGACAGCGACCTGGAAGTCGAGTTCGACACCCTGGGCGGCCTGATCGCCCACGAGCTGGGCCACGTGCCCAGCCGTGGCGAGCGCTTCCGCATGGGCACGCTGGACTTCGTCGTGCTGCACACCAAGGGCGGTGCGGTGCGCTGGTTCAAGGTCGCGCGCGCGCCGCAAGATGCCGGCTGAGCGGCGCGCGGGCACCACGCCTGCCGCGGCACTGCTCGCCCTGCTGGCCGGCGCGCTGCAGGCGCTGTCCATCGCCGACCCGCTGACCGGCCAACCGCACGGCTGGTTGCAGCTCGCCAGCCTGGCCCTGCTGGTGGCGCTGCTGCAGTGCGGCGGCCGCAGCGTCGCCGCCCCCCGGCGGCGCGCGGCGCTGCTCGGCTGGCTGTTCGCCCTGGCCTGGCTGGCCGGCACCTTCTGGTGGCTCTACATCTCGATGCACACCTATGGCGGCCTCGCGGCCTGGCTGGCGGTGCTGGCGGTGCTGGCGCTGGCGGGGCTGCTCGCCCTGTACTACGCGCTGGCCTGTGGCGTGTTTGCCGCGCTGTGCGCGCACGCCGGCCCCGCGTCCCGACCGGGCTGGCAGGCCCTGCTGTTCGCCACGCTCTGGACCCTGGCCGAACTGGCGCGCGGCCGCTGGTTCACCGGCTTTCCCTGGGGCGCGGGCGGCTACGCCCACGTCGATGGCGTGCTGGCTGCCTGGGCGCCGCTGCTGGGCGTGTACGGCATCGGCCTGCTCGCGGCCTGGCTGGCCGCGCTGGCGGCCCTGCTGCTGGCGCGTCGCACGCGGCCCGGCGGGGTGGCGGCACTCGGCGCCGTGCTGGTCCTCGGCTGGGGCCTGCTCAAGCCCCTGTGGCTGCCCGCGCTCGGTGCGGGCACAGGCGCGCCGATGGAGGTCGCGCTGCTGCAGGGCAACATCCCGCAGGACGAGAAATTCGTGCCCGGCACCGGCGTTGCCGACGCCCTGCGCTGGTACGGCGCGCAGTGGCAGGCCAATGCCGCGACCCTGGTGGTGGCACCGGAAACCGCCCTGCCGCTGCTGCCGGGCGACCTGCCGCCAGGCTACTGGGAGGCGCTGGTGGCGCGCTTTGCCGGCGGCGGCCAGGCGGCGCTGCTGGGCGCACCGCTGGGCAACGCGGCAGAGGGCTACACCAATTCGGCGCTTGGCCTGGCGCCGGGGCAGGACCCACCCTACCGCTACGACAAGCAGCATCTGGTGCCGTTTGGGGAATTCATCCCGCCGCTGTTCCGCTGGTTCGTGCGCCTGATGCACATTCCCCTGGGCGACTTCAACCGCGGCGCGCTCGGTCAGGCCTCGTTTGCCTGGCAGGGTCAGCTTCTGGCGCCCAACATCTGCTACGAGGATCTGTTCGGCGAGGAACTGGCGGCGCGCTTTGCCGACCCGGCGCAGGCACCGACGGCGCTGGTCAACCTGAGCAACATCGCCTGGTTCGGCGACACCGTGGCGATCGACCAGCACCTGGCGATCAGCCGCATGCGCGCGCTCGAATTCGCGCGCCCGGTGCTGCGCGCCACCAACACCGGCGCCACCGCCATCATCGATCACCAGGGCCAGGTCACGCAACGCCTGCCGAGCGCCACGCGCGGCGTGCTGCAGGGCCGCTTCGAGGGCCGCCGCGGCATCACGCCCTACGCCTGGTGGACGGCCCGTGCGGGGCTGTGGCCGCTGTGGCTCGGCTGCCTGCTGGTGGTGGGCGCCGCCATCGTGCGAGACCGCCGAGATGAATGAATGGACCTCGCGGGCCCGATGCCCGACCGGCCGGGCACGCGAGGCACCCCGGAGTGGCAAGGCCCGCGACGCCGCGGCGCGCGGCAGGCCGCGCGGGAGTCCCCGCGGAGCGCGGCGTGCCGCTGCCGGAGCGGCGTGCGCGGCGTCAGGCAAAATAAGCAGATGGCCGAATCCTTTTCGTACGAGCAGCTGATCGCCTCCGGCGAGGGCCGTCTGTTTGGTCCCGCGGCGGGGCGCCTGCCGCTGCCGCCGATGCTGATGTTCGACCGCATCACGCACATCGACAGCGATGGCGGCGCGCACGGACTGGGGAAAATCGTCGCCGAACTGGACGTCAAGCCGGACCTGTGGTTCTTTGCCTGCCACTTCCAGGGCGACCCGGTGATGCCTGGCTGCCTGGGACTCGACGCCATGTGGCAGCTGATCGGCTTCTACCTGACCTGGCTGCGCTTGCCGGGACGCGGGCGCGCGCTGGGCGCCGGCGAGGTCAAGTTCAGCGGCGAAGTCGGGCCCGACGTGAAACGCGTCACATACGAGATCGACATCAAGCGCGTCATCAAGCGCAAGCTGAACATGGCCATTGGCGATGCGCGGCTGCTGGCCGACGGCCAGGAAATCTACGTGGCGCGCGACCTGCGCGTCGGCCTGTTCCTGCGCGATGCGAACGGCGAGGGCGGCGGATGAACAAGCGGCGGGTGGTGATCACGGGCGCGGGCATCGTCTCGTGCATCGGCAATGATCTGCGGACCGTGGAGGTCGCGCTGCGCACGGGCCGTTCGGGCATCCGGGCCGTGCCCCAGTTCACCGAGCTGGGCCTGCGCAGCCAGGTGGCGGGCGTGCCCGAAATCGACAT
>NZ_DAOKZG010000011.1:0-70301 GCF_035325765.1 Ottowia sp.
CCGACGGCGCGCAGCAGGCGCACGCCGCGCTGCTCGTGGCCGATGTGGCGCGGCAACTGCGTGGCCGGCGTCGTGCCCTTGCCCAGGTCGTGCATCAGGCAGGCCCAGCGCACCGGCAGCGGCGCCGCGAGGCGCACCGCCAGCCGCAGCACCAGCATGACGTGCACGCCGGTGTCGATCTCGGGGTGGTGCGCGGCGGTCTGCGGCACGCCCCACAGGCGATCCAGTTCGGGCAACACCACGGCCAGCGCGCCGCAGGCGCGCAGCACCTCGAACAGGCGCTCGGGGTGCTGCTCCATCAGGCCGCGCGCCAGCTCCTGCCAGACACGCTCCGGCACCAGGGCGTCAGCCTCGCCCGCCGCCACCATCTCGCGCATCAGGGCCAGGGTCTCGGGCGCCACGCTGAAGTCGTGGAAGCGCGCGGCGAAGCGCGCCACGCGCAGGATGCGCACCGGGTCCTCGCGAAACGCC
Source organism: Ottowia sp. (assembly GCF_035325765.1). Taxonomy (GTDB): domain Bacteria; phylum Pseudomonadota; class Gammaproteobacteria; order Burkholderiales; family Burkholderiaceae_C; genus Ottowia. The sequence goes on from NZ_DAOKZG010000011.1 coordinate 472, forward strand.
GCCGTCACGTGGCGCAGCACGCGCGCCTGCAGGTCGCGCCGGCCGCCGAAGGGGTCGGTCAGCGCGGCTTCGGAATCGTCCGCGCCGCCGGCGCCGGACCACGTGGGCCGCGCGGCAATGGCATTGATGGTCAGGTCGCGGCGCGCCAGGTCTTCTTCCAGCGTCACCTCGGGACTGGCGTGGATGGTGAAGCCGCGATAGCCCGGGCCGCTCTTGCGCTCGGTGCGCGCCAGCGCGTGCTCCTCGTGCGTGTCCGGGTGCAGGAACACCGGGAAGTCGCGCCCCACCGGCACGAAGCCGCGCGCCACCATCTGCTCGGGCGTGGCGCCCACCACCACCCAGTCGCGATCCTGCACCGGCAGGCCGAGCAGCCGGTCGCGCACGGCACCGCCGACCATGAAGATTTCCATGGTCGACAAGTTTAGAAGGTCGGCGGCGCGGATCCCCGTGGCCGAGGTCCCCTGGCCACTGGGTGCGTCCCCCTTGAGGGGAAGGAGCGCAGCGACGCAGGGGCGTTCGTCTCAACCCTCCGCGCCGCCGTAGCTCTTGACGCGATGCAGCGTGTTGCGGTCGGTGTGGTGCATTTCCTGGCCGCCCTGGGCCGCCAGCTTGAGCACCAGGTCCGAGCTGTAGCTGACCGTGCCGTCGGCGTTGAAGGTGAAGGTGGTGGCGAACGAGCGCAGTTCGGCGCGCTCGAGCAGGTACTTGTTCTGCAGGATGCCGTAGGACGGGTCGCCGGGCGTGGCCTTGAAGGCAATCGTCCTGTCGCGCGGCCTGGCGGTGGCGCCCTGCAGCACGGCGATGCCACGGCCGAACACCACGGCGCGCATCACCTGGCCGGTGGCCTTTTCCCAGAGCAGGTAGCCGACCTCGTCGTGGAACGGGTTCATCGCCTCCTCGCCGTGGCGCCAGGCGGTCATCTGGTAGGTCAGGCCCTCCAGCGCCTGCTTGCCGTTCTCGGTCTTCGGGATCGGGCGGAACCACGCCTTCTCGAAGTAGCCGGTCTCGGCGGTGACGTCGTCCTCGTTGTGGTAGGACAGGTCGACGCCGACGTTGCCCTCCCATTCGCCCACCAGCGGGGTCAGCGGCCCCAGGCGCTGCGGGCCCAGGATTTCCTTGGCCATGACGGTCTCCTTGTGTTGGTTGCAGGAGCCCTCACGGTAGTCCTCGCGCGGGCACATGACAAATGACTTGTCTGCATCGGCCCGATAGCGTGCAGGCTATGGGCGCGCGGTGCCTGGCCCGATGCGGTAGGGTTCCTCGTGCGCGAGGAAGTCGCGCTCGGCCAGCGCCGCCGCGATCCAGGCCTGCACCGCCGGCAGCGCGCGCACGCGCGCCATGTAGGGCCGCACGTCGTCGGGCAGCGGCAGCGCGTAGGTCTCCAGCCGCAACACGGTGGGGGCATAGAACGCGTCGGCGATGCTGAAGTCGCCAAACAGCAGCGGGCCGCCCGAGGCCGCCAGGGCGTCGCGCCAGATGGCGGCGATGCGTGCCACGTCGGCGCGCACGTCCGGCCGGTCGCGCCAGACGATGGCGCCGACCTCGGGCAGGCGCGCCTCGATGTTCATGCCGCAGGCTCCGCGCAGCGCACCGAAGCCGCTGTGCATCTCGGCACACACGCTGCGCGCATGGGCCCGTGCGGCGACGGCGCGCGGCCACAGCTGCCGCTCCGGAAATTTCTCGGCCAGGTATTCGGCGATCGCCAGGCTGTCCCAGACCGCCAGCTCGCCGTCCAGCAGCGCCGGCACCTTGCCCGCCGGCGTGACGCTGGCGAGCTGCTGCTTGAAGCCCGACTCGGGGGTGAAGGCATCCATGCGCACCAGCACCTCCTCGAAGGCGATGCCGGCCTGCGTCATCAGCACCCAGGGGCGCATGGCCCAGGGCGAATAGTTGCGGTTGCCAATGTAGAGCTTGAGCATGACGGGACTCCAGGACACGCCCCGCCGGATGCGGGCGCGGATTCGGCCTGGATCCAACTGCCGGATCCAGGCTCAGGATTTTGCGACGCGCGGCCAACCGGCACTGCGAGACCGGTCATTCGTCATCCGGGGCGACGCCCCGGATATCACGAAACCCGAGGGCCCCGGCAGCCGCCGGGCCGGCGCTCCCGGGACACCCGTCGCCAGGGCGCCATCGCCACGGGCGCATCCCCCTTCCGGACAGGGTCAGGCGAGCTGCGACTCGGGGGACCTCATCGTCCAGCGTAGCTGCGCAGCACCTCCAGCCGCGCCGCATTGCCGGCCGTGCCGAGCATCCAGGGGCCCACCGCGAGCAGCGAGGCCGGGGTGATGCCGAGGGCGTCCAGCCCCGGTGACTGGCCGCTGGCGACGTTGTCGACCTTCATCGAATCGAGGTTGTCGCGGCTCAGCAGCGGCTGGCCGGGCAGGCACTCCATGGCCAGCGCCTGCAGCCAGGCCAGTGGTCCGGGCAGGCCCAGGATCGGGCGCCCGCGCCCTTCGCGCACGCCCGCCCACTGGCCGGCCAGGCGCACCAGTTCGCGCAGCGTGTAGACCTCGGGCCCGCAGGCTTCGTAGGTCTGGCCGATGGTGGTGGCGCGCTGCAGGCAGCGCACCAGGGCGTCGGCCACGTCGCGCACCCACACCGGCTGGAAGCGCGCGTCGGCGCCAGCCAGCGGGATCAGCGGAAACCAGCGCTGCAGGCGCGCGAACAACGTCATGAAGTGGTCGTCGGCGCCGAAGATCACACTCGGCCGCAGCACCGTCAGGTCGATCCGGCCGGCCACCGCCGCCTCCTGCAGCACCGCCTCGCCGGCCGCCTTGCTGCGCTGGTAGCGCGAGGGGCCGTCGGCCGCGGCGCCGAGCGCGCTGACGTGCACCAGGCGGCGCACGCCGGTGGCGGCGCAGGCCTGGGCCAGGCGGCGCGGCAGCTCGACATGCAGGTGCTCGAAGCGCGCCGCGCTGCCGTGCAGGGTGGCCACCAGGTTGACCACCGCGTCGTGGCCCGGCAGCAGGCGCGCCAGCGTCTCGGGCTGGGTGACGTCGGCCTCCAGCACCGTCACGCAGGGCAGTGGCCAGATCTCGCGCGCCGAGGCCAGGCGGCGCGTCGGCGCGGTGACCTCGGCGCCGGCGCGCTGCAGGTGTTCGATCAGGTGGCGCCCGACGAAACCGGAGCCCCCCAGGATCAGGACTTTCAACGCCATGTGCTCACTCCTCTTGCTCTCTCATCCCAAAAACGGCAGTTGGACGCGTTCGCCAGTGTAGCAACCAGCGTGCCAGGCAAGGCGCGAGGACGCGGCAGGCTCGTGCCTGCAAGGACGAGCAACGCCGCATGGCGCGGCGCGTGCGGTGCTGGCGAGCGCGTAGCGCTCTCACCCAACAGGTGGAGGTGATCGAAGCAGCGGCAGTCAAGGTTCATGCGGCTCTCGTGAAGAAGGCAAGCGGTCAACTGCCGCTTTCAGGCTCAGCGGCTGACGCGGCGCCGGTCGCCGCCGCCGGATGAAGGGAAGGGGTCGCGCCTGTGCGCCTGCACGCCATCCCGGTCCGGCCCTCATGGCATGTCGCGCGTGGCCAGGGTCTCTTCGGCCCCCGCCGGCGCCGGCCCGACGCGGCCCAGCCGCGCCTGCAGCGAGGCCGACTCGCCCGGCAGCAGCAAGGCATAGTCGACCGTGTTGGACAACACCTTCTTGACGTAGTCGCGCGTTTCGCCGAACGGGATGTTTTCGACCCAGATCGCGCCTTCGAGCTCCCGGCCCTCGCGCCAGGCACGCGGGCGCCCCGGCCCGGCGTTGTAGGCCGCGGCCGCCAGCGGCAGTGAATCCTCGAAGCGGTCCAGCGCCAGCTTGAGGTAGCTGGTGCCGATCAGCACGTTGGTGTCGAGCTCGTTGATCTTCGACGGCGTAAAGCCCTCCAGGCCGATCTTGCGCGCGGTCCAGCGCGCCGTCGCCGGCATGATCTGCATCAGGCCGGACGCGCCGACGTGCGAGCGCGCGCTCGTCACGAAGCGGCTTTCCTGGCGGATCAGGCCGTACACGTAGGCGGGGTCGATGCCGGTGGCCCGCGCCTGCCGCACCACCGCGCTCTCGTGCGGCATGGGAAAGCGCTGCGCCATGTCGCTGAAGCCCTGGATGCGCTCGCTGGTGTTGATGCAGCGGTCCCAGACCTCGTGCTGGCAGGCCAGGTCGGCGGCCGCGTACAGCGCCCGATCGTCCATGCCGCCCGCCTCGTGCAGGTTGGTCCAGTAGTTCCACTCGCGCACGCCCTCGCTGCGCAGGCCGAGCTCGATCGCCCGCAGCGCGCGCTGCAGCCCCGGGTGCTGGCGCGCCGCCTGGCGCTCCTCCGGCGTGAGCGGCGCCGGCGCCGGGGGCGCCGCCAGCGGGCGGCCCAGCGCCTCCAGCGCCAGCTTGCCGTAGAAGCCGTCGTCGGCGGCGATGCGCTCGAAGCGCTGGTCGGCGCGCGCGCGTGCCGCGTCGTCCGGCGCCAGCGCACGCTCGGCGCGCGCCAGCCAGTAGCTCCAGACGGGTTGCTGGCGCGCCGATTCGCCCATCGCCTGGATCGATGCGGCCACGCGTTGCCACTGCCCCTGGCGCAGCGCCGCGCGCACGGCCCAGCCGAGCAGGTCGTCGCTCAGCTCGGCGGGACGCTCGACGCGGGCGAAATAGTCGCTGGCGTTGTCCTGCAGCTTGAGCGCGGCCTGCTTGCCGATCACGCCCCAGGCCCAGTTGCGCTGCTCGGGCGCGAGGCGCTCGCGCCAGGGCCCCTGCAACTGCGTCGCCGCCTGGTCCGGGTCCTGCACCGCCAGCCGCACCAGGGCCAGCACCACCAGTTCGCGCCCGGTGCGCGTGTCGGCGCTGGCGCCGCGCGCCAGGTAGCGCTGCGCGCTGTTGCCGATCTGCGCCACGCCGGCCGCGGCCTCGGGGCCGACCAGCGCCGCCGCGCTGCGCGCCAGCCCGGTGCGCCCCGCCTCCAGCGCCAGTCGCGCCTTCAGCCACAGGTCGACCGCCGGCAACTGGCCGCCCTGGTGCAGCACCTCGGCCGCCAGCAGGCAGCCGTCGCCCTCGCGCCGCTCGGCCAGCCAGTCGCGCCGCACCGCGTCCACCGCGGCGGCGTCGAGCGGCTCGCCCTGCTGCACCCGGCGCGCCGCGTCGTAGCAGCGCAGCTCCGGGTCGTCGCGCATGCGAAAGCGCGGGTATTCCGCGGCAAACGCGGCCCAGTCGCGGCGCTTGCCGGCCAGCAGCAGCCAGTCGTTGCGCAGCCGGTCTTCCTGGTAGGTGCCGGACCAGCGCGCGAGGAAGCCCTGCACCTCGGCTTCGCTGGCGTCCTCCAGCCGTGCCTTGAGCGTCCAGTAGGCCGCCCAGGGCTCGAGCGCATGGCCGCGCGCGGCGGGCAGCAAGGCCTGCAGGCGTGCCTTGTCGCCGCGCCGGAACGCGTCGCGCAGCTCGAGGATGACGCCGTCGTCCGGCGCCGTGGCGGCTGCCGCCACCGCCTCCGGCGCGGCCGCTGCCTGCGCCCGCGCGGGGACGCCGCCCCAGGCCAACCCGGCGGCGATCAGAACTGTCAGAATGCTTGCTCTACGCATGCATCCATTATGGACAAGTCGCTGGAAAAAAAGGCCCTGCGCGCGCGCCTGATCCACGAGCGCCAGCACCTGGAAGATCGCCTGGCGCGCAGCGCCGCGCTGCAAGACGTGCTGCGCATCTGGCTGCTCGGCCGTCCGGAGACCGTGATCGGCGCCTACTGGCCGATCAAGGGCGAATTCGACCCGCTGCCGGCGCTGCACCGCTGGAAGGAAGACGGCGAGCTGATGGACGAGCCGCAGCGCCGGCGCATCGGCCTGCCGGTGGTCGACAAGCAGACCAAGACGCTCAGCTTCCACGTCTGGTACCCGGGCTGCCAGATGGAAGAAGACGCCTACGGCATCCCCAAGCCCAGGGACACCGAGCGCATCGTGCCGACCCTGCTGGTGGTGCCCTGCGTCGGCTACGGCCCGGGCGGCTACCGGCTCGGCTACGGCGGCGGCTTCTACGACCGCACGCTGGCCCAGCTCAAGCCGCGGCCGGTCACCATCGGGCTCGGCTTCACGCAGGGCTTCATCGACGACTTCCAGCCCGAGCCGCACGACCAGCCGCTGGACGCCATCCTGAACGACAACGGCGTGGTCTGGCCAGTATGAGCCCGCTGCGCGCCCGTCCCGGCCGGCCCTCCAGCAAGGCCGCGCGGTGCCGCAAGCGCCGCGAATTGCAGTAGGCTTTGGCCTGCACCAGCACAACAACCCCGGAGACATCATGAGCAAGTCCCTTTCGCCCGCCGAGGCGGCGCTGCGCGACGCCGCGCGGGAATACCACCGCAACCCCACGGCCGGCAAGATCTCCGTCACGCCGACCAAGCCACTGGCCAACCAGCTCGACCTGTCGCTGGCCTACTCGCCCGGCGTCGCCTACCCCTGCCTGGACATCCAGGCCGACCCGGCGCGCGCGGCCGAGTTCACGGCGCGCGCCAACCTGGTCGGCGTGATCACCAACGGCACCGCCGTGCTCGGCCTGGGCGACATCGGGCCGCTGGCGGGCAAGCCGGTGATGGAGGGCAAGGGCTGCCTGTTCAAGAAGTTCGCCGGCATCGACGTGTTCGACATCGAGCTGGCCGAGCGCGACCCGGACAAGCTGGTCGACATCATCGCCGCGCTGGAGCCGACCCTGGGCGGCATCAACCTGGAAGACATCAAGGCGCCCGAGTGCTTCTACATCGAGAAGAAGCTGCGCGAGCGCATGAACATCCCGGTGTTCCATGACGACCAGCACGGCACCGCCATCATCTCCTCGGCCGCCCTGCTCAACGGCCTGGAGCTGGTGGGCAAGAAGATCGGCGAGGTCAAGGTTGCCGTCAGCGGCGCCGGCGCCGCCGCGCTGGCCTGCCTGGACGTGATGGTGGCCCTGGGCGTCAAGCCGACCCACGTCTACGCCTGCGACTCCAAGGGCCTGGTCTACAAGGGCCGCGCCAACGTGGACGAATCCAAGGCGCGCTACGCCCAGCCCGACACCGGCCTGCGCACGCTGGCCGACGTGGTGCAGGGCGCCGACGTGTTCCTGGGCTGCTCGGCCGCCGGCGTGCTGACGCCCGAGATGGTCAAGACCATGGCCGACCAGCCGGTGATCCTGGCGCTGGCCAACCCCGAGCCCGAGATCCGCCCCGAGGACGCCAAGGCCGCGCGCCCGGACTGCATCATCGCCACCGGCCGCTCGGACTACCCCAACCAGGTCAACAACGTCCTGTGCTTCCCCTACATCTTCCGCGGCGCGCTCGATTGCGGCGCGACCAAGATCACCGAGGAGATGAAGATCGCCTGCGTGCGCGAGATCGCCGCGCTGGCCAAGGCCGAAGCCACGGCCGAGGTGGCGCAGGCGTATGCCGGCAAGGAGCTGCAGTTCGGCCCCGACTACATCATCCCGACGCCGTTCGACCCCCGCCTGATCCTGCGCATCGCGCCGGCGGTCGCGCAGGCCGCGGCGAAGTCGGGCGTGGCGACGCGCCCGATCGCCGACCTGGAGGCCTACCGCACCCAGCTCATGCGCTTCATCTACCAGACCGGCATGGTGATGCAGCCGGTGCTGACGTCCGCGCGCGCCGCCAGTGCCGCGCGCAAGCGCGTGGCCTACGCCGAGGGCGAGGACGAGCGCGTGCTGCACGCGGCCCAGGTGGCGGTCGACGACAAGCTGGCGCGCCCGATCCTGATCGGCCGCCCGGCGGTGATCGAGCAGCGCATCAAGAAGGCCGGCCTGCGCATCCGCCTGGGCCACGACGTCGACAACGTCAACCCCGAGGACGACCCGCGCTTCCGCCAGTACTGGGAGACCTACCACCGCCTGATGTGCCGCGACGGCGTCAGCACCGAGGCCGCCAAGGCCACGGTGCGGCGCTCCAACACCGTGATCGCGGCGCTGATGGTGCGCCTGCACGACGCCGACGCCATGCTGTGCGGCGTGGTCGGGCGCTTCCACCAGCACCTCACCCACATCCGCGAGATCATCGGCGTCGAGGCCGGCGCGCCCGACCTGGCGGGCCTGAACGCGCTGATGCTGCACGACCGCACGCTGTTCATCACCGACACCTACGTGCACGAGGACCCGAGCCCCGAGCTGCTGGCCGGCATCGCGCGCATGGCGGCGGCGGAAGTGCAGAACTTCGGCATCCCGCCCAAGGTGGCCTTCCTGTCGCACTCCAACTTCGGTTCCTCGACCGACGCCTCGGCGCGCAAGATGCGGCGCGCGCGCGACCTGTTCCGCGAGATCGCGCCCGGCATCGAATGCGACGGCGAGATGCACGGCGACAGCGCCCTGTCGGCCGAGCTGCGGAGCAGCTTCGTGCCCGACAGCACGCTCGCCGGCGAGGCCAACCTGCTGGTCTGCCCCAACCTGGACGCCGCCAACATCCTCTACAACGTGCTCAAGATGGTGGCCGGCAGCGGCGTCACCATCGGGCCGATGCTGCTGGGCGCGGCCGCGCCGGCGCACGTGCTGACCACCTCGTCCACCGTGCGCCGCCTGGTCAACATGACCGCCCTGGCCGTGGCCGAGGCGCAGGCGCGCAAGGCGGCGCGCTGAAGGGCGCCAGGAGCGTGAGCGGCAGAAGGCGCCGAAGCGAAACGTGCGAAAGGCGAGGGCCGCGTGGTGCTACCGACAAGCCCAGGGTGGCCCCCTGGGTGCAGTCGGCAGCACCGCGATGGACCGGTTTCTCGCGCGTTGCAGCCGGCGCACCTTCTGCCGCCCACGCTCCTAGGGCAAGCAGCCGGACGCGAAGGACACGAAGATCACGCGTAGGACGCGAAAGAAATCTCATTCTCTGTTGCGTCCTCGGCGCCTGGTTGGCTCGGGTCGGATGCCCTGCGCGCGTGCCGCTTCAGCAAGGACCAGCCGTCAAGGCCTGTTTCGCGTCCGGATTTACTTGCCGCCCCCGATTACTGCCTGAACGCCTCGATCGTGGCGCCGATGCGCACGGTCTTGGGCATGCCGGCTTTCACCAGGTAGTCCATGCCCCACTGCGTGCGGTCCAGCACGGCCTCGAAGTCGCCGCCGCAGGCCTCGGTCTTGGCGCGCTGGTTCGGGTAGCAGCGAAACTGCAGCGCCTTCAGCGTCACCGGGTGCGTCTGGCCCAGCAGGGTGAGCTGGCCCGGCACCTCGACCAGGGTGTCGCCGTCGAACACCAGGCGCTCGGAGACGAAGCGCAGGGTCGGGTGCTGCGCCACGTTGAACAGGTCGGCCGAGCGCAGGTGCTCGTCGAAGCCCTTGGAGCCGCTGTAGACGCTGGCCGCCTGCACCGTGATGTCGATGGCGCCGGACCTGGCCGCCTGGTCGAAGCGCACCGTGCCGCTCACGTCGTCGAAGCGCGCCCGGTTCACGGAGGCGCCATGGTGGTCGATGGCAAAGGTGGCGTAGGTGTGGTCGTCATCGATCTTGTAGTCCGCCGGCGCGGCCTGCGCGGCGGCGAGGCCCAGTCCCAGCAGGGCGGCAAGCGTCGCCCGGGTGATGGCGTGAAGTGACATGAGAAGCTCCTTTTCGAGGATGGGGGGATCAGGAATCGACTGCCCCGGACCGGCCGGCTCCCGGGTGGGATACGATTTCCGGCAGGCCGGGCACCTGGGCTAGGGTTTACCCTGACCTTGATGAACGCGCCATGAACCGCAGCCGGCATTTCGCCCGGGTTTGCGACAGATCAATCCCTGCCACCGCGCGCCGGCGCCCGGTGGCACTTTCAGTGCGATCCGGCATCGCTTAGGCCCATGAGCATCCGCAACCTCGATTCCCTGTTCGACCCCCGTTCGGTCGCCGTCATCGGCGCTTCCGAGCGCCCATTCTCGGTCGGTGGCACGCTCTGGCGCAACATGCGCAGCGGCGGCTTTGCCGGCCCGGTGTTCCCGGTCAACCCCAAGCACGACCAGCTTTCGGGACAGCGCTGCTATGCGCGCATCGCCGACCTGCCCGAGGTGCCCGAGCTGGCCGTGATCTGCACGCCGCCGGCCACCGTGGTCGGCCTGGTGCGCGAGCTGGCGGCACGTGGCACGCGCGCCGCCGTCGTCATCAGCGCCGGTCTCACGGCCGAGCAGAAGCAGGCCATGCTGGACGCCGCGCGTCCCACCCTGCTGCGCATCCTCGGCCCCAACTGCGTCGGCCTGCTGGCGCCGCACGCCGGGCTCAACGCCAGCTTCGCCCACATCGCCGCGCGCCCGGGCGAGCTCGCCTTCGTGTCGCAGTCGGGCGCCCTGGTCACCGCCATGCTCGACTGGGCCGAGGCGCGCCACATCGGCTTCTCGCACTTCGTCTCGCTGGGCGAGCACGCCGACGTCGACTTCGGCGACATGCTCGACTTCCTGGCCAGCGACGCCCACACGCGCGCCATCCTGCTCTACATCGAGTCGATCGAAGAGGCGCGCAAGTTCATGTCGGCGGCGCGCGCGGCCGCGCGCAACAAGCCGGTGATCGTGGTCAAGGCCGGGCGCAGCGAGCAGGGCCAGAAGGCCGCGGCCTCGCACACCGGCGCGCTGGCCGGCGCCGACAACGTGATCGATGCCGCCATCGCGCGCGCCGGCATGCTGCGCGTCGACAGCCTGGAGGCGCTGTTCCTGGCGGCCGAGATCCTGACGCGCTTCAAGGGGCCGATCGGCGAGCGCGTGACCATCCTCACCAACGGCGGCGGCGCCGGCGTGATGGCGGCCGACGCCGCCGCCGCGCACGACGTGCCGCTGGCCGAGCTCACGCCCGCGCTGCTGCGCGAGCTCGACGCCGTGCTGCCGGCCAATTGGTCGCGCGGCAACCCGGTCGACATCATCGGCGACGCGCCGACGCAGCGCTACGTCGACGCGCTGCAGGTGCTGGCGCGGCATCCGCAGGACAGCGGCACCCTGCTGTTCATCCAGGCGCCCACGGCCATCGTGCCCTCCACCGACATCGCGCGCGCCCTGGTGCCGGTGGTGCGCCCGGCCGGCCAGCGCCCGCTGCCCCTGGTCAGCAGCTGGGTCGGCGGCCCGGCGGTGGCCGAGGCGCGGCACCTGTTCACCGAGGCCGGCATCGCCTGCTACGACATGCCCGAGCAGGCCGTGGCCGCCATCGGCATGTTGCAGGCCTACGCGCGCAACCAGGCCGAGCTGAGCGAGGCGCCGCCCGCGCGCGCCCCCGGCGCCGGCGCCGCGCCCGACGTGGCGCGCGTGCGCCAGCTCGTCGCCGAGGTGCTGGCGAGCGGGCGCGAGATGCTGACCGAGCCCGAGGCCAAGGCGGTGTGCGAGGCCTACCACATCCCCGTGGTCACCACGCGCACGGTGCCGGCCGACGCCGAGGCCGCGGCCGCCGAGGCCGCGCGCATCGGCTTTCCGGTCGTCATCAAGATCCTGTCGGCCGACATCTCGCACAAGTCCGACGTCGGCGGCGTGGTGCTCAACCTGCAGGACGAGGGCGACGTGCGCGCCGCCGCGCACGCCATGCTGGCGCGCATCGGCAAGAGCCACCCGCAGGCGCGGCTGGAGGGCTTCACGGTGCAGGCCATGGTGCGCCTGAAGCAGGCGCAGGAGCTGATCATCGGCGCCAGCATCGACCCCAGCTTCGGCCCCGTGATCCTGTTCGGCCAGGGCGGCACCGCGGTCGAGGTGATGAAGGACAGCGCCATGGCGCTACCGCCGCTGAACGCCCCGCTGGCGCGCGCGCTGATCCAGCGCACGCGCGTGGCGCGCCTGCTGGCCGGCTACCGCGACGTGCCGCCGGCGCGCGTCGACGCCGTGATCGACACCCTGACCGCGGTGTCGCAACTGCTGGCCGACGTGCCCGAGGTGGCCGAGCTCGACATCAACCCGCTGATCGTCAACCACGAGAGCGCGGTGGCGCTGGACGCGCGCATCCGCGTCAGCAGCGCGCGGCCGGCCGGCGCCGCGCGCTTTGCCATCGCGCCCTACCCGGCCGAACTGATCGAGACCGTGGACTGGCAGGGCCAGCGCCTGACCCTGCGCCCGGTGCGCCCCGAGGACGAGGCGCAGCACCGCGCCTTCCTGGAAAGCCTGAGCCCCGACGACATCCGCATGCGCATCTTCCACAGCCGCCGCACGCTGGAGCGCAGCGAGCTGGCGCGCATGGTGCAGATCGACTACACGCGCGAGATGGCCTTCATCGCCACCGCGGCCGACCCGGCCGGCGGCGAGCGCACCCTGGGCGTGGTGCGCGCCCTGGCCGACCCGGACAACATCGAGGCCGAATTCGGCATCATCCTGCGTCCGGAGCTCAAGGGCACGGGCCTGGGCCGCATGCTGATGGACAAGCTGATCGCCTACCTGCGCGCCGCCGGCACCGAGCGCCTGGTCGCCATCGTCCTCACCGAGAACCGGCGCATGCGCGAACTGGCGCAGGGCCTCGGCTTCGTCGAAACCACGCTGCCGGAGGACCGGGATCTGCGGCACATCACGCTGGAGCTGCACTAGGGCGCGCCCCCCAACGGGTGAGCGCAGCGAAGCCGCGCGGGCCGATGTTCATGCGGCGCTCGTGAAGAAGGCAAGCGGTCAACGGCCGTTTACAGGCTCAGTGCCGCGCCAGCAGCCGCCGCAGGCGCGCCAGGCCGCGCCCGGCCGGGCGGGTGCGGGCGTCGCCGGACAGGCCGGGCGGCGGCGCGACCTGGTCGACGGGCCGGTCGTCCAGGATGGCCTGGGGGCGCGCTTCCAGCAGGCGGCGCGTCTCCTCGGCGCCCACGTGGCGCTCCAGCACCGGGATCGCGTCCGACATGCGCGGCGAGCGCCGGCCGGTGGTGTGTGCGTCGCTGGCGACGATGTGCACCATGCCCTCGTCCAGCAGGCGCTCGCTCCAGTAGCGCGCGCGCTTGCCGAACTTGCCGACGATCGAGCCCGCCGTGAGCTGCAGCCAGCAGCCCTGGCACGCCAGGTTGACGAAGCTCGGGTAGTGGTCCTCGATCCAGGTCAGGCGCTCCGGGTGGGTGATGACCGGCACGTAGCCGGCCAGCAGGATCTCCAGCACGAGCTGCTCGAAGCCCGGCGGCGCCACGTGGTGCGCCGGCTCCAGCAGGAAGTAGCGCGATCCGGCCAGGGTCGGCACGCGCCCGGTCTGCAGCCCGTCCAGCAGTTCGGGCACCAGGTGGGCGTCGGCGCCGATCGTCAGGCGCAGCGGGATGCCGAAGGTGTCCAGCGCCGCCTGCAGCTTGTCGCGCTCGCGCCCGATGCCGGCGGCGTCGTTCATGTACAGCCCCGGGTAGATGTGCGGCGTGCAGGCCAGCACGGTGGTGCCGTCCTGCACGGCGATGCGCGCCATCTCGAGCGCGGTCTCCAGCGAATCCGCGCCGTCGTCGATGCCGGGCAGCAGGTGGGTGTGCAGGTCGATCATGGCCAAGCCCATCTTGCCCGATGTCGACGCGACACGCCGGGCACGGCCGGGGCACCCCCGGCGGCGCCGCGGTCGCGCCGCGCTGCCGCGGCGCCGGCCGCTCCGGGCAGGGCCGTGCCGCGCGCGCGGCACCGATCCGGCGTCGCCCTGCGCATCATGACCGATTCGCGCGGGGCGCGGCCCCGGCGTCCAGGTCCGAGGGCATGCTCTCGATCGTGAAGTCGTCCAGCAGCACCGTGCCCAGCATGCCGGCGCGCGCCTCCCAGGGGGCCGTCGGCTCCAGCCGCAGCGCCACCGCGGCGCCGCACTCGGGCGGCGGCTGGAACGTGATCTCGAAGCCCTGCCAGCGCCCGCGCGTGTCCAGCAGCGGCGCGCTCTGCGCCCAGCGCTCGCCGCCGCTGGCGCAGCGCAGCGCCCACACCAGGCCTTCCTGGGTCACCAGGTCGCGCGCCAGGTACTGGCCCCGCAGGCGATAGCGCGGCCCCGGCAGCACCAGGGTCTGCGCCAGCAGGGGCACCGGCAGCGCGGCGCGCCCGGTCAGCCGCAGCTCCAGCATCTGGCCCGGGTTCGGCAGGGCCGGCAACTGCTCGATGCGCAGCCCCTGGCGCGCCGCCGGCTGCTCCACCCATTCCCAGTCGAAGCCGCGCCGCAGCATGGGCTGGTCGAAGCCGCCGTTGTACAGCCCCGCGCGCACCTCGCCCTGCCAGCTCACCCACAGCGCGTAGGCGTCGATCCAGGCGTGCTCGCCCTTCAGGCGGTCGATGATGCCGAGCAGGGTGGCCGGCTTCAGCAGACCCAGCGCCTGCCCGCGCGAGACGAAGGGCAGCAGCGCCTGCACCGGGCGGGCGCGGTCCAGTCCGGCCAGCAGCGGATCGAGCCAGCGCGCGTCCGGCGTCAGGCGCGCCAGCACCGCCTCCTGCGTGGCCGGCGTCGCCATCAGCGCCAGCAGCGCCTGCCGGGCCTGTGGCTGGCCGCTCTCGACCAGGTCGATCAGCGTGCCCGCCGCGCCCGTCCAGTCGCCCGCCTGCAACTGCGCGTCGGCCTGCATCGCGAGCGCGTGCGGGTGTTGCGGCGCCAGCCGCAGCGCCCAGGGCAGCAGCGGCCGGGCCGCCGCGTCGTGCGTGTTCCAGAGCGCGCGCGCCAGCCACACCAGGGCCCGGCTGTCGCCGACGTTCTGCGCCAGGTAGTGCCGATACACCTCGGGCGGGTTGTCCACGGCGGCGCCGCGCGGCACGCGCGGACAGCCCTCCTCGAACGGCCACTCGCCCATCCAGCAGGCGCGCTGCCACTGCATCGGCCAGGCCCAGGCCCACATCAGGGCCGCCAGCACGAGCCAGGGCAGGGCCCAGGCCCAGCCCGGCAGGCGCCGCCACCAGCTTGCACGCGAGCCGACCATGGCCACTCCTCAGCGCCCGTGCTGGAGGTCCAGGCGCTCCAGCACCGTGCCCTCAGGCGTGCCGCGAAACTGCGCCACCAGCTGGTACACCGCGACGTCGGTGCCGGCGGCGCGCCCCTGCACCATCAGCAGCGAGCGGATGTTCAGCACGCCCGGCTCGCTGGCCTCGCTCCAGGCGCTGCGCTCCACCGCCAGCCGGGGCGAGCGCGCGTGCAGTTCGGCCACCGGCCGCAGCAGCGAGCCCTTCACGTTCATGCGCGCCAGGTAGGCATTCAGGCGCCGCGTCTCGCCCGCCTCCTCCAGCGCCGCGACGATGTCCTGCAGGTAGCCGCGCGAACCCGCCACGTCCACCTGCCAGGCGCCCGCTGGCACGTGGGCGGCCACCTCGGTCATGGCCGCCACCGCCGCCATGTCCGAGCTCGGCTGCGCCGGCTGCGGCCGCGCCGCGACGCGCTGCGTCGCGGGTTCGGCCGGCGCGTCCCGCTTCGCCGGCCGGCTGGGCTCGAGTTCGGGCGCGGCGGTGGGCGCCGGCTCAGGCCGCGATGCGGGCGCGGGCGCGGCCTCGGGTGTCGGCGCGCGCGCCACCGGTCGCGCTGCCGGCGGCGCTGCCTCCGCCGGCGGCGTCGCCCGCGCCTGCGGGCGCTCGGCCGGCGTGCGCGCGGGTCGCGGGGCCGCCGCCATCGGCTCAGGCGCCGGCGGCGTGGGCGCCGGCTCGGCCGGCCGCTCCGCACGCGCCAGCACCGGCGCGGGTTCGGCCGGCGGCGGCGCACCTGCGTTCGACCCGGCCGCATCGGCCGGCGCCGCCGGGGCGGAGCGCGCCGCCACCAGCACGCTGCCGGCGCTCTGCACCGTCTCCATGGCGGTCCAGGCCACGATGCCGGCCAGCAGCAGGCCGGCGCTGCCGGCCACCAGCACCCCGCGCAACTGGCGCGGATAGCGCGCCGTCCAGGTCGCCCAGCGTTCGCGCAGGCCGGGCGCGGCGGCAATGTCGGGGCCCAGTTCGGCGCCCTGCGACAGACCGAACCCGGCCGCGCCGAACCCGGTCGCCGGGCCGGCCGCGGGCTCGGCCGCAAACGGCGCCGGCGTGCCGGCGCGCGCGCCCGCACGGCCCGCCAGTTCCTCGTCGTAGCGGCGGCGCGCCGCCGCGTCGCGCAGCACGTCGTGCGCGCGGTTCACCATGCCCGCCGCATCCGCCGCCAGCCCGCCGACGCCGATGTCGGGGTGCGTCAGGCGGATCAGGGTGCGGTAGCGCGCACGCAGCAGTTCGGGCGCCAGCGTTTCGGGCGTCAGCCCCAGCACCTGGTAGTGCGTGTTGTCGCGGTCGAAGCAGGCGCGCTGGATGAACAGCACCGCCGCGTCCACCAGCTCGCGCGCCTCGCCCGCCGGCACGCGCCCCAGGGCCCACTGGGCCACCGTGTCGAGCTCCTGGAACAGCGCGCGCGGCTCGCCCAGGCGAATCGCATAGCGCCCCGGCGCGCGCGCGAAGTCCAGCAGCAGGCGCGCCAGCCGGTCCTGGGCCTCCGCCGTGTCCTGGGGCTGCTCCGCCATGGCGCGCGTCAACGGGGCTCAGCGGGCGCGGCCAGGCCCGGCGTGGCCGAGCGGGCCGGCAAGACCCGTCCAGCCAGGGCGGCGGGCCGCGGCCCGAGGGGCGCCGGCGTGGCGCCGGATGGCACGCAGCAGACCGGCCTCTGGCCGATCCGCGCCCCGCCAGGGCAAGCCCCGGCCACGGCGCGCGCAAGCAACGCAGAGCGGTCGGATCATGGCGGTCAAGGCGCGCATGGGGCTGCGTTCGCCCCTCTCAGCCCGCCCGCAGCGCCGGCTCCACCTTGGTCGTCGCCAGCTTCTTGTCGGATTTCGGGTTGGCGCCGTAGCCGTAGTAGTTCTCGTAGGCGTAGTACGCCGTGTTCTGCGCCGTGGTCTTGGTCAGCACCATGCCGCGCGGCACCACGCCGGCCATGCGCAGGCGCCGGAAGGCGTCCTTGATGTGGCTCTTGCGCGTGTGGCCGGCCTGCGCCACGTACAGCACCGAGCCCACCTGGTTGCCCAGCACGATGGCGTCGGCCAGTCCCAGCACCGGCGGCCCGTCGATGATGATGTACTCGTAGCCCTCGTCGTGCATCCGGTCCAGCAGGTCGCCGAAGCGCGGGCCCATCAGCAGCTCGACCGGGTTGGGCGCGGCCGGCCCCGCCGTCATCACCGACAGGCCGGCGATCTTGGTGTCCTGCACCAGCGGCTGGTCCGACGCGTGGCCCGACAGGAAGTTCGACAGGCCATAGGCGTTGCGGCCGCCCAGGTACTTGTGGATCGCCGGGTTGCGCATGTCGGCGTCCACCAGCACCACCTTGCTGCCGAGCTGGGCGAAGTTGATCGCCAGCGCCAGCGCCGTGGTCGACTTGCCCTCGCCCTTGCTGGTGCTGGT
Source organism: Ottowia sp. (assembly GCF_035325765.1). GTDB lineage: Bacteria > Pseudomonadota > Gammaproteobacteria > Burkholderiales > Burkholderiaceae_C > Ottowia. The sequence continues at coordinate 17,605 of NZ_DAOKZG010000011.1, forward strand.
CACCACCAGCCGGCGCGGCGCGCCCTCGGGCGTCGAGAACTGCAGCGCCGTGCGCGTCGAGCGGTACGACTCGGCCAGGCTGCTGCGCGGGTCCTGGTGCGCCAGCAGGGCCAGGCTCGGCAGGTTGCTCTTCTCCTTCACGTTCGGGATCACCCCCAGCAGCGGCACCATGAAGGTCTTCTCCACCTCGTCGGCCGACTTGATCGAATCGTCCAGCGACTCCATCAGGAAGATCAGCATCAGTCCCAGCGTCAGCCCCGCCAGCAGGCCGATCGCCGCGTTCAGCGGAATCTGCGGCTTGTACGGGAACAGCGGCACCTCGGCCTTGTCCACCACCTGGATGTTGTTGGTCTCCACGCCACCGGCGACCGCCACTTCCTTGACCTGCTGCAGCAGGCCGTCGTAGAGCTCGCGGTTGGTGTCCACCTCGCGCTTGAGCAGGTTGTAGTTCACGCGCAGGTCCTGGCCCTGCACGATCTCGCCGCGCGTCTGCGCCACGCGCTGGCGGATCAGCGACTCCTGGCGCTTGGCCGTGGCGAGCTGGTTGGCCACCGAGCGCAGGATGCTGTTCACCTCGACCTTGATCTTCCGGTCCAGGTCCTCGATCTGGGCGCGCAGCTGCGCCATGCGCGGGAAGTCTTCCTTGTAGATCTTCAGGTTCTGCTGGTATTCGGCGTCCAGCTTGATGCGCTGCGTCTTGTATTCCTGGATGGTCTTGCTCTCCAGCACCTGGCGCGAGGTGTCGGGCGCCTTCTCGATGGCCTGGTACTCCGACTCGAACTTGATGCGCTCCTGCTCGGCGTTGGCCAGCGCGGTGGAAAACTCGGTGAAGGTCTGGTTCACCACGTTGGTCTTCTCGTCCAGCGTCAGGATGTGGTTGTCGCGCGCGTACTGGTTCAGGCGCCGCTCGGACTGCTCCAGCCGCACCTTGGTCTGCGCGAGCTGCTCGTCCAGGAAGCTCTTGGCGTAGGTCGACGACTCCAGGCGCCGCTCCAGGTTGAGCGCGATGAAGGCGCGCGTGATGGTGTTGGCGATGCGCGTCGCCAGTTGCGGGTCGGGGTTGTCCACCGTCACCTTGATGATGCGCGAGTTGCGCACCTGCTCGATGCGCACCGTGTTCTGGAAGATCTTCAGGACCTCCTCGCGGCTGAGCTGCGCGGCGCTCGCCACCGCCGGCTCGCGCAGCTTGTTCCAGCTATCCTCGATGCGCGCCAGCCACTTGCCGAGGCCGCCCGGTTCGGCCGCCTCGTCCGCGCCTGCCGCGCCCGCGTCGGCGGGCGCCGGCGTGGCGTCGGCCAGCGCCGGCTGGCTGCGCGCCAGCAGGCGGTCGAGCCGCAATTCGTCGACCACGCGCTCGGCCAGCACGCGGCTCTTCAGCAGTTCGAGCTGGGTGCCCATGCCGGTGCGGTCGTCCAGGTCGGTCTCCGGGTCGATCTCGCGCCCGAACTTCACCACCGAGGCGGCGCGCTTGTCCACCTGCAGCGTGGTCGCCGCCTGGTACAGCGGCGTGCGCACGAAGCTCACCAGCAGCGCCGCCAGCAGCCCCACCAGCGCCATCGACAGCAGCAGCCACTTGTGCTTGAGCACCATGCGCCACAGGTCGGCCAGGTCGATGACGTCGTCGTCCTCCTCGTCGCCGCGGCCCTGCATCTGCCAGGGCTGGCCCAGCCCGTACTGGGCCGGCATGCCCAGCGGGTAGCTGGGCCCCGGGCCGCGGCCGGGAACGGGCATGGATCGATCGGGTGGGAAGGAGTTGTTGGCCATGGGTCAGTCAGTGGGCTGCGCCTCGCAGCAGGGCCGCGTTGCCGCGCGCCGGTCGAAAAGTCCGGGCAGGCGCGCCCGGGTGTGGGTTCAGCAGGAAATCGGCACGGTCAGAAGCAGGCAGCGCCATCGGCAGAAATCAGGCAACCCGGCCACGGCGTCTCGGCGCCGCCGCCCGTCCAGGGCACCCCGATGCACGTGCATCGGTCATGCATGGGCACCCAGGGGCCGTGCATGTCCGGCAGCCGGCCCCGGCGCCGCCGATCGGGGTGGCTGGCCGCGGCGCGCATGCGCAAGCACCGGTGCTGGGGTCTCGGCCGGCAGGTCGGGCGTCAGGTCGGTTGTCACAGCCTCTCAAGGTGTGGCCGCGTTGCGATAGATCGACGAGAACGGGTTGAGCGTGCCGATGATGTCGCTGAACAGCGAATCGCGCAGTGCCGCGCGCGCGCCGTTGCGGTTCACCACCACCACGTCGTCGCCCTGCAGCAGCGGGTCGGGTGCCTCGCCGGTGCGAATCTTCATCACGTCGTGCTTCTCGGTCAGCGCCTGGCCGTCCGCGCCCAGGCGGAACAGCATCACCTCTTCGAGATTGGCCAGCGCGCCGCCGCCGCCGGCCATGGCCAGCGCGCGCAGCAGCGTGATCTGCCCGGTCAGCGGGTAGATGCCCGGCCGCGCCACCGCGCCGTCCACGGTGATGCGCTGGCTGGTGAATTCCTTGATGAAGATCGACACCTGCGGATCCTGCAGGTATTTCTCGCCGTAGCGCTGCTCGATCAGCGCCTCGGCGTCGGCCGGCGACAGCCCCGCCACCGGGATCATGCCGATCAGCGGCAGCGACACCTGGCCGCCCGAGTTCACGCGCACCGTGCGCTTGAGCTCTTCCACCCCGAACACCTCGATCTCCAGCAGGTCGTTGCTGCCGATGCGGTAGTCGGTGTCGATCGTCGCCGGCCGCGCCTCGGACAGGGCATCCCCGGGCGCCGCCGCCACCGGCGCGCCGCCGGCCGCATAGCCGCCGCCCGAGGGCTGGACCGCCGCCGTCTGCGTCGCCGCCGACACCTGGGTCACCGGCGCGTGCATGGCGGCCGTGGCCGCCAGCGGCGCCACCGCGGCCGTCTGGGCCAGCGCCATGCCGGACAGCATCGATCCCCCCACCAGACCTGTTGCCAGCAAACAACGCGACAGCAGGCGCCAGAAAAAGCTTCGCCCGGAGCGAACGCCCCCGGCAGGAACAGGCAAGAACATGGCGACCCTGAAAGAAAGGATTCGAAACGAGACCCGCTGCCATTTTACCGGAACAGCTACCCCATTCAGGTTAATCTTGGCCTATCGTGCTTCGGCCACCGCGCCCACACCCGCCAACGGCCAGTCCACCCCGCTCGAAGCGGGCCGATGAACGCTTTGGCATTAATGCAACAGCTCGGCCGCGGCTCCGTCCCAACGCCGTTGCGAGAAGTTGAGTCTTTTACAATCAGCGCAGCAGAAGCCGGGGCCAGACCCCGGAGACTCCCAGCCGGCGCAGCGTCTCGCGTGGCGCCGGTCCGTCCGTCCGTCAGTGCCCTCCATCCAGCCTTCATTCGCGCCCGTCACCCCTCCCCGCATGGCCTTGTCCCCACCCTCTCGCCCCGCGCCGGCACTGCCTGGCGCCTGGCGGCTGCTGTTCCTGGCGGCCCTGGCGGTGGCGCTGCTGGGCCTGCTGGCGCCCGCCTCGACCCTGCTCGAACTGAAGGTCTGGGTCAGCGCCTGGCTGCCCTGGGCCGGCGAGCTCGACCGCGCGGACGCCCTGCAGCACGCCGACAAGTGGGTGCATGCGGCGATCTTCCTCACGCTCGCCCTGCTGGGCCTGCGGGCCTGGCCGCTGGCGCGCCAGCGACGCCACATGCTGCTCGGCCTGGTGGCGCTGGCCGTCGCCACCGAGTGGCTGCAGCACTACATCCCCGGCCGCTCGGCCAGCCTGGGCGACTTCGCCGCCGATCTGGCCGGGCTGCTGCTGGGCGCCCTGGCCTTCGCCCGCCTCCTGCCGCACCCGCCCGCGCTGCGGCAACGCCTGTCCTGAGATGAAACACCCCCTGTGTCGCTGCGCTCCACGTGCTCGCCGCCAGAGGCGGCGGCTCTTCGGCCCGTCCAGACCTGCGCAGGCAGGTCTGGAGCCGCGGGCCTCAGCCCCCTGCAAGGGGGACGCACCCAGTGTCCAGGGGGACCCCGGCCACGGGTGCCCCCGCCTGGCCTGCTCCGCGGCCTCTGGAAGCACGCCGTCCCATGCGGCGTGGGTGACGCCCGGCCCAATGGATGACTGAAATGCAGGAGGCCTCGCTCATCGACTGGCTGCTGCGCATGCCCCGGGCTGCCAAGCGCCTGCTGGCGCTGCTGCTCGACGCCAGCCTGTGCGTGCTCACGGTCTGGCTGGCCTGGTACCTGCGGCTGGAGCAATGGGTGGCCTTCGGCCCGGCGCAGGTCGCCGCCACGGCGGGCGCCTGGCTGCTGGGCCTGCCGGTGTTCGCGCGCCACGGCCTCTACGCCAGCATCTTCCGCCACGCGGGCTGGAACGCCATGCTCGCGCTCGGCCGCGCCTCGGCCATCTACGGCCTGCTCTACATGCTGGTGTTCAGCATCATCGGCGTGCCCGGCGTGCCGCGCTCGATCGGCATCCTGCAGCCGCTGCTGATGTTCATCGCCCTGGGCGCCAGCCGCGTCGCGGTGCGCCTGTGGATGGGCGACCTGTATCGCCAGCTCCACGCCCGCGCCCACGCCCCCGGCGTGCTGATCTACGGCGCCGGCAAGGCCGGCATGCAGCTCGCCGCCAGCCTGCAGAAGATGGACGACGAGCGCCTGGTCGGCTACCTCGACGACAACCCCCTGCTGCAGGGCCGCCGGCTCGACGGCCTGCCGGTGCACGCGCCCGAGCAGCTCGCCGACCTGGTCGAGAAGCTCAAGGTGCGCTCGGTGCTGCTGGCCATCCCGTCGGCCAGCATGGAGCGGCGCAAGCAGATCATGGAGCTGCTGCGCCCGCACGGCGTGCACGTGCGCACCCTGCCGGGCCTGGCCGAGCTCGTCAAGCGCGGCGTGCACCCGAGCGACCTGCAGGACCTCGACATCGAGGACCTGCTGGGCCGCGACCCGGTCAGCCCCGACCCCGACCTCATGGCCGCGCACCTCAAGGGCAAGGTGGTGCTCGTCACCGGCGCCGGCGGCTCGATCGGCAGCGAGCTGTGCCGCCAGATCCTGCAATGGCGCCCGCGCGTGCTGCTGCTGTTCGAGCGCAGCGAATACGCGCTCTACGAAATCCACCGCGAGCTCGCCGGCGCGGCGCGCGAGGCCGGGCAGCCCCCCGTCGAGGTCGTGCCCCTGCTCGGCTCGGTGCTCGACGTCACGCGCATGGACACCGTGCTGCGCACCTGGCGGCCCGACATCCTCTACCACGCCGCCGCCTACAAGCACGTGCCCCTGGTCGAGCAGAACCCGCTGGAAGGCCTGCGCAACAACGTCTGGGGCACCCTGGTGTGCGCCCAGGCCGCCGCGCGCCACGGCATCGGGCGTTTCGTCCTCATCAGCACCGACAAGGCGGTGCGCCCCACCAACGTCATGGGCGCCAGCAAGCGCCTGGCCGAAATGGTGCTGCAGGCGCTCGACAACGCAAGCTGCCAGTCCGGCGGCACCTGCTTCACCATGGTGCGCTTCGGCAACGTGCTCGGCTCCTCGGGCTCGGTGGTGCCGCTGTTTCGGCGCCAGATCAACCAGGGCGGCCCGGTCACCGTCACGCACCGCGACATCACGCGCTACTTCATGACCATCCCCGAGGCCGCGCAGCTCGTCATCCAGGCCGGCGCCATGGCGCACGGCGGGGGCGTGTTCGTGCTCGACATGGGCGAGCCGGTGCGCATCCACGACCTGGCCAGCCGCATGATCGAGCTTTCGGGCCAGCGCGTGCGCGACGCCGCCCACCCCGGCGCCGGCATCGAGATCCGCGTCACCGGCCTGCGCCCCGGCGAGAAGCTGTTCGAGGAGCTGCTGATCGGCGGCAACACCCAGCCCACCGCGCACCCGCGCATCCTGAAGGCACACGAGGACTTCCTGCACTGGGACATCCTGCAGGGCGAGCTCGAGCAGCTCGCCCGCCACATGCAGGCGCGCCGCCACGACGAGGTGCGCAAGCAGCTATTGGCGCTGGTCGAGGGCTACCGCCCCACCGGCCCGATCGTGGACTGGGTGCAGCGCCAGCGCGGCGGCCTGCCCGGCGCCGCCAACGAAATCCTGGTGGTCCCGGTCCCCGCCAGCCCGGTCGAACCGCAACTCGCCCCGACCGCGCTGCCGGCGGTCGCCAGCGCAGTCGCCTGAGCGGCGCCGGGCGCCGCCCGCCTCGGGGCGACCCCGGGCGCGCGCCACCCGCGGCACAGGATCGCCGCGCTGCGCTCGCGATGACTGCCCTGGCATGGAGACCGCGGGACCGCACAACGCGCAGCACTGGATCGCCACGGCCTGCGGCCTCGCGATGACGGCTCTGGAGTGCGACCGGGTCGCCACGCGGCCACGCCGCTCGCGACGGCGGCGGAGGCATGGATGCAAAGGCGCGGACCACAGCCCGCGCAGCACCTCACTCCCTCACCTGATCCACCCACCCCCGTGCTGCACCCCGACCTCACGCACGCGCCGCCGGGACGCATCGGTGCGCGCCTCCAGCCGCCCCTCCCCAGCCTCCAGCGGGCGCAGGTACACCCCCGCCAGAAAGCTCGCCACGATGGCCAGGGCCGGGATGTGCATGTTGAACTCGACCCAGCTGTGCAGCAGCAGCGCCAGCACGCCCAGGCCGGCCAGGCAGCGCAGCGCCAGCTCGGACGACAGGCGCCGCTCGGCGCGCAGCGCGCGCGCCAGCAGCACGAGCTGGCGCAGCGCCAGCGCCAGCGCCAGCCCGACCAGCAGCAGCGCCGGCGCGCCCAGCTCCATCGCCATCTGCGCGTAGTCGTTGTGCGCGTGGTTGACGTACACCGGCGTGGCCGGGGGCTGGTAGCGCGGAAACACCGACTCGAAGGTGCCCAGGCCGCTGCCCCAGGGCCACAGCGCGCCCGCCGCCTGCCACGTGGCGGCGGCCATGGTGTGGCGCACCTCGGCGTCGCTCTGCAGGCGCCCCTGCTCCAGCCGGCTGGCCAGCCCGCGCAGGTCGATCGAGGCCAGCGCCAGCGCCACGAACACGCCGAACAGCGCCACCAGCGCCCAGCGCTGCCAGCGCCGCAGGCCCGCGCCCTGGTAGCGCAGCTGCAGGCCGCCGGCCAGCAGCAGCACCACCAGCGACGCCAGGATGCCGCCGCGCGACTGCGTGCTCAGCAGCACCACCAGCAGGCCGAAGCCCAGCAGCAGCAACAGCGGCCGCGCGGCCCCGTGCAGCCGGCCGCGCGCCTCGCCGTCGCCGCCGCGGCGCAGCCGCAGCCAGGCGTAGAACCACACCGGCAGCAGCATCGCCAGCAGGTCGGCCAGGTGGTTGCGGTTGGCAAAGCTGCCGACGAAGCCCTGCCCCGGCAGCCCGAAGTACAGCGGCGACTGCCGCCCGCCGGCGAACTGCGCCACCGCCAGCACCACCTGCAGCGCGCCCACGCCCAGCAGCAGGGCCATCAGCCGATCGATCTGCGCGCGCGGCAGCCGCAGCGCCGCCACGAAGGCCGCCGCCAGCGGCACGCCCGACCACACCGAGGCCCAGGTGGCCCAGGGGTTGAGCGACAGCGGCAGCCGCGCCGGCGCCGCCACCCCGCCCGCCCGCAGCGCCTCCAGGTAGTCCTGGCGCCCGGCCAGGGCGGACCACCAGTGCAGCGGCAGCGGCACCAGTTGCAGCAGCCCGAGCCAGGCCGGGCTGGCCGCCAGCACCCCCACCGCCACCCACCACCACGCGGGCGGTCGCGCCATGGCCGCCGCACCCGGCGCCAGGCGCTGCTGCATGGCCTGCCCCAGCAGCAGGGCCAGCAGGGCCAGCGCCAGCGCCAGCAGCACCGACAGCGCCACCTCGCGGTTGCCGCCACGCACCAGCGGCGCCAGCACCAGCAGCAGCGCCAGCAACAAAAAAACCAGTTGGAAGTCCCAACTGGTTCTGGTGGCCGATCGTCTGTGCAACGTGCTGCCCGACTCCGGGCCCGCGCGCACGCGGGCCGCTGCTGCGGTGTTACTGCCCGGACGCCGGGCCGTGGTTGTTGTCGACGATGGCGGCGATCACGATGCCGGTATCGAACACGATCGCGGCCAGCGCGTCGGTGGCGATGCCGCCGCCCAGCGCGCCGCTGGACGCGGCGCCGGCCTTCTGCACCTCGGCCGCGGGCGGCGTGATGCCCCCGCCCAGCGGTGCCTGCGCCAACTGGTAGGTCGGCATGAGCTGGCGCACCGAGGCCTGCAGTTCGCTGCACTTGAGCTGGCCGCGCACCGTCAGGTGCTGGCTGCCCGCCAGGCCGATCACGCAGCCGTTGTTCAGCACCAGGGTGGCGGCGCCGTCGCGCGCCACCAGGATCGACGCACCCTCGGGCACGGCCATGCCGTCGGCCGCCACCTTGACCGCCTGCGCGCTCGTCAGCGTCACCGCGCCATGCACGTCGTGCAGCGTGCCGACCACCGGCTCGGCCGCCGCGGCACCCAAGGCCAAACCGAGTCCCAGCGCCAGGGCTGCGTACTTTTTCATGCTCGACTCCTCAATGAATGGCAGTTTTTACCACATTGCCGGGGCCGATTCCAGCGCGGGCGTGGTGTTTCTCCGACGGCCCAATGCGCGTATTGCGGTGCCTGGGAGCGTGGGCGGCCCGGCCCTTACTGCCCGGACGCCGGCGTGTCGTCGCCCCCGCCGCCGCCACCGCCCGCGCCCAGCAGCGCCAGGCCGGCCACGCCGGCGGCGACCACGGCGGGGTTCACGCCCGCCTCGCCGGCCGCCGCCGTGCCCGCCTCGGCCGCGCCGGCCGTCGCCGGCGCCGCCTGGCCGGCCGGCAGGAGCTGTTGCACCGACGCCACGAGTGCCTTGCATTCCAGTTCGCCGCGCACCGTGAGCTGCTGGCTCGGCTGGAGGCCGACCACGCAGCCGTTGTTCAGTACCACCGTGGCCGTGCCGTCGCGCGCCGACAGGATCGTCGCGCCCTCGGGCAGCGCCATGCCATCCGTCGCCGGCCGCGCCACTTGGTCGTTGGCGACCACCATCACGCCGCCCTTGACGTTGCGCAGCGTGCCCACGTTGGGCTCGGCCGCGCCGGCCGCCAGCACCACGCCCAGCCCCAGGGCCAGGCCAATCAGCTTGTTCACCATCTTCTCCTCGACCGGGCCGCGCATGGCGCGTCCCGTGCTGCCGCGCCCCGCCTGGGCCGGCTTGTAAGAGATTTTAACGTGTGGGCGGGGTCGCGCGGCCGCGCGCGGGGCGCGTCATCCGCAATTTGGCACGGATCGGGCGGGCCGCAGGGCGCGCCCGGCACGGCGCTGGGCGCGCCGGCCGCCGCACCGGGTCGCCCCGCTGCGCCGCGCGGACGGCGTGGCTGCGCCACTCCGATGGCGGCCCAGGAGTGTGGGCGGTAGAAGGCGTCGAAGCGAAACGTGCGAAAAGCGAGGACGGCGTGGTGCTGCCGACAAGCCCAGGATGGCCCCCTGGGTGCGGTCGGCAGCACCGCGATGGACCGGTTTCTCGTGGGTTGCAGCCGGCGCGCCTTCTGCCGCCCACGCTCCTACGCCTCTGCCTCTGCCCCCGCCCCCGCGTACCCGCGCGGATTGCCCGACTGCCAGCGCCAGGTGTCCGCCATCATCTGCGCCAGCCCGCGCTCGGCCGTCCAGCCCAGCTCGCGCTGCGCCTTGCCCGGGTCGGACCAGCATTGCGCCACGTCGCCCGGGCGGCGCGGGGCAATGCGGTAGGGCACGGCGCGGCCCGAGGCCTGCTCGAAGGCGCGCACCATCTGCAGCACGCTGTAGCCCTGGCCGGTGCCCAGGTTCCACACGTGCCAGCCGCTGCGCGCGTCCAGCGCGGCCAGCGCGCTCAGGTGGCCCGCGGCCAGGTCGACCACGTGGATGTAGTCGCGCACGCCGGTGCCGTCGGGCGTGGGGTAGTCGCCGCCGAACACCGCCAGTTCGGGCAGCCGGCCCACCGCCACCTGGGCAATGTAGGGCAGCAGGTTGTTGGGGATGCCGTGCGGGTCCTCGCCGATCAGGCCGCTGTCGTGCGCGCCCACCGGGTTGAAGTAGCGCAGCACCGCGATGCGCCAGCGCGCGTCGGTCCGCGCCAGGTCGCGCAGCAGCTCCTCCACCATCAGCTTGCTGCGCCCGTAGGGGTTGGTGGGCCGGCCAGTGGGCGTGGCCTCGCTGATCGGCATGGTGGCCGGGCCGCCATACACCGTGGCCGACGAGCTGAACACCAGGCGCCACACGCCCGCGTCGGCCATGGCCTGGCACAGCGCCAGCGTGCCGCCGACGTTGTTGTCGTAGTAGCGCAGCGGCTGCGCCACGCTCTCGCCCACCGCCTTCAGACCGGCAAAGTGCAGCACCGCCCCCACCCGGTGGCGCCGCAGCAGGTCCCGCACCAGGGCCGCGTCACGCACGTCGCCCTGCATGAAGGCCGGCGCGCGCCCGGCGATGCGCGCCACCCGCGCCAGCGACTCGCGCGAGCTGTTGGCCAGGTTGTCCAGCACCAGCACCGCGTGGCCCGCCTGCAGCAGCGCCAGCGTGGTGTGCGAGCCGATGTAGCCGGCGCCGCCGGTGACGAGAATGGTGGGTTGGTCGCTCATGGTGTGGGGGCCGCTGGCATTGGACTGGCGGCATTTTCCATCGCCTGGGTGGGCGGCCATGCCTGTGCGGGCGCACCGCGCCATCGCGCGACGTCACGGCAAGCCGTCGCTGCGGACGGCAACGGCCCGCCGCCCCGCGTGACCTGCCCCCCACCAGCCGTACCAAGGTAAAGGAAGCGCAGTCCGCTCACCAGGAGAATGGCGGACATGAGGAAGAGCAAGTACAGCGAGGAACAGATCATTGGGTTTCTCAGGCAGGCCGAGGCCGGGATGCCGGTAGCGGAGATCTGCCGCAAGAGCGGCTTCAGCGACGCGACGTTCTACAAGTGGCGCTCGAAGTTTGGCGGCATGGAGGCGTCCGATGCCAAGCGACTGCGCGAGCTTGAGGCGGAGAACGCCAAGCTCAAGAAGCTGCTGGCCGAGGCGCACCTGGACATGCATGCGCTCAAGAGCGTGCTTGGGGTAAAGCGTTAGCCCCACAGGTCAAGCGCGAGGCGATCGCCCAGATGGTCAACGAACACCACCTGTCCGAGCGCCGCGCGTGTGGCCTTGTGGGGCTCTCCCGCGACAGTTACCGTCACCCGCCCGAGCTGGATGCCGCCACGCGCGAGTTGGCCGATCGGATCGTCGAGATCGCCCAGGTGCGCCGGCGCTTTGGCTACCGGCGCATCCACGACATGCTGCGCCCTGACTTCCCCGGTGTGAATCACAAGAGGGTCTATCGGCTCTACAGCGCGGCCAACCTGGCCGTGCGCAAACGCAAAAAGGTCAAGCGGCCGATCAACGAGCGCGTGCCGCTGCAGCTGGCCAAGACGGTCAATGAGGTGTGGAGCATGGACTTCGTCAGCGACAGCCTGAGCACCGGCCGGCGCATCAAGTGCCTGGCGGTGGCCGACGACTTCAGCCACGAGTGCGTGAGCATCTGCGTGGATTGGGGCATCTCGGGCCAGTACGTCACCCGACTGCTCGACCAGGCAGCGCTGTTCAGAGGCTACCCATTGGCGGTGCGCACGGACAACGGCCCGGAGTTCACCAGCCGCGCCTTCATCGCCTGGGTGCAGCAGCACCACATCCGACACCTACTCATCGAGCCGGGCAAACCCATGCAAAACGGCTACATCGAGAGTTTCAACGGCAAGTTCCGCGACGAGTGTCTGAACGAACACTGGTTCCAGTCACTGCAGCAGGCTCGCCAGACGATCGCCACCTGGCGGCGCGACTACAACGAGGTTCGGCCGCACAGCAGCATCGGACGCATCCCGCCCGCGCAGTTTGCCGAGCAGCACCGCCGGCATGCCGGCGGTGCTGCTCACCAGATCCCAACAACCAACGAGATCACGTAACCTTCAACCCGGACTCCTTCCAAAACCCTGGTACGGCAGAAGGGGGCAGGTCACGCGAGGCGGATGCCGCCGCCGCGCCTGCACCCGTCATTGTGAGGAGGCCGCAGGCCGACGCGGCAATCCAGTTCGACGACTCGAAGGCACAACGACGACCGGATCAAGTGCCACGGTTAGCTGGGAAGATGCCGCAGGGACGCACGACGCGCAGCACTGGATCGCCACGGCCTACGGCCTCGCGATGACGGCCGGGAGGCGGATGTGGCGGTGCGGGCGGTTACCGGCGCGCCGCTCGAACCCGTCATTGCGAAGCGCCGAAGGCGCTGTGGCAATCCAGTTCGACGTCTGAAGACACAACGACAGCTTGATCGGTCACCGCGACCAGGCATGGACACGACGGCTCATCGGGATGACTGGTGCTGGCGGCACGCCGAGACCGCTGGGCTTCGCATTCCCACGACCGCTTTACTGCCTCACCGCATCACCACGCCCCGCGCCCACGACCGTCTGCACGATCCAGCGAAAGTAGTTGACGAGCGTGAGCGAGGCCAGCATGCGCGCATCCGTTTCCGCCAGCAGCTCAGGTGTCGACATGTCGATCCCGCTGACCTGGGCCAGCCCCGTGATGCCCGGACGTGCAGAAAACACACCGTGGCGCTCGCGCGCCTGCAGCAGCTCCGCCTGATTGAACAAACCCGGCCGAGGGCCGACCAGGCTCATGTCGCCCCACAGCACGTTCCAGAGCTGCGGCAGTTCGTCGAGCTTGGTGCGGCGCAGAAACTGACCGAATGGCGTGATGGCACTGGCGTCGGCCAGATGACTGGCCACCGACGCAGTCCCGACCCGCATCGTTCTGAATTTGACGAGGGTGAATGGCTTCTGGTGCCGCCCCACACGCTCCTGTCGGAACAGCGGCGACCCTGTATCGAGCAACCCGATCAGGTAAACCGCCAACAACAACGGGAACCCGAGCACCAATCCCAGGATGGCAAAACAGATATCTAGCAAACGCAACATCATGCCCCCTAATTTTTCCAGGAGCGCATAGCCGTTTGCATATCCACTATCGGCCTCCAACCGAGCAATGACTCGGTTTTTCGAATATCTACCTGCAGATCTCCACAGACTCTATCCACAAGCTGCGCCTTCCCGAACAACCGAGCGCCCGCCCGTATCAGTGGCACAGGTATAGGCAGCAACCGTGCTGGTCGGCCGATCGCCCGCCCAATACGCTGGAGAAGCACGGTAGTGGACACATCCTCCGCATCGCCGACGAGGAATGTCTGATTTGCTGCTGCCGGATGATGAACGCATACGACCAACAAATCAATCAGGTTTTCTAACGCCACCAACGTGCGACGGTTATGCACCGCACCCAGCGGAAGCCAAGCCCCGCGTCGCACGGAAGAAATCAACCGGCCGAAATTTCCCGGTGCATGTTGACCGTAGACCAAAGGAGATCGAATAACAACCACCTCCATCCCTGTTTCCGCAGCGATGGCATACAAACCCTGCTCGGCTTCCCATTTTGAGACTGCATAAGGTTCTACGGGTGCAGGCACATCGTCAGCGGTAAACGGCGTCCCATGCGTCGCCAGACCGTTGACTCCAATGGAACTGATAAAGACGAGACGCTGCACACCCGCCACCGCAGCTTGTCGCGCCAAATTCAACGTCCCCTCGACATTCACCCGTCGGTATTCGGCCATCGGATTCAGTGCAGCATCCTGCGTGAGATGTGCGCGCGCTGCCGTGTGGATCACCACCTCCACCCCTTGCAAGGCGGCAGACCAATCGGTGTCGTCATCCAGACTAAGCACCACCACTGCCCCGGCAACGCCAGCCGCCTGAGTGGCAGAGCGATACACCGGGCGCAATGCAAAACCGCGCAGGCCTAGCGACATCAAAAGCGCACGACCTACGAAGCCAGAGGCCCCGGTAATCAACGCCGGGCTCATGCCTCATCTCCCAGCAGCCACGCCATCAGCCGGATATTGACCTGATGCACATCAAACCGCTCCACAGCCATGCGGTGGCTGGCTTCGCCCATACGCTGAACGACTTCCGGCTTTTCAATCAGAAAAATCATCTTTTCAGCCAACATCTGCGCATTCCAGCGCGGCACCAAAAAACCATTCACGCCATCATCCACCGTATCGCGGCAGCCAGGCACATCCGTCGTGAGGACGGCGCGCCCTATGGCCATCGCCTCCTGGGTACTGCGGGGTACGCCCTCTCGGTACGAAGGCAGCACAAACACACTGCTTTGGGCCACCCAATCTGATACGTTGGATACATAGCCTGGGTAGTGAATAACCCCCTCATCCAGCAATTGTTGAAGCTGCTGCTGCTTTAGGGCCCCAGGGTTGCAGTCATCCACCGCGCCCAACACAACAAATTCTGCGTTTGGATAGCTCTTTTTAACCTGCCTTGCAGCGTCAACGTATTCAAAGATACCTTTTTCTGCCAGCAAGCGCCCAATAAAAATGAAACGCATTGGATCCAAAGGTGCTGGCGAGTATGGAAATTTCGCCAAATCCAAACCAATACCACCCAATACCTTATAAGACCTTACTCTCAATTGATGGCGTTTAAGTAAATCCACCGGGTCATCATGATTCAAAAAAATCAACTCATGCAACAGCGGCAAAGACAGGCGATACAAAAAGACCTGAATTTTTCTTAAGACTGCCTGCTTAAAACCCAGCCCCTGCGGAAGATCGGTAAACACATAGCCTAGCCCTTCCAGCATGGCCGCTCGCCTTTTTATCCCAGAAAGATAAGCGGCAATAGCCCCATAAATAGTCGGCTTGACTGCACGGCAGAGCACTATGTCAGGTTGCAAGTGATTTAATAATTTTTTAATTCCAAAAATACAAAACAAATCCGCCAACGGATTCATTCCACCACGGTCAAGCCGATAGTCTACTGGCCGCGCCCCCAGATCACGAATGGCCTGAGCGGATTCTGGGGTGTAATCCGTGCAGCATACTGTGACCACATGCCCGGCACTTACCAAACCGGCAATGAACTCCGCACGAAACAGCAAGGTATCTTTTCCTATGGTGCTGAGCAATACAATTTTCTTGATACTCATAGATGATTATTTCTTGCCATATCCATTCGGATTGGCCTGCTGCCAGCGCCAGACATCTTCCATCATCTGCTCGAGCCCCCGCTGGGCACGCCAGCCCAGTTCTGGTTGGGCCTTGCCGGGGTTTGACCGACACTGGGCAGTATCACCCGCCGGGCGGGCAACGACTTGATAAGGCACGGCGCGGCCTGCCGCTTTTTTAAAGGCGCGAATCATCTCCAGCACGCTACACCCCTGCCGAGTGCCCAGATTCCACACATTCCAGCCGCTGCACCGCTCCAAGGCTGCTAGCGGCTTCAGATGCCCGTCCACCAAATCCATCACATGGATGTAATCACCAACACCAGTGCCATCGGGCGTCGGGTAATCTTTGCCATAGACGGAAAGCTGCCGGAGCTTGCCCACCGCCACCTGGCTGATGTAAGGCAGCAAATTATTCGGAATGCCATTCGGGTCTTCGCCCATCAAGCCTCTTTCGTGCGCGCCCACAGGGTGGAAGTAGCGCAGCACGGCCATGCGCCAGCGCGGGTCAGACTGCGCCACATCGGCGAGCACCTGCTCCACCATCAGCTTGCTACGGCCATAGGGGTTGGTGGGCATGCCCGTGGGTGTGGCCTCCGTAATGGGCATCTGCTCCACATCGCCATACACCGTGGCCGATGAACTGAACTCCAGCTTGAACACCCCCGCCGCCTGCATAGGCTAGCACAGCGCCAACGTGCCTGCCACATTGTTGTCGCAATAGCGCAGGGGTTGCTGCACGCTCTCGCCCACCGCCTTGAGGCTCGCAAAGTGCAATACGGCATCAAAATCATGTTTCGAGAACGAGCTTTGCAATAATACCTTATCACACACACCCCCAACAACAAATTCAGGTTCACACCCGATAATTCTCCTCACCCGTTTTGTTGATTCTGATGAGCTATTACGGAAATTATCCAAAACCACGACATCACATGTCGTTTACAACAGAGCAAGTGCAGCATGAGAATCTATATAGCCAGCTCCGCCAGAAACAAATATTTTCATACATTAAGGAAAGTCTGCACAAATCGCACTGTGCCGTGCCCGATTGGGGCGATGCGGGCAGACAATCGAGTCCATGAAGCAAGTTGATCTTGGCCTGAACCTGACGACCAAGCGCACGCGCAAGCGTGAATTTCTGGCGCAGATGGAGCGCGTGGTGCCCTGGGCGGCGCTGGTGGCGCTGGTCGAGCCCTACGCGCCAGAAGGCAGGCGCGGGCGCCCGCCCTTTGCTGTGCAGACCATGCTGCGCATTCACTTCATGCAGCAGTGGTTCACGCTGAGCGATCCGGCGATGGAAGAAGCGTTGCACGACGTGCCGCTGTTTCGAGACTTCGCGGGGTTGAACTGGGACACGGCCATACCCGACGAGACCACCATCCTGCGGTTTCGCCGTTTGCTGGAGGAGCACAGGCTGGCCGAGCAGATTCTGGCGCTGGTCAATGAATTGCTGGGCGCCAAAGGCCTGCTGCTGCGCGCTGGCACCGCAGTCGATGCGACGCTGATTGCCGCGCCCAGCTCGACCAAGAACAAGCAAGGCCAGCGTGACCCTGAGATGCACCAAAGCAGGAAGGGCCAGCAGTGGTACTTCGGCATGAAGGCACACATCGGAGTGGACGCGGCCTCGGGGCTGGTGCATACCGTGCGCGGCACCGCTGGCAACGTGGGCGCTGTGATCGAGGCCAACAGCTTGCTGCACGGTCAGGAAACCCAAGCCTGGGCAGACGCCGGCTACCAGGGGGCGGACAAGCGCCCCGATGCCAAGCCTGGCGTGTGCTGGAACATCGCCATGCGCCCGGGCAAGCGCCGCAAACTGGACAAGAGCAGATTGGTCGATGAACTGACCGAGCAACTCGAACGCCTGAAAGCCAGCATCCGGGCCAGGGTCGAGCATGCACTCCGAGTCCTCAAACGCCAGTTCGGGCATGTGAAGGTGCGCTACCGTGGGCTGGTCAAGAACACCGCGCAACTGCACACCCTGTTCGCGCTGTCCAATCTGTGGATGGCGCGGCGAGCGTTGATGGGAGCCGAGGCATGAGTGCGCCTGCCAACGGGCGCCAAAAATCGGCTGTGCAGAGCGCCGAATTGGGAAGCTCGCCCGATCTGGCCGCATCAGCACACCTCAATGTGCATTGCGCAGAGGTTCCTTAATGATGGCAATTATTCAATTTAGGCTTGCCAACAACAATCTTCACAAACCATGAGAAAACAAATAAAATAAATGAATTGAATAAAAAATATTTTAAAGTCGTATCCCAAGGGGAATTTAGCAAAATCCAGAAAATGTAAAGGAAATACATCTTAAAAATCTGCGCGCTCCTTACGCAAGCAATTATTCTTTTTTCAAAGATGAAACCAATCTTCCCCAAGAAAATTATTATTAGAACAGACAAGATGCCAAAATAATAATAATAATATTGATGAAAATTTGGAGAAATACCGAATTTCAAGTCGCGATATGCACCCCCATTATATTTCATCATGAGATGATCCGTGCTACTGTAGAAATTCTCAAAGTTATCCAAGCGTTCTTGGTGAGATATAAAATTCCCCAACAATGCCCCTGGAATTGCCGCAATATTTTTCAAGCTTGACTCTGCAATCACCGCCGGCCAAAACAAATCAAATTCTTGGTGTCCTTTTTTAACAATCACACATGCAAATGGAGTATCATCTTCTGTCGCCGCATAATTAACAGCCCTGGTTTCAAACAAATAATTCGTTAATCCCTTTCCAAAAAATAAAATGAACCCCAACAATCCAATGAACAAAAGACCTCTTCCCTTAAAATGACGAATGGCGCGCCAAGAAATCCTCACCCTCCCGATAGAAACAACAAATATCGACAATAGAATTGGGGA
The DNA here is from genome assembly GCF_035325765.1 of Ottowia sp. Lineage (GTDB taxonomy): Bacteria > Pseudomonadota > Gammaproteobacteria > Burkholderiales > Burkholderiaceae_C > Ottowia. The sequence continues at coordinate 35,408 of NZ_DAOKZG010000011.1, forward strand.
CACAAGCGCCCCCCTTCGCCCCAAGAGCAAAGCGACACCAACAATAATCAAAAACTGCAATAAATAAATCCGTCTCCTCTTAATATAAAGCAGTATCACGGATAAAAAAACACCAAGAAATAAAAAGAAATTAATGAATGGCCACACGAACTCGAAGCCCGGAATCCTCACGGACATCGCCCCAGAAAGCTGCTCTCCACTACCCCACGACGCACCAATGAAACCGTAAACAAAAACCATCAATGCCAAATAGAGTAGAACAATAATTCGATTAACCTTTACAAACCACGCTAGCAACTGCGGATTCTCTCTCAGGGCAATCAAAGAAAATGAATCGGTAATTTTCACTCTTTTAATTGATGAATTATAACTCAGATAAAATAAAATGATTGCAATCGCAGAGAAAACCGTCCCGTATATATAATCACCGTTATCCCACAAATAAATTTTTTTATTTATGAAATTATCGCAATAGTTCAGAAATATCGGTCGATAAAATATGAAAAAAGAACTTAATAAAAATCCAAAGTCGATAATGCCTATATATTTTTTTTTATTTATCGACAAAAAAAATAAAATCGCTCCTATAGAAAACAAGAGCAGCATCAAAAATTCATACATAATTAAAATCGCCGAGCAAAATCACAATATCTATTTCAAAAAAAATTCATACGCCCTTCTCAGTAAACCAATTTTTTCAACAAAATCCCGAGACTCCTCAGAAACCACGCTCTTATCAAAACCCCTCACGGCCCAACAAAACCCCAAAATCTCCGCCAAATCCTCCGACCCCTTTTTGAAATACGGGAAATCATCAGAAAAAACATCCTGATAATCCCCATACGCCGGCAGGCCCAGCATCAAGTATTCCCGCACCTTCAACGGACAAGCCTGTTTCATTTCCTTTCTTTTCAAAGCAAATGAAGAAAGACCAACCCAACATTGCGCACTAAGCTCAATTATCTGTTGCTGATTCATGGCACCATACATTCGGACGCGGGAATCTTTGGTAAAATCCAGTAAATCATCCGGTACCTTGCCCACCAAATGTAGAATGAAATTTTCCTGACTTTTGGCGACCTCTTCCAGCAATATATCCAATCCATGCCACGGGGCAAAATTGGCCACGAAAAGCAGTTCGGGTACATCCTGGTTTCGCTTGTCTTCCAGCGGCAGGTCTTTAAAGATGATTCCATTGGGATAGACATAGGACTTCTTTTGCAGGCAGCCTGCCCGTCTCAGTTCGTGGTCCACAATTTCCTGTGTCACCCCAATAATGCCCTCTGCCTTGCGTATGCAATAGCGGCCAATAGCGCTTTCCAAGCCGGAGCGCACAAACCCTGAAACCCCTCCTGGCAGGGCCAATTCCGGTACTTCTAGGGTATGGTGTATAAAATAAACCGGCTTCTTACATGCACCCACAAATTCCAGTTGGTAAGGGTCGTGCACGTAGTACCGCAGCAAATAGATATCCACCTTTTCCTGTTGCTGCAAGAGCCAGCGGTGATAATTTCTTCGCAACCGAATCCAAGCCATTAATTTACTGGCAGAGGATTTCATTTTTTCGTGGTCTATTGCAGCGTCCTGATGTAATACACTTGCAGTATTCGGGGTATTTTTTGGACAATACATACGCACCTGCCAGTCTATATCCAGCGTATTAGCCGCCTCCTGCTCCCAATCCATTTGCGCCAAAATACCCGATGGCGGCGACAGCAGCGCGGCACTGTGCAATATCCGTGGTTTTTTATCTGCGTTACTCATTGGATCGTGCCTTTGCTCAACATTTGCACCACCCGCCGCGCCGTATCCCCAGCACCATACGGCTGCACATCCTGCCCCCGACTACCCAGCGCCCCACTGATTGCCGCTTGCAAGGCCCCCGCATCCACCGGCGGCGCCAGTCGGTTCCAGCCCGCCTCCACCAGCTCCACCCATTCCGTCTCGTCGCGCAAGGTGACGCAGGGGACTTGATAGAAAAAGGCCTCTTTCTGCACGCCGCCACTGTCGGTGGCAATCAGGGCGGCAAATTTTTCTAACTGCACCATGTCGATATAGCCCACGGGGTCGATCAGCTTGACCTGTTGGGCCAAGGTTTCCAGCAGCCCTGCCTTTTGCAGCACGCCACGGGTGCGCGGGTGCAGGGGCCAGACCACGGGCAGTTGCCAGGCGGTGTGGGCCAGCGCCTGCACGATGGCCGCCAGACGCTGCGGGTCATCGGTGTTCTCGGCCCGGTGGACGGTAGCCAAGACGTAGCCCTTCTCCTTCAGACCCAGTGCCGCCATCAGACCCATACCCGCTTGCACGCGGGCGCCGTGGTGCAGGGCCACGTCGTACATGACGTCGCCGACCTGGTGGATCTGCGAGGGCGCAACGCCTTCGCGCAGCAGGTTGTCGGTGGCGGCCTGGGTCGGGGTGAACAACCAGTGCGAGATGCGGTCGGTCAGGATGCGGTTGATCTCTTCTGGCATGCGCATGTTGAAGCTGCGCAGCCCGGCCTCGACGTGCGCCACGGGGATGTGCAGCTTGGCGGCGGCCAGGGCGCCGGCCAGGGTGGAGTTGGTGTCTCCATAGACGAGCACGATGTCGGGCTGCTCCTTCAGCATCACCTGCTCGACCGCCTCCAGCATGCGCCCGGTCATCGCGCCGTGCGTACCCCCATGGATATCCAGGTGATAGTCGGGCTTGCTCATGCCCAGTTCGTCAAAGAACACATCGGACATGTTGGGGTCGAAGTGCTGCCCGGTATGCACTACGACCTCTGTCAGGCCGGGCGTCTGGGCGATGGCGTGCGAGACCACGCTGGCCTTGATGAACTGCGGGCGGGCGCCCAGGACGGTAAGGATCTTTGGCATCGATAAGATGTGTCGCCCGCGCCAAGGATGGCGAGGCGGGCGCGCGGGAGGATGACTTCGTGCTTGACGAGGGCCCAATTGTCGCCGACCCAAGCGCGCGCCCGTGTATTCTTCCCTGCATGCGCAGCGCACATTGGCAAACCGCTGGCGAAGAGCTGGACGTCGCACGGTGGCCACCGGACGTGGACCACCCCTATTTCCCCGAGGGTTCGCGCGACAAGCGGCTGTTGCGCTGCCCTGATCCGCCCCCGCAGCCGTGGCTGGTCGCAGGCCACCGCTACCTTTTCAAGGAATCGCGGCCCGTCTACCCCGACCAGTTCTGGGCCGAAATCGTGGCCAGCCGGCTGGGGCGACTCACCGGCGTGCCGGTGCCGCCGGCCTATGCGGCCTGGGATTCGGCCAGTGGCGATTGTGCTGCCTTGATCGAATGGTTCTGGGGCTACCCGGGCGGACCGCCGCAGGGCTTCGTGTCCGGCGGGCTGTTCATGAAGGCGCTGATCAAGGATTTCGACTACCAACGGGGCACACAGCACAACTTTTCCCACATCCAGCTTCTGTGCCGTGCGTTTTCGCGAGCCCGTGGCACGAGCACATCCAGTCCACTACTTGACGGCGACTGGCTGCTGGACTGGGCACGCATGCTGACCTTCGACGCACTGATCGGCAACACCGACCGACACCAGGAAAACTGGGGCTTCGTCTACACCCGCACCGAAGCGGGTGCCCCCCGGGCCTTCGCCCTGTCACCCGCCTTCGACAACGGCACCAGCCTGGGTCACGAGCGGCCGGCAAACCAATTCGAGCGCTTCGCGCAGGCCGCTTACCGCCAGCGCTACATCGACAAGGGCCGGCACCACCTGAGATGGCAGCTTCACGACGCGGAGCGTTGCGGCCATCTCGAATTGCTGCAAAAGCTGCTGCAGCAGGCGCCGCAGTGCCGTCAGACGATGCTCTCCGTGCTGCGGTTCGACCCCCCGGAACTGGAACGAGCAATAATGCCTCTATGCGACCTGGCGCTTGCGGTGCCACTTGACGCGGGACGCGCCCGGTTCATGATGAGTCTGCTTGCGGCACGGCAGCAGCATCTACTGGATGCCTTGCGCCCTTGAAGTCGAGACAGGACTTTGACCGATGAATTTCATTGAACACGTTCGGGAGCCCGCCCGGCTGCTGCTCGTCTGGCAGGGGCCGGAGGGATCGTCGCGCGTGCGGCACACGGTGGCGGAGCTGCTGCGGCATCCGGGCGGCAGCGTACGCCTGCGCTATCTGACCGACGTGGCAGGCGCGCGCGCTGAGGGCTTCATCGGGTTCCCGGCCTTTCGCAAGCTTGACCAGGAATATGAGCAAGGCGTGCTGGAAACCTTCATGCGCCGGTTGCCACCGCGCTCACGCGGGGACTACGCACGCTATCTGGAGCAGTTTCGCCTGCGGCCGGGCGCCGAGATCAGCGACTTCGCCCTGCTCGCCTACACCGGCGCCAAGCTCCCGGGCGACGGTTTCAGCATCATCGACCCACTCGACCAGGTGACCGCGCCCAGCGAGGTCATCATCGAGGTGGCGGGCTTTCGCCACACGTCGCAAGTGCCTTTGGACGAGATCACGGTCGGATCGCCGGTGCAGTTGGTGGCCGAACCCGACAATCCGCATGATCGCAATGCCGTGGTCATGCTGACGCAGGGCCGCAAGATCGGTCACGTGCCGCGCCAGCAGGCCGTGGGCGTGCGCAGGTGGATGGATCGGGGCACCCTGTCCGCCCACGTCGAGCGCGTCAACGGCACGCCGGAGCGCCCACTGGTTTACGTGTTCTTGCGGTTCGGCAGCGATGACTCCAGTGCCCCCGATCATGATCACTCGGCGGCAACTCCGGCTCGACCGGCGTACGCCGTGTAGCAACCTGTCGCCGTCGCCACCTCCACGGATGGCAAGCACCGGCTGGTGCGGGCCCATCCACTGACTGCCGAGCCCGGCCGATCAGCGCGGCGTTGCTCGCAACCGTTGACGGAAAGTCGTCTCATGCACGACATTCGGATCGTCCGTCAAATAAATGATCCGCCGATCCAGCAGAGATGAAACGACAGTACGCAAATCAAAAGATATCACGCCGAAATCCGAAGCGAGATGCCGCGCATAATTTGGAGGGTCGGTCAGTCGTACAAAGCACGTCCAGCCATTGACTTCGGCAAATGTCAGGACTCCGAATTGTTTATCTCTGTATCGACATCGCTCATCAGCATGACCAAGCGCCGGCATGAATATGCCATTGTCTGCCGTGAACAGATAAATTGAGGCATCATAACCGAGGTAATCACCTCCAGAAATACCATTCGGCAGTATGAACAGATCCACACAATAAGGGGGTTCGGCATCGAGTTCGATGCCAATCCGTTCCCGACCATGGCGCAATGAAGATGGGCCAGGCTCTCCGTGCCCAAACACGACGGCACTCACCACCGGATAAGCAATGACATCCGCAGACTTGACGTAATCATGGCTATCGACGCACACGCGCCGACTGCCGTCCTTGAAATGCACCTTCGGCACGCTGACCTGCCCATCTTTTTCAATCCCGAATGAATGCCAGGAAATGGCATTGAATTCCGGTCCGATTCGGCGCAGATGATCGCTTGAATAAAAATACGTCGCATGGTCCAGCGGCGCATAAAAATCCAGAAGGACGTCAACCTCTCCGGAAGTCACGCGGTTCCTTGCACGCGCGGCCCGCTGAACCTTGGCTCGAAACAAATCGTGCCCTCTCACGCTGACATAGAGTTTGTTCTCTACCACTGCCTGCCAAGAATGGGCTTGAATTTATTCGACACTCCCAGACCGCCAAAGGGACTGTGCACGTCGGGGTCAGCCAGCATCACAGCAAACGCTTCCAGACGCGCAGCCCGGCAATGCCGGGCAGAACGAAACGGCTCCAGGACGAGACACCGGATCGAGCCACTGGGAACGGCATCTTCGAAGATTCGTAGCCTGCTCGCGCACTGAATCCTGAACCAGACGAGTCGCCGCCGTCCATTCCATCAGAACAAAGAAACAAGTCTCGACAACGCTTAGGCAACCGTAGTTCCATTGGCCAAGGCATCAAGCGCGGCCGGCCAGGACATGTCTTTGCGCCAAGTCTTCTTCGCCTCCTTGAACCACGGATGGCCGTGCATCTCCGCCGGCAAGGCGCGCAAGGCGCCATACGGCGTGCGCGCACCATCTGTTGCGGCGAGCAGGCGAGCCAGGCCGTTTGGCGTCAGGCGCACGGTTTCCAGGCGCAGCGAATCGCCGCCGTGCAGTTGTAATGTGACCATCTTGCGCTCCAGCCAGATGCGCAGCGCCGCATCATGGACAGCAAAGCTGAGATATGTTGCACTTGCGGATACCTCGATCTGGGCCAGCAGGCGGCGGAGCCGCATCAACGCCTCGGCATCTGCCAGCGCCGGACGGCGCAGCGCCAGGTCCGTGAGATACGCCTGAGCCCCGCGCAACGTGATCCGAAAGGCCATTGCAACCGCTGCAGGGCTGCTCTCGACCTTGCCCGCGTCGATCGCGGCCTGGATGATGGCAATCTCCATCTCCCGCTTTGACAGGCTGCCCAACGGCGCGATGGTCAATGCACGCCAGAGCCGATCGTCCACCGACTGTTCACAGATCGCAGTCATAGTCACGCTACCGGTACCTCCTGATACAAGCGCTTCTTTTCCTGGTCGGTAAATTCCGAATCGTGCCACAGCAGCGTCAAGGAGCCGCCAACGGCACGGCACGCGTCCTTGAGTTGCAGCAACTTGGTGCCACCGTGGATATCCAGGAGGTGATCAGGCTTGCGTATGCCCAGTCCGTCAAAGAACACGTCAGACATGTTGACGTCGAAGTGCTGGCCGGTGTGGGCAAGCACCTCGGCCAAGCCGGGCGTTTGCTCAATGGCATGAAAGACGACGCTGGCCTTGATGAACCGCGGGCGCGCGCCCAGGACGGTGAGGATTTTCTTCGTGGGTGGGCTCAGACCACCAACGGGTTTGCGCTGGTGGGCAGGGGTTGCAGCACGGCGATGTACAGCGGCACCAGCTGCCGCTTGACCGGTTCGCAGAGGTAGTTGTCGTCGTAATAGCGCGACGCCTCGCAGTCCGCGCCCTGGGAAGCGCCGCCGCAGCACAGGCTCGGCCGCGGGTCGAAGATGTGCACGTTGCAGCCTTGCTGAGCGCAGTCTCGCGCAGCCCAATCGGGCATATTGCGGTGGTGGTAGATAGCTAGCGGCATGGGCGGCGAAGCCGAGGGTGCGGCACAACTGCGCAGTGCGTGCTGGAGACAAGCCCAGAATCGAGAGGGGACGAGCGTCCTGCCCCTGCAACCTGCCGGGGATGATGCCAGTCATCGGGAAGTCGGAGATGCCAACGAACACGTCCATTCTCCCGAAGCCCCGGCCAAAATTTCGATTATAGCCACTTGGAAGAGGATGACACGCCGCCTTCGATGTGCGCTTCCTCTGAGTTACAGTCTCAAAGGAGCAATATGAACGAAAATCCACCGCTGAGCAAACTCCCACGAAATTCGGCACCAGCGCCAAGGCCAATGCAGACGTCACCTACGCCACCCCGGCGCATTTAAAATAAGCCGTCCCCATTCGTCCGCACAAGATGCCAAATCGTCCATCAATACTCACTTCACCATATCTATATCCAATCTGATTTTAGTATCAATTCCAAGGTGCCTCGCTTGATCTAACGTCTAAGCAAGGCCCAGACTTCCAGCAATATTGGACGCTCAAGAAAGATAAACAAGATCAGAAGTACTACCCAACTCCCTATCGCGTACGCAGGCGCTTGGCTACCAATCAGACCAAATATCACAGTCGCCAAGAAAGCAATGGTGCTATATAGATAGACTCTTCCTCGTCGGATCGGCCGCCACGCAATCGCAGAAAATTCGCTCCGCACTATATAGAACACCCAAAATGCGCAACTGGTCGAGATCATCGCGCCTACAGCACCCATCGGGCGAACCAGCAATGCACAGAGGATCAAGTTTACTCCAACCGCAACGCTGGAAGCCATCAACGCAAATCCCGTACGTCGGCTCACAGTAATACCGACGCCAGTTACCTCCGAGAGAGTATAAAGAAGGGGAGCAACCATACAACCCGCAACCAAATACATAACCTTGGCATAGTCGTCAGGTAGCAGGTACGGCAAGATCCAAGAGAAGGCGCCAAGCAGACAAATGAGCGATACGAGCACCGCAGAAACTTGCCTTGCAATCACATCGACCCTCGTGGTATCAACACCGTCAGCCACCCACTTGAACACCAGCGGCGCCCAAATGGTATTGAAGATTCCCGCTACAATGGCCGCCCCTGACGCAATACTGGCAGCGACGGAATAGATCGCCAATTCTTCGTAGGTAGACATGCTGCGCAAGAAGATTCGATCCATCGTATTCAGCCCCCATGATGCGATGCCACCGAATATCAGCGGCCATCCGAAACCAAGGAGTTGCTTCAGGAGCGGGTACTCTAGTCTTCTCTGCAGTGCAGGCAACCAATCCTCTCTTGTATTCCATGCGAACACCAACAGAGTCAGCAACAACGCTGCTGCTTGCGCCAACAAGAGCATGGTAAAATTACGTGTGACTGGCAGAAATGCATAGGTGATCACGATTGCAAGCAACAACCCCTTGCTCAAGAGCTGACTCATGGAGAAGGCAAGTCCACGATCCTGCATTCGCAGAATAAGAGATAGAAAGCGCGACAGGTATGCAATGAGCAAACAACCGGCAGTGACTAGTGCCAAGATCGGTTTATCTTCACCGTAGAGCACATTGGACAGGGCCGTCGGAAAAAATAAAGACAACACCAGCAGAGCAAGCGACAGAAGCATAAGACCAGGTGCCGTCGCGTTCAGAAGCAAGTTCGGCTTGTTGGTGCTTTCATGGTATTCACGCACGTAAGCCTGATCGAGTCCAAGACAGAAGAGCAGTGTAGAAAGCTGGAGCGTCACCTGCAACATGGAAAGCTTGCCAATCGCATGGGGAGGGAAGATCCACGTCATCAATGGCAAGCTGATAAAACTCAGGGCTGCTGCTCCGATCGGACCGACCGCAAAGCCGAGGATGGTGCGACGATCCACGGCTCAGACTCGCCCCAGCGCAGTCTCGTCACTGCGTCGCGTCAAAGCCACCTCCGACAGCTTCTTAACGTCAGCCACAAGACCAGAAAAATTTTTGCTCGCGTTGTATAAATCGCTCACTCGCCCGCGCGCAGCAAGTCTGTAATGGAGTGCTTCTTCACCCGTCAACCGTGCAATCGCTGCTGCGACATCGGTCGATTTAAAATCCAGCGACAATAATTCACCGCAAGTTGCGTCCACAAGCTCCGGAATACCGCCAACACGTGGGGCAATCGCCGGAACACCGTGAGCCATTGCCTCCATAATGGAGACTGGCACGCCCTCCGATTCACTGCAGTTGATGAAAATATCCACGGGATTTTCGTCATAAAAGGACAAAACATTCTCGTTCGACAGCATCCCCGTGAACCGCCAGTCGACATTGGACAGAGTACTCAATCTTTTTTTGGCCAAGGTCTCGAGCTCCGCGCGCAGAGGACCATCTCCAATATGTGCCCATTCGAATCGTCTGTTTGGCTGCATCTTGGCAACGACGTAAATAGCATCGATGATCAGATCAATGCGCTTCACGGGAACGCAGAAAGAAACTGAGAGCATGCGGCTCACGCCATCACCGCTGGCCCGCGCCTGTGGCTTTGCGACATTCACACCGAGGCGAGAAACTGACAAGCGATCTTCGGAGAATCCATATGTATCTGCAAGATATCGCCTCCCCTGTTCCGAGATCGCGTAAACCACATCAAAATCACTGATGAATTGCCGCTTCAGCGGCATGTATTCTCTGGGACGTCGCTGTTCATATAGATCAAATCTATGTGCTCGCGACAGCACCGTAGAGATTTTCCCCTGCCTTTTCAGCAAACACGCTGCGTAAGCCTGCTCAGCATTCCAGTAGCAATATGCAATATCAATATGTCCCAAGTGATGACTGATTTGTCTCATCTTTGCCGTTGCGGCCAAGGTGTTTGCTACTGCGCGGATCGCCTGGCTTGCGGTAGCGAGAGATAGCTTGCCTATTGAGCGAAGATAGTGCAGCTCCCGCCAAAACAGGGCCGACTTCAACGCCAGCGCAGCGCACCAGAGCTTGTGCAGCTTCTGACCGCGACGGCCTATGAAAATCTCGATGTCATCAGGAACGCTGCGCGCATCCCCCCGAGCTGTATAAGGGCAGAGGACGACATGAGCCCAGTCCAGATTCGACCAGTGCGCTATCTCCGGTTCGATAAACTGCTCTCCGGGGTAATAGGGGAAGGTGCTCGTGAATATTGCGATCGTTGCCTTGTGCATCTTGCTATTTCTGGATCGGGCCAATTGTTTGCCAGCTCGCCCAAGTTGCGTGAAGACAATGTCGACATGGCGGCACGCAGTCGTTAAGCGCCCGTTTGGCGTATGGACAGCGTCATTGGGCAGAGTTGTGAACCCATTTCAGGCGTGCGTTGGTACCGCTGATAGGGAATGCTGCACGGCATCCACGATGCGCTGCTGGGCAGTTACGTCCAGATAAGGATGCATGGGCAAGCTCACCACCCGCCGCGCGACGGCGTCGCCCAGCGGCAGGTGCGCCGCAGGGTCGGCCACAGCGGGCTGCTGGTTGAGGGGGATGGGGTAGTGCACGGCGGTGGGGATGCCGGCGGCCTTCAGGTGGGTTTGCACCTGTTCGCGGTTGGGAACCTGGAGGGTGTACTGGGCCCAGGCGCTGGTGTTGTGGGGTTCGACGAGCGGGAGCTGGATGGCAGAGTCGGCCCTGGCTGGAGATGTTGTCTGCATTGCCGCGGCGGCTGCGGTGCCTCGCAGTGACGTGAACAACTCTTCGTAGCGCTGGGCGACCTGCTGGCGGAGCGCAATCTCCTCATCCAGCACGGCCAGCTTGGGTAGCAGGATGGCGGCCTGCAGGGTGTCCAGGCGGCTGTTGACGCCAACGCGGACGTGGTGGTAGCGGCGGTCCTGCCCGTGGCGGGCGATCTGACGCATGACGGTGGCCAGTTCGTCGTCGTTGGTGAAGATGGCACCGCCGTCGCCATAGCAGCCGAGCGGCTTGCTCGGGAAGAAGCTGGTGCAGGCGATGGTGCTGAGGTTGCCGCTCTTGCGGCCCTTGTAGGTGGCGCCGAAGCTTTGGGCGGCATCCTCGATGACGGGGATGCCGTGCCGAGCCGCAATGGCGTTGATGGCGTCCATGTCGGCGCACTGGCCATACAGGCTGACCGGGATGATGGCCTTGGTGCGCGGGGTGATGGCAGCTGCCAGCAGAGCCGGATCCAGATTGCAGGTGCGAGGGTCCACGTCCACATACACCGGCTTGGCGCCCAGCAGGGCGACGGTTTCGGCGGTGGCGATGTAGGTGAAGCCGGGGGTGATGACTTCGTCACCGGGGCCGATGCCCAGCGCCATCTGGGCGATCTGCAGGGCGTCCGTGCCGTTGGCGACGGTGATGCAGTGCCTGGCGCCGGTGTAGGCGGCGAGGCGTTCTTCCAGCTCGGCCACTTCGGGGCCGAGGATGAACTGGCCGTGATCCAACACCTTCTGGATGTTGGCGTCGATCTGGGCCTTGAGGCGCTGGTACTGGGCTTGGAGGTCGATGAATTGCATGGGGACTCAGGCGGACAGCTTGCGGACGGTGTGGCCGCTCAGCTCATAGGTGGCGCCGGTGTGCCGGCAGGTGGTGCGGGCGTTGCCCTGCAGGGGCAGGTCGAGCTGTTCGCCGTATTCGCTCATCCAGCCGACCTGGCGCGCAGGCACGCCGACCATGAGGGCGTAGGCGGGCACGTCCTTGTTGACGACGGCGCCGGCGCCGACGAAGGCGAAGGCGCCGATGGTGGTGCCGCAGACGATGGTGCAGTTGGCGCCCAGGGTGGCGCCCCTTTGCACCAGGGTGGGACGGTATTCGCTCTTGCGCTCGATCAGCGAGCGCGGGTTGTAGACATTGGTGAAGACCATGCTGGGGCCGCAGAAGACGCCCTCTTCCAGTGTGACGCCGTCGTAGACGCTGACGTTGTTCTGGATCTTGCAGTTGTCGCCAATGACGACATCGTTGCTGACGAAGACGTTCTGGCCCAGGGACACGCCCTGGCCGATGCGGGCGCCGGCGCAGACGTGGACGAAGTGCCAGATGCGGCTGCCGGGGCCGATCTGGGCGCCTTCGTCGACGATGGCGGTGGGGTGGATGGTGGGGGCGGTCATGGGTGCTGTCGGGGGCGGTCGGGTGTGGCAGACGGAGCGGATACCGCGGTTCGGCAGCAGGCGGCGGGACTGGATTGCCGCGGCGCCTGCGGCGCCTCGCAATGACGAGGTGGGCACGACGCCGCCGGGTAGCGATCCAACGTCATGACCGGCATGGCAGGCACGGGCGGCACCTCAGGACAGGCGGGCGACGAAGGGGTGGACCTCGCCCGACTCGTCGCGCACGGGCTGGGCGGTGCGGATGGCGGCCACGGTTTCAATCGCGGTGCGGTTTTCTTCCAGGCCGAAGCCGCGGCCAGCGAGGATTTCCTCGTAGCTGCGGTTGTGCAGGTCGGTGAAGCCGCCGGAAAACTCGATCTCGTCGCCGTCGACGGTGATGGAGCGGTAGGTGCGCTGGCCCTTGGTCAGCACGTCGGCCGGGACGTCGTTCACGTCGACCGAGAGGAACCAGCGCACGCGTGCGTGCTCGTATTCGAGATAGCCGCCGGCCTTGGTGTCCGAGGCGTGGTGCACCCGGTTGTGCTGCAGCGCGCCGAAGATGTAGTGCAGCATGTCGAAGAAGTGCACGCCGATGTTGGTGGCGATGCCGCCGGACTTCTTGATGTCGCCCTTCCAGGACCGCAGGTACCAGTGACCACGGCTGGTGATGTAGGCCAGGTCGACCTCGTGCTTGCTGCTGGCGGGAGCGCTGCGGATCTTGTCGCGCAGGGCGATGATGGCCGGGTGCAGGCGCAGCTGCAGGATGGTGTTGACCTTGCGGCCGGTGTCGCGCTCGATTTCAAGCAGGCCGTCGATGTTCCAGGGGTTGAGCACGAGGGGCTTCTCGCAGATGGCGTCGGCGCCGCTGCGCAGGGCAAACCGGGTGTGCGAGTCGTGCAGGTAGTTGGGCGAGCAGACGGCTACGTAGTCGATGGCGGTGCCGCCGTTGGCACGACGCAGCTTGTCGATGTGACGGTCGAAGCGCTCGAATTCGGTGAAGAAGTCGGCTTCGGGGAAGTGGCTGTCGATGATGCCGACGGAGTCGTTGGGGTCGTAGGCAGCGACGAGCTGGTGGCCCGCGGTCTTGATGGCGGCCATGTGGCGCGGGGCGATGTAGCCGGCGGCGCCGATGAGGGCGAACTTCTTGGCGGTCACGGGAGACGATTTCCTTGGTTGACTGAAAAGCGAGGGAAGAACTCAGACTGTCGCCTGGGCGGGAGAATAGTGGGCGTGATACCAGTCGACGAAGCGCTGGATGCCTTCGCGCAGGTTGGTCTGGGGCTGGTAGCCGGTCAGGCGCTGCAGCAGGCTGGCATCGGCCCAGGTGGCGGGCACGTCGCCGGGCTGCATGTCTACATAGTTGCGGATGGCGGGCTTGCCCAGGCATTGCTCGATGGCGTCGATGAAGTCGAGCAAACGCACCTTGTCGGAGTTGCCTATGTTGACGACGCGCCAGGGGGCGACGGGGGAGAGGCTGTCGCCTTCCACCGCTTGGGTATTGGCACGCTCGGCGACTTGTGGGGGCACTGCGTCCACCAGCAGGGCGATGGCGCGCACCAGGTCTTCGACGTAGGTGAAGTCGCGCCACATGTCGCCGTGGTTGTAGATGTCGATGGGCTGGCCAGCCAGGATGGCCTTGGTGAACTTGAACAGGGCCATGTCGGGCCGGCCCCAGGGCCCGTAGACGGTGAAGAAGCGGAACAGGGTGATGGGCACGCCGTGGATGTGGGCCCAGGCGTGGGCCATGGATTCGCTGGCCTTCTTGGTGGCGGCGTAGAAGGACATCTGGGTGTCGCACTTCTGCGTCTCGCGGTAGGGCATGTCGGTGTTGGCGCCGTAGACCGACGAGGTGGAGGCCATGAGCAGGTGCCGGACCTGCTGGCGGCGCGCGGCCTCCATGACGTTGAAGCTGCCGATGATGTTGGCGTCGAGGTAGGTGCGCGGGTGGTCGATGCTGTAGCGCACGCCGGCCTGGGCGGCCAGGTGGACGATGGCACTTGGGCGGGCGGCGGCGACGGCGGCCTGCAGGGTGGCGTCGTCCTCCAGCATGGCCTCGGTGGCGGTGAACTGGGGGTACTGGCGCAGCAGGTCGTGACGGGCGCGCTTGAGGCGCACGTCGTAGTAGTCGGTCATGCCGTCGTAGCCGTGCACGACGTGGCCCTGGTCGAGCAGGAGCTTGGCCAGGTGGAAGCCGATGAAGCCGGCGGTGCCGGTGATGAAGACGGTCACGGGTTGAGCTGGGGGTTTACCGGCTTGGCGTGGCGCGGGCAGGGGTGGATGCGGCGGGTGGGCGGCAGGCGGTGGGGCTGGATTGCCGCGGCGGCTTTGCCGCCTCGCAATGACGATGGGGCGGAGCGGCGGCAACGCGCGGTGAGGGGCATGGTGGCGTTTACAGCCGCGCGTCGGCGGCGCCCAGGGGGAGGATGCCCTTGACGTCGAACAGGACGGCGCCGGGCTGGCCGAGGGCCCTGATGCCGTCCACGCCCAGCTTCAGGAACTGGTCGTGGCCGACGGCGAGGACGATGCCGGCGTACTGACCGGGAGCGGGCAGCTCGCGCAGGCAGGGCAGGCCATATTCGCGCTCGGCCTCGGCCAGGTCGATCCAGGGGTCGTAGATGTCGACGTGGACGTTGTAGCTGACCAGGGCCTTGACGGCATCGACGACCTTGGTGTTGCGCAGGTCGGGGCAGTTTTCCTTGAAGGTCAGGCCCAGCACCAGCACCCGGCTCTCCTGCGACACCAGGCCGCGCTGCACCATGAGCTTGATGGTCTCGCTGGCAACGTGACGGGCGACGTTGTTGTTGACGCGGCGGCCGGCGAGGATGACCTCGGGATGGTAGCCGACCTGCTCGGCCTTGTAGGTGAGGTAGTACGGGTCGACCCCGATGCAGTGGCCGCCGACCAGGCCGGGGCGGAACGGCAGGAAGTTCCACTTGGTGCCGGCGGCTTCGAGCACCTCCAGGGTGTCGATGCCCAGGCGCGCGAAGATCAGGCTGAGCTCGTTGACCAGGGCGATGTTGGTGTCGCGCTGCACGTTCTCGATGACCTTGGCGGCCTCGGCGACGCGGATGGAGCTGGCCTGGTGGGTGCCGGCGGTGATGATCTGGCCATAGAGCCGGTCGACGGCGTCGGCAACCTCGGGGGTGCTGCCGCTGGTGACCTTCTTGATGTTGGTCAGGCGGCGCAGGCGGTCGCCGGGGTTGATGCGCTCGGGGCTGTAGCCGCAGAAGAAGTCGCGGTTGAAGACCAGGCCGCTAGCGCGCTCGAGTTCGGGCACGCAGACCTCTTCGGTAGCGCCGGGGTAGACGGTGGATTCGTAGATGACGACGTCGCCGGGCTTGAGGGCCGCGCCGACGGTGCGGCTGGCGGCGACCAGGGGGCCCATCTCGGGGCGGTTGGCGCTGTCGACCGGGGTGGGCACGGTGACGATGAAGACGCCGCAGGCCCTGAGGTCGGCCGGGTCGGCGCTGTAGCGCAGGTGGGTGGCGGCCTGCAACTCCTCGGGCGTGCATTCGAGCGTGTGGTCGACGCCGGCCTGCAGCTCGGCGACGCGCGCGGGGTTGACGTCGAAGCCGAGCACGGGGCGCTGCTTGCCGAATTCGACCGCCAGCGGCAGGCCGACGTAGCCCAGGCCGATGACGGCGATGGTTGCTTGGTCCAGGTTCATCAAGACAGGGGAGAAAAGCTGCCGCCCGCCGCCCGGCCGGGGTGGGCCGGTGGCGTTGCGTCAATAAAAACGAAAGTAGTCAGTCAGACCGAGCAAATATCTTGCAAACCGCCGCATGCGGGCGGTTGCACGAAAGCCAAGGGGGATCAAGGAGCGTGGGCGGCAGCCGGCGCACCTTCTGCCGTACACGCTCCTGGGCCGCCTTCACACCCCTGCGCGAAAACGGCTGGCGCCTGGCCTGTGAGGGAGTGTGAATTTTACAAGGACTTTTCGCACGGTTTGGCCGTTTGGATGGTGCGCGGGGCGGCGTGGGGCGCTGAACCTGAAAACGGCAGCTGACCGCTTGCCTTCTTCACGAGCTCACGAGCGCCGCATGAACCTTGACTTCCGCTGCTTCGATCACCTCCACCTGTTGGGTAAGAGCGCTACGCGCTCGCCAGCACCGCACTCGCCGCGCCATGCGGCGTTGCTCGTCCTTGCAGGCACGCGCCTGCCGCGTCCTCGCGCCTTGCCTGGCACGCCGATTACGGCACTGGCGAACGCGTCCAACTGCCGTTTTCAGGTTGAATTAACCTGGGTTGCGGTCTGGCCGGGTGCGTGTTGGGGGTTTGCAACGGGTTGGGGCGCGGGGCGCTGGCACGGGGTGCGGGCGCGGGTGGGGCAAGGCGCCGCGATCGCCGACAGGCCGGCGGCGCGTGCGGCGAGAATCGGGGCCTGGGGCGGGGCTGCGCGAGTTTGCCACGCGGCGCGCGGTAAGACCCGCGTGCGGCCGCCCCACGTCTTGCCTGGCACGCCGATTGCGGCACTGGCGAACGTGTCCATTTTTAGGCTGAGCCGATGACCCGAGAGAACTGCATGCACCCTGCCCTGACCTGGCTGGCCGCGCTGTGGCTGGCGGCCCCCGCGCTGACGCTGGCCCAGGAGACGCCGCCGCCGACCGACCCGGCGCAGTTTCGGGCCTGCCTGGACGGGCTGAAGGACGCGCCGGCGTTTCGTGCCATCACGCCGGCGACCTTTGCCGCGCACACGGCCGGGCTGGAGCCGGACCCGTCGGTGCTGGTGCTGCTGGACCGGCAGCCGGAGTTCACGATGCCGGTGTGGGACTACCTGGCGGTGCTGGTGGATGCCGAGCGCGTGGCGGACGGGCGCGCGGCGTATGCCAAATGGCGCGACACGCTGGCGCGGATCGAGCAGCAGACGGGCGTGGCGGCGCCGATCGTGGTGGGCGTGTGGGGGGTGGAGAGCAACTTCGGCCAGAACCTGGGCGGGCGGCCGCTGGTGCAGTCGCTGGCGACGCTGTCGTGCTTTGGCCGGCGGCAGACGTACTTTCGGGGCGAGTTCGCGGCGGCGCTGCGCATCCTGCAGGAGGGGCACGTGGTGCCGGAGCAGCTCACCGGGTCGTGGGCGGGGGCGTTCGGGCAGACGCAGTTCATGCCGAGCACGTTCCTGCGCAGCGCGGTGGACTTCGACGGCGACGGGCGGCGCGACATCGTGGGCAGCGTGCCGGACGCGCTGGCGTCGACGGCGAAGTTCCTGCAGAACGCGGGCTGGCGGCGCGGCGAGCCCTGGGGCGTCGAGGTGCGCCTGCCACGCGGCCTGGACACCAGCGGCACGGGGCGCAAGGCCAGGCGGCCGATGGCGGAGTGGCGCCGGCTGGGGCTGACGCGGGCGGATGGCGGGCCCCTGCCGGACGACTTGCCGGCGGCCGGACTGATGGTGCCGGCGCGCGGCGGGCCGGCGTTTCTGGTGGGGCGCAACTTCGACGCGCTGTACAGTTACAACGCGAGCGAGAACTACGCGCTGGCGATCGCCCACCTGGCCGACCTGGTGGCGGACGCGGATGCGCCGCTGGCCTTCGTCACGCCCTGGCCGACCGACGACCCGGGCCTGTCGCGCGCGGAGAACCGCGAGCTGCAGATCCTGCTGATCGCGCGCGGCCACGACATCGGCAGCGCCGACGGCATGATCGGGGCGCTGACGCGCACGGCGATCAAGGCGGAGCAGCAGCGGCTGGGCATGAAGGTGGATGGGCGCGCGGGGCAGCGGTTGCTGGAGGCGTTGCGGTAGGGGGTGTTGGGGTTTGTGGGGACGGAGGCTTGGAGCGGCGGCGGGCAGGCAGCCACCGGGACTGCGGCATCCGCTCCGGATCCGTCATCGCGAACGAAGTGCGGCGATCCAGTGCTGCGGGTGGCCTTCAGCCGTTGTGTCTTTCCGTCGCAACCCTCGCGCTTGTCCGAACCAGAACGACGCAGCAAGCCGACGAACTGGATTGCCGCGTCGCCTTCTCCGCCACGCTGCGCTCGCGGCTGAAGGCTAATTCCTCGCAATGACGGGGTGAGGCGGCGTGGCCCTGGCGCCTCGCAGCGGCGTGCAGCAAGGCCGGGCACGGGCGGCTGGCGCCGGCGCCCTGGGGTGGGCGGCGATGCCGCCGGGGCCTACTTCTTCGGCTGCATGAGCTGCTGCAGGTTCTTCATGTTGTCCTGCATGCGCTGCTGCACGACCTTCCAGGCGTCGGTGCGGGCCTTGGTTTCGAGG
This sequence comes from Ottowia sp., assembly GCF_035325765.1. Taxonomy (GTDB): domain Bacteria; phylum Pseudomonadota; class Gammaproteobacteria; order Burkholderiales; family Burkholderiaceae_C; genus Ottowia. The sequence continues at coordinate 53,734 of NZ_DAOKZG010000011.1, forward strand.
GCGGCGAGCTCCTTGAAGTCGGCCATGGCCTTCTTCATGGCCTGCTCGATGGCCTTGGACTGCTTGGCCAGGGCGTCGGGGCCCATGGCGTCCTTCATGGAGCCCTGCCAGGCGGTGACGGATTCGCGCAGGATCTCGTTGCGGCGCTCGACCAGGGCCTTCATGCCTTCGTAGGCCTGGCGGTTGGCCTCGGCCAGGGCTTCCATGTCCTTGCGCTGCCATTCGACCAGGGCGGCGACGTCGACGCCGGGCAGCTTGAACTGCCGCGCCATCTTGGCGAAGTCGTCCAGCGAGGGCAGCTTGGGGGTGTCGGCAGCGCTGCTGCGCGGGGTGGTCTTCTTGCTGGTTGCCATGGAAGCTCTCCTTGCGGCGGGGTGGAAAGACTGCGATCAGGCGGCGCGGGCCGCGCGCTTGCCGGCGGCCTTGCGGGCGGGCGTCTTGCGCGGGCTGGCGCGCCCGGCGGCCGGGGGCGCGCTGGCGGCCGCGCGCGGGGCGGCGCGCTTGCGCGCGGCCTTGCGCGGCGCGGCGGGGGCGTCGGCCGGGGCCTCGGCGCCGTCGACGCTGGGCAGTTGCTCGATCTCGTGCAGGGCGTCGCGCAGGTAGCCCATGAGCTCGTAGGATTCGGCCTGCGACAGGATGCGGCGGCAGGCGGTGATGCCGAAGTCGAGCGAGCCGGCGTAGCTTTGCACGGTGATGTTGATCCCGTTGCCGTGGTAGGGGATGGAGACCGGGAAGAAGCAGAGCATGCGCGCGCCGGCGATGTAGAGGGTGGTGGCGGGGCCGGGCACGTTGGAGATGAGCACGTTGGCCAGGGGCGGCAGCTCGCGGCTCAGGGCGGAGCGGCCGAACAGCGAGGCCAGGCTGGTCATGATCCAGGGCGTGCCGATGGAGGGCAGGTCGACGCCGAGCACCGGGCGCAGCTCGCGCACCACGGCCTTGGCGGCCTCGGAGGAGGCGTGGATGGCCCTGAAGCGGGCGGCCGGATCGTCCAGGTCGGTGGCGAGGTCGACGCGCACCGAGGTGACCTGGTTGTTCATCTCGTCGTTGCCCTCGGCGCGCAGGCTGACGGGGACGGCGGCGATGAGCGATTCGCGCGGCAGCAGGTCGCGCGCCTGCAGGTAGCGCCGCAGGGCGCCGCTGCACATGGCCATGACGATGGTGTTGACGGTGCCGCCGACGCGCCGGCCGAGCACCTTGAGGTCGTCGAACGGCAGCGCCATGGTGCTGTAGGAGCGCTGGTTGGTGATGGAGTCGTTGAAGATGGTCCTGGGCGCCAGGCCCAGGTTGAGCGGGCGCTCGCCGGGGGCGGTGCGCTGGGTGGCGAGCACGCGGCCGGCGGCCTCGAGGGCGCGCCCGGCGGCGGGCAGCAGGTCGGCCATCTTGCGGTATTGCGAGGCGGCGTTGGCGGCGGCGGCCTGCAGCAGCTCGGTGACGCCGAGCTGGTAGCCGAAGCCGCGGCGCTGGTAGCGGCGCCGCGGCGGCGGCACCTTGCGGATTTCGGGCGAGACGTCGTAGAGCACCTTGGCCATCTCGACGCCGGACTTGCCGTCGACGCCGCTGTGGTGGGCCTTGGTGTAGAAGGCGACGTGGCCGTCCTTGAGGCCTTCGATGACGTACATCTCCCAGAGCGGGCGGCTGCGGTCGAGCAGGCTGGAATGCAGGCGCGCGACGAGCTGGTGGAGCTGCTCCATGGAGCCGGGGCGGCGCAGCACGTGGCTGCGCACGTGGTAGTCGAGGTCGATGTCGTCGTCGTCGATCCAGACCGGCTCGGCGAGCTCGAACGGCATCTGCGCGAGCTTGCGCGTGAGCATGCGCGCCAGGTGCACGCGCTCGCCGATCATGGCCTTGACCTGCTCGTAGAAGTCGCCCTGGAAGCCCGGCGGCAGCTCGAGCAGCATCAGGCTGCCGACGTGCATGGGGGTTTCGGGGGTCTCGAAGTGCAGGAAGGAGGCGTCGAGGTTGCTCAGGTGTTGCATGGGGTGGCCCTTGAAATGCGGATGGAGGCGTTGACGGACGTCACAGCGCCGAGCACAGGTGGCCGCCATCGACCGGCACGCAGGCGCCGGTCATCCAGGAGCCGGCCTCGGTGGCGAGCAGCAGGAACAGGCCGTCGAGCTCTTCGGGCTTGCCCAGGCGCCGCATGGGGATGCGCTTGATCATGGCCTTGCCGTAGTCGGTGCTCCACATCTCCTCGGTCATCTCGGTGCCGATGTAGCCGGGCTCGATGGCGTTGACGCGGATGCCCCAGCGCGCCCATTCGAGCGCCAGGCTCCGGGTCATGTGGACGACGGCGGCCTTGGAGGTGGAATACGGGGTGATGCCGGGCGCGACGCGCTCGCCCTGGATGGAGGCGATGTTGACGATGGCGCCGCCGCGGCCGGCGGCCTTCCAGCGGCGCGCGGCATGCACCGAGACCAGCCAGACGCCGCGCACGTTGATGGCCATCAGGGCGTCGAAGTCGGCGGTGGCGACGTCGAGCGCGAGCGCGCCGCCGGAGATGCCGGCGTTGTTGACGACGACGTCGAGCGTCTCGCCGGCGGCGTCGAGCTCGGCGAAGGCGGCCTCGATCGAGGCTTCGGAGGCGACGTCGAGGGTGAGCACGCGCACCGAGGGCGCGCCGAGCCGGCGCAGCTCGGGCGCCAGCGCGTCGAGGCGATCGCGGCGCCGCGCGCCGATCACCACGTGGGCGCCGCAGCGCGCGCACAGGCGGGCGAAGTTCTCGCCCAGGCCGGAGGAGGCGCCGGTGATCAGCACCCGCTTGCCGGCCAGCATGGCGCCAAGGTCCATGGTCGTGCTCCGTTCCTGGTGTCCGGGTGGGTGTCAGCCCGCGGCGACCGAGTCGCCCAGGCCGTAGGCGGCGTGGCGCGCCGCCACGGCCCGCACGTCGTGGCTGAGGATGACGAGGTCGTGCAGGGCGCCGGCGCGGTCGGCGACGTGGCCGCTCAGCAGGGCCTCGGGGCGAAAGCCGAGGTCCTCGAAGACGGCGATGGCGCGCGCCTGGTTGGTGGTCATGTGGGCCACCAGCTTGGCCAGGCCGAGCTCGAGCGCCTGCAGGAAGCACTCCTGGATCAGGGCACGGCCGATGCCCTGGCCGCGCGTGCCGGCGGCCACCAGCACGCGCAGCTCGCCGACGTGGCGCGACCAGCTCATGCGGTCGGTGTAGATGGAGGTGCAGCCGACCAGCACGCCGTCGACGCGGGCCGTGAGGCTGGCGATGTGGCCGGTCTGGAGCGCCTGCATCCAGGCGTCGATCACCTTGGGGTGGGTGATGTCGCGCGGCACGAACAGCAGGTCTTCGGGCGGCAGGGCGGCGATGAAGCGGACCAGGTCGCCCTGGTCGGCCGGGGTCATGCGGTCGATGGCGACGGCGGCGGCGCCGCAGTCGACGTGGCGCGGGTAGGTGCGGGGTGCTTCGGTCATAGGGAACGGCTCTCCAGCCAGGCGTCGAGTCGGGGCCACAGGCGCTTGATGGCGTTGGCGCCGGCGGCCAGGCTGACGTGGCCACCGGGCAGGACGACTTCTTCCTTGTCCCGCGAGCCGACCCGCTCGATCAGCGGCCTGGAGCAGCCGGCCGGCACGATGTGGTCGTATTGCGCCACCACGTGCAGCAGCGGAATGGTGATGCGCGAGAGGTCGACCAGGCGCCCGCGCAGGCGCAGCTCGCCCTCGTACAGGGCGTTCTGGCGCATCAGCAGCTTGACCTGGTCCTTGAAGTAGGCGCCGGGCAGTGGCAGGGTCTCGTTGCCCCAGCGCTCCATCATGCGGAAGCCGGCGACGAACTGGTCGTTCCAGAGGTTGTCCCACAGGCGGATCTGGCCGGCCAGGCGGCTGGCCGGGCGCAGCGCCTCGAAGCCGGCCGAGACGATGCTGGCCGGCACGATGCCGCCGACCTGCTCGACGAAGGCGTCGACGTCGAACGTGGCCTCGTCGGACATGGCGCGAAACAGCTCCATGTGCGAGAAGTCGATCGGCGTGGTGAAGCAGGCCAGGTTGCGCACCGGCGAGTCGGGCGTGAGCGCCAGGTAGAGCACCGAGAGCAGGCCGCCGGCGCAGTAGGAGACGAGGTTGACGTCCTGCTCGCCCGAATCCTGCTGCACGCGGCGGATGGCGTCGGGGATGAAGTCGAGCGCGTAGTCGGCCAGGCCGAGGTCGCGCTCGGCGGCCGTCGGCGCGTTCCAGTCGATCATGTAGACGTCGTAGCCGCGCTGCAGCAGGTACTCGACCAGGCTCTGGCCGGGGGTGAGGTCGAGGATGTAGCCCTTGTTGGTGGGCGCCATGACGATCAGGATCGGGATGCGGTAGACCTCGCCGGCCTGGGCGTGGTAGTGCACCAGCTCGAGCGTGCCGCGCCGGTGCAGCACGGTCTTGGGCGTGCGCCCGACCGCGGGCGGCGGCGCGCCGAGCAGCTCGAAGCCGCGCAGCCCGCGCTGCACGGCGCGCTCGACCTCCTGGCGCAGGCGCTCGGTGAGCAGCGGGTCGGCGGCGGCCGGGGTGCGGGGGCTGGCCATGGCGGGTGTGCGGATCAGCCCCTGGCGGCGGCCTTGCGCGCGGCGCGGGCCGGCCTGGCGGGAGCGGCGGGCTTGCGCGTGCGGGCGGGCGCGGCTGCGGGCTCGGGCGCGGCCGCCGGACGCCGCGTGCGCGCGGGGCGCGGGGTGGTGCTGTCGGGCGGCAGCAGCCGGTCGAGCTTGTGCTCGATGCGCTCGAGCACCTCGGCCAGCTCGGCCAGTTGCCGGCGGCTCGGCAGGTTGATGCGCTGCAGGTGGGCTTCGAGCGCCTTCTCGTAGGCCTGCTGCAGGCCGAGCGAGACGTTGGAAGCCTGCTGCAGCGAGCGCATCAGCTCGGGCGTCTTGAGCCCGCCGGCGGCCAGGGCGTTGGCGTCCTTTTCGAGCTGGTTGACGGCGTCGCGCCAGAACTGCAGCGGATCGGGAAACGGAGAGGTGACCATGGCGTGCGCGGGAGTTCGTTGCGATTGACTGTAGCCGAGCGGCAGCGTGCTGTCACCCACGCATTCAGCAGCCGAGGGCCTGGTACGCGAGGTTGTGGAATTCGAAGGTGTAGGGGTTGCCGAAGCCGTAGTAGCGCTGCGTCATCAGCACGCCGGCGATGGCGAGGCGCGGGTTGATCCACCACACGGTGCCGGCCAGGCCGCCCCAGCTCACCTCGTCGGTGGCGGTGGGCGGGTCGAACGGCCCCGGCTGGACCAGCACCGAGGAGCCCAGGCCGAACAGGCGGCCGGGGTTGGCCGGCATGTTGGGGAACTGCACGTACTGGCCGGGCGCGACCTGGTTGCGGCACATGGCGGCGAGCGTGTCGGGCTTCAGCAGGGCCTCGCTGCCGGGCATCAGGGCCTGGATCAGGCGCACCGTGTCGTCCAGCGTGGAGACCAGGCCACCGCCGCCCGACTGGCGCAGCCTGGGGCTGGTGTAGGCCCCCGGGAACGGCGCGTCGTCCATGCGCACCAGGCCGGGCTTCAGGGGGTCCATGAAGTCGACGCCGCCGTACAGCGCGGCCAGGCGCGGGCGCTTGTCCTCGGGCACCCAGAAGGCGGTGTCGGTCATGCCCAGGGGGCCGCAGATGCGCTGCTGGAAGAAGTCGCCCAGGGCCAGGCCGGAGACCACCTCGACCACGCAGCCGAGCACGTCGGTGGCGAGCGAATACTCCCAGCGCTCGCCGGGCTGGAAGCCCAGCGGCAGCGGCGCCAGGGTGTCGATGAACTGCTGCTGCGTGAGCAGGGGGTTGTGCACCCCGGCGGCCTGGTAGGCCTCGAACAGCAGGGTGCCGGGGTCGAAGGCGCCGTAGCCCAGGCCCGAGGTGTGGGTCATCAGGTGCTGCAGGGTGATCGAGCGGCGCGCCGGCTCGACCTCGTCGATGCGCTGGGCGCCGGGACGCAGCACCTGGCGGTGGGCCAGCGCCGGCAGGTAGCGCTCGACCGGATCGTCCAGCCGCAGCCGCCCGTCCTCCAGCAGCAGCAGCACGGCGCAGGAGGTGAGCAGCTTGGTGTTGGAGAAGACGCGGAAGATGTGGTCGCCGCGCAGCGGCACGCCGGCCTCGACGTCGGCCTGGCCGCATACGAAGCGGTCGACCACCTCGCGCCCGCGCAGGACGGCGGTGGCGACGCCAGGCAGGAAGCCCTGCGCGACCTGGGCGCGCATGGCGGCGTGGAGGGGTTGGAAGGGGGATGGGGTCATGCCGTGGCGGTCGGGGGATGGGCTGGGGATGGTCGAGTGGCGGGCGCGGGCGGCACAGGCTCTCAGGCAATGGCCCTGGCCTGACGCAGAGCGGTGATCTCGGCGGCGCCATAGCCGGCCTGGCGCAGGATGGCGTCGGTGTGCTCGCCGATCGCGGGTGCCTTGCCGGGTGCGGAGACGCCGGCACCGTCGACGTAGAAGGGCCCGGCGAGGGTCAGGGCCGCGGGGTCGTCGGCGAAGGGCACCAGCACGCCGGCGATCCGGGACTGCTCGTCGCCGGCCATATCGGCCATTTCGGCGATGCGCTCGAACACGACGCCGGCCTCGCCGAGGATGCGGCACCAGTCGTCACGGTCGCGCGAGGCAAACGCCGCGTCGAAGTGCGCGATCAGCGCGACGCGGTTGTCGTAGCGGGCGGCGCGCGTGCCAAAGCGCGCGTCCTGCACCAGTTCGGCCAGGCCCAGGCACTCGGCGAGCCGGGGCCAGTCGCGCTCCTCGTTGACGGTGGTCAGGATCAGCCAGTGCCGGTCGCGGCAGCGATAGTGGCAACTGAGCGCGTTGAAATACTCCTCGCGCGGCGGTCGCTTGCTGAAGCTGCCACCGCACAGCGCCGCCTGGATCTGGGTGCCGTTGGCCCACATGCCGTTGGCCAGCAGGGAGGAGCCGACCCGCGTGCCGCGGCCGGTGCGCTCGCGCTGGTAGAGCGCCACCATGATGGCGGCAAACAGCGAGACGCCGGAGGGATGGTCGCCCATGCCGGGCAGCGCGCGCGCCGGCGGCGAGCCGGCATCGGGCAGCACCATGGCCATGAGGCCGGAGCGCGCCCAGTAGGCGGTGATGTCGAAGCCGGGCTTGTTGGCCTCGGGGCCGGTTTCGCCATAGCCGGTGAAGGAAGCGTAGATGAGACGATCGTTCCGGGCCATCAGGCGCTCATGGTCCAGCCCGAGCCTGGCGCGTGCCTGCAGCGGATAGTTGGTGATGAAGATGTCGGCCTGAGCGGCGAGGCGCTGCAGCACGGCCTGAGCCTCGGGCAGGCGCAGGTCGAGTGCCAGGCCGCGCTTGCCGCGGTTGTCGAGCATCCAGGTGTAGGGATGGTCGCCGGCCTTGGGCATGCCCGGCAGGCTGGGCAGGATGCGCGAGGTGTCGCCGCCGGGCGGCTCGATCTTGATGACGTCGGCCCCATAGTCGGCCAGCAGCGTGGCCGCCACGGGCGAGGCGATGAAGCTGCCGCAGTCGATGACCTTCAGTCCTGCGAAGATGGGTTCCATGGCTTGTCTCCTGCTGAACGGCGGTGGCGCGGACGGGGTGGCGGATGCGCCGATGTCCGTGCGCGCGGGCTAGGCGTCGCGCTCCCCCTCGTCCGTCACGCCGGCGCGCGCGCGCAGCAGGGCGATCTGGGTATCGTCGCGCCGGCGCTCCATCTGCGCCATGGGGGTGGCGCCATAGGCGGCGTCGCCCTGCTCGATGATGAGCTGCGCCACCGCGTCCGTGTACTCGATGGGCGAAGGGTTGGCCCAGCTCACCTTCATGCCGGGGCCGAACTGCTTGAAGTAGCCGCGAAAGCCGGTCGGCCCGCCGCCCATGTAGAAGGAGCTGAACGGCCCGTTGACGGCCCAGCGCAGGCCGATGGAGTTGGTGACGATGTCGTCCAGCTCCTCGATCGTGACCACGCCCTGCTGCACCAGGTAGCAGGCCTCGCGCATGATCACGCCCTGCAGGCGATTGGCCACGAAGCCGCGCATCTCCTTGCGCAGCACGCGCGGCTCCTTGCCAAGCGCGCGGTAGAAGGCGACCGCGTCGGCGGTGGCCTGGGGGTCGGTGCGCGTGCCGGGCACCACCTCGACCAACGGGATCAGGTGCGGCGGATTGAACGGGTGGCCGACCAGCAGGCGGCTGGCGTCCCGCATGAGCTGGCCCTGCTCGGTGGCGATGCGTGCCGAGCTGGACGACAGCAGCAAGGCATGCCTGGGCACGGCCTGCTCGATTTGCGCCCAGAGCTGCTGCTTCCATTCGCTGCGCTCGGGGCCGTTTTCCTGCACCAGGTCGGCGCCCGCCACGGCGCGCGCGAGATCGGGCTCGAAGCGCAGGTTCTTCTCGAGGCCCTCGTGCGGCAGCTCGAGCGCGCGCAGCGTCGGCGCGGCTTTGCGCAGGAAGTCATGCACACGCTGCTCGATGTCGGGCTGCGGGTCGTGGACGACCACGTTCAGGCCATGGGCCAGGAACAGCGCGGCCCAGGAGGCCCCGATCACGCCGGCGCCGATGATGCAGGTGTCGTGGTAGCGGTCCAGGATGGCCGCGGATGCGGTGGTGTCGCTCATGGCTTGCCGCCTCCCCGCCCCTCAGGACGCGTCGTCCAGGTAGTCGTGGCAGCGCTTCGCGCGCGCCAGCGTGAGGTCGGTCAGGATGTGGCTGGCGCTGACGATCTCGCGCACCGGGAAGTCGGCCATGGGCGCGAGGGCGTGCTCGAACAGCTGCAGCCGCGCCGGGCCCTTCCAGGCGCCCTTGATGGTGATGTCGGTGATCTGGGTGCGCAGCAGCTCGGCGATGCGCGGCTCGCCGCGCGGCTCGGGGCTGTCGTAGGTCCACAGCAGCTTGAGCATGAAGGTCGGCAGGCACAGCTCGGCCCTGGCCTGCTCGGGATCGAGCCGGCGGTGCTTGTAGCCCATGGTGGCCGTGGCCACGCGCAGGGTGCCGTAGTCGAGCGTGCCGACCAGGGTGTCGGAGTCGACATAGAGCCGCGGCGCGCCCCATTTCTTGGGATAGGCGCTGACCTCGCGGCCCGAGGCGAGGGCCGGCAGGTTGTCCAGGTACATGGCGTGCAGGTATTCGCCCTTCTCCTGGCCGAGGCGCACCTGGATCGCCTGGCCGCATTCGGTGTAATCGCCCAGGCCCTCGGTGTCGGGCATGCGCATGACCTCCCAGCGCACCAGCGGTTCGTCGATCTCGAGCGGCTCGGGCACCACGGCGCGCAGCGCGTCGTAGTCGGTGCGGTAGAGGATGTTGAAGTACTCGCGGTTGTAGAAGCGAAACGGCCCCCGGGTGAACGCCGGTCCGCCGATCGGCGTGGTGAGCTGCTTGAGGATGTCTGCCTTTTTCATGGTCTGGCCCTGCAGTTGCCGGTGGCGCCGCGGGGCGCGCGGCCCGCCCGACTGGGCAGGCCGCGGCGTTCGCGCGCGCGCCGCCGTGCTCAGAAATCGGAGATCTTGACTTCGCGAATCTTGCCGTCCTCGACCACGGCGACGCGCCCATCGAAGAGCGAGAGGCCGTTTTCGTTCATGCCCTTGTAGAGCAGGAAGTTGACCGATTCGGGCAAGGCCTTGTAGGCGTCGCCGCCCTTGGCGCGAATGGCCGCCGCGTCGCTGGTGCTGCCCGCCAGCTTCATGGCCTCGGTGAGCATGTAGACGCCGATGTAGGGGATGGCGAAGTCGCTGCCAATGATGCGGCCCGGGTAGATCTGCTGGGCGCGCTTGACGAACTCGACGGCGGCGGGGCTCTCGTCCGCCATCGTGGGCAGCACGCCCATGGTGCCGTTGAGCGCCGCCAGGCCGCCGGCCACGGTGGCGACCTCGTCGGCCTTGGCCTGGTCGATCAGCAGGAAGCCCCCCTTGAAGCCCAGCTCGCGCGCCTGCTTGACCACGAGGCCGGTGGGTTCGGAGGGGCCGCCGATCAGCATGACGTCGGGCTTGGCCGCCAGCACCTTGCTGACGCCACTGTAGAAATCGGCCGACTTGTTGTAGCTGAGCGGGTTGTCGGCGACGATCTTGCCGCCGGCCTGCTCCCAGGCTGGCTTGAAGGTCTTTTCCCAGACCTTGCCGTAATCCGAATCGGTCACGGCCACGGCCAGGTTCTTGCCGAACTTGCCCATCGAATAGCCGATGAACGGCTTGAGGTAGTCGGTGATGTTGGGCGGCAACTGGATCGTCAGCTTGTTGCCGCGCGCGGTGATCTCGGGCAGGCTGGAATAGGCGAGCAGCAGCAGGTTCTGCTGCTGGTTGCGCGTCTGCACGGCAAAGATGCCGCCGGAGTGGGGCACCACGATCGCGGCGATCTTGTCCTGCTGCACCAGGCGCTGCGCGTTGATGGCGGTCTCGCTCGGGTTGTACTTGTCGTCCAGGCCGATGATCTCGAAGTTCACCTTCTTGCCGCCGACCTCGAAGCCCTTGGCATTGATCTCGTCGGCGGCCATCTTCATGCCGTCCAGCACGTTCTTGCCGTAGAAGGCGGCGCCGCCCGAGAGCGGACCGGAAAAGCCGATCTTGACCACGTCCTGGGCTTGCGCCGAGAGCGGTGCGAAGGTCAGGCCGGAAACGACCAGGCCGGCCAGGATGGTGGTGCGTCGAGTGATTGTCATGGGTGTGGACCTCCAGTAAGCAAAACGATGTGGAAACCTGATGTGCCGCGGCGCGGGCCGCGGACCGATGCGCGCCGCCTCAGTCGACGGTGAGCTGGCGAACCTTGCCGCCCTCGACCACGCCCACCAGCGGCTTGAGCAGCGTGCCGCCGTCGGCGTCGACGCCGGTGTAGCCGAAGAAGTTGACGGCCGCTGGCAAGGCCTTGTAGGCAGCATCCATCTGGGCGCGGATCGCGCTGGCGTCGCTGGGGCTGCCGGCGAGCTTCATGGCCTGCGCGAGCGCATGGACGTTGATGTAGTTGAGCGCCTGCTCGTAGGTCGGCGTCTTGTCCTTGTGGATCTTCTGGTAGCGCTCGACGAAGCCCTTGACGTCGGGGCTGGGGTTGGCGTCGAGCGGCAGGATGCCGACCGATCCCTCCAGCGCCTGGTAGCCGCCGGTGATGGCCTGCACCTCTTCCAGCTTGGCCTGGTCGATCAGCATGAAGCCGCCCTTGTAACCCAGTTCGCGCGCCTGCTTGACCACCAGGCCGGTGGGCTCGGAGGGGCCGCCGATCAGGATGGCGTCGGGCTTGTCGGCCAGCACGCGGCTGACACCGGCGTAGAAGTCGGCCGACTTGTTGTAGCTGAGCGCGTTGTGGATGGCGATCTTGCCGCCGGCCTTTTCCCAGGCCGGCTGGAACGCGGCGGACCAGGCCTTGCCGTAGTCGCTGTCGGTCTCGGCCATGGCCCCGGTCTTGCCCAGCTTGTCGATGCCGTAGCGGACGAAGACGTCGACGTAGGCGGTGTAGGGCGCGGTCACGCGCACGGTGAGCCTGTTCTGCTGCTCGGTGATGCGCGGCACGCTGCTGTAGGCCAGCAACAGCAGCTTCTGCTGCTGGTTGCGCGTCATGACGGCAAAGATGCCGCCGGAATGCGGCACCAGCATGACCGCGGCCTTGTTCTGCTGCACCAGGCGCTGCGCGTTGATGGCAGTCTGGCTGGGGTTGTACTGGTCGTCCAGCGCGACGACCTTGAGCACGACCTTCTTGCCGCCCACGTCCAGGCCGGCGGCGTTGATCTCGCCGATCGCCATCTCGATGCCTTCGAGCACGTTCTTGCCGTACAAGGCGGCGCCTCCGGACAGCGGGCCCGAATAGCCGAGCGTGACCTCCTGCTGCGCCCGGGCCGCAGGCGTCGCCGCCAGGCCCGCCAGCGCCAGGGTCAGCGCCGCGGCCAGGGTGGTTCGACGTGTCAACATCATGATCGGTCTCCATGGAATAACAGGAAGCAGCTCAACCGCCGATGTAGGCCTTGCGGATGCGCTCGTCGCCCAGCAGGGTCTTGCTGTCGCCTTCCATGACGATCCGGCCGCGCTCCATGACGTAGGCGCGGTTGGAAATCTTGAGCGCGGCGTAGGCGTTCTGCTCGGCCAGCAGCACGGTGGTGCCGCGGCGGTTGATGTCCTGGATGATCCCGAACATCTGCTTGACCACCAGCGGCGCCAGGCCGAGCGAGGGTTCGTCGAGCATGAGCAACTTGGGGCGCCCCATGAGGGCGCGACCGATGGCCACCATCTGCTGCTGGCCGCCGCTGAGCGAGCCGGCAGGATCGTTGCGCTTCTCGGCCAGGATCGGGAAGGTCTGGTAGATCTGCTGCAGCGCCTGCTGGTTGCCGGCCTTGTCGGAGGCATAGACGTAGGCGCCCAGCAGCAGGTTCTTCTCGACCGACATCATGGGGAACAGCTTGCGCCCCTCGGGGCACTGGACGACCCCATGGCGCACGACCTGGGCCGACTTGAGGCCGAGCAGCTCGGCGCCGCCGAAGCGGGCGCTGCCGCCGGCCTTGTGCAGGCCGCTGATGGCGCGGAAGGTGGAGCTCTTGCCGGCGCCGTTGGCGCCCAGCAGTACCACCAGTTCGCCCGAGTCGGCGTGCAGGCTGATGCCCTCGAGCGCGCGAAAGCTGCCGTACGACAGGGTGAGGTCAGTCAATGTCAGCATGCTCGGCCCCCAGGTAGGCGTCGATCACCGCCGGATTGGCGCGGATTTCGTCCGGCGTGCCCTCGGCGATCTTCTCGCCGAAGTTGAGCACCAGGATCTTGTCGGCCAGGCTCATGATCATGTCCATCTTGTGCTCGATCAGGCAGACCGTCAGGCCGGTGCCGACCATCTTGCGGATGAGGTCGGCCAGGCCCCAGGTCTCCTCGGGGTTGACCCCGCCGGCGGGTTCGTCGAGCAGCAGCAGCCTGGGCTCGGTGGCCAGCGCCAGCGCGAAGGCGACGCGCTTGCGCTGCTCCTGCGTGATGTCGCCGGCCAGGCGGTTCTCGATGTGGGACAAGCCGACGAAGTCGAGCGCGGCGCGTGCCTTCTCGCGGCACACGCGCTCCTCGGTCTTCAGGCGCTGCGAGCCGAGGATCACGTCCAGGATGCCCGAACGCGTGCGCAGGCGGTGGCCGACGATCAGGTTGTCGAGCACGGTGGCGACGTCGAACAGCGTGGTGGCCTGGAAGGTGCGCGCGATGCCGAGCACGGCCACCTCGTCGGGCCGCAGGTCGGTGATATCGGCGCCCTCGTAGGTGAGCGTGCCAGCGGAAGGCTTGTGCACGCCGCTGATGAGGTTGAAGAAGGTGGTCTTGCCGGCGCCGTTGGGGCCGATGATGGCGTTGATCTTGCCGCGCTCGACGACGGTGCTGACGTCGTTGACGGCGACGTTGCCGCCAAAGCGCTTGGTGAGGTGTTCGACCTTAAGCATGGGGGGCCTCCTTGCCGGCGCCGGCCGCAGGTGCGGGCGCGGCAGGCGACGCGGCCGCGGCGCGGCGCGCCTTGCGCTCGAGATAGCTGCCGACGATGCCGTGCGGCGCAAAGATGACCATCAGGATCAGCAGCGGGCCGAAGATGATGAAGCGGAAGTCGGCCAGGAATTGCAGGTACTGCGTGACCCAGGGCACCAGGATGGCGCCCAGCAGCGGGCCGAGCACCGTGCCCAGGCCGCCAACCAGCATGTACATGGTCATCTCGAAGGTGTGCAGTTCGCTGGCGATGTCGGGGCTGAGGAAGCGCACGAAGCCGGCGTACAGACCGCCGGCCAGGCCGGCGTAGAGGATGGAGATGACGAAGGACAGGAGCTTGACACGCGCCAGGTGGATGCCCAGCGCCTGCGCCAGGTCGTCGCCGTTGCGGATCGCCATGAAGGTGCGTCCGAGCAGCGAGTTGACGATGCGCAGCATCAGCCACACGCTCAGGCAGAGGAAGGCGAACACCAGGTAGTAGGCCGCCAGCGGCGTGTCGGGGATGCCGGCCGGCGCCGGGATGCCGATGACGCCGACCACGCCGTGCGTCAGGGCTTCCCACTTCTCGATGATGATGAAGATGATGTAGCCGAGGCAGAGCGTGAAGATGGCGAAATAGTGCCCCTTCAGGCGCAGCGACAGCCAACCGAGCGGAATGCCGACCACCAGCACCGGCACCACGCCGGCGACGAAGGCGAGCCAGAACGGCCATTCGTAGTCGACCGTGAGCAGGCCGACGGTGTAGGCGCCGATGGCCATGAAGGCGGCGTGCGCGAGGTTGTACTGGCCGGTGTAGCCGGTGATGAGGTTCAGGCCGAGCGTGGCGATGGCGAAGATGTAGGCTGTCGCCATCACGGTGAGCAGGTAGTCGTTGCTCGCCACCAGCGGGAACAGCAGCCCCGCCACGAACAACAGGCCCCAGCCAATGCGTCCTCCAGGCATCTTCATGATCAGCGCCCCCCGTGGCCAAACAGGCCGCTTGGCCGGATCGACAGGATGACCACCAGCAGCAGGAAGGCGCCGATGTCCTTGTAGTCGGTCGAGATGTAGAAGGCGGTGAAGGCCTCGGCGAAGCCGATGATCAGCCCGCCGACGATGGCCCCCGGAATGCTGCCCATGCCCCCCAGGATGATGATGACGAAGGCCTTCATCACCACCAGGTTGCCCATCGAGGGCGAGACCAGCGAGATCGGCGCGAACAGGGTCGCGGCCACCGCCACCAGCACGCCCGAGATGGCGAAGGTGAGCATGGACACGCGCGTCGGGTCGATGCCCATGAGCGCGGCGCCCTCGCGGTTCTGCGCCATGGCGATGATGCTGGAGCCCAGCGTGGTGCGCGTGAGGAACAGGTGCAGCGCCAGCATCAGCACGAAGGCGCCGACGATGATCAGCAGGCGCTGCACCGGCGCTGTGGCGCCCAGGATGTTGACGATGCCGTCGTAGGGCGCCGGCATCTGGCGGAAGTCGGCGCCCCAGAGCGCCTGCGCACTGGCTTCCATGAACAGCAGCAGGCCGATCGCCGCCACCATCGGGTGCAGCAGCGAGGCATTGCGCAAGGGGTTGAACACCAGCCGCTCGGCGACCACCGACAGCCCCGCCAGCACCACCGCCGAGCCCAGCATGGCGACCCAGTAGTTGAGGCCGACCGAGGTCATCAGCAGGTACGACACGAAGGCGCCGACCATGTAGAACGCCCCGTGCGCGAAGTTGGGCACCTCGAGGATGCCGAACACCAGCGTGAGGCCCAGCGCCACCAGGCTGTAGATGCCGCCCAGCGTGAGTCCGTTCAGGATTTGCTGAAACAGGATTTCCACCGTGTCTCCTCGTTATGGTTGACCTGTGCCGGCACCACACGGGGACCCGGCGACGCGACTGGTTCGATGCAAGGCCACCCTGGGCAACGCTGAACCCCCCCGTGCGCCCTGCATCCCGCCCCCCTGCAGGGCCGCGCGCCATCACAAGAGCGTGTTCAGCGTTGCCTGAATCGTCGCCTGCACGACAGTCTAGGCAGTGGGTGGAGCGCTGGCAAGACGGCTTGACGCGTGCGCGACAGCCGGCCCTCGAAGCGCGGCAGTGTAGGCGCTACCAGCGCCCGGCTTCCATGCGGATGGCGACTTCGCAGTCGTCGAAGATCTCGAGCTTGGTGATCTTGACGCGCACGCCCTGGACGCCGTGCAGGCCGAGCAGGCGCTGGCACAGCTTGCCGATCAGGGTCTCGAGCAGGTTGACGTGCTCGGCGGTGCATTCGTCGATGATGATCTGGCGCACCTTGCGGTAGTCGAGCACGTGGGTGATGTGGTCGTCGCGCGGGCGCAGCGGCTGGTCGCCCAGGTTGAGCTCGGCGTCGACCTGGATCGGCTGCGGGGCGCGCCGCTCGTGGTCGAGGATGCCGAGGTTGGCGGCGAAGCGCAGGCCGGTGAGCTGCAGCAACTGCTGGCCGCGCGGGGGTCGGGTGGAACTGGCCATGGGTGGAGGCTGGCTTACCAGGGCTTGACGGCCACGCGCTCGACGCCGACCGAGGCGCTGTCGGGGTAGACGTCGGGCTTGCGCGTGGCCACGCGCGCGGCCTGCACCTTGGCGTGGGCGAGCACGCCGGCGAGCACGGCATCGCACAGGGTTTCCTGCAGCTCGTGGTGCTGGCGGCCGACGACGCCGGCGATGAGCGCGCGGATGAAGTCGTAGTCGAGGGTGTCGGCAATGTCGTCCTGCGCCGCCGGCGCGTCGTCCAGGCGCACGCACAGGTCGACGTCGAACCACAGGCGCTGCGGCGCCTGGCGCTCGAAGTCGTGCACGCCGATGCGCACGGCCACCTCGTGGCGGCGCAGGCTGAGCAGGCGGCAGTCGGTCGCCAGGCGCGGCTCGAGCACGGCAAAGGCCAGCAGCATGGACGTCACGCGGCAGGCCCCCGGGCGGCGCCGTCGACGGCAAACATGACGTCGCGGTCCAGCGCCACCAGGTGCTGGCCGTTGTCGGCCTGCAGGGTGGTGCCGTTGAGGGCGTCGTTCTCGGCGATGAAGAGGGCGCAGCGGGCGACCTGGGCCGGGTCGATGGCGCGCTGCAGCAGGTTGACGCGGCTGGCGCGGGCGAAGTTGTCCTCGGTCTGCGGGCCGCTCAGGTACATCAGCCCGGGCGACAGGCCGCACACGCGCACGCGCGGCGCCAGCGCCTGCGCCTGCAGGGCGACGGCGCCGGCCAGCGCCAGCTTGCTGACGGTGTAGGAGAAGTAGTCGGGGTTGAGGTTGTGCACCTTCTGGTCGAGCACGTG
>NZ_DAOKZG010000012.1:0-69856 GCF_035325765.1 Ottowia sp.
CGCAAGATTGCGTCTATGACACAGTAAGACTAGGAGCGTGGGCGGCAAAAGGCGCGCCGGGTGCCCCGAGCGACACCGCTCGGGGGCGGCGCGCCTGCGCCGCGGGCGCACCAGGCTAACGGCTGGCCGGCGGCAAGGGCTGCACCTGGATCGGTGGCTGCTGCACCTCGACCGGCTGCGGTGTCACCGGGTGCGTGACCGCGCCCTCGGCGGCCGGGGTCGCGGCAGCACCGGCACCGCCCGACGGCACCGATGACACCGGCGCCGGAGCGGGGGTGGAGCCGGTCGGGTCGCTCGGATGCAGGGCCGCCTGCTCGCTGATGAAGTCGATCACGCGCACCACGCGCTGCACGCCCGGGGTGGTGCGCGCGACTTCGGTGGCGAGGTCGGCTTCGCGCGGAGTCAACCGCCCCATGAGGTAGGTGGTGCCGCGCTCGGTCAGCACCTTGATGCTGTTGGCCGGCACGCCGTTGGCATCCAGCAGCCCGGCCTTGACGCGTCCCGTGAGGTAGGTGTCGTTGGCGCGCTGGGACAGGCTGGATTCGGGCAGCACGGCCAGTTCGTCGATCACCCCCACCACGTCCGGCGTGCCCGCTACGGCGGCGTAGGCGCGCTGGCGATCCTCGGTGGTCGCCACCTCGCCGGTCAGCAGCACCTTGCGGTAGTAGCTGGTGATGTTGATGTGGCCACGCCGTTCGCCCAGGGCGTCGTTGACCCGGCTCGAGGCACGCAGCTCGATGGTCTGGTCCGCCACCTGGGTGTTCGGGCTGCGCCGGTCGGTCGCCACCACGCCGCCGGCCACGGCGGCGCCACCCACCACCGCCGCTGCGCACCCGCCCAGGCTGGCGGCGGCCACCGCCAGCCCCAGGATGGCAGTCCATCGATTCAACACGGATGTCATGCGATGCTCTCCTCGTCGCCCAGCAGTTGTCGATCCAGTTCGTTGCACAGGCCGTGCAGCGTCAGCAGGTGCGCCTCGCGCGCGTGAGCCGCGCTGTCACCGGGCACGCACACCGGCACATCGGTGTCGCGCAGCAGGCGCTCCAGCCCGTTGGCACCGCCGGTCAGTGCCACCACGCCCATGTCGCGTTCGTGCGCGGCCTCGATCGCACGCCGCAGGCCCGGTGCCACGCCGCCGGCCGTCAACACCAGCAGCACGTCGCCCGGGCCGCCCAGGGCGCGCACCTGCGCGGCCAGCGCGTCGCTGCCGTCGCCCTGGCGCGCCAGGGCCCCCCAGGTGGTGGCGTCACAGCCCAGGGCCAGCGCCGGCAGCTCGGGCCGCGGTCGCTGGAACCCGGCCACCAGCAGCGCCGTGCCGTACTGCGCCAGCGCCACCGACGCCCCGTCGCCACACACCAGCACCTTGCCACCACCGGTCACGCAGGCCAGCAGCGCCTGGGTGGCGGCAGCGATCGGGTGCGCCAGCACCTCGGCCCACTGATAGGCGAGGTCGGCGCTGTCGATGAAATGCTGGTGAATCCGCTGCTCTTGCATTGATAGCAATCATAGCAGCGCGCGGGAAATGCAACACGGGGCAAGCGGTTTCAATTCGCATCAAAGGCCGCGCGCAACCACTGCACGCGCGCGCCTTCGATCGCGACGACGTCGAAGCGGCAGGGTGGCGGGGCCGGCAGCCGCAGCAGGTAGTGGCGCGCCGCCAGCACGATGCGCCGCTGCTTGACCGCTGCGACGCTGGCCGCGGCGCCGCCCCGGGTCGCACTGGCGCGGGCGCGCACTTCGACGAACACCAGGGTGCCGTCGGCCTCGCGCAGGATCAGGTCGATCTCGCCGCCGCCGCGGCCGGGCGTTCGATAATTGCGCTCGACCAGGCGCAGGCCGGCGCGCAGCAGGTGCGCCAGCGCCAGGTCCTCGGCCGCCGCGCCGCGCACCCGGGTGCTGGCGCCGAGCGCCTGCTTCCAGTTCATCCAGCCCACGATCCCGCCATTCCCCACATGTCCGAGTCCACCTCCATGGGCCAGGCCGACTTTCGCGCTGCGCTGGCAGCCGCGCGGCAAGCGGCCGGCGCGCAGCATTATCCGGCCGGGGCCCTGTACGTCGTGGCCACGCCGATCGGCAACCTGGCCGACATCACGCTGCGCGCGCTGCATGTGCTGGCGCTGGCCGACGCCGTCGCCTGCGAGGACACGCGCCACACCGGGCAACTGCTGCGCGCCTACGGCATCGACGGCAAGCCCTTGCTGGCGCTGCACCAGCACAACGAGCGCGAAGCAAGCGCGGCCGTGCTCGCGCGCCTGCAGCGCGGCGAGCGCATCGCCTACGCGAGCGATGCCGGCACGCCGGCGGTGAGCGACCCGGGCGCGCGCCTGGTGGCCGCCTGCGCGGCCGCCGGCCTGCGCGTGGTGCCACTGCCCGGCGCCAGCAGCGTGGTCGCGGCGGTGAGCGTGGCCGGGCTGGCGGGCGACGGCCAGTTCGTGTTTCGCGGCTTCCTGCCAGCGCGCGCCGGAGAGCGTCAGGCGGCGGTGGCGGCGCTGGCGGCCGAAGCGCGCGCCGTGGTGCTGCTGGAAGCGCCACACCGCATCGCCGAGTTGGCGCTGGCGCTGGCGGCGCTCGGCGCGCGCCCGCTCACCGTGGCGCGCGAACTGACCAAACAGCACGAGCAGATCGCGACCCTGACCTGCTCCGGGTTGCCGGCGTGGCTGGCCGCCGATGCGCAGCGCCAGCGCGGCGAGTTCGTGCTGGTCCTGCACCCTGCGGCCGAGGCGGACGACGCCGACGACGCCGAGCGGCTGCTGCGGCTGCTGCTGTCCGAGCTGCCGCTCAAGAGCGCGGTGCGGCTGGCCGCCGAAATCACCGGCGAGGCGCGCAACGCGCTGTACGCCCGGGCGCTGGCCCTGCGCCAGGCGCCACCATGACTTTGCGCACTTCACGACGCGGCCCGGTGCCCCTACCATGCGGCCATGCCGACCTCCGATGCCGATGCGCGCGACGCGGTCCTGATCGTCGACGACCATGAACTGGTGCGTCTGGGGCTGAGCACGCTGCTCGCCGCGCAGGCGGGCGCGGGTGCGCCCGCGGTGCTGGAAGCCAGCTCGCTGGCCCAGGCGCTGCGCCTGTATGGCGCACGCGAGGCGTCGATCGCCCTGGTGCTGCTCGACCTGCACCTGCCCGATGCGCACGGCCTGTCGGGCCTGCGCGAATTCCTGGCGCGCTTTCCCGATGCGCGGGTGGTCGCGCTGTCGGGCGACAATGACCCGGGCCTGGTGCGCGACGCCATCGCCGCCGGGGCCGTGGCCTACCTGAGCAAATCCGGGCAGATGGCCGAGGTGGTCGAATACGTCCAGGCGCTGGCCCGCCACAGGATCGGCGGCACCGCGGCGCTCGGCAGCGCCGAGGCGACCGGGAGCGGGCGCGTGGTGCACACCAATGCCGGCGAGCGGCTGCAGCTGACGTCGCGCCAGGCGCAACTGCTCGACCTGGTGCTGACCGGCCATTCCAACCAGGAGATCGCCGTGCGCCTGCACCTGGCCGAAGGCACGGTGAAAAACCACGTCTCGGCCCTGCTGCTCCTGTTCGGCGTGCGCTCGCGCGCCCAGCTCATCAGCCGGCTGCGCTGAATGGATCAGCAGCCCCCTGCGATCGCCGAACGCCTGCTGGCCGCCCAGGTCGAAGTACAGGCGCACACCGACCGCGACGCGCGTTGGGTGGAGAGCCTGTTCAGCGCCTTCATGGCGTCCTTCTACTACTGGCAGGCACCGTCCCCGCTGGTGCTGGCCTGGCTGGCGCTGCGCATCGCCGTGCACCTGACGGGCCAGCAAATGTCACGGCGCTACCTGGCTGACGCCGGGCGCGCCCGACGCGGCAGGCGCTGGGCGCAGCGCTACACCGCCTTCTCGACCTTCGACGGTGCGGCCTGGGGCGCGGGCACCTGGCTGCTGCCGGCTGCGGGCGACCCGCTGCAGCATGGCGTGGCCGTGATCGTCATCACGGTCGCCAGCAGCGCTGCCATCTACGCCACCCAGGTCTGGTCGGTGGTGCTGGCCTGGGTGCTGCCGATGAACGCCGCGCTGGTGGCAGCGCTGCTCTGGCAGCGCGAGCCCGTGTTCCTGTTCATGGCGGCCTGTGTCGTGGTCAACCTGGGCCTGGTGCTGCACTTCGGACGCCAGCAGCCACGGCTCATGACCGAGGCGCTGCGCATGCGCTTCGAGAAGGAGGCGCTGGCCGAGCAACTCGCGCAGCAGGTGTGGATCGCGCGTCAGGCCGACCAGGAGAAGACGCGCTTCCTGGCCGCCGCCAGCCACGACCTGCGCCAGCCGATGCATGCGATCACCCTGTTTGGCGCGGTGCTGGAAAAAGCCCTGGCCGACCACCCGCAGCGCGCCAACGCGGCCCGGCTGATGCGCGCCGTGGACGCGCTGAGCATTTCCTTCACCACGCTGCTCGACGTGTCGCGCCTGGACGCCGGCGCGGTGGTCGCGACCCAGATCGCCGCGCCGCTGAACCCGGTCCTGCGCGCGCTCAGCCAGACCTTCGTGCCGCTCGCCGAGGAGCGCGGCCTGCAGCTGCGCCTGCGCGCCACGCCGCTCTGGGTGCAGACCGACCCGCAGCTGCTGCAGCGCCTCTTGGCCAACCTGCTGGACAACGCCCTCAAGTACACGCCCCGGGGCGGCGTGCTGGTGGTCGCGCGGGCCCGCGGCACCGCGGTCTGGATCGACGTGTGCGACACCGGCATCGGCATCGAGGCGGACGACCACGACGCCATCTTCCGCGAGTTCTACCAGCTCGACAACCCGGGGCGCGATCGCCGGCGCGGCCTGGGCATGGGGCTGGCGATCGTGCAACGGCTGGCGCGCCTGCTGCAGCACGAAGTGCGGCTGCACTCGCGGCCCGGACGCGGCAGCTGCTTTCGCGTGGTGCTGGCGGCGGCGGCCGGTGCGCTGCCCGGCCCCCAATCCGGATGGGTCGAATCCGATCCCGACCCGGCGCCGGTGGGCCGGCAGCCGCTGCCGCGCCACGTGCTGCTGGTCGACGACGAAGGCGACATCGCGAGCGCCATGCAAGTCGTGATGCAGGACGCCGGCGTCCACCTGGCGCGCGCCCGCGACCCCGACACGGCACGCGCACTCTGCACGCAGGCGCAGGCGCGCGGTGTCCCCTTCGAGGCCCTGATCTGCGACCTGCGCCTGGCCGAAGGCGTCGATGGCCTGGCGCTGGCACTGGCCCTGCGCGCCGAATACGCCGGTTCCGCCCGGCTCCTGCCGACCCTGATCGTCACCGGGGAAACGGCACCGGAGCCGATCCAGCGCGTGCGCGCCAGCGGCCTGGCGGTGCTGTTCAAGCCGGTCTCGGCCAGCGCGCTGCTGCAGGTGCTGGCCGACCTGACGAAGCCGGCAGGCTGAGCCCCGGGACGCGGTCTCGGTGGAAATCGACGCGCCCAGCCTGGGCGGCAAGGTGCTGCTGGTGTCGAACATCAAGGTGATCGAGGACGCGTCCAGCTACACCGGGTCGATCTCCGGGACGATCATCGTGGTGGACGACGAAGCCGAAACCACCATCACCATCACGGCCAGCGACATCCGCCTCGAGCGCGACGACGTCATGCCCGACGACCGGATGCACTACAGCCTGAGCCACGGCACGGTGCACGAGGTGGTGACGCGGATCGAGTTTGACCCGGAGCGGACCAGGACGGTCGCGCAATCAAGCCAGGACGCCGAAATCGGGGCCCTGTTGGAAGTGTTCGGCCCCATACGGCCCCAGGGCCCGGATTTTGCCGGCAGGTTCTGGCTCGAAGCGCTGGGCTTCAGCAACAACATCACCCCTTATCCCTTGCCTCATTCCAACATCCCGTTGAGCAACTACTGTCCCGATCGCCGGGCTGCCGATGGGGCGGGCGCCTTTCTCTCCTACGGCCAGGACGCCTCGGTGCTGGAGGGCTCGTTCAGCGGGAACTGCATCTTCGCCGGCGTGCCGTACGACATTGACATGCAGTGGTCGCTGCGTGCCGAAGATGAATGAAAACGGGCGCGGCTGCGCCCCATGCGCCGGGATCGGATCCGCGACTCGCGGCTCCCCTGGCGGCTGGGGCTAACCGGCCGACCCGGCGTCGCGCCCCATGCGCGTCGCCTACGGCAGGGCCGCGCAGCAATTCGTTCGATCTTCGTGGGCGAGAGCGGGCTGGCCCTCCCGCAGTTGCAGCAGCACGCTCCAGGGCCGGCGGTTCAGGTAGGTGTCGGGCAGCAGCGCCTGCGCCTGGCCCGCGGCAGGGGTGAGGCGCGCCACCACGGCCTCGCGGCGGTGCTCGGACTCGAGATAGGCCGTCCACAGGCGGCCCGAGCCGTCCGCCTCCAGGCCCATGCGGCGCAGCGTGACCGACTGCACCACGTTGCCACCGATCGCCGCGATCCCGCTGCTGTCCTGGTGCACCACGAGCTCGCAGTGCATTTGCAGCGGTCCCGCGCGCAACGCCACCGCCACCTGCTCGAAGGTGTCGAAGCGCGCGTCGCCCTCGCGCGTGGCGCACAGCAGGTCGCCCACGCGCGGCGCCGTCGCGGCCAGGTCGCAGGCGCGGTAGGCGTAGCGCGTGTCTGCGCCGCGCATCTCGTCGCGGGCGCTGGCAAAGGCCGCGCGCACGTAGTCGTGGTGGCTGGCCGAGGCACGGAACTCGGCACGGCCCAGGCCGGCCGTGCGCATCACGTGACTGATGAAGGCGGCCGACCAGGGCCGGTCGACGATGTTTGCGCGCTGTTGCAGCGCCGAGCCGCCCGCCACGCCCAGCGGCCCGGCATCGGGCGTGGCCCGCCAGTAGCCGAGCACGCGCCGCCAGGTCGAGCGGTCGGAGCCCACTGCACGTTCGCGTTCGACCTCGGCCAGGCCCTGGTGGATCAGGCCGCCGCCGGCGTCGATCAGGGCGCCTCCCATCAGCGCATGTTCGCGCAGCGCGATGGCCGCGAGCTCTTGCGCCAGGGGCGGACTCGGCTGCCGTGCGGCGTCCGCGCAGAGGCCGCCCGACCCGGCCCAGGCGGGCAGGGCCAGGCCGGCGAGCGCCAGCCATCCCCCGCGGCCGCGCAATGGCCGCGCCCACGCCCATCGTGACGAATCGCGCAAGACCATGGCGCGCCTCCCGGATGGTCAACCGTGACAGCGGATGACCCAAGGGTAGACCGCGGGCCGCGGAAATGCCAGTGCCGAAAGTCATGTCACGGGATCGACGCGGCCATCGGCGCACGCCCGCGCAGACACCCCGTCGCGCCATGGCTGGCTGGATGCTCGAATGACCCCAAATCCGGCAGTTGGATGCGTCCGCCAGTGCCGCCCTCGGCGTGCCAGGCAAGACGCGAGGAGGCCGCGCACTGGTGTGCGCCACGACGAGCAACACCGCATGGTGCGCCGAGGGCGGTGCTGGCGGGCACATGGCGCCCTCATCCAAGAGGTGAACGTCATCAGGGCAGTCGAGGCCCATATGCATGCGGGTTTGAAGACGATGATCAGCGGTCGACTGCCGGATTCAGGGTGACTCAGCCGCAGCCGGCCTGCGCCGGATCGAGCGTCTGCGTCGCCGGGCGCTCCCGCAGTTGCAGCAGCACGCTCCAGGGCCGACGGTTCAGGTAGGTGTCGGGCAGCAGGGCCTGCGCCAGACCTTCGGCAGGCGCTGACTCCTCGAACTCGGCCTGGGCGCGCTGCGCGGACTGCAGGTAGGCCGGCCAGAGCCGCCCCGAGCCATCCGCCACCAGGTCCAGGCGGCGCAGTGTCACCGAGTCCAGCACGTTGCCGCCCACCGCCTCGACATGCGCCCCGTCCTGGCGCACGACGAGCTCGCAGTGCATTTGCAGCGGGCCGTCGGGCAGCGCCGCGCGCACCTGCTCGAAGTCGTCGAGGCGCGCATCGGCGCCGCGCGTGCTGCACAGCAGGTCGCCCACGCGCGGCGCCGTGCGGGCCAGGTCGCAGGCCCGATAAGCATAGGGCGTGGGCGCTCCTCCGGCCTCGCTGGCGCTGGCGTCGAAGGCCGCGCGCACGTAGTCGTGATGGCTGGCCGAGGCCCGGAACTCCGCGCTGCCCAGGCCTGCGGCTCGCATCAGGTAGCTGATGAACGCCGCCGACCACGGCTGGTCGACGATCCGGGCTCGCTGCTCGGCCTGCGACCCGGCGTCCATGCGTTCGGGCCAGTCGCCGGGCACGGCCTGCCAGTAGCCTTGCACGCGCCGCCAGGCCGGCTGGTCGGAGCCGCGAACCGGGTCGCGCTCGGCCTCGGCGAGCCCGCCGCGGATCAATCCGCCGCCGGCATCGATCCGGGCGCCACCCATCAGCGCGTGCTCGTGCAGGGCCAGCGCTGCGAGTGCCTGGGCCAGCGCGGCGCGGTCGCGCGGCGCGGCCTCCGGCTGGCCTTGCGGCAACTGCATGCAGGCGGGCAGCACCAGCGCGCACGCCAGCCAGGCCTGGCGCCACGGGGATCTCCCGCGTGCCGCTTCAGTGGAAGAACGCATACCCCACGCCCACCGCCACCACCAGCCCCACCGCATCGGCCAGCAGCGCGCAGGCCAGGGCGTGGCGCACGTGCTTGACGCCGACGCTGCCGAAATACACCGCGAGCACGTAGAAGGTGGTCTCGGTCGAACCCTGGATGATGGCGGCAAGCTGGCCGGGGAAGGACGCGACGCCGTGCGTCTGCATGACGTCGACCATCAGCCCGCGCGCGCCGGAGCCCGACAGCACCTTCATCAGCCCCACCGGCAGCGCCGGCAGGAAATCGGTCGGCAGGCCGAGCGAGGCCGCTGCCCAGGCAATGCTGCCCATCAACAGGTCCATCAGCCCGGCGGCGCGAAATACCGCGATCGCGCACAGCATCGCCACCAGGTAGGGAATGATCTGCACGGCCACCTGAAAGCCGTCCTTCGCGCCGTCGATGAAGGCGTCGTACACGTTGACCTGGCGCAGCGCCCCGGCGCCGGTGAACAGCAGCACCACGGCCAGGATGGAGCCGGCGCCGATCACGCCCATCCACTGCGCCGCCTGCTCGGCCGGCAGGCCCGAAACCCACCAGACAAGCAATCCGACCACGGCGGCAAAGCCGGCCAGCGGGACCAGCAGGCTGGCGCGCAGCAGGCTGATGCGCTGCACCCAGGCCACCGCCAGCACGGCGCACACCAGGGTGATCGCGGTCACCAGCAGCGTCGGCAGGAAGATGTCTGCGGCGTTGAAGCCGGCGAGGCCCTGCTTGACGGCGAGCGTCTGGCGAATCGCGATCACCGATGTCGGGATCAGCGTCAGCCCGGCGGTGTTCAGCACCAGGAACATGATCTGTGCGTCGGTCGCGGTTTCCGGCTCGGGGTTGAGCGTCTGCAGTTCCTGCATCGCCGCCAGGCCGAGCGGCGTGGCGGCGTTGTCCAGGCCCAGCAGGTTGGCGCTGATGTTGAGCGTCATCGCGCCCTGCGCCGGATGTCCCGCCGGCACGCCCGGGAAAAGCTGGCGCAGGGCCGGATTCACGGCACGCGCGAAGGCGTCGATCATGCCGGCGCGCTCGCCCATCTTCATGAAGCCGAGCCACAGCGCCATCATGCCCGTCAGGCCCAGCGCCACCTCGAAGCCGGTCTTGGCAGCATCGAACAGCGCCGTCATGACGCGCGGCAGCGCGCCCAGGTCGCCCAGCACGGTCTGACCCAGCGCCACCACGATGGCGCTGGCGAAGAAGCCGAGCCAGACCCAGTTCAGGACCACACCAGGCTCCAGTGCCGACCGATCAATGGCGGATCGCTGTGCATTTTCCAGTTGCGTGGCATGCGCGTCGGCGCAGGTCCTCACCCCGACCCGCCGCCAGTGGAAGAGGATGCAGGACCCCGGTCAGGCGCCGCAGCACTTCTTGTACTTCTTGCCGCTGCCGCAGGGGCAAGGGTCGTTGCGGCCGACCTTGGGCGGATGCAGCACCGGCAGCACGCGCGGGCCCAGCGCACGCGCGATGGCGTGCAGGTCGTAGGCGGCAAAGATGGCCTCGCCGAAGTCGTGCATGCGCTGCTCGCTGACGCTCGGCGGCGCCTGCTCGTCGAACAGGTTGTACCGGGGAGTGGCGTGGTCGTCCTCGGTCAGCACGGCGATGCACCCCAGCGCGTCCTCCATGTCAGCCGCGATGTCCTTGTCGCGCGGCGGCGCCCAGTCTCCGTCCCAGATGTCGACGACCGCCAGGAAGCCCATCGCCCACAGCTGGCCATACGACGGCGCCGGGCCGGGCTCGGGCTCGGGCTCTTCGGCCAGGGCCTCGGGCGGCAGCGCGGCCAGCATGCCGCGCCAGTCCAGCACCGCCGGTTCGAGCGCGCGCGGGTCGCTCAGATCGTCGACCTGCGCCTGCAGCGCCGTGCGCACCTGGGACTCGCGCGCCAGCCAGTGCATCAGGAAGCGGGTGCGCTGTCCGGCGCTCGCGAAAGGCGCGACGCCGTCGTTCTCCTCGCCGTCACCGCCGAGCAGCACCGGCAGCCACTCGTCCTGCGCGATCTCGCGGCGCGTGCACAGCAGCGCCGTCATGAAGCCCTCGCAGAACTCCCACTCCGGAATCGAGTCATCGTGTTCGCGCAGCTCGTCGAGGGCCGTGTCGAGCGCCTCCAGCGTGGCGATGGTGGCGTCGTCGAAGGCCAGAGCCTCGTCGCCGTGGCCAGCGCTGTCCGGTGCGTGGGGATCGGTCATGGTGCGGCGCCAATGCGAGGGAAATGCCCGCATGGTAATCGCCCGCGGCCATCTCAGCGGCGCCGCAGGCCGAGCCAGAGCACGCTGCCGACCACGATCAGGGCGCCCGCCACCTGCACGGGGGCAATGGTCTGGCCCAGGATCACCCACGCCAGCGCGAGGGCGAACACCGGCTCGACGTTCATGATCGCGGTGTTGCCGACCACGCCCAGGCGCGGCAGCACGGTCAGCAGAATGGTGATGCCGCTGCCATACAGCAGCGTCAGCAGCGCCAGGCCCCACCAGCCGCTGGCGGAGCCGGGCCAGTGGAAGCCGCCGCGGCTGGCCACGACGAGGAGCGCGACGACCGCGGCGACACCCATGCTGACGCAGGTGCGCAGGCGCCCGTCGACGTCACCTGCGCCGTGCTGGGTCAGGACCAGGGCCAGGCCGAAGGTGAGCGCCGCCCCCAGGGCAAACGCCACGCCGGCGCCGATGCGTCGCCATT
This sequence comes from Ottowia sp., assembly GCF_035325765.1. Taxonomy (GTDB): domain Bacteria; phylum Pseudomonadota; class Gammaproteobacteria; order Burkholderiales; family Burkholderiaceae_C; genus Ottowia. Next base: position 11,117 of record NZ_DAOKZG010000012.1, read on the forward strand.
GTCCCGCCAGGCCCAGGCCCGAGCTCGCGCCCAGCACGTCGAGCGCCAGCGCCAGGCCGGCCAGCAGCAGCCCCATCGCCAGCAGCAGGCGCGGCTCGAGGCGCTGGCCCACCAGCACGCGCGCCCACAGCGCCGTGCACAGCGGGTAGGTGTTGAAGGCCAGCAATGCCAGCGCCACCGGCAGGCGCGCCACGGCCGAGTACAGCCACAGGCTTTGCACGCCGATCAGCAGGCCGATCGCCAGCAGGGCACGCCACTGGCGTGCGTTCAGCGCCAGCGACACGCCCTGCACGACCAGCAGCAGCGCGGTGGCGAGGCCCGTGACGCCGCTGCGCACGGCCACCGCCGTCATGACGTCGGCCCCGCTGTCGAACGCCAGGCGTGCGGCCACGTGGTTGGCGGCCATCATCAGGGCGATCGTCACCAGCGTGGCAAAGGCCAGGGTGCTCAGCGCGCGCGCCGGCGCGGTCATGCGGCCACCTCCGGTCGCCGCCGGTCGTCAGGCCGGGTACAGTCCATGCACGCGCGCATGCAGGCGCGCCAGCCCCAGCAGCGCGTCGGTGAACGGGGTGGCGACGCCCGTGAGTTGGCCCAGCTCGCGCACCGAGGCGACCAGCGCGTCCAGCTCGACTGGTCGACCCGCGCGCACGTCCTGCAGCATCGAGGGCGTGAAGGCGCCCAGCTTGCGCGTCACCTGGTGGCGGTCCTCGGGCGTCTGCTCGATCGGCACGCCGATGCGCGCGCCGATCTCGCGCGCCTCCAGCATCACGGCGCTGACGAAGCCGCGCGCCAGTTCATCATCGAGGATACGGTCGGCGGTGGCGCCGGTGAAGGCGCTGATCGGGTTGATCGTCATGTTGCCCCACAGCTTGTACCAGACGTCCTTCTGGATCTGCGGCGACACCGTGGTGTCGAAGCCCGCCTGCCGCAGCAGCGCGGCCAGCGCCTGCAGGCGCGGCGTGTCGCCGCCGGCCGGCTCGCCCACGATCAGCCCGTTGCCGAAGTGGCGCCGGATCACGCCCGGCTCGTCCACCGAGCAGCTCGCGTGCACCACGCCGCCGATCACGCGGCGCGCGTCGATGGCCTGGGCGATCGCGCCGCCCGGGTCGACCGACTCCAGCCGGGCGCCGGCGTGCGGTCCGCCAAAGCCCTGCAGGAACCACCAGGGCACGCCGTTCATCGCCGTCAACACCGTGGTGTCCGGCCCCAGCAGCGGCGTGATGTGGCGCGCCACCTCGGCCATCGCGGGCGCCTTGACGGCCACGATCACCAGGTCCTGCACGCCCAGATCCGCCGGCAGGTCGCTGGCCTGCACGGCGAACGCGCGTTCGGCCTGCGCGCCGCGCTCGCCCGTCTCGCGCAGTGTGAGGCCCCGCGCACGCAGCGCCGCCAGCGTGGCACCGCGTGCCACCGCACTGACTCGCGCCCCCTGTGCCGCCAGCCGCGCGCCCAGCCAGCCGCCGATGGCGCCGGCACCGTAAATGCAGATTTCTTGAGTCATGCTGCTCTGTGACGCCCGCCTACAAAACGCGAACAACCTCCATACTGATGGTCATTCTGATTGATGCCAGCCTGTCGGCGCCAAATGAGCTCATCGATCCAGCGCAGTCAGGTGTTGCTGTGCCACCTGCGCCAGCGCTTCGTTGAAGGTGACCCGTGGGCACTTCAGCCTGGCCGCCAGCCAAGAGCCGCTGGCGTCGCAGGCGCTGGGCGGGTCGCGCCGCGCCAGGGCATGAGCCCGCGCGGCATCGATCCCGCTCGATTCGACGGCCAGTTCCTGCCACCGAACCAAGCCTTCGTGCGCGGCAACGATGGCACCCTGACGCGCTCTCCTGAGCGCCACACTGCAGAGCGCGTTGGCGAGCCACTGGAGGGCACACAGCCGGCGCCCAGCGATGCGGGGCCGCGCCTCATCCTGCCAGGACTCCTGCAACGGCGCCCCCGCCAGAACACGGCAATCGACCACCAGGGCGTCTGTGCACCAGGGCGTCTGTGCATATGTGTGGCCGCTGGCTCGGCCGCGTACAGCGTCGGCGCGGCGGCGCAGCGGCTCGGCCAGGGGCCCGCGGAAGTCCTTGAGGGTCGGCGTGACCATGACGGCCGGTTGCGCGGCGCTGGAACGCATCCAATCCGAATCCGTCTTGATGTCGGCGTCAACCCGCGCGGCGGCTATTGCCGCCAGCTGCTGTCGATGCGGTCGACCTGCCGCACCAGGGCATCGAACACGTCCTGCCCGGCGCCGCCGTCCAGACTGAACTGAAACGAGTCGCGCGTGCAGCGTGCCGCAATGTCCTCGGGCACCGGCAGCGGCGCGCCCATGCTTTGCGTGGCAAGCTGGATTTCGCAGGCGCGCTGCAGCGTCCAGAGCACGGCAAAGGCATGCGGCAGCGTCGGCGCCCAGGACAGCAGGCCGTGGTTGCGCAGGATGACGGCCTTGCGATCTCCGATGCTCTGCACCACGCGCGGTCCCTCGTCGGCGCGGATGGTGATGCCCTCGAAGTCGTGATAGGCGACCATGCCGTGCAGTTGCGCGCTGTAGAAATTGCTTTGCGAGAGCCCGCTGGCCAGCGAAGCCACCGCCACGCCGGCGGTGGTGTGCGTGTGCATGACGCAGTGCGCGCCCGGCACGCCGTCGTGGATGCAACCGTGCAGCACGTAGCCGGCCGGGTTGATCGGGTAGTGGGATTCGCTCAGGATGTCACCGGCCAGGTTGATCTTGACCAGGTTGCTGGCCATCACCTCGCTGTAGTGCAGGCCGAAGGGGTTGATGAGAAAGTGCTTCTCGCCCCCCGTGGCGCTTTCGGGCACGCGCAGGGTGATGTGGTTGTAGATCATCTCGGTCCAGCCGAGCAGCGCGAACACGCGGTAGCAGGCGGCCAATTGCAGGCGCGCGGCGCGCTCGTCGGGGTGGCATGCCTCGACCAGGCTCACGCCGCGCCCTCCTTGAGGATGGCGTCGAAGTCACTGGAATCATGACGCTCGGCCAGGCCGCTGCTGCGCCGATTCACCAGCCGGCCGCGCCGCACGGCCGGGCGTGCCGCTAGCTGCCGTTGCCAGCGCAGCACGTTCTTGTACGAGGCAGCGTCCAGGAACTCGGCCGCGCCATAGGCCTCGTTCACCACCAGCGCGCCGTACCAGGGCCAGATCGCGATGTCGGCGATGGTGTAGTCGCCGCCGGCCACGTATTCGTGCCGCCCCAGTTGCCGGTCGAGCAGGTCGAGCTGGCGCTTCACCTCCATGGTGAAGCGGTCGATGGGGTATTGCTGCTTCTCGTGGGCGTAGGCGTAGAAGTGCCCGAAGCCGCCACCCAGGTAGGGCGCCGCGCCGACCTGCCAGAACAGCCAGGACAGGCAGGCCGCGCGCGCTGCCGGGGCCGTGGGGGCGAAGGCGCCGAACTTCTCGGCCAGGTACAGCAGGATGGCGCCCGACTCGAACAGCGGGATCGCGGGCTCCCCGCTGCGATCGACCAGTGCCGGGATCTTGGAGTTGGGGTTGACGGCGACGAAGCCGCTGCCGAACTGGTCACCCGCGCCGATGTCGATCAGCCAGGCGTCGTACTCGGCGCCCTGGATGCCCTTTTGCAGCAGCTCCTCCAGCAGGATGGTCACCTTCTGTCCGTTGGGCGTGCCCTGCGAATAAAGCTGCAGCGGGTGGCGGCCGACCGGCAGCTCCCGCTCGAAGCGCGCGCCCGCCGTGGGCCGGTTGATGCTGGCGAACCTGTTGTCTTCCTTGGGCTCCCAGTGCCAGACCCTGGGGGGAACGTAGGTCGTGCTCATCCTGGCCTCCTTCGCTTGGCGTCCTGATGTCACCGCAAGCTTAACCAGCCCCGCCGGTGCCGGCGCGATGATGGTCTTCCTCAGTCCAGCGGCCAGGACGCGGCGGGCGCCTGCGCGGTGGCTGGATGCGGAGCCGGCCCGGGCCCGGCCACGGCCGGAATTTCCGGGGCGGATCGCCCCGCCGCACGCCACCAGGGCTCGGGCGCGGAGCCGTGCGCCGGCTCCACCGCCTGGCCCAGGCGCGGCAGCAGCAGTTGCGCGCGTTCCGGCAGCGGCAGCGTCAGCAGCGTCTCGACCGGCTGGTCCCAGTCGTGCAAGGCCAGGGCAAACGTGCCCCAGTGCACCGGCAGGAAGGCGCCGCCGCCGAGCAGCTCGAGCGCTTCCAGCGCGTGCCGCGGCCCCAGGTGCATGTCGCCCCAGGCCGGGTGGAAGGCGCCAACCTCGAGCAGCACCAGGTCGAAGGCGCCGAAGCGCGCGCGGATCGCCCCGTATTCGGTCGTCAGGCCGGTGTCGCCGCTGAAGAACACGCGGTGACGCGGCGACTCGATCACCAGCGACGACCACAGCGTGTGATTGCGATCCTGGAGTCCACGCCCCGAAAAATGCTGTGACGGCGCCGCGTGCACGGCCAGTTCGCCGCGCGGCAGTTGCCAGCCTTGCCACCAGTCCAGTTCGAACACGCGCCCGCTCGGCACGCCCCAGGCCTCGAGCCGCGCACCGACACCCAGCGCGGTGACGAACGGCACCTCGGGCTGCAGGCGCGCGAGGCGCCGGATGGTGAAGGCGTCGAGGTGGTCGTAGTGATCGTGCGAGATCAGCACCGCGTCCAGCGGCGGCAGCTTGTCCAGCGCCACCGGCACCGGCTGGAAGCGCCGCGGCCCGGCCCAGCGCATGGGCGAGGCGCGCAGGCCCCAGACCGGGTCCGTCAGCACGCGCCGGCCGTCGATCTCGATCAGCACCGTCGAATGGCCCAGCCAGGTCGCGCGCAGCCCGCTGCTGGCCGGACGCAGCCAGTCGTCCAACGGCGAGCAGGACGGCAGCGGCCCCGGCGGCAGGCGCTCGCCCTTGGGCAGCAACACGTCACGCAAGCTCGGGAAGGACGCCGAAGCGTCGCGCAGGCCCTTCAGGATGGGATGGCGGTTGCGGAAGCCCGCGCCCGTCCACAGGGGCGAGGACTGCATCCGGTCGAGCCGCAGCGAGGGGGAAAATAGGGGCTTCATGTGTTCCTGATCCAGCCCGGCGCCTGGAATTCCCGCAGCCGCGGTGCGATTCAGGACTTGAAGCGGCTGGCCAGCGCACCCGTCTCGCGCGCCAGCACGTTGGTGTCCAGCCCTACGGCCACGAAGGTCGCACCCCAGTCCAGGTAGCGCTGCGCCGTCGCCGCATCGGGCGACAGGTTGCCGGCCGCCTTGCCGGCGCGCACGATGCGGCGGGTGGCGTCTTCCATGATGGCCTGCATCTCGGGATGGGCCGGGTTGCCGCGGTGGCCCATGGAAGCCGACAGGTCGGCCGGGCCGATGAAGATGCCGTCCACGCCGTCCACCGCCGCGATCGCCTCCAGGTTGTCCAGGGCGGCGCGCGTTTCGGCCTGCACCAGGATGCATAGGCGATCGTTGGCCTCGTGCGCGTACTGCGGCCAGCGGCCCCAGCGCGCCGCGCGCCCCCCGGCCATCCCGCGAATGCCGCCGGCGCCGCCCGCGCCCGGATAGCGCGCGGCGCGCACGATCGCCGCCGCCTGCTCAGGCGTGTCGACCATCGGCAGCAGCAGGGTCTGCACGCCCAGGTCGAGGTATTGCTTGATCAGCATCTCGCCGACATGGCCGTGGGCCATGGGCAGGCGCGCGATGGCATGGGTCTGCGGGTAGGCGGCGATGGTCTGCAACTGGTGCAGGATGGTCTGCAGGCTGTGGTCGGTGTGCTCGCCGTCGATCAGCAGCCAGTCGAAGCCGGCGCCGGCAGCGATCTCGGCCACGGTGGTGTTGGGGAGGTTCAGCCAGAAGCCGATCTGGCGGCGCTTGTCCAGCAGCGCCTGCTTGAAGGGATTGGTCGGGGTTCGCATGGCGCTCAGGTGAATTGGAATTGCAGCTTGCCGAGGGGCCCGTAGTCGGCCTCGAACACGTCGCCCTGCCGGGCGGCGACGGGCCGCGTGAACGAGCCGGCCAGCACGATCTGGCCGGCGCGCAGCGACTCGCCCCAGGGCGCGAGCTTGTTGGCGAGCCAGGCGACACCGACGGCCGGGTCGCCCTGCACCCCGGCGGCCAGGCCCGTTTCCTCGACCACGCCATTCTGGCGCAGGATGGCGCCGACCCAGGGGCGGTCGATGGCGCGCGCATCGGCACGGCCGGCACCGATGACGACGCCGGCGTTGGCGGCATTGTCGGCGATGGTGTCGAAGACCTTGCGCATGGCCCGCGTGTGGCGGTCGAACTGTTCGATGCGCGCGTCGATGATCTCGATGGCGGGAGTGACGTGGTCGGTCGCGGCCAGCACCTGCTCGACGTCGATGCCCGGCCCTTCGAGCGCGGACTTCAGGACGAAGGCCAGTTCGACCTCGACGCGCGGCGCGATGAAGCGATCGATCGGGATCGCGAGCACCCGCCCCGGCACGCAGGTGTAGAGCATGCTGTCCAGCAGCGTGCCGTAGTCGGGCTCGTCGATCTGGCTGGAGATCTGCATGGCGCGGGACGTGAGCCCGATCTTGTGGCCGATCACCTGCCGGCCCTCGGCCTGCTGCAGCGCCACCCAGGCGCGGCTGACGCGGTAGCCGTCCTCGATCGTCATGCCCGGGAAGCGCCGGGAGAACTGCTCGACCGGCACGCGCGACTGCTGGCTGGCGTGCAGCTCCGCGGCCAGCAGCCGGATCTGCCCGTCCGCCAGCACGATCAGGGCTTCCTGAACAGGGGGTGCAGGGTGCTGTGCCTGGCGTCGTAGACCTCGGGCCCCTCGTCCACCTGCACCGTCAGGCCGATGTGGCGCGTGGCCATCAGCGGATCGAGGCGCGCGCGCAGCGCCTGCGTGATCGCCTCGCCCGCGGCCTGCTGGGTCGCCGCGCTGCGCCCGCGCGCCATGCGCAGGTTGGCGTACATGAAGGCGTATTCGCCCGGGTCGCTGCCGCTGATGCCGGTCTTGCCGGCGCCGGCGGCGCGCCCCGCCGCGCCGCCATCGGCCAGCGCGTGGTGCGGCGCCGGATACGCCAGCACGCGCGTGCCGCCGGTCGGGAACACCTGGGCGCCCGCTTCGTCGCGCACCGCCAGCATGGCGTCGGCGGCTTCGCGGCACAGTCGGGGCATGTCGACGATGGCATCGAGGTTGCCGGAGTACAGGATGACGAGATGAGGCATGTCAGTGAATCGATCAATCGCTCAAGAACTTCCATACGCAGAGGACGCAAAAGTTGCGCGGAGAACGCAGAAAAATCCCATTCGCATTTCTTGAATCTTTTGCGTCCTCTGCGAAATCCCTGCGTCCTCTGCGTACGGATGTCCGGCTGTTTCAGATACGCGAAAAAGCCCGATGGCTGGTCGCGCGCGAGGCCTCGGGCGGCGGCACCGCGCTGCCGTCCTGCCTGGTCACCGGAAACACGGCGTTGATCTGCCCGGTGCCCGAGGCTGCGAAGTACGGCGTCACGACCTCCGCCTGGCCATCGTAGGCCGACCAGCCCAGAGCGCCCAGCAGCATGGCCGTATCGTGCATCATGCCTTCACCGTGCCCCTTGGTGGCGTACTCGGGCAGCATGGCACAAAAATCGCGCCATTCCCCGCCCTGCCACATCCGGATCACCTCGTGGTCCAGGCGCTCCAGGAACGGGCTCCAGATCCTGAAGGCGAATTCGGGCGCCAGGCCGTTTTGCGCAAAGCGATGCGAAAGCGAGCCGCTGGCCAGGAAGGCGACCCTGCCGTCGTAGTGCTGCTCCACTGCAGCGCGCATGGCCCAGCCCAGGCGCGCGGAGTCATGAAGATAATGACTGGTGCACAGCGCCGACACCGAGACGACCTTGAAATGCTCGTCCTCGTTCATGTAGCGCATCGGCACCAGGGTGCCGTACTCGGGCTGCAGCGAGGTGGCGTCGTGTGCCAGCGTCTCGACACCCTGCTCGTTGCAGACCCGGGCCAGCAGCCGCCCGAGTTCGGGGTTGCCATTGAACCCATAGGTCATGTTGCTGATGAAGTGCGGCAGCTCGTTGCTGGTGTAGCTGCCCTGCCAGCGCGGCGCGCAGTTGAGGTGGTAGGCGGCGTTGACCAGCCAGTGGGTGTCGAACACAACCAGCGTGTCCACCCCCAGTTCGCGGCAGCGCCGGCCGATCTCGCGATGGCCGTCGATGGCGTCCTGGCGCGTCCCGTGGCGAGCGCCCGGCAGCTCGCTCAGGACCATGCTGGGCACGTGAGTGATCTTGGCGGCGAGGGCGAGTTGGCCCATGGTGAGTCTCCTTCAGCCACTCAGGGGAAAATCAGTTCAAGTTCGGGGAAACAGGTGCGGTAGCGCGCGGCATCGCGCGTGAGCAACCGCCAGCTTGGCGCCAGGACTTGCGCGCCGATGAAAAAATCGGGTAGCAGCCCGGACCGGGCGCCACCGCGTTGCCGGTCCTGGCGAAAAGCCGCAGCCGCCAGGCGCGCGGATTCACGGTTCGATCCCAGCACCGCAAAACCCACGTCATCCGGCATGGCATCAACCGTGTGCGCCGCTTCCTCGTGAACGTTCGGCTCGGCGCGCACGACAGGGTTGATGCCCAACGGGCCTGCGCCGCGCGCCAGCATCAATTGCCGGGACGAGCAGGGCAGCCACGCCGGACCGGCCCTGAGCACATCGATGATGACATTGGTGTCCACCGGGGTCACGGTCGGTTCCAGTCGTCGCCGCGGGTCAAGCGCATGAGCTCGTCGGTGCCGGGGCCACCTTTGACCCCACCGATCCACTTGGCCAGCGGATCGTCCCCGGCATGGGCAACGGCGCCTTTTCAGCCACCAGCAGCTTGCGCAGGCCGGTCTGCGCCGCCTCGGTCTTGGTCAGTCCGCGGCGCTCGCAACAGTGGAGAAACTCGGCCTCGAGGTCCTTCGACAAGCGCAAAGTCAGCATGCGGGGCCCTCGATTGACATACGGATTTCTGATGTTGTCTGTCATATCGGTTCTTTCGTCATGCGCCCCAGCGCGGGATGGGGTGCGAGCCCATGGACACCGCGACGTTCTTGGGCTCCAGGAACACCTCGTAGCTCCAGGTGCCGCCTTCGCGCCCCGTGCCCGACGCCTTGGTACCGCCAAAGGGCTGGCGCAGGTCGCGCACGTTCTGGCTGTTGACGAAGCACATGCCGGCCTCGATGGCGGCGGCCACGCGGTGCGCGCGGCCGATGTTCTCGCTCCAGACGTAGCTCGACAGGCCATACTCGATGTCGTTGGCCTTGGCAATGGCATCGGCCTCGTCCTTGAACGGGATCAGGCAGGCCACGGGGCCGAAGATCTCTTCCTGCGCGATCTTCATGCGGTTGTCGACGTCGGCGAACACCGTGGGCCAGACGTAGTTGCCCTGCTTGACCCGTGCGGGCAGCTCGGGCGCATAGGACGGACGATCCAGACCGCCGCACAGCAGGGTCGCGCCCTCCCTGGGTCCGAGCTCGATGTAGCTGCGCACCTTGGCCAGGTGGTTCCTGCTGATCATCGGGCCCACGATGGTCGCATCCTGCTGCGGATCGCCGACGGCGATGTTCCTGGCGCGCTCGGCGAATCGGGTGGCGAAGTCGGCGTAAATGCCCCGTTGCACCAGGATGCGGCTGCCGGCCGTGCAGCGCTCGCCGTTGTTGGAAAAGATCATGAACACGGCGGCATCGAGCGCGCGCTCCAGGTCGGCGTCGTCGAAGATGATGAACGGGCTCTTGCCGCCCAGTTCCATGCTGTACTTCTTCAGGCCGGCGCTGCGCACGATGTGGTTGCCGGTGGCAGTCGACCCGGTGAAACTGATGGCGCGCACGTCGGGGTGGACACACAGTGGCGCACCGGCCTCCTGGCCGAAGCCGTGCACCAGGTTGAGCACGCCGGCGGGGATGCCCGCCTCCAGCGCCAGTTCGCCCAGGCGCGCGGCGCTGAGGGGCGAGAGCTCGCTCATCTTCAGCACCGCGGTGTTGCCGAAGGCCAGGCAGGGCGCGACCTTCCAGGTGGCGGTCATGAAGGGCACGTTCCAGGGGCTGACGAGCGCGCATACGCCCACCGGGTGGTAGAGCGTGTAGTTCAGGTGCGTCGGCGTGGGGTAGGTGTGGCCATCCACGCGCGTGCACATCTCGGCGAAGTAATGGAAGTTGTCGGCCGCGCGCGGCACCAGGCCCTTGCCGGTCTGCGCAATCACCTGGCCGGTATCGTCGGTTTCGGTGCGCGCCAGGTCGGGCACATGCCTGGCGATCAGGTCGCCCAGGGCGCGCAGCTTGCGGGCGCGCTCGGTGGCGGGCAGGCCGGCCCAGGCCGGGAAAGCCGCCTTGGCGGCCACGACGGCTGCATGCACTTCGGCCGCGCCGCCGCTGGCCACTTCGGCCAGCACTTCCTGCGTGGCGGGATTGATGGTCTCGAAGTAGCCGGTGCCGGGCACCGATTTGCCGTTGATGAGGTGGTCAATTTTCATGGTGATTCCAACCCAGGGTGATCGGAACGATGGACATCCGTACGCAGAGGACGCAAGAGATTCAGAAAACTGAAATGGGCTTCTGCTGCGTCCTCTGCGTGACTCTTGCGTCCTCTGCGTATGGAAATTCGGCTGTTGGCTGTTTCACGCCGCCGCCCCCACCATGGTGGTCTGCAGCGCGCCGATGCCCTCGATCTCGCACACCACGACCGAACCCACCGGACAGTCCACCACGCCCTCGGGCGTGCCGGTGAGGATCAGGTCGCCGGGATGCAGCGTCATGAAGCTGCTGAAGTACTCGATCAGGGTCGGCACGTCGAACACCATGCCGGCAGTCGTGCCGTGCTGCGTCAGCCGACCATCCACGGTGGTGGTCAGGCGCAGGTTCATCGGGTCGGGCAGGTCGGCGGCATCGACTCGCCAGGGGCCGATGGGCGTGCAGGTGTCCCGGTTCTTCACGCGCAGGTTGGGACGGTACCAGTTCTCGAGGTGGTCGCGGATGGCGAAGTCGTTCGCGACCGTGTAGCCGGCGACGAAGTCATGGGCGTCGCCCTTCCTGACCTTCCTGGCCTCACGGCCGATCACCACCGCCAGTTCGCATTCGTAGTGCATGTTCTGCACGCCATCGGGGCGCACGGTGAAGGCACGATGACCGATCAGCGAGGCAGCGCCCTTTGCGAAGGCGAGCGGTTCCGCCGGCGGCCTGAAGGCGAGTTCCCGCGCGTGGTCGGCGTAGTTCAGGCCGAGCGCCAGCACGGTGCGGGCGCGCGGCGTGGGCGCCAGCGGCGGCAGCCAGACCACCTCGTCCGCCGACAGGCGGCGGCCGCGGAAGGCGGGCGTCAACAGCTCGAGCCGACCATCGGACTCGACGGCGTCGTGCACGGCGCCGGCCCAGGCGATGCGGGCGTGCTTCACGCAGGCTCCTCGATCAGCGCATGGCAAAGCGGCGCGAAGCCGGGCGCGCTGATCTCGATCCGGTCGCCCGCGCACGCCAGCGGGCGCCCGCCGTCGGCCAGGCAGTCGGTGCCCAGCATCAGAACGTCGCCGGGCTGCAGCGTCATGAAAGCGCTGACGTCGGCCAGCAGCGTCGCCGCGTCGCGCATCAGCGCACACAGGTCGACGCGCTGCACCAGCGCGCCGTTCAGCCGCACCGCGATCTGCAACGCTGCGAGCTGCGCCGGCGTGAGGGGCGCCACCGGCTGGCCACAGACCAGGAAGCCGTCGCGGTTGCGCTGGCGGATCGCCGGGCGATAGTAGCTATCGTGCGGCAGGCTCAGGTCGTCCAGCAGCACGCAGCCGGCCACGCCCGGCAGTGGCCCCCGATGGCCCGCGCCCACGATCAGGCCCAGCGTGGCGCCGAGCTGCACCGGGCCCGGCACGGGCGCTGCCGCGCCGGCGGCGCTGAAGGTGTTGCGCGTCTTGACGTACAGCACCGGCGCCTGCGGCGGCGCCTGATAGGGAGGTTCGCTCATCTTCGGCGCCCACAGCGTCCACTCGCGGCGGAAGTTGAGCAGCACGCCATAGACCGTGCCGTGTGGCAGCCAGGTCTGACCGATCACGCGCTCGTCTCCAGGTCGCACGCGGCGGGTTCGGCGTCTGCGCCGGCGGACAGGGCGACCACCGCGTCCAGCTGCGCGTAAAGCCGCTGCAGCGAGGCTTCACCCAGGCGGCTGGCCAGGTCGCGGTACTGCGCCTCGATGCTGCCGCAGAGGTCGTCGGCCAGCGCCAAGGCCGCCGCGGTCGGGCGCACCAGGGTGCAGCGCGCATCGTCGGGACTGCGCTGGCGTGTCACCAGACCACCCTGCTCCATGCGCCCGAGCATGCCCGTCAGGCTGGGACCCAGGGTGCAGGAGAGCTCCGCCAGCCGCCCCGTCTCGAGACCCTCCGCATGCTCGCGCAGCACGCGCAGCACGCGCCACTGCGGATCCGACAGGCCGCGCTCGCGCAGCGCCGGACGATGCCGGCGCATCAGCGCCTCGCGCGCCTGCAGCAGCAGCAACGGCAGGTTGCGATGCACGAACGGACTCGCATGGGACATTTATTTAATATATTAATTTTCTGTTCCGGTTGCAATGGCCGCACAATCTCGTTATGCCCTCGTTTCCCCTGACCGACCGCCTGGAGTTGCGCTGGTCCCTGTTGCAGGCACCGATGGCCGGCGCGCAGGACAGTGCGCTGGCACTGGCCGTGAGCGGTGCCGGCGGCCTGGGCGCGCTGCCCTGCGCACTGCTGGCGCCCGAGGCCCTACGCACGCACCTGGAGCGGCTGGCCACGAGCGGCCTGCCCTACAACGTCAACTGGTTCTGCCACACGCCGCCGACGCCCGATGCCGCACGCGAAGCCGCCTGGCGCGCGGCGCTGAAACCCTATTACGACGAACTGGGCCTGGACCTCGCGACGATCACGCCCGGCGGCGGACGCGTGCCGTTCAGCCCCGAAGCGGCCGAGGTAATGGCCGAGTTCCGGCCGCCCGTGGTCAGCTTTCACTACGGTCTGCCGGCGCCCGAGCTGCTGGCGCGCGTCAAGTCCTGGGGCGCCTTCGTGCTGTCCAGCGCGACCACGGTGCGCGAGGCGCTGTGGCTCGAGGCGCACGGCGCCGACGCCATCATCGCCCAGGGGCTGGAGGCCGGCGGCCACCGCGGCCACTTCCTGAGCGATGACCTGAGCGAGCAGATGGGCAGCCTCGCCCTGCTGCCCCAGGTGGTGGCGACCGTGCGCCTGCCGGTGATCGCCGCGGGCGGCATCGCCAACGCGGCCGGCGTGCGCGCCGCGCTGGCGCTGGGCGCGAGCGGCGTGCAGGTCGGCACGGCCTATCTGTGCGCCGACGAGGCACTGACCCAGCCGGCACACCGCGCCGCGCTGCAAAGCGAGGCGGCGCGCCACACCGTGATCACCAACCTGATCAGCGGGCGCCCGGCGCGCGGCATCCCGAACCGGCTGATGCGCGAGCTCGGCCCGATCAGCGACGTCGCGCCGGCCTTTCCCCTCGCCGGCGCGGCCCTGGTGCCGCTGCGCACCGCGGCCGAGCAGCAGAGCCGCCACGACTTCACGCACTGGTGGTGCGGGCAGAACGCCAGCGGCTGCCGCAGCGCGCCGGCGGCCGAGATCACGCGCGCGCTGGCGCAGGGCTTCGACTGAGCCGGCGCGCCGGCGGCCTCAACCCACGGCCGCCCCGGCCGGCACGCGCGGCCGATGGTGGTGCGCCAGCGGCACGTGCAGCGGCCCGGTGTGCTCCAAGCCGCCGCCGGCGAGCCATTCGTCGGTCTGGCGCGCCGAGCGCTCGATCAGGCCGGCCGTCTGGGTGAAGTCGAACACCGACACCGACAGCGGACACAGCGGCGGCACGATGCTGATGCGCGCCTGGTTCGCGTAGATCTGCACGTCGCGGTCGAGCTGGCGCATCGACAGCAGGCTCAGCATGTGCAGCGCCAGCGCCGCCATGTCGCTGGGCGGCTCGGTGGCGGCGCAGGTGGTGCCGGTGGGCAGCACGATGATGCGCTGCGCGCCCAGCCGCACGGCGGTGGCGATCGGCGTGTTGCTGCTGACGCCGCCATCGACCAGGTAGCGCCCATCCAGCCGCACGTGCGGAAACACCACCGGGATCGCCGTGCTGGCCAGCAGCGCGGTGTCGACGGCGCCGCTGGCGAGCACCACTTCGGCGCCGCTGAGTGCGTTCGTGGCCACGATGTGCAGCGGGATGCGCGCCTGCTCCACGCGCTCGATCGCCAATGCACGCCGGATCAGCGCGTGCAGCCGTGTCGCCTCGACGAAGTGGTCGCGATGCAGCAGCAGCGCCTTCAGGCCGGCCCAGAGCGTGAGGGGGAACACGTCGCGCCGCATCAGGCCGGACCAGACCTCGGCCAGCCGGTCCACGCCCTCGCGGCTTGGACTGGCGGCATAGAAGGCACCGTTGAGCGCGCCCACCGAGGCACCGATCACCAGGTCGGGCACCATGCCGGCGCGCGCCAGCGCCTGCAGCATGCCGACCTGGACGGCACCCAGGCTGCCGCCGCCACTCAGGACCCAGGCTGTCTTCTTCTCCACGGGCTCGCACGATTTTCCTGCGGCCAGTTTAGAGCCAAACGCGCGCCACGCCTACCGCAGCAGGCCCAGAAACTCGCGCCGCAGCGCCGCGTCGGCCAGGAAGGCGCCGCGCATGACCGAGTTCTTCATCTGCGCGCCGTCGTCCTTGACGCCGCGCCAGTGCATGCAGAAGTGGTCGGCCTCGATCACGACGGCCAGTCCGTCCGGGCGCACGCGGCGCTCAAGCTCGTCGGCCAGCATGACGATGGCCTCTTCCTGGATCTGCGGCCGGCTCATGATCCAGTCGGCCAGGCGCGCGTACTTGGACAGGCCGATGAGGTCGGAGCCGGCGTTGGGCAGGATGCCGATCCAGACCTTGCCCAGGATCGGGCACAGGTGGTGCGAGCAGGCGCTGCGCACCTTGATCGGGCCCACGACCATGAGCTCGTTCAGGTGCGACACGTTGGGGAACGCGGTCGCCGACGGCGCCGCCTCGTAGCGGCCCCGGAAGACCTCGCTGACGAACATCCTGGCCACGCGCCGCGCGGTCTCGCGCGTGTTGTGGTCACTGTCGGTGTCGATCACCAGGGCGTGCAGCACGTCCTGCAGGCGCGCCTCGACCTCGGCGCGCAGTTCCTGCAGCTCGCCCTCGCGCACGAAGGCGGCGATGTTGTCGTTGGCGTGGTAGCGCTGGCCGGCCTCGATCAGGCGGTAGCGGATGCGATCGGAAGCGCTCATGCGCGTGGTGACGTCGGCGTCCTGGGCAACGAGCGTGGTGAAGGATGGGGTCATGGGCCGGCTCCGGATCGGGAAGGAAAGGGGATGGCGGCCGGCCGCGCGGGCCGGCCGGGCGTGGCGGACGATCAGCCCGCGAA
Organism: Ottowia sp.; assembly: GCF_035325765.1. Classification (GTDB taxonomy): domain Bacteria; phylum Pseudomonadota; class Gammaproteobacteria; order Burkholderiales; family Burkholderiaceae_C; genus Ottowia. Next base: position 26,392 of record NZ_DAOKZG010000012.1, read on the forward strand.
GCGATCCGGAAAGGCGGCGATCAGGCCGGCGCTCAGCGCATCGGCCATCTGCAGCATGTGCGACTCGGCCTTGCCGTATTCGGCGATCCCGTCGGCATAGCGGCCCTCGAGCACGGCGGTCGCATAGACCAGCGTGGTGTCGATGTGGCCCTTCATCATGGCGCGCACGTCCTCCTGCTTCCAGTGCGGATTGGCGCCGGCCAGGAAGTCGGCGATCTCCTGCGCATTGGCGTAGGCCGCTGCAATCGAACGGTCCAGCGCCGGCTGGTCGTTGCCGGCCTGGGCGAACTTCACCACCTCGACCGCCGCGCCGATGTGCTCCTGCAGCAGCTTCGTCAGGGCATTGCCGGCTTGCTCGCCATAGAAGGGCTTGATGGCATCGCCGATGTCGACCTGGTTGCGCATCAGGCGCGCGGCCGTGGCCTCGAAGGCCTGCGGGTTCGAGATGAAGGCCGTGACGGCGGCGTAGGTCCACTCCATGTGCTGGGCCCACAGCGTCTGCATGCCGGAATAGAGCTCGCTCATGGCGGCGGTGCGCTCGCCCGCGGCTGCCACCGCCATGGCGTGGGCGCCATCGGCGTGCGGCGTGTGGGCGCCGGCCGGCGCTGGCAGGACCAGCGTGGCGGCGGCCAGGGCGGCGGCCGACAGCAGCAGGCGGGCCTTGCCGCTCCAGGCGCGGCTCGGGACGAAGGGGCGGGTTGCGGACATCGGGTTCATGGTCTTCTCCAGGGCTGGGGTTGGTGTGACAGGAAACGAGTGCCGGGTCGGCCGGCTGGCCGCCCTGCCCTGCTCCTGCCCATTGGATGGCGTCCATGCGCGCCGTATTCCCGATTTGCCCTACTGCGACCGGATGCGTGAACTCCTTCACGCCCGCACCGGAACCGCCGGCCGGCACGCTGCCGCCAGGCCCGCGCAAAAAAAGGCGCAAGCATCGCGCTTGCGCCCGGCGGGTGGAATGAAGACGGGACGCTCAGCTCGTCCCCGCCGCGTCCTCGGCCTGGCGGCGCGCCAGCACGCCGGCGACGATGCGGTCGCAGCGCGCGCCGTCGAAGGCGAAGGCATCGGACAGGGTGACGTCGATGCGGCTCGCCAGGCCTTCGCGCAGCAGGCTGCGGGCGCGGAAGAAGCGCGTGCGCACGGTGGCCTCCGGGATGCCCAGGGCCTCGGCGATCTCGCTGGTTTCCATCTCCTCCACGGCGCGCAGCATGAACACGGTGCGGAACGCCTCGGGCAGCTCGTCGATGCCGGCCTCCAGCAGCTTGCGCAGCTCGGCGCGCATGGCAAAACGCTCCGGCCCGTGGTCGGGGTCCTCGGTGAGTGCGGCTTGCAGGTCGGGTTCGGGCGAGGTCATGGCAGCATCCAGTGGAATGATCTGGGCCGACTTGCGACGCAGCCGCCCCAGGGCTTCGTTGGCGACGATGCGCACCAGCCAGGTCGAGAGCCTGGCGTCGGCGCGAAAGCTGTCCAGTGCGCGCCAGGCGCGCAGGTAGGCGTCCTGCAGCGCGTCCTCGGCTTCGCTGTCGCTTTTCAGGATGCTGCGCGCGGTGCGGAACAGCAGCTGGTTGTGGCGGCGCATGATGCACTCGAAGGCGCGCGCGTCGCCCTGGGCGGCCAGGGCGACCAGCTCGGCCTCCGGCGTCTGCGCGGAAACGATGGGCTGGGCTTGGGTATTGGGCATGAGGGTCCTCCGCTGATTGGATGCGCCGCGCTGCGCCCGCGTTCCCGCGCGGCTCGGCCCGCGTCCGGTCAGTAGCCGAAGAATTCCTCGCTGCGCACGTCGTCCTCGTCCACGCCGGCGTCCTCGAGCGTGTCGCGCATGGCCTCGACCATGGCGGGCGGGCCGGAAACGTAGTAGATCGGCTCCGCCAGGCCCTCGGCCGCGCGCCGGATGAAGTCCGCATCGATCAGGCCGGTGGCGCCGTCCCAGGCCTGGCTGGAATGCGCCATGTCGGTCATGGTGACCAGCAGCCGGAACCTGGGGTTGCTGCGCGCCAGCGCCTGCAGCTCGGCCAGGAACGCCGTGTCCTCGGGCCGGCGGTTCGAGTAGAGCAGTACCAGATCCTGCTCGCTCCCCACGTGGACGGCGTGGCGCAGCATGCTCATGAACGGCGTGACCCCGATGCCGCCGGCGATCAGCACGCCGGCGCGCGTCGGCTTCCGGTGCAGGACGAGCGAGCCGAACGGGCCGTCGAGCTGCAGCGGCGCGCCGTCCGCAAGCGCGCCGAGCGCCCGCTTGAAGACGCTGCCCTCGCGCATGCGCGTGGCAAACACCAGCTCGGGCTCGTGCGGCGCGCTGACGATGGAGAAGGTGTGGCGCGCATCGGCCGAGCCGCTGTCGGCGGCACCGGGCAGGATGACGTCCATGGCCTGGCCGGGCCGGAACTCGAAGCCTGCGGGCTTTTCCAGGTGAAAGGCGAGCGTGCCGCGGGCGACTTCCTCACGCGACACGAGACGGGTGCTGTAGGTGGCCATGTCGGTTTCTAGTGTAGTGTTTCGCGCTCCCAGGCACTTATAAAAGCCAGAAAAAGGTTTGCGGCAAGGCGCGGTTCGCAGCCAATGCTGGCGGCCTTGGCAAGAATCGCAACGCCGCCGCGAGCCTTTTTCTGGCTTCCCGCAGGGCGAGTCGCCAAGGGGCCAGCTGGGCGGCGCGTGGCCGCAGGCATGGTGGCCCCATGTCAAGGCCGCGCAACAAGGCAGATGGCCCCTTGGCGGCTCGTTATAAGTACCTGGGAGCGCGAAACACTACACCACTGTTGCTGCTGTCCATTGGATGCGCGCCGCGCCGGTTTCATTCCCGCTCAGGGCAGCGGCACCTCGACCGCCTGGGCGGTCCCGGCCGGCGCCGCCAGCCAGCGCGCGGCCGCCGCCTGCAGCTGGCGCGGATCGCCCGTGGCCAGCAGCGCCAGTGCCGGCGGCGCGCCATCGGCTGCCAGCAGCCCGGCCTGTGCCAGCAGGCGCCGGGCCTGGCGCGCCACCGGGGCGCCGGTTTCGACCAGCTGCACCGCCGGTCCCACCAGGCGCCGCAGCACCGGCTCGGCAAACACGTAGTGCGTGCAGCCCAGCACCAGCGTGTCGATCTGGCCAGGCGCGTCGCCGAAGGAGCCGAGCGCCGCCACCGCGTCGGCGCACAGCGCCTCGACCCGCGCCGCCTGCGCCGCGGCATCGACGTCGGACGCGACCAGCCCCTCGATCGCCAGCGCCAGCCCCGGGCACGGCTGGATGAGGAACTCGGCCTGCCCCTGCAGCGACGCCAGCAGGCGGCCGAACTTGGCGCTGGCCAGGGTGCCGCGCGTCGCCATGACGCCGATGCGCCCGGTGCGCGTGGCCGTGACCGCGGGCTTCAGCGCCGGCTCCACGCCGACCACCGGCAGTGCCGGATGGCGCGCGCGCAGCTCGTGGATCGCCGCCGCCGTCGCCGTGTTGCAGGCCACGACCAGGGCCTTGATACCGTGCACGGCCTGAAGGTGGTCCGCGATCGCGTGCGTGCGCGCCGCCACGAAGGCATCGCCGCGCTCGCCGTAAGGCGCATGGGCGGTGTCGGCCAGGTAGACGAAGCGCTCGTGCGGCAGCTCCGCCTGCAGCGCGCGCAGCACGCTCAGGCCGCCGATGCCGCTGTCGAACACCCCGACGGGAGCGCCGGGCTGGACGGGCATCACGATCCCGCCGTGCTCATGGCACGCTGGCGATGCGGCGCTCAGATCGCGCGATGGCGGGCCAGGCCCTCGCGCACATGGTCCATGAACTCGCGCGCGCGCTCGGCCGGCGCGCGCGTCGCCAGGCTGACGCCCACGAACAGCAGCACCGACACCGCCAGGCCCCAGACGCCGGCACCCTGGCCCAGCAGGCGCGTGCCCGTGAGCTGCAGCCAGAACACCAGCAGGCCACCGCCGATGATCGACGCGAGCGCGCCGGCGGCCGTGCCGCGGCGCCAGAAGAAGGCGCCGATGATCGCCGGCACCACCACCAGCAGGCCGGCCGAGGCCGCCACCGACAGCACGGCGATCAGGTTCAGCTTGAGCTGGGCGAACAGGTAGGCCAGCACGGCCACCACCGGCAGCACGATCTTGCCCACCAGCAGCTGCTCGCGGTCGCCGGTGCCCGGCTTGGCCACGGCGTAGACGTCGCGCGTGAAGATCGACGACAGCGTCAGCATGATGGAGTCGATGGTCGAGACCGCGGCGGCCATGATGCCGACCATCACCGCCACGCCGACCACCGGCGGCACCAGTTCCGAGGACAGCAGGCGCGGCGTCGCCAGGTCGCCGGTGGCGAGGCCGGGAAACTTGATCACCGCGGCAAAGCCCCACAGCACCGCGACCAGTGTGTAGATGAAACCAAACACCATGAAGCCCATCAGCATCTGGCGCATGCTGGCCATGGACCTGGGCGTGTAGAGGCGTTGGCTGACCTGCGGGTTCGAAAGGCAGAAGAAGAACCACGGCAGCGTCAGCCCGAGAAAGGTGTTGAAGCTGAAGAAGCCGGGCCCTGGGACGCTCAGGAAGCCCGGATGATCCTGCTGCAGCGACGCGAACATGCCACCCAGCCCGCCGAGGCCATGCACCACCAGCACCACGGCCAGGGTGGCGGTGATCAGCATCACGATGGCCTGCAGCGAATCGGTCCAGGCCACCGAGCGCAGGCCCGAGACCAGGCTGAACACGATCGCCAGCACGGTGGCCAGCACGGCGCCGGTGGTGAAGCCGATGGCGCCGTCCGACATGCCCGACATCAGGTAGCCGACGCCGGCCAGCTGCACCGCCGCGTACGGAATCAGGAACACCAGGCTGCACAGGGCCGCCGCCACCGCCACGCCGCGGTGCGCGTAGCGGTGCCCGAGCATCTCGGACGGCGTGACGTAGCCGAACTTCTTGCCCACCAGCCAGAAGCGCGGCCCGAACACCAGCACCATCGAGACGCCGCACAGATAGATCAGCTCGAAGCCGAGCGCGCCGACACCGCCCCGGTAGGTCAGGCCGGCCAGGCCGATCAGCATGAAGGCGCTGTAGGTGGTGGCGCTGTAGCTCAGCGCCGACGCAAAGCCGCCCATCTGGCGGTCACCCAGGAAGTAGCCCACCATCGTGCCCTGCGCATCGTGGCGCGACAGCCAGGCGGTGATGAAGGCGAACACGGCGTAGATGGCGACGCCGGCCCAGATCCAGTTCGCGGTCATGGGTTCAGTCCTTCCAGCGGCCGCTGAGGACGGCGCTGATCGCGATCACCACGGCCGTGGCCGCGCTCCAGAACAGGAAGCTCCCCCACCACGCATCGACGCCGCGAAACAGCGTAAACGGCAGCACGAAGCTCAGCACAACGAGAATTCCGATCGACAGCAGTCCGAACACGACAGCTCCTCTTCCTTGCAAGACCCTTGGCCTCGGCCACCCGCCCGGCAGGATCACCGGCCACCCGAGGATGCCGGCATCCGGCCGCCTCGGCGCGCCAGCCCACCGCCGCGCGCAATGGAAACGGGGGCGTGTATGTTACCCGCTGCGCAGGCGCGGCGGACGGGCGCAGGGCGCCGCGGCAAAGCCCGCACAATCGGGTCATGGCGACTTCCAAGACCGTCTTCATCTGCAGCCAGTGCGGTGGCGAGAGCCCGCGCTGGCTGGGCAAGTGCCCGGCCTGCGGGGCCTGGAACACGCTGGTCGAGTCCGTGGCCGAGGCGCCGGCCGGCGGGCGCAACCGGCTGGGCAGCGCCTTCGCGGCGCTGGCGCCGGCCGCGCCGGTGCAGCCGCTGGCGGCGATCGAGGCGGTCGAGGTGGCGCGCAGCCCGACCGGCCAGCCCGAGCTCGATCGCGTGCTGGGCGGCGGCATCGTCGCCGGCGGCGTGGTACTGATCGGCGGCGATCCGGGCATCGGCAAGTCGACGCTGCTGCTGCAGGCCCTCGACGCGTTGCAACGCGCCGGCCTGCCCACGCTGTACGTGACGGGCGAGGAAAGCGGGCCGCAGGTGGCGCTGCGGGCGAGGCGCCTGGGGCTGACCGGCTCCCAGGTGCCGGTGATGGCCGAGATCCAGCTCGAGAAAATCATCGCCACCCTGGCCGCGCAGCCGCCGGCGGTGGCGGTGATCGACTCGATCCAGACCGTCTACAGCGACCAGCTCAGCAGCGCGCCCGGCAGCGTGGCGCAGGTGCGCGAGTGCGCGGCGCACCTGACGCGCTGGGCCAAGGCCGCCGGCAGCGCCATCGTGCTGGTCGGCCACGTGACCAAGGACGGGCAGCTGGCCGGTCCGCGCGTGCTCGAGCACATGGTCGACACCGTGCTGTACTTCGAGGGCGACACGCATTCGGCCTTCCGCCTCGTCCGCGCCATCAAGAACCGCTTCGGCGCCGTCAACGAGATCGGCGTGTTCGCCATGACCGAGCATGGCCTGAAAGGCGTGAGCAACCCGAGCGCGATCTTCCTGAGCCAGCACGCCGAGCCGGTGCCCGGCTCCTGCGTCCTGGTCACGCTGGAAGGCACGCGCCCGCTGCTGGTCGAGATCCAGGCACTGGTCGACGGCGGCGGACCCAGCCCGCGGCGCCTCTCGGTCGGGCTCGAGCGCGACCGCCTGGCCATGCTGCTGGCAGTGCTGCACCGCCACGGCGGCGTCGCCACCAGCGACCAGGACGTGTTCGTCAATGCCGTCGGCGGCGTGCGCATCAGCGAGCCGGCGGCCGACCTGGCGGTGCTGCTGGCAATCACCTCGTCCTTGCGCGGCAAGCCGCTGCCCAAGGGCTTCATCGCTTTCGGCGAGGTCGGCCTGGCCGGCGAGATCCGGCCGGCGCCACGCGGCCAGGAGCGCCTGCGCGAAGCCGCCAAGCTCGGCTTCTCGGTGGCCGTGATCCCCAAGGCCAACGCGCCGCGCAAGCCCGAGCGCGCACTCGAGGGCCTCACCATCCACGCCGTCGACCGCGTCGACCAGGCGATGGCGCTGCTGCGCCAGCTGGACGCAGGCTGAGCGGGTCGTCGAACGGCCGGGCGGGGAACCGGGCGCGAAGGACGCGAAGGACGCAAAGACTACGCGAAAGGCGCGAAAGAATCGTCCCGATCGTTCCTTTGCGTTCCCCGCGCGGTTTCCGAGCCTTTCATGCAAGGCTGTTTCATGCGCCGACGTCGAAACCCCGACGACCAGGCGCAGTGGCTTCGCAGCGGACGAAGAAGAACCCATTTTTTCTGTTCTTTCGCGTCCTTCACGATCCCTTAGCGCCCTTCGCGTCCGGCTGTTCAAGGCGCCCCGGCTCAGTCCGGCGCGACGCCCGGGGCCAGTGCCATGCGGATGCGGAAGATCGCCCCGCAGCCGGTGTCGGGCAGCAGCTCCAGTGAACCACCCAGGCGACGCATGATCTGGCTCGAGATCGCCAGCCCCAGGCCGGTGCCCTTGGTGCCCGAACGCGTGTGCGCCCAGCCGCGCGAGAACTTCAGGAAGATGCGCTCGCGCTCGTCACCGCGGATGCCCGGGCCGTTGTCCTCCACCACCACCTGGTACTGGCCGCCCGCCACGCTGCTGGAGACGCGCACGTACGGATCCTCACCAACGTTGTACTTGATGGCATTGGAGATCAGGTTGATGCAGACCTGGCTCAGGCGATCCGGATCAGCGGCCACCTGCACCTGGCCGCAACCGACCCGCGGCCCGCCCAGCAGCAGCGAGCGGCTGTCGTAGGCCAGCCCCTCGCAGGCCCGGATGGCGTTGTCGAGCACGGCCTCGGGATCGACCGGCTGCAGGTCCCAGGGCTGCTCTTCGGCCTCCAGCGCGCTCATGTCCAGGATGCCGTCCAGCAGGCGCGTCATGCGAATGCTTTCGTCGTTGATGATGCGCAGGAAGTGCTGCGCCTGCGCGGGGTCGATGTCCTCGGTCTCGAGCAGGGCCTCGGACAGGGAACGGATCGAGGTCACCGGCGTGCGCACCTCGTGGCTGACCTGGCTCAGGAACTCGTCCTTCTGGCTGTCGAGCAGGGTCAGACGATCGTTGGCGGCGGCCAGCTCGCGCGACTTCTGCTCCAGCCGCAGGCTGTAGTCGCGCACGCGCTGGGTCTCGTCGGCGATCCGCATCAGCTCGTAGAGGCTGATGGTCTCGCCGATCACCACCTGCGAGATCATGGCGCGCGCGGAAGCCGCGCCCACGCTGCCGGCCAGCTTGCGCTCCAGTTCGGAGATGAACTCGTTGCTCACCAGGACCTGGTCGTCCTTCAGGCCGTGGCGCCGCTCGGCCTCGCGAAACACCGCATGCGCCTGCTCCGGCCCCAGGATGCGCTCGGCCAGCACCACCAGGTCGCCGCGCGTGGCCGAACGGTTCACGAAGCGCGCGCTGTCGATGGCGCGCGTGCGGAAGATGTCGATGAACAGCGTGCCCTGCAGGCGCTCGAGCGGGTTCTGGCCCACCGCCAGCGACACCAGCACCAGCAGCAGCACGTTGACCGACAGGCTCCAGAAGGTGGAGTGCACCAGCGGGCTCAGGCCCTCCAGCCCGAACAGGGCGCCCGGACGCAGCAGACTCCAGCCCCAGGGTCCGTGCTCGAACAGGTCGTGGATCATCACGCTGTCGCCGAAGCTGGGCAGGAACAGGGTGTAGAGCCAGACCAGGAAGCCGCACAGCACGCCGGCGATGGCGCCATGCACGCTGGCCTGGCGCCAGTAGAGGCCGGCAATCAGCGGCGGCAGGAACTGCGCCACGCCGACGAACGAGATCAGGCCGATGGAGGCCAGCCCGGCCGACTGCGCCGAAAAGCGGAAGTCCAGGAAGCCCAGCAGCAGGATCCCCATGATCGAGAGCCGGCGGCTGCGCAGCAGGAAGCGGCGCAGGTCGCCGGCCGCATCCAGCCGAACCCAGGGCAGGCGCAGTGCGATCGGCATGAGGATGTGGTTGGACACCATGGTCGACAGCGCGATCGCCGAGACGATCACCATCGCCGTGGCCGAGGAAAAGCCGCCGATGAAGGCGAGCAGCGTGATCGCGTCCTGGCCCGCCCACATCGGCAGCGTCAGCACGAACATGTCGGGGTTCGATCCCACCGGCAGGTGCACCAGGCCCTTGAGGGCGATCGGCAGCGCGAACACGCACACCAGCAGCATGTAGAGCGGGAACATCCAGGACGCGGTGCGCAGCTGGTGCTCGCCCGAGCACTCGACCACCGTCATCTGGAACTGGCGCGGCAGGCAGATCACGGCCGTGGCGGCCAGAAAGGTCTGCGTCACCCAGGTGGAATCGAACACCGACGGGTCGCGCAGGTAGGCCGTGGGCGACTGCGTGAGCAGTTCGTCCAGGCCGCCGCCCAGGCCGAACACCACCAGCAGCCCGACCACCACCAGCGCCACCAGCTTGACCACAGCCTCCAGCGCGATCGCGGCCACCACGCCATGGTGACGCTCGTTGGCATCGACGTTGCGGGTGCCGAACAGGATGGTGAAAAAGGCCATGCCGGCCGCCACCCAGAAGGCGATGCGCAGGTCCGGCTCGGCGCTGGGGACGCCGGACAGGGCGTCGATGCCCTGGTTGCTGACGACCTGGAAGCTGGTCGTCACCGCCTTCAGCTGCAGCGCGATGTAGGGCGTGATGGCGATCACCGCAATCACCGTGATCAAGGCTGCCAGGCTGCCGCTCTTGCCGTAGCGCGAGGAGATCATGTCGGCAATCGAGGTGATGCGGTGCACCTGGCCGATGCGCACCATCTTGCGCAGCAGCAGCCACCAGCCGGCGAAGACCAGGGTCGGGCCCAGGTAGATGGTGACGAAGCCCATGCCATCACGCACCGCCGAGCCGACCGCGCCGTAGTAGGTCCAGGAGGTGCAGTAAAGCGAGATCGACAGCGTGTAGATCACCGGCGAGTGCAGCCAGCGCACGTCGCCGCGGCGCGCATGGACGTCGCCGACGAAGGCGACCACGAACAGCAGCGCCACGTAGAGCAAGGCCACGACGAGAACGACGTTGGCGCTCAGCACGGCGGTTCAGGACGGATCGAAGTCGCGCGAGTCACCCTCGGGCGGGTGCTCGGCCGAGGGCTCGGGGCCCAGGCGTCGGGCCAGCAGCGCAGCACCGGCGATCAGTGCGCCCCAGACCCCGAACACATAGAGCACGATCAGCGGCACGCCGACAAAGCCGGTGCCGCGGGCGAACAGGGTGATGACCGGGGGCATCAGCAGGAACAGGCCCAGCAGCGGCAGCACCACGGCGGCGTTGCTTGCCGCCGTGTCATCGTCCACCTCTGGCTCGTCCATCAGCCGGCCGGCCCGTCCTGCGCGCAGCTGCCCGCGCGCTGCGCGCACAGCCGGCCCACCTGCTCGATCACGTCGCGGTTGGAAAACGGCTTGGTGATGAAGGCCTCGGCACCCATCTCCTCGACCAGCCGCCGGTCATGCGCCTGGCCCTTGGCCGAGAGCACCAGCACCGGCAGCGCGGCCAGCGCCGGATCGCCCTTGACCAGCTTGAGCACCTCGAAACCGTTGAGCTTGGGCAGCATCAGGTCCAGAATCATCACGTCGGGCGGATCGGCGCGCAACTGCTGCATCGCCGCCTCGCCATCGGTGACTGCTGCCACGTCGTAGCCGGCTCGCTTCAGGATGAAGGTCAGCGACTCGACGATGTTCGGCTCATCCTCCGTGATCAGGATTTTCGCCGCCATTGAATCTCCTCATTGCTGCGGGCTGTGCGGCCTCCCCTGCCCTGGTCTCGATCCGTACGCCAAACCACGGCCGCTCGGCGGGCCGGGCCGGCGGCAGTTGCAGAAAGTGACCGCCATTCTTGCACCGAGTCTCAGGAACTGATGATGGGGTTTTCCTGACGTGAGGCGCAATTGCGTCGCACGCACAGCCGGCAGGTGGGGCCCACCGGCGTCGCCGGCGCGGCGGTGGACAGGTCCAGCCCATCGCCATAGACCAGCTGATCGGCGTGGATGGCCTCGCACATCAGCATCAGCGAGATCGACTGCCGGGGCGCGTTGTAGGACGCCGGCTGCTTGTCCTGGGTGCGGGCGACAAAGAAATAGCGCCTGCCGTCCGGGAACTCCGCCAGCTCGCGCACGATCTCCCCCGGCGTCTGGAAGGCGCGATAGACCGCCCACAACGGACAGGCGTTGCCGTAGCGCGGCAGCGTCAGATAGGGCAACGGAAAGCGCTTGGTCACGTAGCCGGCCGGATCCGAGCGCATGAAGCCGAAGCGCACGCCTTCGCTGCCGGGCCGCTTGAGCGTCAGCAGGCGGTGACAGACCTGCTCGAAACTGACCCCGAACCGGTGGCACAGCCGATCGACGTCGTAGCGCGTCGCCCGCACCGCCGCGAAGAATTCATCGTAGGGCAACAGCAGGGCCCCGGCGACGTAGGCCTCGAGCGCGCGCTCGGCACGCCGCTGCGCGGCGGGCGAACGCAGCAGCGCCGAGCGCGCCAGCTCGGCGGCAATCGGCTCGGCGCAGCCCAGGTGGGCGGCCAGGCGCCCCAGCTCGAAACGGCGCGTCGCCAGCGGCGCCGTGGCCACCAGCACCATTTGGCGCGCGGCCGGCTCGTAGAAGGAGCGCGCGCGCGGATCGGCCAGCCCCTCGTCCAGCGCGTCGACCAGCGTGACGCGCACGCCGTGCTGCGCGCCCAGATAGGCGATCAGGCGACTCTCCGCCGACCCGGCCGCCAGGCCCGCATGGCCCCGGATCTCCGCCGCCGCGTCCTCCAGGCGCGGAAAATGGTTGTCGTTCTCGAGCAGGAAATCATCCACTTCGTCGACCGGGGTGAGGGAGCGCGTGGCCGAACGCTCACGGTCGAAGAAGCCGGCGAGCGCCTGCGACACGTCCGCGAGGCGCGCGCTCTCCGCGTCGATGATGCCGAGGAAGCGCGCGCGATCGGCCTCCTCCAGTTCATCGATCCCCTCCAGGATCTCCGAGGCCGAGCGGATCGCCGCCACATGGGTCAGCACGCCGTGGATCGATTCACCGAGGAACGGATCCTGGCTGAGCCGATCCGACAGCGCCGTCACCGCCTCGCTGCGATCATGGTAGCTGCGGTGCAGGCTCACCAGCGCGCGTGCCCATTGCGCAAACTGCCCCGCCAGTCCTGCCGCCGATTCGGGCGTGAGCGCCAGATCCTCGAACAGATGGTCGCTGCTCAGGTCCACCAGATCGTGCACCAGACGCCGGTCCGTCGCGCCGTCGAAACGCTCGATCGGCAGTTGCAGTTCGTCGGCGATGCGGTGCAGCAGCCGGCCGCCGATGTTGCGCTTGTTGCTCTCGATCAGGTTCAGGTAGGAGGCCGAGATACCGACCCGATCGGCTAATACTTTTTGCGTAATTCCAATCGATCGCCGCTGCTGGCGAATCTTGAATCCGACGACCGTGCGTTGCATACGAATTCCTGTCTTTGCTGCACTGCAATGTAATAAATTTACAGAATGACTTTGTCAAAAACTGTAGATTTACAAATTTCTCCTTGCATGTCAATTGCTTAGATGAAATCCACACAAAACACGACTTTCAAGTTATCGTCGATACGCGTTGAGACAGTGTGCGGATAACGGCGTCGGTCGCGGCCGATCCCACCCGCTGCAGCCACAACACATTGCAAGCTCATCCCCACGAGGAGACACATGTCAGACTTTCAATCCAGCAAGCGCATGGCACGCCGCAGCGTGCTGCAACTGGGCGCCGGCGCGGGCGCCATGATGGTCACCAGTTTTGGTGGCATCCGCATTGCCTTTGCCCAGGACAAGCCGGCCATGGGCACCTGGCCCGCCGGCTCGCAGGGCGACACGGTGTATCTCGCGGCCGCCGTGCCGCTCACCGGCACCTACGCCGTGCAGGGCGCAGACGAGCTCAAGGGCTGGGAACTGGCCGTCGAGCATATGAACACCGATCACCCGCTCATGAAGAAAATCGCGCCCAAGGTCAGCAAGGGCGTGCTCGGCAAGAAGGTGGCGCTGGTCTCGGCGGACTCGGCCGCCAAGCCGAACCAGGCGGTGCAGGCGATCCAGACGTTCATCAACCAGAACAAGATCATCCTCGCCACAGGTTCGACCTCGTCCGCCGTGGCCGTGGCGCTGAACAAGTTCTGCGATCGCGAGAAGCTCATGTACATGCCCGGCATCTCGGGCTCGAACGACACGACGGGCAAGGACTGCGTGCGCTATGGCTTCCGCCAAGGTTATTATGGTGAAATGGCTGCCAATTCCATCGGCCCGATCCTGCTGAAAACCTTCGGTCGGGACCGCAAGATGGCGTTCATGACGCCCGACTACACCTACGGCCACACGACGACGGAGTCGACCGAGCGCTTCCTGCGCGACAAGGGTGGCTGGAAGACCGTGACCAACCAGGTCTCTCCGCTGGGCACACAGGACTTCAGCCAGTATCTGACCAACATCGCCAACTCGGGTGCCGAGTTCCTGATGAACGTCAACTGGGGCCGGGACGCCATCCTGTCAAGCCAGCAGGCCAAGCAGTTCGGCCTGCTGCCGAAGATGACCCTGGTGCTGCCCTACCAGATCCCGTTCTTCGCCAAGGAAGCGGGTGTCGACATCAGCGAAGGCGTGTTTGCCGCCACCGAGTTCTGGTGGGAGCTGGAGGACAAGTACCCGCTGGCCAAGGAGTTCGTCGAGGCCTTCCACAAGAAGTATGGCTACCGACCCGAGTGGGGCGCCGAGAACGCCTACGTCAGCTTCGCCCACTGGGCGCGCATGGTGACCGAGGCCGGCAGCTTCTACCCGCCCGACGTCATCAAGCAGTGGGAGAAGGGCGAGAAGATCCCGTCGCTGTTCGGTGACGTGTACTACCGGCCGGAAGATCACCAGTGCGTGCGCCCGGTATTCGTCGTGCGCGGCAAGGCCAAGAAGGACATGAAGAACCCGGAGGACTACTGGGAAGTGGTCGACCAGGTCAAGGGCGAGGACGTGATCCAGCCGCCCGACGCCTTCGGCTGCAAGCTGGGCAGCTACACCTGACTTTCGACCCGGGCTCGTCGCCCGCCCGGCGCGGGTGGCGAGCCTTGTTTATGTCTGACCGTCGTGTCAGGCGCCGGAATCACACGCGATCGGTTGCTGTCGGCCCGATCGCGGCGTCGCATCCGGCCTGGCATGACACACATCCTTCCTATCAGCATCAGGGCGGTCGAGCGTGCTTAACTGGGCCAACTTCATCTCACAACTGTTCAACGGGCTGGTGCTCGGCGCGCTGCTGGCGCTGATCTCCTCAGGCCTGACGATCATCTATGGCACGCTGGGCGTGCTCAACCTCGCGCATGGTGCGATGTTCATGCTGGGCGGTTACGCCGGCTGGATGGCATTCACCTACACCAATTCGTTTATCGTGGCCGTCGTCGTGGGCGCGCTGTTCGTGATGCTGGTCGGCATCGTGATGGAGCGGCTGATCATTCGCCATTTCTACACGCGTCCGCCCGAGGACCAGCTGCTGGTGACCTTCGGCCTCGGCATCGTGATCGTCGAACTGGTGCGCTTCGCCTTCGGCAGCCTGTCCAAGGCGGTACCCCCGCCGGGGCCGCTGATGGGTATCACCAACCTGGGTTTCATGGTCTACCCGACCTACCGCATCGGCCTGCTGGCAATCGTCACGGTGGCACTGCTGGTGTTGTATTTCGTCCTCTACCGCACGCGCATCGGCATGATCGTGCGCGCGGGCATCGAGGACGCGGTGATGGTCGACTCGCTCGGCATCAACGTCTACAAGATCTTCATGCTGGTATTCGGCATCGGCGCCATGGCGGCGGGTTTCGCCGGCATCGTCAACGCGCCGGTGGTTTCACTGGCGCCCGACGTGGGCGAGGCTATCCTGGTGCAGACCTTCGTCGTGGTCGTTATCGGTGGCGTCGGCTCCTTCCCCGGGGCGGTGCTGGGCGGCCTGATCGCCGGCGAGCTCATCAGCCTCACCTCAATGTTCAACCCGGCCTATTCCTACGTCGTGCTGTTCGTGGTGATGACGCTGGTGCTGATGTTCCGTCCCCGCGGGCTGCTGGGTGCGGTAGGCCGCGAATAAGGACAGGACCGACCGATGCGCAGACAAATTCCCTATCTTGCCGAGGCGCTGACGCTGCTGGCGCTGATTGCGGCGCCATTCATCCTGCCGCACCTGGGCTTCACGCCGACCACCATCAACCGGATCCTGATCTGGGGCATGGTCGGAATCGGTTTCGACCTGCTGTTCGGCTACACCGGGCTGCTGTCGTTCGGCCAGTCGGCCTTCTTCGGCTCGGGTGGCATGTTTGCCGCCTATCTGCTGACCCAGACTTCGCTGCAGGACACGCTGTTGGCGCTGCTGATCGGTACGGTCGCTGCCGGTGTGCTGGGCTATCTGGTGGGCCTGGTGGCGCTGCGGCGCACCGGCATCTACTTCGCCATGATCACGGTGGCGATCGCCGAAGTGTTCTTCTACCTGGAGTTCAACCCACTGTCGGACTTCACCGGCGGCGAGAACGGCCTGGCGGGCGTGCCCTCGCCCAGCCTGCACCTCGGGTTCACAACGCTGAAGTTCGACAGCAACCTGGCGATGTACGCGTTCTTCGCGTTCTGGTATTTCATCGCCCTGGCGCTGGCACTGCGCATCGTGCGCTCGCCCTTCGGACTGGTGCTGCGCGCGATTCGCGAAAACCCGCTGCGCGCCGAGGCGCTGGGACACGACATCAAGAAATACAAGTTGGCGGTGTTCGTCGTCGCCGCCATGTACGCGGGCTTTGCCGGCGGCCTGCTGGGCATGATGCAGGGTTTCATGCCGCCGGACGCCTTCATGTTCGCCACCTCGGGCGAAATCGTGATGCAGACCGCCATCGGCGGCGCAGGCACGCTGTTCGGCCCGCTGCTGGGGGCCGCCGTGTGGCTGTACCTGAGCGACTTCTTCCAGGTCACGCTGAAGCTGGGCGCCACCTGGAAGCTGATCCTGGGTGTGGTGTTCGTGCTGCTGGTGGTGTTCCTGCGGCGCGGCCTGGTGGGCGGCATCGTCGACCTGTGGAATCTGGCCCGGCCCAAGCGCTCCGGGCTGGAAGCCGTAGCCGCGACGCCGCAGCGCACAGCGGGATCCGCAGCCGATTCGGCCGAGATGCAGGCGGCGCGCAAGAGCACGCGCACCCATGAAGGCCCCATCCTGCAGGTCACCGGCCTGACCAAGCGCTACGGCGGCCTGCTGGCCAACAGCGACATCGACTTCACCGTCGACCACGGAGAAATCCGCGGCATCATCGGTCCCAACGGTGCCGGCAAGAGCACCTTCTTCAAGATGCTGACCTGCGAAGTGCCACCCACCAGTGGCAAGATCGTCTTCGATGGCCGGGACATCACCGGCATGGGCGTGATCCAGGCCTGCCAGGAGGGTCTCACCAAGAGCTACCAGATCAACCAGTTGTTCGAGAAGCTCACGGTGCGCCAGAATCTGGAAATTGCCGCACTGGGCGAACTGCGCGGCAAGTTCAAACTCGACCTGTTCAAGAACCTGCACAGGGTGCGCAAGCTGGATGCCCACGTCGCGGGCACTGCGACGCTGGTGCATCTGACCGAGCGACTGGACACGCAGGTTTCCGAACTCGCCTACGGCGAGAAGCGTCGCCTGGAGATCGGCCTGGCCCTGGCCACCACCCCCAGTCTGCTGCTGCTGGACGAACCCCTGGCCGGCATGAGTGCGGAAGAGCGCATCGAGA
The DNA here is from genome assembly GCF_035325765.1 of Ottowia sp. Classification (GTDB taxonomy): domain Bacteria; phylum Pseudomonadota; class Gammaproteobacteria; order Burkholderiales; family Burkholderiaceae_C; genus Ottowia. Next base: position 42,985 of record NZ_DAOKZG010000012.1, read on the forward strand.
CCGTCGCCCTGCTCAAGTCGATCGCCAAGGGTCGCACGCTGATCATCATCGACCACGACATGGATTCCCTGTTCGAACTGGTCGGCAAGGTGACGGTGCTGCAGGAGGGCCGTCTTCTGGTGGAAGGTACGCCGGATGAAATCAAGGCCGACCCCAAGGTCCAGGAAGCCTACCTCGGCGGCATGCATGGAGAGATGGAATGAGCCTGCTCGAAGTCACGGGCCTGAACAGCTACTACGGCGACAGCCACATCCTGTTCGACGTTGGCCTGACAGTCGAAAAGAATGAAGTGGTCGCCCTGCTGGGACGCAACGGCGCCGGCAAGTCGACGACCTTCAAGAGCCTGATGGGCGTGGTGACGCCACGCACCGGCAGCGTGCGGCTCGACGGAGTTGAACTGGCCGGCAAGAAGGCACACGACATCGCGCGCCTTGGCATGCAGCTGGTGCACGAGGACAGGCGCATCTTCGGCAGTCTGAACGTCGAGGAAAACATCATCCTGGCCGGCCTGACGGCGCCCAACAAGTGGCCGCTGGCGCGCATCTACGAGATCTTTCCGCGCCTGAAGCAGCGCCGCACCAGCCGCGGCACCGACCTCTCGGGCGGCGAGCAGCAGATGCTCGCCATCGCGCGCGCCCTGGTGCGCGACCCCAAGAAAATCCGCGGCATCATCGGTCCCAACGGTGCCGGCAAGAGCACCTTCTTCAAGATGCTGACCTGCGAAGTGCCACCCACCAGTGGCAAGATCGTCTTCGATGGCCGGGACATCACCGGCATGGGCGTGATCCAGGCCTGCCAGGAGGGTCTCACCAAGAGCTACCAGATCAACCAGTTGTTCGAGAAGCTCACGGTGCGCCAGAATCTGGAAATTGCCGCACTGGGCGAACTGCGCGGCAAGTTCAAACTCGACCTGTTCAAGAACCTGCACAGGGTGCGCAAGCTGGATGCCCACGTCGCGGGCACTGCGACGCTGGTGCATCTGACCGAGCGACTGGACACGCAGGTTTCCGAACTCGCCTACGGCGAGAAGCGTCGCCTGGAGATCGGCCTGGCCCTGGCCACCACCCCCAGTCTGCTGCTGCTGGACGAACCCCTGGCCGGCATGAGTGCGGAAGAGCGCATCGAGACCGTCGCCCTGCTCAAGTCGATCGCCAAGGGTCGCACGCTGATCATCATCGACCACGACATGGATTCCCTGTTCGAACTGGTCGGCAAGGTGACGGTGCTGCAGGAGGGCCGTCTTCTGGTGGAAGGTACGCCGGATGAAATCAAGGCCGACCCCAAGGTCCAGGAAGCCTACCTCGGCGGCATGCATGGAGAGATGGAATGAGCCTGCTCGAAGTCACGGGCCTGAACAGCTACTACGGCGACAGCCACATCCTGTTCGACGTTGGCCTGACAGTCGAAAAGAATGAAGTGGTCGCCCTGCTGGGACGCAACGGCGCCGGCAAGTCGACGACCTTCAAGAGCCTGATGGGCGTGGTGACGCCACGCACCGGCAGCGTGCGGCTCGACGGAGTTGAACTGGCCGGCAAGAAGGCACACGACATCGCGCGCCTTGGCATGCAGCTGGTGCACGAGGACAGGCGCATCTTCGGCAGTCTGAACGTCGAGGAAAACATCATCCTGGCCGGCCTGACGGCGCCCAACAAGTGGCCGCTGGCGCGCATCTACGAGATCTTTCCGCGCCTGAAGCAGCGCCGCACCAGCCGCGGCACCGACCTCTCGGGCGGCGAGCAGCAGATGCTCGCCATCGCGCGCGCCCTGGTGCGCGACCCCAAGATCATCCTGCTGGACGAGCCGTTCGAAGGCCTGGCGCCGGTGATCGTGCAGGACCTGGTGCGCGTGTGCAAGGAACTGGCGCAGGCCGGCCAGACCATCGTCGTGGTCGAGCAGAACCTGGCGGCCGCCATGGCACTGTCCAAGCGCGTCTACATCCTGAACAACGGCCAGATCGTGCACGAGGGGTCCACGCCGGAACTCAAGCGCCAGCCGGAAATCCTGCACCGCTACCTGGGCGTGTAGGGGCGCGACCCTCGATCGCGGCCGCACGACGGCCCGCAAGCCCTCTGGCGTGCCACGCCAGAGGGCTTTCATGCTTTTTCCATGCAGCAATTGTTGAAATTAATATTCAACAAGATATAATGGCCCGCTTCAGTGGCGCACCGCCTCGGTGCTGCGTGGCTGAACGCCGGGGTGCGGCGCACCCGGGCGTCCGTCCTCAACTGAAGTCGCCATCTGCCCGGCGGCCTGGGGACAACCCAAGGACTTGCTGGAGCCAGCACGCGCTCCACATCGCCCGCCCGGGAGTCGCCTGACGGCCTAAGTCGTCGCGTCCGGCCCCCATCCAACTCGCTTGACGCGCCAGTCGCGCGCTTTGCCCTGCCGTCCTGGCCGTGCGAGGCGCATCCGCCGGCGCCAACCAGAGGGATCGCATGGCCAAGACCATCCAGATCGAACATGTCTTCAAAGTCTTCGGTGACGAACCGGAGCAGGCGCTGGCGCTTGCGCGCCAGGGCCTGTCCAAGCAGGAAATCGTCGAGCAGACCGGTCAGTCGATCGGCGTGTTCGACGCCAGCTTCACCATCGAGGCCGGCGAGATCTTCGTCGTCATGGGCCTGTCGGGCTCGGGCAAGTCGACCCTGGTGCGCCTGCTCAATCGCCTGATCGAACCCACCGCCGGTCGCATCCTGGTCGAGGGCGAGAACATCAACGACTACGACGAGGCGCGGCTGCGCGAATTCCGCCGCAAGGACATCAGCATGGTGTTCCAGTCGTTCGCCCTGCTGCCGCACATGACGGTGCTCGACAACACCGCCTTCGGCCTGGAGCTGGCGGGCGTGGACAAGGAAACCCGCCTGCGGCAGGCGCAGGCCGCGCTGGAGCAGGTCGGCCTGGAGGTCTGGGGCCGGTCCTATCCGGACGAGCTCTCGGGCGGCATGCAGCAGCGCGTGGGCCTGGCCCGCGCGCTCGCCGCCGACCCCTCGATCCTGCTGATGGACGAGGCCTTCTCGGCGCTGGACCCGATCATCCGCACCGACATGCAGGACGAACTGCTGCGCCTGCAGCAGGAAAAGCGCCGCACCATCGTCTTCATCTCGCACGACCTCGACGAGGCCATGCGCATCGGCGACCGCATCGCCATCATGAAGGACGGCGCCGTGGTGCAGGTCGGCACGCCGGAGGAAATCCTGCGTGCGCCGGCCGACGAATACGTGCGCAGCTTCACCCGCGGCGTCGACGCGGCGGCGGTGTTCAAGGCCGCCGACATCGCGCGCAAGACCCAGGTCGAGGTCTCGGAGAGCCCGACCCGCGGCTGCCGCCCGGCGCTCGAGCGCCTGCGCCAGCAGGACCGCGAGTGGGGCTACGTGGTCAGCCCGGATCACCGCTACCTGGGCGTGGTCTCGGCCGATGCGCTGCGCGAGGCGCTGCGCGGCCACACCGGGCCGCTCGGCCTGGCCCAGGCCTTTGTCGACGGCATCGAGCCGGTGCCGGGCGACACGCCGATCAGCGAGCTCTATACCCACATGGTGGCCTGCCCCTGCCCGCTGCCGGTGGTGAACGCCGGCGGCCGTTTCCTGGGTGCGATCAGCAAGACCACGCTGCTCAAGTTCCTCGATCCGACCACCGACCCGCGCGGCAACCCCCTGCCCGAACTGCCCACCGACGCTGCGCAGGTGATCGTCGAGACGGCCGCCTGAAACCGGCACGGCCGCCGCCCAGCACAGGAAACATCCCATGAACGAAACCACCAGCGATCCCTGGAGCAACGCTCCGGGCGACAGCCCCGCCGCCGCCGACCCCTGGAGCAGCGCCGACACCAACCCGGCCGCACTGGCCGACGGGGCCAATCCGTACGAGGCCGCGCCGCCGCCCGAGGGCAGCGACGCCTGGATCGGCGGCGACAGCGGCGCCGGCAGCGACTTCCTGCAGGCGGCGCCGCCGCCGGTGGACGACGGCGGCTTCACCCTGAGCCAGCTGTGGGACGGCAACCTGCCGATCCAGGACTGGATCAACCAGGGCCTGGACTGGGTGGTGCTGCACTTCCGGCCCGTGTTCCACGCCCTGCGCAGTCCCGTCGATGCCCTGCTCGGCGGCGTTGAGGCCACGCTGCTGTATCCGCCGACGCTGGTGATGCTGGTGCTGCTGTCGCTGCTGGCCTGGCAGCTGGCGGGGCGCCTGCTCGGCGTGGCCACGTTCATCTCACTGCTGGCGGTGGCGATCCTGGGCATCTGGCCCGAGGCCATGGTGACGCTGTCGCTGGTGCTGACCTCGCTGCTGTTCTGCGTCGTCATCGGCCTGCCGCTGGGCATCTGGCTGGCACGCAGCGACCGTGCCCAGAAGCTGGTGCGCCCGGTGCTGGACGCGATGCAGACCACGCCCGCCTTCGTCTACCTGGTGCCGGTGGTGATGCTGTTCGGCATCGGCAACGTGCCCGGCGTCATCGTCACCATCATCTTCGCCCTGCCGCCGCTGGTGCGCCTCACCAACCTCGGCATCCGCCAGGTGCGACCCGACCTGGTGGAGGCGGCGCGCGCCTACGGCGCCTCGCCCTGGCAGCTGCTGACCAAGGTGCAACTGCCGCTGGCCATGCCCTCGATCATGGCCGGCATCAACCAGACCCTGATGCTGAGCCTGTCGATGGTGGTGATCGCCTCCATGATCGCCGTCGGCGGCCTGGGCCTGATGGTGCTGCGCGGCATCGGGCGCCTGGACATGGGCCTGGCCGCCGTCGGCGGCCTGGGCATCGTGATCCTGGCCATCGTGCTCGACCGCATCACCCAGACCATGGGCCAGCCGCGACGCGACCAGCGCCAGCGCTGGTACATGCGCGGCCCGGTCGGCATCGTCTGGCGCCTGCGGCACCGCCGCGAGCCGGACACCCCGTCCCACGCCCCGCAAACCGCCTGAGGGGCGGTCCCCTCGTCCCGCAAAGGAGACCCCGCATGAAATTTTCGTTCCACAACAAACCCCTGCGCCATGTGCTCGCCGCCTGTGGCCTGGCCCTGGCCACGGCTGCCGCGGCCCCGGCACTGGCCGCCGACCTGCCCGGCCAGGGCATCTCCGTGCAGCCGCTCAAGAGCACCATCGCCGAGGAAACCTTCCAGACCCTGCTGGTGATGAAGGCGCTCGAGCGGCTGGGCTACGACGTCCAGCCGATCAAGGAAGTGGACTATCCGGCCGCGCACCTGGCGATTGCCAACGGCGACGGCACCTTCCTGGCCGACCACTGGGATCCGCTGCACGCCGACTACTACAAGAACGCCGGCGGCGCCGACAAGCTCTGGCGCGACAACGACTTCTCCACTGGCGCCCTGCAGGGCTACCTGATCGACAAGAAGACTGCCGATCAATACAAGATCACCAACATCAGCCAGATGACCGATCCGAAGATCGCCAGGCTGTTCGACGCCGATGGCGACGGCAAGGCCGACCTCACGGGCTGCAACCCGGGCTGGGGCTGCGAGGCGGTGATCGAGCACCAGCTGGACGCCTTCAAGCTGCGCGACCACGTGAGCCACGTGCAGGGCAACTACTCGGCCCTGATCGCCGACACCATCACGCGCTACAAGCAGGGCCAGCCGATCTTCTACTACACGTGGACGCCCTACTGGGTCAGCAACGTGCTGGTGCCGGGCAAGGACGTGGTCTGGCTGGAGGTGCCGTTCTCGTCGCTGCCCGGCGAGCAGAAGGACATCGACACCAAACTGCCCAACGGCAAGAACTACGGCTTCATCGTCAACACCCAACGCATCCTGGCCAACAAGGCCTTCATCGACGCCAACCCGGCCGCCAGGAAGCTGCTGAGCGAGATCAAGCTGCCGATCGCCGACATCAACGCCCAGAACAAGGCCATGCACGATGGCGCCAACAAGGCCGCCGACATCGAGAACCACGTGAACAGCTGGATCCGGGCGCACCAGCAGACCTTCGACCAGTGGATCGCCGACGCCAAGGCGGCCGCGCAGTAAGTCCGGGGAGGCCCTGGTCGGTGTCGTCCGGCGCGCACCGGCCACCGGAAACCGCTCCGAAAACGAAAGCAGATCACGTGAAACATCCAACCACCCCCGCCCTCGCTCGCCGCCTGCTGATGGCATGCGGACTGGCCCTGACGGTCGCCGCCACCCCGGCCCTGGCGACCGACGAACTTCCCGGCACCGGCATCACGGCGCAGGCCATCAAGAGCACCATCCCGGAAGAGAATTTCCAGACCCTGATCGTGATGAAGGCCCTGCAGCGGCTGGGCTACACCACGCCACCGATCCAGGAGGTGGACTTGGGCGCGGTCTACCTCGCGCTGGGCAATGGCGATGCCGACTTCTTCGCGGTGCACTGGGACCCGTTGCACGACGACTATTACCGGAAGGCTGGCGGCGACGCCAGGCAATGGCGCGACAACGCATTTTCTGTGAATGCGCTGCAGGGCTATCTGATCGACAAGAAGACCGCCGACGCCCACCAGATCACCAACCTGGCCCAATTGCGCGACCCCGCCATCGCCGGATTGTTCGATGCCGATGGGGACGGCAAGGCCGATATGACGGGCTGCAACCCGGGCTGGGGCTGCGAAGCCGTGATCGAACACCAGCTGGACGCCTATCAACTGCGCGATCAGGTCACTCACGTGCAGGGCAACTACGCCACCCTGATGGCCGACACCATCACGCGCTTTCGCCGCGGCGAACCCGTCCTCTACTACACGTGGACCCCGTTCTGGGTCAGCAACGTGCTGATCCCCGGCAAGGACGTGGTGTGGCTGGAAGTCCCCTTCTCCTCCCTGCCCGGAGAGCAGGCGCGCCTCGACACGCAGCTTCCGAATGGCAAGAACTACGGCTGGACCGTCAACACCATGCGCATCATGGCGCCACGCGCATGGCTGGACAGGAATCCGGCGGCCAGGACGCTGTTCAGCGTGATGAAGGTGCCGATCGCCGACATCAACGCCCAGAACCAGGCCATGCATGATGGCGCCGACAAGCCGGCCGACATCGAACGCCATGCCGACGGCTGGATCCGGGCTCACCAGGAACTGTTCGACCAGTGGATCGAACAGGCCATGGCCGCCCGATAGGCCCGGGCACGCGGATCCCCCGGGTCCCGAAACACAGCACGTGGCGACGCGTGCGCGCCCCGGCAGCGACAATCGCCGCATGGACTGGCGCCGTCCCCTCGTGATCCTGGCCGCGGTGGCGCTCGGTGCCGGTGCCTGGCGGGCCGGCGGCTGGCGCGGGCTGGCGCTGCTGGGCAGCGGCCTGGTGCTGTGGGGGCTGCTCCACCTGCAGCGCATCGCCGGCGTGATGAAGCGCGCCGCCCACCGGCCGATCGGCCACGTCGACAGCGCCGTGATGCTGAATGCCCGGCTGCACGCGGGCCAGCGCCTGCTGCACGTGCTGGCCCTCACGCGCGCGCTCGGCGAGCGCCTGTCCGAGCCCGACGCCGACCCCGAAACCTACCGCTGGCGCGACCCCGGCCAGGCCAGCGTGACGGCCGAATTCCGGCACGGACGCCTGGTGCGCTGGCAGCTGCAGCGGCCGGCCGAGTCGCCCGGCAACGCGCCTGACACCGCGATCGAGGCTTAGAATGCCCTTTCCGGCGGGGGCGCGCGGCGCGCCCCCGCGCACTTGTTGCACGAGAGACCGAACCCATGAGCACTCCCGCCCTTTCCGACCGCGATGGCAAGATCTGGCTCGACGGCCAGCTGGTGGACTGGCGCGACGCCAAGATCCACGTCCTCACCCACACGCTGCACTACGGCTGTGGCGCGTTCGAGGGCGTGCGCGCCTACAAGACCGACGCCGGCACCGCCATCTTCCGCCTCGAGGAACACACCCAGCGCCTGTTCAACAGCGCCAAGATCCTGCGCATGAAGATCCCGTTCACGCCCGAGCAGGTGAACGAGGCACAGAAGGAAGTGGTGCGCGCCAACCAGCTGGAAAGCGGCTACCTGCGCCCGCTGGTCTGGATCGGCTCCGAAAAGCTGGGCGTCAGCCCCAAGGGCAACAGCATCCACATCATGGTTGCCGCCTGGGCCTGGGGCGCCTACCTGGGCGAGGAAGGCCTGAAGAAGGGCATCCGCGTGCGCACCAGCAGCTACACGCGCCACCACGTCAACATCACCATGACGCAGGCCAAGGCGGTGAGCAACTACAGCAACTCGATCCTGGCCAACATGGAAGCCACCGATGACGGCTACGACGAGGCCGTGCTGCTGGACAGCGCCGGCTTTGTCAGCGAAGGCGCCGGCGAGAACCTGTTCGTCATCAAGGACGGCACCGTCTACACGCCCGACCTGTCGGCCGGCGCGCTCAACGGCATCACGCGCAACACCGTGCTGCACATCTGCGAGGACCTGGGCCTGAAGGTGGTGCAGAAGCGCATCACGCGCGACGAGTGCTACATCGCCGACGAGATGTTCTTCACCGGCACCGCGGCCGAGGTGACGCCGATCCGCGAATACGACCGCATCCAGATCGGCGCCGGCGAGCGCGGTCCGCTGACCGGGAAGATCCAGAGCGCCTTCTTCGACATCGTCAATGGCCGCAACCCCAAGTACAGCCACTGGCTGGCGAAGATCTGACGCCAGGAGAAGCGCGCCATGCCGACGCCCCCCGCCACCATCGAAGTCCAGGCCCGGGACCTGACCCCGAACGGCGAGATCTACTGCCCGCACCCGAAGTCCGGCATGAAGCTGTGGAACGCCCACCCCCGGGTGTTCTTCCAGTTCGTGGGCGGCCAGGCCCAGTGCCCCTACTGCAGCACCGTCTACAAGCTGCCGGTGGGCGAAGACGCGACTGTCAAGGAACGCCGTGCGGTCCATCCGATCGAGCGGCCGGCCATGCGGGCGAAGGCTGAAGTGGGCTCGAACAGCTAGTCGAACAGGCGCACATGGTGCGCCATACCGATGCGCGGGAAAAGCAAACGACGGTGAAACTGACTCCAATCTCGCGTTTATGAAGGCTCCGTCCACTGGTACGGCTAGGCTCCTGGACGCCAGTGTCTTTCTTTTATTCGCGCTCGCGCTGACCCTGCCTTCAGGCTACTCCTACGGTGCCGTTCTATTGTGTGTGCTGGGACTTGGCTGCTTGCCACAGCTGAGTCGCAGCCATTTATCCCACAACCCCGATTTGGTCGCCTGGGCATGGGTCGTACTCGGCATGGGCTTGGTGTGGTGCATGCACATTGTCAACGAACAGGGGCAGCTGGTCACAACGACCTTGGGACTTGATCGATGCGTGAAATATGGATTGGTTCTGCTGATCCTGCCAGCGTTGTTTACGTTACGTCCCAGTGCTTCTACGTTGCGCTGGGGGTGCGCAGCAGGCGCAACAGGCGCTGGCCTGGTGGCACTGTGGCAGGTGTTGGTGCAAGACCTGCCACGCGCTGACGGTTTCAGCAACGCGATCCAGTTTGGCAACCTCGCACTGTTGCTCGGCCTTTGGAGCTGCGTCTGGGCACAGCAGCGCGGCACGACCATCGAACGGTTCGCCTGCGGAGTCGGAACGATTCTGGGAATTGCAGCCAGCTTGGCATCTGGGACCCGCGGAGGCTGGCTGGCCCTGCCCGTGCTCTTGGTGCTGGCCATCTGGCTCGGTCCATCCGACAGGATTGCGGGGACACCAAACGGACGCGGTGGAAGGCATGGACGACTGCTGATCGCAGTGGTGATCACCGTGCTCACCTGCGCCGCCGCGCTCACTTTGCCCGAAATCCGTGACCGCACGAAACTGGTGTTGCAGGAGTGGACGCAATCGACGCAACCGAGTGTGGGCAACTCCTCCACTGGCCTGCGTCGTGCGCTCTGGCAAGAAGCTTGGCGGACCGGACTCTCATCCCCGTGGATCGGCGTCGGCCAGGTCGGATATGAGCGCGTGCTGCGCGAAGCAGCCTCACGCCAGCAAGTGCCTCAGGGTGTACTCAAGCTCAACCATGCTCACAACGAGGCGCTCGATCTCTTTGCCAAGCGCGGACTGCTGGGCGTGACGATGCTGGTCTTGTTCTATGGGATCCCGGGGCTGGCTTGCTGGCGACATCTGCGAACCACGGTCAGGAACCCGAAAAGCGATCGCAGGCAAGCTGGCGAGGCCACCGGCGGAGAGCCCGATCATCCAGAAGCCGACCGAGCAGCGGCCCTGTGCGGCCTGATCACGGTGCTGGGATTCATGATCTTCGGAACCACCCAAGTCATGTTTGCGCACAACAATGGCAATCTGATGTACCTGATTCCATTGTCCATCTGGATCTCGGTCGCTGCCAAAGGCGTGCGGTCGTCCGGATCACCAACGAGCACCGTATGACGTCCCCGAGCCGTTCCTCAAGCCAGCCTGGCACCGAACCGCAAGTCACCGATATGCAATTGAGGCCACCCCTGCGTGTGCTGCACTTCGTGTCCGGGGGCTTTTCGGGAGCGACGCAAGTCGCCATTGACCTGTGTGGCGCGCAACCAGGGCAGCAGACACTGCTGGCCCTGCATCGCCGCCCATCGGTCGACCCAACGGAGCGCATTCGGGAACTGCGAACGCAAGGCCTCGCCGTCGAACTGGTTCCGCGCTGGTCCCACGCCGCAACCATTCTTGCACTGAAAGCGATCTGCAACCGGTGGCGTCCCGACGTCTTGGTGGCCCACGGCTACAGCGAGCACCTGTGGGGGCGCTACGCAGGGTTGCTGGCAGGCGTTCCACGACTCATCCAGGTCGAGCACAACACGCGCGAACGCTACAACCTCTGGCGCTTGCAACAGAGCCTCTGGCTGGCGCGCCGCACCGAACGCATCATTTGCGTATCTCAGGCCGTCAAGGACGCACTGGTGCGCCGCGGTCATCCGACCGAGCGCTGCACGGTTGTTCTGAACGGGATCGAATTGGAGCGCTGGACACATGGGCATCCTTGGAACGAGCGCGAGGATGCGATCGTCATGCCTGCGCGCTTTGCCTCCCAGAAGGATCACTTCACCCTGATTCGTGCCATCGCACTGCTGGCCGCGCGCGGGCTGCAACCCACGGTGTACCTGGCAGGAGAGGGCAAGTCCAGCTGGCGCCATCGTGCTGAGCAGCTTGCGCGCAAGCTGGGCGTGCAGGAACAGGTGCGGTTTCTTGGGCATGTCGCGGCCCTGCCGGAGTTGATGGGTCGAGTGAAATTCTGCGTCCTGTCAACGCACTACGAAGGCTTGGGCCTGGGCCTGATCGAAGGTATGGCTTCCGGCTGTTGCGGCATCGGATCTGACGTCGAAGGAGTCCGAGAGATCCTGAAGCACGGCGAAACCGGTTTCCTCGTACCCCATGAAGATCCAGCAGCGCTTGCCGAAACGCTCGCAGACCTGCTGGCTGACACGACGACCGCCGCCCGCATCGCAGAAGCGGGACAAAGACATGCTCAGAACGCATTCGACCGTCGTCGAATGCGGCAGCAATACCTGAGCCTGTTTCTCCAGACGCCGCATCCGGACTCCCTTCAGCCTGACACACCAAGTGGGCCAGTCAGGGGGAAATCTCGACTCTGACAAAAAAAAACCGCCCCAGCGGGCGGTTCAAAGGATCTGTCCACTCTGGCTCGTGCTTGTTGTTGTTCTGGGCCAGGGTGTCGTGTGACAGCGATGGTCTGCACTCTACGCAAACTCGGGGTTCCACACCAGCCCCCTGACGCGTCAGAACCTCGGCAAATGCAAACTAATCGACGGTTCGGCGCTTCCCGGACCCGCAGATTCCGATGAACCCCTTGCGACAGTGCCCCTCAATCGGATGCAGAACCGGATGCACGGACCGCAACGGCGTCGTCTGCAGCCAGCGGCAGGCGCAGGCTGAAGCGTGCCCCCGTGCCCGCGTGCGTGCCGCAGCACACGCTGCCGCCATGGCGCTGCGCAATCGAACGCACCAGCGCCAGCCCCAGGCCGACGCCGCCTTCGCGTTCGCTGGCGCCGGGCAGCCGGTAGAAGGGCTCGAAGATGCGCTCGCGCTGGTCCGGCGGCACGCCCGGCCCCTGGTCGTCGACGTGCAGCAACGCGATCGCGCCCTCGCGCAGCAGCTGCACCTGCACCGTGCCGTCGCGACCGCCGCGCTGCCCGTGGCGCTGCGCGTTCTCGAGCAGGTTGCGCACGGCCCGGCGCAGCAGCCGGGCCACCCCGTGCACGCGGATCTCGCCCAGGCCAGGCGCCACCGACAGCTCGGCATCGACGCGCGCTGCCTCCTCGGCCACCAGACCAACCAGGTCCAGCTCCTCCACCGTGCCCAGATCGGCCTCGGCAGCATCGAGGCGACTCGCCAGCAGGATTTCCTCCACCAGCTCGTCGAGCTCGGTGATGTTGCGCGCGATTTCGGCATGTGCGGCGGTCAACGGCGGCTGGCCGCCCCACCCGTCGCCGGGCCGCCCCAAGGCGGGTGCAGCCCCCTCGGGGGGCAGCGCACCATGCGCAGCAGGGGAGTGTGGGGGCTCCTCCACCCGCACGCCGGGCCGCGCCAAGGCGGGTGCGGCCCCCTCGGGGGGCAGCGCACCATGCGCAGCAGGGGAGCGTGGGGGCCCCATCAGCTCCAGCGCCATGCGAATGCGCGCCAGCGGTGAGCGCAGCTCGTGCGAGGCATTGGCCAGCAAGGCCTTCTGTGATTGCAGCAGCGCATCCTGGCTGCGCATCAGGTCCTCGATGCGCTCGGCGGCCTGGTTGAAGTGGTGCGCGAGGTCGGCCACCTCGTCGCTGCCCGTGGCCGGCACGCGCACCTGCAGGTCGCCGTCACCCCAGCGCTTGACGCCGCGCTGCAGTGCTTCCAGCCGCTGCGTCAGGCGGCGCGCAATCGGATACACGCCGAGCATCACGGCCAGGCCCGCCAGGCCGATGATCCAGATGAAGCCGTAGGGCGGGCGCAGCCAGGCCATCGGCTGCGCGCGACGCTTGCGTGCGCCTTCCGGTCGCTCGCGCGGTGCCACGCGCAGGTTCAGCTCCTGCCCATCGGGCTGGAACAGCACGATCTCGGTGCCCTGCCCGGGCGCCCAGCGCACCTGTGCCTGCATGCTGCCGATCAGTTCGCCCTGCGCATTGCGCACCACCACCTCGCGCGGCGGCTCGGCCTGGCGCTCGCGGTCGCGCTCGCGCTCGGCCTGGTGCCAGGCCCAGGCCAGCACCACGCTGAACACCAGTACGCTGCCCGCCACCGCGAGCCAGATGCGCAGGTAGAGCCGGCGTGCAATCGGATTCGTCATGCGCGCGTCAATCCTGCTGCTTGGCGAAGACGTAGCCGACGCCACGCACCGTCAGGATGCGTTTGGGATTCTTCACGTCCTGCTCGATGGCGGCGCGGATGCGACCGATGTGCACGTCGATCGAGCGGTCGAAGGCCTCCAGCTCGCGCCCGCGCACCGCTTCCATGATCTGGTCGCGCGTCAGCACGCGGCCGGCGCGCTCGGCCAGCGTCACCAGCAGGTCGAACTGGTAGCTGGTGAGCTCGCACGGCTGGCCGCCGACGGTGACGGTGCGCGCGTCGCGATCGATCTCCAGCGTGCCGAAGCGCAGCACCACGTGCTCGGGCGCCGGCCCGCTCTGGCGCCGGCGCAGCACGGCGCGGATACGCGCCAGCAGCTCGCGTGGCTCGAATGGCTTGGGCAGGTAGTCGTCGGCGCCGAGTTCGAGACCGATGATGCGGTCCATCGGGTCGCCCTTGGCCGTCAGCATCAGCACCGGCACGCGCGCCAGCTCGCCCGGCAGCGCGCGGATGCGCCGGCACACCGTGAGACCGTCGATGTCGGGCAGCATCAGGTCCAGGATCACCAGGTCCACCGGCCGGTCCTGCAGCCGAGCCAGACCCGATTCGCCGTCCGGCGCATGGGTGAAGACGAAACCCGACTGCGTCAGGTATTCGCCCACCATGGCCGCCAGACGGGCATCGTCCTCGATCATCAACAGGTGTGCGCTGCTCATCTCATCCTCTCCGCCGACGCGCAGGGGGGTCTTCCCCGGCGGCCGCCAGGCGCCATGGTGGCGCAGCCGGGCATGCGACGCTTGAACGTCGGGTAAAGATAGGTAAACCTGTGCTGCCGGCCGCTCATCGGCTGCCCGCCGCCGGATGCACGCGTGCCGCCAGCACCACCAGCAGGATCACCGGCAGGCCCAACAGCGCCGTGCTGGTGAAGAAGCCCGCGTAGCCGAAGGCATTCACATAGTCGCCCGAGAAGCCGGCGATGAATTTCGGCAACAGCAGCATCATCGACGAAAACAGCGCGTACTGCGTGGCCGAATAGCTGATGTTGGTGAGGCTCGACAGGTAGCCGATGAAGGCCGCGGACGCCAGGCCCGAGGCCAGGTTGTCGGCCGACACCACGGCGATCAGCGCCGGCACGCTGTGGCCGTAGCCGGCCAGCCAGGCAAACAGCAGGTTGGTGAGCGCCGACAGCAGCGCGCCCAGCAGCAGGATGCGCATGACGCCCAGGCGCAGCGCCAGCGCGCCGCCGACAAAGGCGCCGATCAGCGTCATCACCACGCCATAGACCTTGGTGACGGCCGCCACCTCGTCCTTGCTGAAGCCCATGTCGACGTAGAACGGATTGGCCATGATGCCCATCACCACGTCGCTGATGCGGTAGACCGCGATCAATGCCAGCACCAGCGCGGCCTGCCAGCGGTAGCGGCGGAAGAACTCGGCGAACGGCTCGACCAGCGCCGTGTTCAGCCATTCGCCCGCGCTGCGCGCGCGCGGCAGCGGCTGCGGCGCCGGCTCGGGCGACAGCAGCACGGTGAGCACGCCGACCACGATCGAGCCGGCCATGACGCGATAGGCCCACTGCCAGGCGGCCTGGTCGTAGCCCGCGGCCTCGACGCCCTGGGCACGGGCGGCCAGCCACAGCACGCCGGCACCGGCCCAGATCATGGCCAGGCGGTAGCCGGTCTGGTAGCTGGCGGCCAACGCCGGCTGCACGTCCGTCGGCGCGGATTCGATGCGATAGGCATCCAGCGCGATGTCCTGCGTGGCCGAGGCAAAGGCCACCGCCAGCGCGCTCCAGACCACGGCCGCCAGCGAGGCACGCGGGTCGGCCTGCGCCATGCCGAGCAGCCCGGCCACGATGCCCCCCTGCGCCAGCAGCAGCCAGGAACGCCGGCGCCCGAGGGCGCGCGTCAGCAGCGGGATCGGCAGGCGATCGACCAGCGGCGCCCAGGCCCACTTGAAGCCGTAGGCCAGGCCGACCCAGCTCAGGTAGCCGATGGTCGAGCGGTCGACTCCCGCCTCGCGCAGGCGGAACGACAGCGTGCCCAGCACCAGCAGCAGCGGCAGGCCGGCCGAGAAGCCGAGCGCCAGCATGCGCAGGCTGGGCGGCGACAGGTAGACGCGCAGGCTGTCGCGCCAGGACGGGCGGGCCGTGGTCGCGGCTGGCGCAACCGCGGCAGGCTCAGACGCCATCGGCGACGAATGGATTGTGGCGGCGCTCGGCGCCAAAGGTGCTCTCCGGCCCATGGCCGGGAATGAACACGGTGTCGTCGCCCATCGGCCACAGGCGCTCGCGGATGCTGGCGATCAGCTGCGCGTGGTCACCGCCCGGGAAGTCGGTGCGCCCGATGCTGCCGGCAAACAGCACGTCGCCGACGAAGGCGCGCTGCGCCTGGGGGCTGTGGAACACCACGTGGCCCGGCGTGTGGCCGGGGCAGTGGCGCACGTTCAGGACGCAATCGCCCACCTGCACGGTGTCGCCATCGTGCAGCCAGCGCGTCGGCGTGAACGGTTCCGCCGCCGGGAAGCCGAACATGCGGCCCTGTTCGCCGATGCCGTCGATCCAGAACTGGTCGCCCGGATGCGGGCCGATGATCGGCAGGTCCAGGCGCCGGGCCAGCTCGGCCGTGCCGCCGGCGTGGTCGATGTGGGCGTGCGTGAGCCAGATCTGGCCCAGCTCGACCCCCAGCTCGCGCGCCGCCGCCTCGATGCGCGGCAGGTCGCCGCCCGGGTCGATCACGGCGGCCTGGCGCGTGGTCCCGCACCAGACGATGGAACAGTTCTGCTGGAATGGGGTAACGGGAATGGTGCGGTAGTGCAGGCTGGAGGCGTTCACTTCAGTCGAGCTCGGAAAATGGAAGGGTCGGGTCTGGACGCGCACGGAACCCCGCACCGGCAGAACGCGAAGCCCGCAAGAGGACACAGCAGTCCTCGATGAATCTTCTGCGTCCCCCGCGTCATCCTTGCGTCCTCTGCGTACGGCTGTTCGGTCTTTCATGCGCGCCAGGGACCACAAGAGAAATCGCTCTGCAGCGCATGTCCGGACAGCGCCGGCGGCGATCGATCAATGATCAAACCTTGAAATCGTAATCGACCGTGATGGGCGCGTGGTCGCTGAACTTCTCGTCCTTGTAGATCGCGGTCTGGCGCGCCAGCCGCGCGGTCGCCGGTGTCGCCAGGTGGTAGTCGAGGCGCCACCCGACGTTGTTGGCATAGGCCTGGCCGCGGTTGCTCCACCAAGTGTAGGCCTCGCCCGTGGTCTCCGGGTGCAGGCTGCGGTAGACGTCCACCAGTTGCAGTTCGTCCAGCACCCGGGTCAGCCAGGCGCGCTCCTCGGGCAGGAAGCCGCTGTTCTTCTGGTTGCTTTTCCAGTTCTTCAGGTCGATCTCCTGGTGCGCGATGTTGACGTCGCCGCACAGGACGAACTCGCGCTCGCGCCGCAGGCGGTCGAGCACCGGGAAGAACGCGTCCAGGAAGCGGTACTTGGCCTCCTGCCGCTCCGGACCCGAGGAGCCGCTCGGGAAGTAGCAGCTGATGACCGAGAACCGGCGCCGCGGCGTGTCGAAGCGTGTCTCCAGGTAGCGCCCCTCGGCATCGAACTCCGGCACGCCGCAACCGGCGATCACGTCACTGGGTTCGTGGCGCGAGTAGACGCCGACGCCCGAGTAGCCCTTCTTCTGCGCCAGGTGGAAGTGTCCCTGCATGCCGGCCAGCAGCTCGAAGCGGCCGGCCAGGTCGGGCATCTGGGCCTTGATTTCCTGCACGCAAATACAATCCGGCGCGTGCGACTCCAGCCAGGCTTCGACGCCCTTGGTGGCGGCGGAGCGAATGCCGTTGAGGTTGAGGCTGGTGAGCTTGAACAAGGATGGTGCCTCCCATGAGCGACCCTCAGGCGAGCCGCGGCGATGCCGATCGGCTGGCAGGCGAATTCGTGCAGTTCGCGATCGAGAGCGATGTCTTGCGCTTCGGCCGGTTCCAGACCAAGGCCGGACGCCTGTCGCCGTACTTCTTCAACGCCGGCCTGTTCGACGACGGCGCCAAGATGCTGCGGCTGGCGCAATTCTATGCGCGCGCGCTGCTGACCTCGGGCATCGAGTTCGACGTCATCTTCGGCCCGGCCTACAAGGGCATCCCCCTGGGTGCCGTGCTGGCGGTGGAACTGGCGCGCCTGGGCGTGAACAAGCCGTTCGCCTACAACCGCAAGGAGGCCAAGGACCACGGCGAGGGCGGTACCCTGGTGGGTGCGCCGCTGGCGGGCAGGGTGCTGATCGTCGACGACGTGATGTCGGCCGGCACGGCGGTGCGCCAGTCGATTGCCCTGATCCGCGCTGCCGGGGCCACGCCGCACGCGGTCGCGATCGCGCTGGATCGACAGGAAAAAGCCACCGAGGACGGACGGGATGTGCCCTGGAGCGCGGTCGACTACGTACGCGACCGGCTGGGCCTGCAAGTCTGCTCGATCGCAAAACTGGCACACTTATTGCAATATCTGCAACGAACTGACGAATTTTCGCAGCACTACGAAGCCGTCGCCGCCTATCGGGCGCAGTATGGCGTGGATTGAATGAAACCCTTGCAGGCAGCAGGCACCCGGTTGCTCGCCATCGTCATCGCGACGCTGGCGGGCGTCAGCGTGGGCGGCACGGCGGGCGCGCAGACAGGCATCTACACCTGCATCGACGCCCAGGGCCGGCGCATCACGTCCGATCGGCCGATTCCCGACTGCCTCGATCGCCCGCAACGCGAACTCAACCGCAGCGGCACGACCAAACGCATCATCCCGCCGTCGCTCACCGCCGAGGAACGCGAGGCCCAGGCAGCGCGTGCGCGCGAGGCCCAGGCTGCACGCCAGCGTGCGCGCGACGCGATCCGGCGCGACCAGGCCCTGCTGGCGCGCTACCCGGACCCGAATGTGCATGAGTCCGACCGTCAGGATGCCCTGGCGCAGACCGACGTGGTGATCGCCGCTGCGGAGCGGCGCCTGGTCGAGTTGCGGCGCGAGCGCAAGGAGCTCGATGCCGAGATGGAGTTCTACGCCGGCGATCCCTCGCGCGCGCCGGCCAAGCTGCTGCGCGACATCGAAAGCAACAAGGAAGGCATCGCGGAGCAGAACCGCGCCATCGCCGGCCAGGAAGAGGAGCGCCGCCGCATCAACGCGCGCTTCGACGACGAAGCCGCGCACCTGCGCACGCTCTGGCCCGATGACGTGCTCCAAAAGGCCAGTGCCGGGACCACGTCCGAACGGTGAAGTGAGACACCCCCTGTGCCTTTGTCGTTGCGCGCCATCTCCCCGATGGGGGCGCACCCGGTGACCGGATAGACCCTGGCCACGGATGGCGGACTGGCCCGCTTCGCGGCCTGCGAAGCACGGCCGTTTCAACCTGGAAACGGCAGTTGGACGCGTCCGCCAGTGCCCTCTATCGGCGTGGCAGGCGAGGGTGAGCGCCGCGGCTCCACAGGCGCCTGCGCGCCTTTGGACGGCGCGAACGGCCCTGGCCTCTGGCCGGGGCGCGCCCTGCAAGGGAGAGGACGCGGCAGGCTCGTGCCTGCAAGGACGATCAACGACGCAGGCGCGGCGAGAGTGGTGCTGGCGGGCGTGTGGCGTGCACACCCATGGGGTGAACGGGAGAGAAGCTGCCAACGTCCATGGCCATGCGGGTTTGGAGAAGGTTGCAAACGGTCAACGGCCGTTTCTGGGTTCAAGCGTCCCGGGTGGCGCGCGGCGCCAGCGATCACCGGCAATCAGGCATCCAGGCGCTGGCGCAGCAGGACATTGACCTGCTGGGGGTTGGCCTTGCCCTTGCTGGCCTTCATGACCTGCCCGACCAGCGCGTTGAACGCCTTGTCCTTGCCGGCCCTGAACTGGGCCACGTTGCCGGGGTTGGCGGCGATCACCGCGTCGACGATCTGCTCGAGCGCGCCGGTGTCCTGCATCTGCCTCAGGCCCTTGGCTTCGATCAGCGCGTCAACGCCCGTCCCCTCGCCCGCCCACAGCGCCTCGAACACCTGGCGCGCCGCGGCGTTGCTGATGGTGCCGTCACGAATGCGGCCGATCAGCTCGGCCAACTGGGATGCCGACACGCGCGCCGCCTCGATACCGATCTCCTCGGCGTTCAGGCGCCGCGACACCTCGCCCATGACCCAGTTGCTTGCCAGCTTGGGCTCGCCACAGGCACGCGCGGCCTGCTCGAAGTAGGCCGCCATGGCCGGCGTCTGCGTCAGCGTCACGGCGTCGTACTCGGGCAGCTGGTATTCGGCCACGAAGCGCTCCGCCATCTGACGCGGCAGTTCCGGCATTTGCGCCCGCTCCTGCTCGATCCACTGCTCCGATATGCAGAGCGGTGGCAGGTCCGGGTCGGGGAAGTAGCGATAGTCGGCCGAGTCCTCCTTGCTGCGCATCGCGCGGGTTTCGCCCGTGTCGGGATCGAACAGCACGGTGGCCTGCTGGAACGGGCGGCCGTCCTCCAGCTGCTCGATCTGCCAGCGGATCTCGTAGTCGATCGCCTGCTGCATGAAACGGAAGCTGTTGAGGTTCTTGATCTCGCGCCGCGTGCCCAGCGGCTGGCCCGGCCTGCGCACGCTGACGTTGGCGTCGCAGCGAAACGACCCCTCCTGCATGTTGCCGTCGCACACGCCGATCCAGGTGACGATCTGGTGCAGCGCCTTGGCATAGGCCACGGCCTCCTCGCTGCTGCGCATGTCGGGCTCGGTGACGATCTCGAGCAGCGGCGTGCCAGCGCGGTTCAGGTCGATGCCGCTCATGCCCTGGTAGTCCTCGTGCAGCGACTTGCCGGCATCTTCTTCAAGGTGCGCGCGCACCAGGCGCACCGTCCGTTTTTTGTCACCGACAAAAAATGTCACTTCGCCACCCTGCACCACCGGGTGCTCGAACTGGCTGATCTGGTAGCCCTTCGGCAGGTCGGGGTAGAAGTAGTTCTTGCGATCGAACACGCTGCGCCGCGCGATGCGCGCGCCGAGCGCGAGGCCCAGCCGGATGGCGCAGCGCACGGCCTCGCGGTTCATCACCGGCAGCGTGCCGGGCAGCGCCAGGTCGACCGCGCTGGCCTGGGTGTTGGGCGCGGCGCCAAAGGCGGTGGCGGCGCGGCTGAACAGCTTGCTTCTGGTCTGCAACTGGGCATGCGTCTCGAAGCCGATGACGACTTCATAGCCCTGGATCAGTTTGGCACTGGACATATGCGTTTTCCACGATGCCTTGCAAGGTCTGCAACGCATGAAACAACACGGTAGCGACGGCCGCGGAGCAGGCCATGCCGGTGGCAGCCGTGGTCCGGATCCCCCTGGCCACAGGCTGCGCCCCCTTGAGGGGGGAGGCGCAACATCGCGCAGCGAGTGGAGCCTCGAAGGCGGTTCACTTCAGTTGCTCCACCGCGCTTCGCGCCGCCCGCGACGCATGAAACGCCACGGCTCCAAAGGCCGCGGAGCAGGCCAGGCGGGGGCACCCGTGGCCGGGGTCTCCCTGGACACTGGGTGCGTCCCCCTTGCAGGGGGCTGAGGCCCGCGGCTCCAGACCTGCCTGCGCAGGTCTGGACGGGCCGAAGAGCCGCCGCCTCTGGCGGCGAGCACGTGGAGCGCAGCGATATACGGGGTGTTTCATCCTAGAAGCCCGCGGGCTTGCGCGTGTGCCAGTCGGTCGCCTGCTGCAGGCGATGCGCCACGTTCAGCAGGCGCCCTTCCTGCAGGTAGTTGCCGATCAGCTGCAGGCCCACCGGCAGGCCGCCATCGCCGAAGCCGGCCGGCGTGCTCAGCGCGGGCAGGCCGGCCAGCGGCGCCGCCAGCGTGTAGATGTCGGCCAGGTAGGCGGCGAGCGGGTCGCCGGCATGGGTGCCGATCGGCCAGGCCACGCTGGGCGCCACCGGACCGGCGATCACGTCGCACTGGCCGAAGGCGTGCTGCAGGTCGTCGGCGATCATGCGGCGGAGCTTCTGCGCCTGCAGGTAGTAGGCGTCGTAGTAGCCGTGCGAGAGCACGTAGGTGCCGATGATGATGCGCCGCTTGACCTCCTCGCCGAAGGCCTCGCTGCGGCTCCTGACATACATGTCGGTCAGGTCGGCAAAGGAGCGCGCGCGGTGGCCGTAGCGCACGCCGTCGAAACGGCTCAGGTTGGTGCTGGCCTCGGCCGGCGTCAGGATGTAGTAGACCGGGATCGCCAGCTCGGTGCGCGGCAGGCTGATGTCCACCAGGGTCGCGCCGAGCCGGCGCAGCTCGGCCAGTGCGCCCTCGACGGCGGCGCGCACGTCCGGGTTCAGGCCGTCGCCGAAGAATTCGCGCGGCAGGCCGATGCGCAGGCCCTCGATGGAGGCATCCAGCCCGCGCGTGAAGTCCTCCGGCGGCAGGTCGAGCGCGGTCGAATCGCGCTCCGGGTCGCCGCCGCTCATGGCCGACAGCAGCAGCGCGCAGTCCTCGGCGGTGCGCGCCATGGGGCCCACCTGGTCGAAGCTGGAGGCGTAGGCGATGGCACCGTAGCGCGACACGCGCCCGTAGGTCGGCTTGATGCCCGTGAGGCCGCAGAAGCTCGCCGGCTGGCGGATCGAGCCACCAGTATCCGACGCCGTGGCCGCTGGCGCCAGACGTGCCGCCACGGCAGCGGCGCTGCCGCCCGACGAGCCGCCCGGCACGCGCGTGCGGTCCCAGGGGTTGTGGATCGGCCCGAAGGCCGAGTTCTCGCCGCTCGAGCCCATGGCGAACTCGTCGCAGTTCAGCTTGCCCAGGCACACCATGCCGGCCTCGGCCAGGCGCGCCGTCACGGTGCTCTCGAACGGCGAGCGGTAGCCGGCCAGCATGCGCGAGCCGGCCGTGGTCGGAAAATCAGTGGTGACCAGCACGTCCTTGTGCGCCACCGGCACGCCGGTGAGCCGCGGCGCCTCGCCGGCCGCCAGGCGCGCATCGGCGGCGCGCGCCTGCGCCAGGGTCACGTCCTCGTCGCGCGCCAGGAAGGCGTTCAGGTCGGCGTGCTGCGCGCCGCGCGCCAGAAAGTGCCGCGCCAGTTCCAGCGCCGACACCTCGCGCGCGCGCAGGCGGGCTGCCAGCCCGGCCACGGTCTGATCGTGCCAATCGCCCATCGCCATCACTCGATCACCCGCGGCACGAGGAACAGGCCGTCCTCGACGGCCGGCGCGCCGCGCTGGTAGTCCGCACGCCGATCGGGCTCGGTCACCACGTCGTCGCGCAAGCGCAACTGCACGTCCTGCACCGCCGCCAGCGGGTGCGCCAGCGGCTCGACGCCCGTGGTGTCGACTGCGCGCATCGCCTCGACCACGCCAAAGAAGTCATTGAGCTGGGCCAGCATGCGCTCACTCAGTCCGGGGTCCAGGTCGAGCCGCGCCAGGCGCGCGATGCGACCGATGTCGTCGGAGGTCAGGGGCATGGGAAGGAAAAGCCGAAAAATGGAATCGAAACGCGCCGCCCAGACACCCGATAACACGGCTTTCGGGGAGAGCAATACGTTATTATCCGACCTTTGGCGCGCGCATCCGCAGCAGGGCTGCGGCGGCGCCAGATTTCTCTCGTCTCACACACGATCGGCGCAACCACGCAAGGGCGGCGGTGCCTGGGGCCGGCCGGCGCCCCAGAAGGATGTTTTCATGTTTGGAGCTTTCCGTCGGTACTTCTCCACCGACCTGGCGATCGACCTCGGCACCGCCAACACGCTGATCTACGTACGCAACAAGGGCATCGTGCTGGACGAGCCGTCGGTGGTCTCGATCCGCCACGAGGGTGGCCCGCAGGGCAAGAAGACGATCCAGGCGGTGGGCAGCGAGGCCAAGGCCATGCTCGGCAAGGTGCCGGGCAACATCGAGGCGATCCGGCCGATGAAGGATGGCGTGATCGCCGACTTCACCGTCACCGAGCAGATGCTCAAGCAGTTCATCCGCATGGTGCACCCGCGCGGCCTGTTCAAGCCCAGCCCGCGCATCATCATCTGCGTGCCCTGCGGCTCGACCCAGGTCGAGCGCCGCGCCATCCGCGAGTCGGCCCTGGGGGCGGGCGCCAGCGAGGTCTACCTGATCGAGGAGCCGATGGCGGCTGCCATCGGCGCCGGCCTGCCGGTGTCCGAGGCCAGCGGCTCGATGGTGGTCGACGTCGGCGGCGGCACCACCGAGGTCGGCGTGATCTCGCTCGGCGGCATGGTCTACAAGGGCAGCGCGCGCGTGGGCGGCGACAAGTTCGACGACGCCATCATCAACTACATCCGCCGCAACTACGGCATGCTGATCGGCGACCCGACGGCCGAGCTGATCAAGAAGGAGATCGGCAGCGCCTTCCCCGGCAGCGAGGTGCGCGAGATGGAGGTCAAGGGCCGCAACCTGTCGGAGGGCGTGCCGCGCAGCTTCACCATCAGCAGCAACGAGATCCTGGAGGCGCTGACCGAGCCGCTCAACAGCATCGTCTCCGAGGTCAAGAAGGGGCTGGAGGAAACTCCGCCGGAACTGGGCGCCGACATCGCCGAGCGCGGCATGATGCTGACCGGCGGTGGCGCCCTGCTGCGCGACCTGGAGCGCCTGCTGGCCGAGGAAACCGGGCTGCCCGTGCTGGTGGCCGAGGAACCACTGACCTGCGTGGTGCGCGGCTGTGGCATGGCGCTGGAGCGCATGGAGCGGCTGGGCAGCATCTTCACGAATGAATGACGCCCACCCCTGTGGCGCTGGCGCGCCTGCCCCTCGAGGGGACGCGCTCTGTGGCCGGGGAGACCCCGGCCACGCGCGGCCGCGCATGGCCTGCTCCGCAACCCTCTGAGCGACGGCGTGACTGGCCCCGATCCGGGTCCTGAACGAATCCGGGTTCCATCCGCTCCACTGCCCTCAAGAAACGCTCCGGTTGTTCTAGCATTGGCCATCTCTCGCCGGATTTCAGCCTGAAGCGTCATGCCGCTGGACACGCTGGATCGCTCGCCGCCGGCCTTCTTCAAGCAAGGGCCGTCGTCGCTGTCGCGCCTGCTGCTGCTGGCCGCGCTGGCCCTGTTCCTGATGGTCGCCGACGCGCGCTTTCACCTGGTGCAGCCGCTGCGCGCGACAATTGCCACCGTGCTCTACCCGGCCCAGTGGCTGGCGCTGCAGCCGGTGCAGTGGGCGCGCGAGTTCGGCGGCTACCTGACCGACCTGAAAACCGCGCGCAAGACCGAGGAAGCGGCACGGCGCAAGCTGGCCGAACAGTCGATGCGGGCGGGCCAGGTCGAGCAGCTGCTGCTGGAAAACACCCGGCTGCGTGAATTGCTGGGCCTGCGCAACCGCCTCGAGGTCCCGGCGCAGGCAGCCGAGGTGCTGTACGACGCCACCGACCCGTACAGCCGGCGCGTGGTGATCGACAAGGGCCAGTTGCAGGGCATCGCCCTGGGTGCGCCGGTGCTGGACGAATCGGGCGTGCTCGGCCAGGTCACGCGCGTCTACCCGTTCGTCAGCGAGATCACGCTGCTGATCGACCGCGACCAGGTGATCCCGGTGGTCAACACCCGCACCGGGGTGCGCAGCGTCGCCCACGGCGACCCGGCGGAACGCGGTGGCGCGGTGGAGATGCGCTACATCTCCTCGTCCGAGAGCGTCGAGCCGGGTGACCTGCTGGCCACCAGCGGCATCGACGGCATCTATCCGCCGGGACTGCCGGTGGCCCGGGTCTCCGATGTCGATCGCCACGGAGACTCCAGCTTCCTGCGCGTGCGCGCCGAGCCCGTGGCGCGCCTGGAGGGTGTGCGCCATGTCATGATCCTGGCTCCGCTGCCCGAGCCCACGCCCGACACCACGCCGCCGCAGGCCGATCCCGCCGCCGCCGAAACGATGGCGTCCCCGGGCGGCACGCGCCGCAACGCCGAGCCTCGGAGGAGCCCGCGATGATCATGCCGCGCGGCCAGCAACTGCTGCTTCCCGCGAGCCCCGGCTTCATCTGGGGCAGCCTGCTGGCGGCGCTGATGCTCGACCTGCTGCCGCTCGGGCGCGTGCCCTGGATGCCCGACTGGCTGGCCGTGGTGCTGGTGTTCTGGAGCATCCACCAGCCACGCCGCGTCGGCCTGGTGGCGGCCTTCGTGTTCGGCCTGATGCTGGACGTGCACCAGGCGGCTCGCCTGGGCCAGCACGCGCTCGCCTACACCGTGCTGATCTACTTCGCCATCATGCTGCACCGGCGCATCCTGTGGTTCTCCATGCCGGGACAGGCGGTGCAGCTGTTGCCGCTGTTCGCCGCGGCGCACGCCATCACCATCGTGCTGCGGCTGATCGGCGGCGCCAGCTTTCCGGGCTGGGATGCGCTGCTGGCCCCCGTGCTGGAGGCGCTGCTGTGGCTGCCCGTGAGCGCGCTGCTGCTGGCCCCCCAGCGGCGCGCGCCCGATCCCGACGCCAACCGGCCGATATGACATCCTCCCTGTGGTGCTGCACACTGGGCGCTCGCCGCCCGAGGCAGCGGTTCTTCGGCCCGTCCAGACCTGCGCAGGCAGGCCTGCAGCCGCGAGCCTCAGCGCCCCAGGGGGACCACACCCGGGGCCGGCGCCGGCCCGGTCCCGGCGTTCGCGCGCCCGGCCCGCTTCCCGGCCTCATCCCCCGGACCACCGTCCGTGTCCTGGCGCGGCATGCGGCGGCGACCGGACATTCCTCATTTCGTCCTGCCGGCGCCAACCGGTGTCATTTCGCCGTTCCGCGTCGCACGACGATCGGAACTCCAGGCCGCGCGGCGACGTCTGAGCGCAGGATGCACGCCTGCTGCGCCCCCCAACCTCGAGCGCGCGAACCATGACCGAGCTGCGCAACGTCGAAGCCGAGCTGGACCGCTTCCACCTGCGGCTGCTCGCCGTCGCACTGCTGGTGCTGCTGGCCTTCGGCCTGGTCGGCTGGCGCCTGTACACGCTGCAGGTGCTGCGCCACGACGATCTGGCGCGGCAGGCGGAAACCAACCGCACGGCCTTCGTGCCGATCGTGCCCAACCGCGGCGACATCGTCGACCGCAACGGCGTGGTGCTGGCGACCAACTACAAGTCGTACACGCTGGAGATCACGCCCTCGCGCCTGGACCGGCCGCTGGAGGAGGCGATCGACGCCATCGGCAGCGTGGTCGAGGTCAGCGCCGCCGATCGCCGGCGCTTCCGGCGCCTGCGGCTGGACTCGCGCAGCTTCGACTCGCTGCCGATCCGCGTGCACCTGACGGACGAGGAAGTGGCGCGCTTCGCGGTGCAGAACTACCGTTTTCCCGGCGTCGAGATCAAGGCCCGATTGTTTCGCACCTACCCGCTGGGCGAGACCGGCGCCCACGTGATCGGCTACATCGGCCGCATCAACCAGAAGGAAAAGGAGCGCATCGAGGACTCCGACGACGCCGCCAACTACCGCGGCACCGACTACATCGGCAAGCTCGGCATCGAGGCCAGCTACGAGCCGCTGCTGCACGGCACCACCGGCGTGCAGCAGATGGAGACCTCTGCCGGCGGCCACGCCGTGCGGCGCCTGGGGGTGCAGCCGGCAGTGCCGGGCGAGTCGATCCAGCTCACCCTCGACATCCGGCTGCAGAAGCTGGTGGAGGACCTGTACGGCGAGCGCCGCGGCGCGCTGGTGGCGATCGATCCACGCAACGGCGAGGTGCTGGCGCTGGTCAGCAAGCCGAGCTACGACCCCAACCTGTTCGTCCAGGGCATCGACCAGGAAAGCTGGGACGAGCTGAACAACTCGATCGACCGCCCGCTGCTCAACCGCGCC
>NZ_DAOKZG010000013.1:0-67499 GCF_035325765.1 Ottowia sp.
GGCCGGTGAAGGCCTGGTGCAGGAGGGATTTTTTGAGTTCGTCGAGGGCAGTTAGCTTCTCTTGGTAGAGAGATTCAAGGTGCTTGGTTTTTTCGCGCATGCCAATGAGATTGGAAGCAATGCGCTGTTGCATCTCTTTCGACGGAAGATAAAGTCTGACGCTTTGAAGTTTTTGTATTGTCAACGTATCGACGGTGGCGCCATTTCCACGATCCAATTGCTCGAAAAATTTCGGCGATTTGAGCCAGAGGTCTACGAATAGACTATCCACATTGGTGGTCCGTTTCATCCATAGGACGCTTGCATCCTTAAAATAAAATCTGTCGCCTTCCTGAACAATGTATGAATTCCCTATTGTTCCAATTGCAGTAATCATTATATCGTTTGCACGCGGAACGCCAGATTGTTTTGAAAGTTCCATAAATAACTCGTCAGATATAAACAAATCATTATCAACAAAACCGCGAGTCGACAATTTTGTTATTTCTCGTCCACGATAAAACGGAACGCCCTGCGTTCTCCATTGCGATTTCAATACTCTTTTACTGGAGCCAATATGATAAAGTTGGTCAAGGCGCTTCTCCACCCAGCCTTCACCTCGCTGCGAAAAGACCTCCTGCAAATAGGTTTCAAACACAGCGCGGACATTGTTCAGGTTTTTCTCGGTATTGACCTTGACTGTAGCGATGGCATCGAAGGCTTCATCAAGGATGGCGACGATGCGGCGTTGTTCAGCAAGGGAAGGAAGAGGTACCGCAAGCTTCAGCACCTTATCCATGTTTGCACGAGGCATTCTCGCGCCGGTGGACGTAGCATCAATTGCTTTGACCACTGATTCCGAGGTCAGCCAGTAGAACAAAAACCGCCGATCCAATTGCTCGGAAGGCATTAATGGAAATATTTCTGTGGAGCAATGCCCTGCAAAATCAGGCAATAGAACCTTATTCAAATATGGGCGTAAACGACCGTACAGAACATGCTCTGCTGAAAAGCTGAAGGTCGTACTTTTGACACTGTCACCTGCAGCGGTACCGAGAAGCCTCCCTGTCCCGGATTCAATGTGCTCCAGTCCAACGTAAGGCAGGGCCGCGTAATGGCCTTGGTTCTTGTCGATGCGGCAAACTACCCCCAGAGGCTGTACCTCCCACCCTTTCATCACGCCACCAACTCCCGTATCCGACCCAGCACCTCCGCACTCTCCGCATCCAGCGCCGCAATCTCGTCCAGGATTTCCTGCGGGCTGCGCAGCGCCACGGCATCGCCGCCGTTGGGGTTCGTGACGGATAGGTCGTAGCTCCCGGTGTCGATGCTGGCCGCATCCAGCGTCCAACTCCTGGGCGAGTCGGCAAAGCTGGCCTGCAGTTTCACGAACTCGGCCAGGTCGTCGTCGCTGAGCGGATTGGTCTTGCCCAGATTGCGGCCGGGGTCGAGCTGGTAGTACCAAACCTTGCGCGTGGGCGCGCCTTTCTCGAAGAACAGCACCACGGTCTTCACGCCCGCGCCCTGGAAAGTGCCGCCGGGGCAGTCCAGCACGGTGTGCAGATTGCAGCTCTCCAGCAGGAGCTTGCGCAGGCTGGTGCTGGCGTTGTCGGTGTTGGACAGGAAGGTGTTCTTGATGACGATGGCCGCGCGCCCGCCGGCCTTCAGGCTCTTGATGAAGTGCTGCAGGAACAGAAAGGCCGTCTCGCCCGTCTTGATCGGGAAGTTCTGCTGCACCTCGGCGCGTTCCTTGCCGCCGAAGGGTGGGTTGGCCAGGATGACGTCGTAGCGGTCCTTTTCCTGGATGTCGTTGATGTTCTCGCCCAGGGTGTTGGTGTGGACGATGTTGGGCGCCTCGATGCCGTGCAGGATCATGTTCATGATGCCGATCACGTAGGCCAGCGGCTTCTTCTCCTTGCCGTAGAAGGTGCGGGTCTGCAGCGTGTGCAGGTCACTGGTGGAAAGCCCCGGCAGGGTGCTCAGGTGGCTGTAGGCCTCGCACAGGAAGCCCGCAGAGCCGGCCGCGCCGTCGTAGATGCGCTCGCCGATGCGTGGCCTGGTCACCTGGATCATGGCGCGGATCAGCGGGCGCGGGGTGTAGTACTCGCCGCCGTTGCGCCCGGCGTTGCCCATGTTCCTGATCTTGGCCTCGTACAGGTGCGAGAGCTCGTGCTTTTCGGTCTGCGAGCCAAAGCGCAGCACGTCCACCAGGTCGATCACGTCGCGCAGGTTGTAGCCGCTCTGCAGCTTGTTCTTGATCTCGCCGAAGACTTCGCCGATCTTGTATTCGATGCTGTGCGGGCTGCTGGCGCGCTGCTTGAAGCCGGCGAGGTAGGGAAACAGCTGGCGGTTGACGAACTCGATCAGGTCGTCGCCTGTCATGGCGGCGTGGTAGTCCAGTCTGCCGTCGGCGGTCTTCGGCGCGGCCCAGGCCTGCCAGCGGTAGCGGGCATCGAGGATGTGGTCGTAGCGCCGGCCCTCGAGCGCCGCCTCGGTGGCCTTGTCGGCCTCCAGCGCGTCGAGGTATTTGAGGAACAGCAGCCAGGACGACTGCTCGGTGTAGTCCAGCTCGCTGGAGCAGCCGGCATCCTTGCGCAGGATGTCGTCGATGTTCTTGAAGGTCTGTTCAAACATGGGTGAATCGGCCAATAGGGCGTCATCGTGCCCCGAAAGCGTGAAGGTTACAGGATGGAACTTGCCACCGGCCATCACGCAACACCTGGAAGGACGGCCAGCAGCCGCGGTTGCGCGATGACTGCGCCTTGCCCCCAGTCGCGCGAATGGAATGGGGGCAAAAGAAAATCGGCGATGCCAGGAAACACGCGGGTCTTGAGATGACGCGGTATCGTGTGAGATGCTGATCTGGCCTGCCCGGAGGGACTCGAACCCCCGACCTGCTGCTTAGAAGGCAGCTGCTCTATCCAGTTGAGCTACGGGCAGCCGAAACAGGCGAGGCCCGGCGTTGCGCGCGGGCCTCTCGATGGTGCTGGAAATGGTCGGAGCGGCGGGATTCGAACTCGCGACCTCCTGCTCCCAAAGCAGATGCGCTACCAGGCTGCGCTACGCTCCGACGAGGGTCGCATTCTACCGTGCGGGGCCGCCCCTTGCTGCTACAACCGGACCACCAGCGGCGCGTCGTCGCCGCGGGCGTAGGTGGCGCGGTAGTCGAGCTCGCGCTGCAGCTTGCTGGAGCGCCATTCGCGGTTGAAGTCGCTGGCGTAGTTGAAGTAGAGCCGGGGCCGGGGGTGCACCGAGCGCGCGATGACGCGCTGCACGGCCTCGCGGTCGGGGTGCTGGAACTGGGCGCCGTTGCTGCTGAACAGGAAGCGCGGGCTCTCGATCAGCGCCATCAGCGCGTCGGTGGTGTTGCTCTTGCTGCCGTGGTGCGCGACCTTGACGGCATCCACGGCCAGGCGCTCGAGACCGCGCGCGGCGAGCAGGCGCTGGAGCGAGGCGCAGACGGCGTCGGGGTGGGCGTCGGCCAGGAACAGGCAGCTCTTGCCGGCGCATTCGGCGAGGAAGGCGATGCTGGAGCCGTTGGCCTTGGCGTTGTCCGGGCGGGACTGCTGCTCCAGCAGGGCCTCGAGTTCCGGCGTGGTGCCGAGCAGGCCTTCGGTGGGCAGGTAGCGCTTCTGGCCGGCAAGGAGTTCCCAGGCGGCGTCGAGCTCGCCGGGTTTCATGCTGTCGCCGAGCTGCTTTTCCCAGGCGGCGCGC
Source organism: Ottowia sp. (assembly GCF_035325765.1). Lineage (GTDB taxonomy): Bacteria > Pseudomonadota > Gammaproteobacteria > Burkholderiales > Burkholderiaceae_C > Ottowia. Next base: position 3,694 of record NZ_DAOKZG010000013.1, read on the forward strand.
ATGTCGCTGAGCTTCTGCGGCGTGGGCGACAGCAGGGTGAGGGTCATGCCGCCCGCGAGCCGAACGGTCGGCAGCTCGCCGGTCTGGGGCACCACCACCACCTTGCCGCCGAAGGCGCGATTCCAGCCGCCCGGCCCCAGGCGCCGGTCCAGCAGCGCGCTGAAGTATTCGCCCTGCTTGCCGCCCAGCATGCCGTGGGCCTCCTGCAGGTGGTGCCAGCCGTTGAACCAGACGTCGTCGACCACGAAGGGCCAGGGCTTGGGCTGGGCGAACAGGCGCACCAGGCCGTCGATGTGGTCGGTGTCCACGTGGGTCAGGACCATGAGCTCGAAGCCCCGGTCGCCATCCGGCAGGGCGGCCAGGCGCGCCTGCAGGTTCTTGAAGGCGCCGATGGGGCCGCCGTCGATCAGCATGCGCCGGGTGCGCCGGCCGTCGCCCCACTCGACCAGCAGGCAGTCGCCATGCAGGGCGGGCAGCATCTCGACGCGCAGGAAGGGCTTGGCCATTGGGGGGTCCTCCCCTGTCAGTCTGTCATGGGGTGCCGGCCTTCGCACCTTCGGGCGGCGGGGCGGTGCTCAAAGGGAAGCCTCGTCATTCCACCCTCGCTTATCCCAGCGTCCGCGACGCACCGACTCGAAGGGCCGCGGAGCAGGCCATGCCGGCAGCAGCCGTGGCCGGGGTCTCCCTGGCCACAGGCTGCACCCCCTTGAGGGGGAGCCGCAACATCGCGCAGCGAGTGGAGGCACGGGGGTGGGTCACAACTTCCAGTCCGCGTCGCCAAAGGCCACGACGCACAGCGCCATCGGCATCTTCTTCAGCAGGGCGGCGCGCTTGGCGTTGCGCACGCGTTCGCCGATGCGGTCGGGGGCGCCGGGCTGCTGGTCCAGCAGGGTGCGCACCATCACTTCGCCGACCGCGACCGCGTGGCGGTTCAGCACTTCGGCGATGGTCGTGACCACGACGGCAGCGCCGCCCTCGCGGAAGTAGGGGACGTGGCTGGAATAGTCCTGCGCGGTGCCCACGACATCGCAGCCGATCAGCAGCAGCACGGGCGCCGGGCTGTCGTCGGCCGGCCGGACGTAGCCGGAGAGCGGGCCGACGTTGAGCGTGTCGAGCATCTGGCCGCCCATCTCGAGCATGGCATCGATGCCCTGACCCTCGTTGTGCGCGAACGCCACCAGCAGTGCCGGCCGGCGCGCGCTGATCTCGGTGCTCCACTGCTTCCAGTCGTCGGCCAGCGCCACGGCCGGGCCGAAGCGCTGCTTGAGCAGGGCCATCAGCTTCTTCATGTCGCCGGCCGCGACCTTGGTGGAGTGGCCGACGAGGGCGCCGCTGGACAGGTCGAGCTGGTCGCGACCGTGCACCGCCTCGGTCTGCACCATCGCCTGGGCGCCTGCCGGTGCCGCGACGTGGGTGCCATGGTGCTGGCGTTCGATCACCTTCTTCAGGCCCCAGAAGCCCATCGGACACACGTAGTCGGTGGGCGCCGCGGCGCGCGCGCAGCCGGCGGGGCAGCAGCCGTCGCGCAGCGCCTCGCGATGCTGCGGGCACACCACGCTGGGGGCGGTGCTGGGCGGCACCTCGAAGTCGTAGATGAACTCCAGCGGCACCAGCGCGTCGGCGTGGACGCTGACCAGCTGCAGGTATTGCACGGCATCGCCCGCGCGCAGCCACTCGCTGGTGTTGCGGCCGCGCTGGTCGCCATAGAGCCGGTTGTAGAGCGCGCGGCCGATGCGCGCCAGGCGATGCAGCAGCTCCGGGGTCTTGCCCTGGTCGAGCCCGTCGCCGTAGTCGGCCGCGGTCTTGCCCACCTTGGAGATCTGGTCGTTGAGCTCGGCGACCAGCGCCTTCACGTCGCCCAGGCTGACCGCCCAGGCCTGGCCGCCGGCGACGCCGGTGGCCATGGGCTCGCCCGCGGGCGTGTGGTTGAGCACCATCGCCAGGTCGAACTGGCGGCGGCTGCCCAGGTCGGACCAGTCGCGGTGCACCTGGGCCTCGACCGCCAGCGTGATGCCGGGCTCGGCGCCCGTGGGCGCGGCGACGGCGGCAGTGACCAGGGTGCGCAGCAGCACGGTCTGCAGCACGCGGCCGCGGTGCAGCACGGTGACGCGCGCGTTGAAGGGGCCGGGCGCGCGCGGCGTGAAGACGAAGCGCGCCGTGCTGCTGTCGCCCTGGCGGGGCAGGCTGATCTCGCGCAACTGCGGCTGGTCGAACTGGCGCGGCTCGTGCAGGACGAGCTGCAAGCGATGCGGGTCCCGGCTCCGCGGCAGCTTGTGTTCGGGGAAAGCCTCGGGTGCCGCCACGCTGTCGGCGCGCAGCGGCCCGATGAAGAGGTCCAGCAGCACCGGCCGGCCGACCACGTAGCGCTGGCGCTCCTCGCGAAAGCGCCCATCCTGCTTGCAGAAGCTGCGCTGCTGCACGTAGCGCGGCGCGCCGGCCTGGCCGCGGGCCGCGCGCTCGTGCGTGCGGAGCTGCGACTCGAGCTCCGCCACGGCCGAGGCCTGCGCCTTTTCGTGCTCATAGGGGTAGTCCGGCCGTGCCGCCGCGACGGCTTCGGCCAGTTCCGCCGGCCGGGCGGCCATCGCGGCCTCGGGCGGCGCGGCCCCGGTCGCCGGCGGTGGCTTGGCGGCCGTCATGACTCCGGGCGGCACGCCCAGCCTGTCGAATGCGTCCGGCGACAGCATCACCGCGGCATCGGGGGGCAGCCGCCGCAGGCGCTGGGTCGCTTGCGTGATTGCTGCATCGACCTGCGCACGGGTCAGCAGGCGCCGGTCGGCGAGCAGCAGCTGGCGTGTGCCGAAGGTCCGCAGCAGGGCGACGTCGAGCGACAGGTTGTGCGTCAATCCCACGGCGAAGTTGTCGATGGCGCGGGCGAAGTCGGCAGCGTCGGGGGGTGCATCGACGAGGGCGACGCCGCCCGCCGACAGGCGTTCGGCCAGCGCCAGCGCCAGCGGTAGGGCCGGCCCGGGCGCCTCGCTGCCGAGACCGGCCACGAGCACCAGCCCGCAGCGCAGCGCCAGCGGGCTGGCGAGCACCCGCGCCAGCGCATCGGCCAGGGGCGTGCCGAGCAGCAGGATCTCGAAGCGCGCGGCCTCGCGCGAGGCGAGCGCGTGGCGGTAGGGCCAGAGTTCTTGCTCGCGCGGCCGGTTCAGGCTGGCGTGCAGGCCCGCGGCCAGGGGATCGCCGGGCAGGCTGGCGACCGTGAAGGGCCAGCGCCACTGCACCTGGCCCTCGCCGTGCAGGCGCTGGTCGATGAAGACGCCCTCGGCCCGGACGGCGGGCGCCGCCAGCACCCGGGCCAGCGCCATGGCGGCGCCAGCGCTGGACGGTGTGGCGCGCACGGCGAGGCGTGGCCTGAGGCTGGGTCGTCGGTCCTGCCAGAGGCTGGCCAGCAGCGCCGCCGGCGGGGCGGCACGGCGGACCGGCCGGCTGGTCCCGGGCTCGAGCAGCCGCAGCGCCGGCTGCCCGGTGCGCGCGATCGTGGTCGGGACTTGCCAGGGCAGGATGCGGGTGCCGGCTTCGATGGCTTCGTCCAGCAGGCGCGCCAGTTGGGGACCCTGCCATTTCGTGTTCGCCGTGCACGCCGATGCCAGGCGCGCGGGCGCCAGTGCCGCCAGGGCCCCCAGCGCCGCCAGCGCCTGGGCGTACGCGTCGTCGTCCAGCTCCAGGCTCCACTCGATCAGGTAATCGCGGTTCATGGCGGGCCTCCTGGGGGGCGTGGCCTGGGCGGGTCTGCGTCAGCGCCTCACAGCGCCGCCTCGGGGACGGGCCGGCTCGTCGCCATCGCCAGCGGCAGGCCGGCGCGCGTGCGCAGGGCGATGTCGCACAGGGCGTAGCCCCAGTTGATCAACTGGCCCTGGCGCCGGGGGTCCAAGGCCTTGAGCCGCGTCGGCACGTGCTCCAGGGCGTCGCTGACGGACGTGTCCTGCGTCATGCCGGCGCTGCCGTAGGCGCCGATGCGGGTGCCGATGCCCCAGTAGGCGCCGCGCTTGCGTCCGGCCACGAACTCGCCCACCAGCCAGCGCTTGCGCAGGGCGCGCGTCTGGTCGATCAGGATGTCGCGCACGCGGCCGAGCTGCAGCACGTTGTCCTCGTGCGGGCTTTCCTGGAGCTCGAAGGGGGCGCCGGCGTCGCTGACCAGCACGATGTCGACGCCGTTGAGCAGCGACTCCAGCCCCATGTTGTCGTAGATGCCGCCGTCGGCCAGCACGATGCGCCGGCGCAGGGCGTCGATCTGGCTGGCGGGTGCGTCGCCCTCGCGCCAGGCGGCGGGGTCGGTCTTCAGGATGATGGGCGAGAACAGCGGCGGGAAGGCGCTCGAGGCGGCAACGGCGAACGCCAGCGGCACGTCGATGGTGGACGAGACGCCCAGCATGTAGTCGGCCACCATGTCCTGGCGGAAGCGGAAGCTGCGTCCGGTCTGCAGATTGGTGGCGTAGTAGGTGAAAAACGGAGCGCCGCTGGCAGCGGTGGGCAGCTGTTTGAGGGTGGTGTCGCCGAACAGATCCTTCGCGTAGCGGTCGGCCAGGAAGTCGCCCGCGGTCTTGAACGGCGTGAGCAGGCCGGCCAGGCCCGCGCCGATGTCGATGGTCTGGCCACAGAAGCGCCGGGTCGGCTCGACCACGACTTCGACGAAGTTGTTCGCGCGGCCGTCCGTGAACTGCAGGCGGGGCCAGCCGTGCGCCAGGATGCCGGCGAGGATGGAGCCGCCCGAGACGCTGGTGATGCGGTCGAGCCGGCCGAGCAGGCCGGCGTCGCTGAGGCGCCAGAGCGAGCCCAGGCCGAACAGGGTGGCGCGGTAGCCGCCGCCCGAAAGCGCGAGCCCGAGGGTCTTGCCGTCAATCGCCATGCCAGCCTCCGTGCCGCTGGGGTAACCACCACCGCGCACGGGCTGCGAGGCCAGACGCGGCGGGCTTTCGTGCGACCTCGCGTTCGAATGACGGATGAAGGATGACTTCGCTGTGCTTCGATGACCAGCGGGTCACTCGCCGCGCCGGCGCGCGCCGGCGTCATGCGTCAGTTCCTGAACGCGAAAAGACTGCTTGTTAACTATTTTATGAGTCTGGCTGGCCACCGCAAGCCCCCGGCAGTGCGTGCCGCCGGGCGTTCGCCGCGCCGCCTTTTCAGGCGTACTTGCCCAGCTCCAGCTTGGCGATGGCGTTGCGGTGCACCTCGTCCGGGCCGTCGGCAAAGCGCAGCGTGCGCAGGCCGGCCCACATGCCGGCCAGCGGCGTGTCGTCGGTGACGCCGCAGCCGCCGTGCGCCTGGATCGCCCAGTCCACGACCTGGAGCGCCATGGTCGGGGCGATCACCTTGATCATGGCGATCTCGGCCTTGGCCACCTTGTTGCCCACGGTGTCCATCATGTAGGCCGCCTTGAGCGTCAGCAGGCGTGCCTGGTCGATCATGCAGCGCGACTCGGCGATGCGCTCGCGCCACACGCCCTGCTCGGAGATGCGGCGCCCGAAGGCGACGCGGCTGTTCAGGCGCCGGCACATCAGCTCGAGCGCGCGTTCGGCAGCGCCGATGGTGCGCATGCAGTGGTGGATGCGGCCCGGGCCCAGGCGACCCTGTGCGATCTCGAAGCCGCGCCCCTCGCCCAGCAGCAGGTTGCCGACCGGCACGCGCACGTCCTTGAGCTCGATTTCCATGTGGCCGTGGGGTGCGTGGTCGTAGCCGTACACGGACAGGTGGCGGATCACCTTGATGCCCGGCGTGTTGGCCGGCACCAGGATCATCGACTGCTGCGAGTGGCGTGGCGCCTCGGGATCGGTCTTGCCCATCACGATGTAGACGGCGCAGCGCGGATCACCGGCACCCGAGGACCACCACTTGCGGCCGTTGATGACGTAGTGGTCGCCGTCGCGGCGCATCGAGCATTCGATGTTGGTGGCATCCGACGAGGCCACGGCCGGCTCGGTCATCAGGAAGGCCGAGCGGATCTCGCCGCGCAGCAGCGGCTCGAGCCACTCGTCCTTGTTGGCTTCGGAGCCGTAGCGTTCGATGGTCTCCATGTTGCCGGTGTCGGGGGCCGAGCAGTTGAACACCTCGGAAGCCCAGTAGACGCGGCCCATGATCTCCGACAGCGGCGCGTATTCGAGGTTGGACAGGCCCTCGGGGGCGCGCGGCGACTGCGGCAGGAACAGGTTCCACAGGCCCTGCTGGCGGGCCTTGGGCTTGAGCTGCTCGATGATCTTCACGGGCACCCAGGGGTTGCCCTTGGCGCGGTTTTCCGCGACCTCGCGTTCCACCGCGACTTCGTTGGGATAGATGTGCTCGTCCATGAAGGCCAGCAGCCTGGCCTGCATGTCCTTCACCTTGGGGCTGTAGTCGAAGTCCATGGAGTTCTCCTTGTCACGATGAAAAAGTCGCCGGCGCGGGTGGAGTCACGCGGCGCGTTGCGCGAATTTCCAGCCCAGTTCGGCCATGGGGCGCGCGCGCGCGCCGGCGGCGCGCGCCTGGTCGCTGGAGGCGGTGCCGTCCTCCACCCGCTTGGCGATGCCCTGCAGGATGGCGGCGATGCGGAACATGTTGTAGGCGAGGTAGAAGTTCCAGTCGGGCGCCAGTTGCTCGGGCGTGGCAAAGCCGGTGCGCTCGCAGTAGCGGCGCACGTACTCCTGCTCGCTCGGAATGCCCAGGCTGGCCAGATCGAGCCCGCCGATGCCGCGGAACAGCTCGGCGTCGATGTGCCAGGACATGCAGTGGTAGCTGAAGTCGGCCAGCGGGTGGCCGAGCGTCGAGAGCTCCCAGTCGAGCACGGCGAGGATGCGCGGCTCGGTCGGGTGGAACATCAGGTTGTCGAGCCGGTAGTCGCCGTGCACGATGGCCGTGAGCTCGCTGCGCGCGCTGGCCGGGATGTGCGCCGGCAGCCATTCGATCAGACGGTCCATCTCGGCGATGGGCTGCGTCACCGAAGCGACGTACTGCTTGCTCCAGCGCCCGATCTGGCGCTCGAAGTAGTTGCCCGGCTTGCCGTAGTGCGCCAGGCCGCGTGCCGCATAGTCGACCTTGTGCAGGGCGGCGATGACGCGGTTCATCTCGTCGTAGATGGCGGCGCGCTCGGCCGGGCTCATGCCGGGCAGCGACTGCTCCCACAGCACGCGGCCCTGCACGAACTCCATGATGTAGAAGGCGCGGCCGATCACCGATTCGTCCTCGCACAGCGCCTCCATGCGTGCCACCGGCACGTCGGTGCCGGCCAGGCCGGTCATGACGGCGAATTCGCGCTCGATCGCGTGCGCCGAGGGCAGCAGCTTGGCGACCGGCCCGGGCTTGGCGCGCATGACGTAGGTGCGCCCCGGCGTGATCAGCTTGTAGGTGGGGTTGGACTGGCCGCCCTTGAACAGCTCCACCGTGAGCGGGCCGGCAAAGCCCGCCACGTGCTGCTGCAGCCAGGCCGTCAGGGCCGCGACGTCGAATGCGTGCGCGGCGGAAACCGGGCGCGTGCCCACGAATTGCTCGCTGGTATTGCTCATGGCGTCCTCACTCCTCGCCCTGCCCGATGCGCAGCAGTGCCTGCCGGTCGCAGATCACCAGTCCGGTGGGTTCGACGCGCAGCACGCCCTCGCGCTCCATCGTCTTGAGTTCCTGGTTGACGCGCTGGCGCGAGGCGCCCAGCAGTTGCGCCAGCTCCTCCTGCGCGAGCTGCAGCGAGATGCGGATCTCGTCGTCCGCCGACAGGGCGGGCACGCCGTAGCTGCGCACCAGGTGCGCGAGCTGCTTGGCCAGGCGGCCGCGCAGCGGCAGCGTGCTCAGGTCCTCGACCTGGTCGAACAGCAGGCGCAGGCGCCGCGCATGGAGCTTGAGCAGGGCCTCGTACAGCTCGGCGTGCTGCGCCAGGATCTTCTGGAAGTCGGCACGGGCCACGCACATCAGGGTGGTGGCGCCATGCGCATAGGTGTCGTGCGTGCGCCGCTGGCCGTCGAACATCGCGATGTCGCCGAACCAGATCCCCGGCTCGACGTAGGTGAGCGTGATCTGCTTGCCCATCAAGGTGGTCGAGCTGACCCGCACGGCACCCTTGGCGCAGGCCACCCAGAGGTCGGGCGGATCGCCGCGCGCGGAGATCAGCTCGCCGTCCTGGTAGCGTTTGACGAAGGCGCATCGGAGGATGTCGTGCCGCAGCGAAGGGGAGAGAGAGGAAAACCAGCGACCGGAGTTGATCGCCTCGCGTTCCTCCATGGTAAGAATGGGTTCGTCCATGGGCTGTCTTTTGGGTGACTGTGCTGGTTTCGATTGTCACGCGCGGGACGGATGACCAATGACGAAGCGCCGATGGCGCGCGCGACCATGCATTCGCCATGGAAGCCGCGCAGCGGCTCCGTCATCCGTCATTCATAGCGCGGCACCTGCTTGTGCAGGAAGGCGGCAATGCCGATGCCGGCGTTGGCGTGGTGCAGGTTGCGCACGAAGTGGTCGCGCTCCAGCGCGAGTTGCTGGTGCAGGTCGTTGCCGGCGGCTTCGCCGATCAGCTCCTTGATGCTGGCCAGCGCGTTGGGCGCGCGCGCGCCCAGTTGCGCCGCCCAGCGCAGGGCCGTGTCCAGGGCGGTGCCGGGTTCGCACACGCGGCCGACCACGCCGAGCTGCTGCAGCCGCTCGGCGCCGATGCGCTCGCCGCCCAGCAGCAGCTCGGCCGCGAGCTGGCGCGGCAGGGCGCGCGCCAGGCTCCAGCTGCCGCCGCCGTCGGGCGACAGCGCCACGCTGCTGTAGGCCATGACGAAGATGGCGCCGCGTGCGGCGACGATCAGGTCGCAGGCCAGCGCGAGCGAGAAACCGGCCCCGGCGGCAGCGCCTTCGACGGCGGCAATGACCGGCTTGGGAAAGGCGCGGATCGCCTCGATCCAGTCGTGCAGGCCCTCGATGCTGCGCGCCTGCACCTCGGGTGGCTGCTGCCGGTTGGCCTGCAGGCGCTGCAGGTTGCCGCCGGCGCAAAAGGTACCACCCTCGCCGGTCAACACCACGCAGCGCACCTCGGGGTTGCTGTCGGCGGCGTTCAGCGCCTCGACCCCGGCCGCGTAGATCTCGGGCCCGAGCGCGTTGCGGTGCTCGGGGTTGGCGATGGTCAGCACCATGGTGCTGGCATCAAAGGTGCTGCGCAGTTCGGCGGTCATGGGGGTGGTCGGTGTGCGGGGGTTGGAACAGCCGGACGCGAAGGATGCCAAGAATGCGCGAAGGACGCGAAAAAATACAAACAGAGAGAGTCATTGGGTCGTCTCTCTCGCGTCCTTCGCGTCCGGCTGTCCCTATTCACGCTTCCTCGTGCAGCAGCGACAGGCCGATGGCGCCGCGGCGACGCAGCCAGGGACTGGGACGGTAGCGCGGGTCGCCGTAGACGGTCTGCAGGTTGAACAGCACTTCCAGCACGTTGGCCGGGCCCCAGTGGTCGCCCATGGCCAGGGGCCCGAGCGGGTAGCCCAGGCCGAGGGTGACGGCGGTCTCCAGGTCCCGCGGCGTGCACACGCGCTGCTGGCAGATGTCGGCGGCGATGTTGACGATGGTGGCGACCACGCGCTGGGTGACGAAGCCGCCCGAATCGCGGATCACGCTCACGGCCTTGCCGTCGCGCGCGAACAGGGCGTGCGCGGCCTGCGCCATGTCGCGGCGCGTCGCCGGGTTGGTCGCGAGCACGCGGCGCCGGGTCGCGGCGTCCTCCACCAGCAGGTCGATGCCGAGCGTGCGCGCCGGGTCGAGCCGCTCGACCACGGCCACCGTGGTGACGTCGAAACCGAGCGGCGCGACCAGGGTGAGCGCGTTGGGCGAGGGCGACTGGCCGGTCTCGATCCGCGCCCCCAGGTCCTTCAGCAGTTGCAGCAGCTCGGCGCGCCGCGCGGCGCGCGTCGAGACCCAGACCGGCGGCAGTTCGTCGACCTGGGGCACGGGCGGCTCGGCGGGCATCTGCGCGGCGCCGCCGTCGTAGCGGTAGAAGCCTTCGCCCGCCTTGCGCCCGAGCACGCCACCGGCCAGGCGCTGCGCCGTGATCACGCTCGGGCGGTAGCGCGGTTCGTCGTAGTACTGGCGGTAGATCGACTCCATCACCGGGTGCGAGACGTCGAGTGCCGTGAGGTCGAACAGCTCGAACGGGCCGAGGCGAAAGCCGACCTGGTCCTTCAGGATGCGGTCGATGGTGGCGAAGTCGGCCACGCCCTCGCCCGCGATGCGCAGCGCTTCCGTGCCATAGCCGCGCCCCGCATGGTTGACGATGAAGCCGGGCGTGTCACCCGCGCGCACCGGGGTGTGGCCCATCTGGCGCGCGTACTCGGCGAGCTGCTCGCACACGGCCGGGTCGGTCTTCAGTCCGGCGATGACCTCGACCACCTTCATCAGCGGCACCGGGTTGAAGAAATGGTAGCCGGCAAGCCGCTGCGGCTGCTTCAGGCCCGCGGCAATCGCCGTGACCGAAAGCGACGAGGTGTTGGTGGCGAGCACCGCGTCCGGCCGCACGATGCCCTCCAGTTCGGCGAACAGGCCTTGCTTGACGTCGAGGCGTTCGACGATGGCCTCGACCACCAGCGCGCAGTCGGCGAGGTCGGAGAGCCGGGCCGCCGCCTGCAGGCGGCTCTTGTGCGTCGCGGCCGCTTCGGCCGTGATGCGGCCCTTGGCCACCAGCTTGTCCCATTGCTCGCCGAGCGCGGCCTGCGCCCTGGCCACCGCTTCGGGCTGGTTGTCGAACAGGCGCACGGTGCTGCCAGCCTGGGCCGCGATCTGTGCGATGCCACGGCCCATGGCACCTGTGCCGACGAGGCCGATGATGGGAAAACGGGGAGTGCTCATGAGGATGATCGAAGACTGAGGTTGACGGGCGGGGCAGCTATGCCGGGTTCATGCCGTTGGCGCGCTTGAGCGCCGCGGTCCAGGGCGCGGCCAGGTCGGCCAGCAGGGCGCGCGCGGCCTCGGGCCGGCGCGAGCTGGCCGCCACGCCGCCGGAGAAGACGGTGGTGATCTCGATCGCTGGCGGCAGCACGCCGAGCACGTCGATGCCCGGCAGGTGCATCAGTTCGCTCAGCTGCTGGAAGCCCAGCGCCACTTCGCCGCGGGCCACGAGCTGGCCCACCGGCGTACCCGGCGGCGGCGTCACCAGCTTGGCCTGCACGGCGTCGGCAATGCCCCAGCGCGCGAACAGCGCCGCCAGCGCGACGCCGCTGGGCCCGGTCGAGTAGCCCACGCTGGGCGCTGCCAGGACGGCGGCGCGCACGGCCTCGGCGCTGCCGATGTCCGGATGCGGCGCGCCGGCCGGTACCGCGACCGCCGTGGCCGAGCGCACCAGGTCGACCCGGCTGCCGACCAGCACGTGGCCGCCGGCGATCAGCTTGTCGAGCGCCCCGGCGCCCAGCACCACGAGGTCGAACGCTTCGCCCGCCGCGACGCGGCGCGCGGCGTCGACGCCGCCCACGGCCTCCAGCCGCACGTCGGCGCCGCCGGGCGTACGCTCGGGCGCGGCGATCAGCTCGGCCAGCAGGCGCTGGGTGGCCATGGACGAAATGAGGTGCAGGGGCGCAGGCGTGTTCATGGCCTGTGATTATGGTCTGCGGTGGCCGAACGGCCCTGGCCGGCCTGGCGCGTCGCGTGCCGGCGCGGCGCCACGCTGCCGGCCGCGATCAGGGTCGATCCGGTTGCGGGGGCAGCAGCACGGCCGCACCCTGAAAGCGCCCGGCGCGCAGGTCATCCATCGCCTGCTGCGCCGCCGCCAGCGGGTAGGGCGTGGTGTGCACCTGCAGCGGCGGGAGGGTTTGCAATGCGGCGAAGAATTCGCGCGCGTCGGTGCGCGTGAGGTTGGCGACCGACAGCACCTGCCGCTCTTCCCACAGCAGGGCGTAGGGGAAGCTCGGGATGTCGCTCATGTGGATGCCGCCGCACACCACGCGGCCGCCCTTGCGCACCGCCTTCAGCGCCAGCGGCACCAGTTCGCCCACTGGCGCAAACAGGACGGCGGCGTCGAGCTCTTCCGGCGGCGCCTGCCCCGAGTCTCCGGCCCAGGCGCAGCCGAGCTGGCGTGCCTGGGCCTGGGCGCCGACGTCGCCCACGCGCGTGAAGGCGTAAACGCGCCGGCCCTGGGCCACGGCGACCTGGGCGATCAGGTGCGCGGCGGCGCCGAAGCCGTAGAGGCCGAGTGCGCGCGCGTCGTCGCCCGCCATGCGCAGCGACCGCCAGCCGATCAGGCCGGCGCACAGCAGCGGCGCCGCGCGGGCGTCGTCCAGGTCCAGGCGCTCCAGATCGACGCAGAAATCGGCCCGCGCCACCGCGTGCGTGGCATAGCCGCCATCGCGCGTGCAGCCGGTGAACTCGGGCGTGTCGCACAGGTTCTCCTGGCCGGCCCGGCAATAGCGACAGTGGCCGCAGGCGCCGCCCAGCCAGGGCACGCCGACGCGTTGCCCCAGGCGCAGCGCGGTAACGCCGGGCCCCAGGGCCTCGACGCGGCCGACCACCTCGTGACCCGGCACCACCGGCCAGCGTGCCTGCGGCAGGTCGCCGTCCTGCAGGTGCAGGTCGGTGCGGCAGACCGCGCAGGCGTGCACGCGCAGACGCACCTCGCCGGCGCCGGGCACCGGCAGCGGGCGCGTCTCGGCCTGCAGTGCCTGGCGCGCGCCGCGCAGCACCAGGGCGAGGGTGGGGCTGGAGTCGCTCTCGCTCATGCGATGCCGGCGCGCTTGCGCGATGACGAATGGCGAATGAGTGCGCTGCGCTTCGATGATGCGCCGGCGGCGCATGACGGGCGCAGGGGATCGTCGATCGCAATGCTGCCCGATGGCTCGATGGCGGCGCGCTGGCCTGGACCGCGGATGGGCCAGGACCGGGCCATGGCTGGCGCCCCCGCGCGCCGCGCGGCCGCACGGCGATCCGGGCTGGGCGCCACCTGTTGGGTCACGAAACCGCGAGTCTCCGCTGGCTGCCGTGCAAGCCGGCCCGGTGCACGCCATGCCCGAGCTCGAGCCGGCCATCGGCGTTGTCCCCCGGCGGGGGATGGAGCGCAGCGACCCGGGGGGAGCGTCATCTCACCGTCGCACCTGCAGCGCGCCCGGATTGACGATCGAGGTGGGCGTGCCGCGCAGGTAGTTGACGATGTTGTCGAAGGCGGCGCCGAAGTAGAGCTCGTAGCTGTCCTGCTCGACGTAGCCGATGTGCGGCGTGCAGATGCAGTTTTCCAGCCGCAGCAGGGCGTGACCCTGCAGGATGGGTTCGCTTTCGAACACGTCGACCGCGGCCATGCCGGGGCGCCCGCGGTTGAGGGCACTCACCAGGGCGTCGTGTTCGATCAGCTCGGCGCGCGAGGTGTTGACGAGCAGGGCGGTGGGCTTCATGCGCGCCAGATCGTCCAGGCGCACCAGGCCGCGCGTGGCGTCGACCAGGCGCAGGTGCAGCGTCAGCACGTCGGCGAGCGCGAAGAATTCGGCGCGCGTGGGCGCCGTGTGGTAGCCGTCGGCGCGCGCCCGGGCCATCGATTCGGGCGAACCCCAGACCAGCACCTGCATGCCGAAGGCGCGGCCGTAGCCGGCCACGATCTGGCCGATGCGACCGTAGCCCCAGATGCCGAGCGTGCGTCCGCGCAACACCATGCCGACACCGAAATTGGGCGGCATCGAGGCGGCCTTGAGCCCCGACTGCTGCCAGGCGCCGTGCTTCAGGTTGCCGATGTACTGCGGCAGGCGCCGCATGGCGGCCATGATCAGCGCCCAGGTCAGCTCGGCCGGCGCGATCGGCGAGCCGACGCCCTCGGCCACCACGATGCCGCGCTCGGTGCAGGCGGCGAGGTCGATGTGGCTGCCGGCGCGGCCGGTCTGCGAGATCATCTTCAGGCGCGGCAGCTTCTCGATGAGCTGGCGCGTGATCTGCGTGCGCTCGCGGATCAGCACCAGCACCTCGGCGTCGCGCAGTCGTACGGACAACTGGCCCAGGCCCTTGACCGTGTTGGTGTAGACCTTGGCCGGATAGGCGTCGAGCTTGGCAGCGCAGGCCAGCTTGCGCACCGCGTCCTGATAGTCATCCAGTATGACGATGTTCATGCGTGCATTGTGCCGTGCGCCGGGCCTCGGCGATAGCGCCGGGCAGCCGCGGGTACAGCCGCTGCGCGTGGACGTCGGATGCGGCCCCCACACCTTGGGCCGGCTCATCGCGCTGCGCGTCAAGGCAGCGCTGAACAAGTCCCTCGCGCGCCGCGCATGAAGCGACGGGCTTCGTTGCGCGCGGAGCGCGCCAGTGGGGGCTCCCGTGGTCGGGGCCTGCCGTGTCGCGGGCTGGGGGGACTGGGGCCTGCGGCCTCAGACCGGTCCGCGCAGGTCTGGACAGGCCGAAGGGCCGCCGCCGGCGTCGGCGAGTGCTGGACGCACGCCGACGCAAGGAGTGCCTGACCTCATGCGCGGCGCATGGCGGCCAGCGCGCGGGCCTCGGCTTCGGCCAGGCGATCGAGTTCTGCGCAGACGTCGGCCAGGCGGCCGGAGATGCGCAGGCGGCTGATCCGGCCGTCGTTTGCATCGCGCTCGGGGAAGTGGGTGATCCGCACCACGTGCGCGCCGCCCCGGGGTACCGTGCCGGCAGGCCCGGCGCGGCGGGCAGGGGCATCGCCGATGGGCCGCCGGCGCGGCGTGCGGAAGTCAGCCAGCCGCAAGACCTGGGCGCTGTTGCGCAGGGTCGGCAAGAGGTGTTTCACTGTTCCCATGTAAAACCTTTCTGGAAGCGAGGAGGTTGGACACAGGCGAGATTGACCGGTGGGGCCGGCGTTGCCGCGTTGCACGATCGCCGGCCCCCATGCGCCGCTGCAGGGTGTGGACGACCGGCGTTTTCGCACTCGGCCATCTCCACGCCCGCCACCTGCGGCGGCGCGATTTGCGTGGGTGCTACATCAGCATGTTGTTGCGGATCAGGCCGACCGCCAGGCCCTCGATCTCGAACGGCTCGCCAGGGTGCACGACGATGGTCGGGTAGTCGGGGTTCTCGGCGTGCAACTCGATCTGGCCCTGATGGCGATGAAAGCGCTTGACGGTGACCTCGTCGCCCAGGCGCGCGACGACGATCTGGCCGTTGCGTGCTTCGCGCGTGCTTTGCACCGCCAGCAGGTCGCCGTCCATGATGCCGGCGCCCTGCATCGACATGCCGCGCACACGCAGCAGGTAGTCGGGACGGCGTGCGAACAGGGTGGGCTCGAGGTGGTAGGTCTGGTCGACGTGTTCCTGGGCGAGGATGGGCGAGCCGGCCGCGACGCGCCCGATCAGGGGCAGTGCCAGCTGCGCCATGCCGGGCAGGGGCAGGGAGAAGCCGTCGCCCGGCAGGCTGGCGCGCGCCGGGCCCTTCAGGCGGATGCCGCGCGAGGTGCCGCTGACGAGCTCGATGACGCCCTTGCGCGCGAGCGCCTGCAGGTGCTCCTCGGCGGCGTTGGCGGAGCGAAAGCCCAGCTCGGCCGCGATCTCGGCGCGCGTGGGGGGTGCGCCGGTGTGGGCGATGGTGTGCTGCACCAGCTGCAGGATCTGCTGCTGGCGGGCGGTGAGTTTGGGTGTGTCGCTCATGGGGCACCTGTGCAGATATCCAGTGACTGTATTTTTCAACAGTTTCGATATCTGCGCAAGCCCCCGGTGGCGCCCGCGTGGAGCGCGTGCGTCAGCGGGCGCCGATCTGTGCGAACTCGCGCACGACGCCCGCGTGCGCGGCGCGCATGGAGGTCGAAGGTGCGGCTTCCAGGCGGCTCACCACGACCACGGCGATCCAGGCAAAGACGAAGCCGGGCACGATCTCGTAGAGGCCGAGCCAGCCGAACTGCTTCCAGACCAGCACGGTGACGGCGCCGACGATGATGCCGGCCAGCGCGCCGCCCCGCGTCATGCGCTCCCAGAACAGCGACAGGATGATGACCGGGCCGAAGGCGGCGCCAAAGCCGGCCCAGGCGTAGCTCACCATGCCCAGCACCTTGGACTCGGGGTTGGCGGCCAGGGCGATGGCGATCAGGGCCACCAGCAGCACCATGGCGCGGCCGACCCAGACCAGCTCGCGCTGGCTCGCATTGGGGCGCAGGAAGGGGCGGTACAGGTCCTCGGTCAGGGCGCTGGAGCACACCAGCAACTGGCACGACAGCGTGCTCATGACGGCGGCCAGGATGGCGGCCAGCAGGGCACCGGCGATCCAGGGGTTGAACAGCTGCTTGGCGATCTCCATGAACACGGTCTCGCCGTTGGCGTTGACCGCGGCGGCACCGCCGCTGTTGAGCGCGAAGTAGGGGATGCCGATGAAGCCGACCGCCACCGCGCCGGCCAGGCACAGGATCATCCAGGCCATGCCGATACGCCGCGCGCTCGGGATCGCCTCGACCGAGGAGGCGGCCATGAAGCGCACCAGGATGTGCGGCTGGCCGAAATAGCCCAGGCCCCAGGCCAGCAGCGAGACGATGCCGATGAAGCTGGCGCCCTGCAGCAGGTCGAACTTCTCCGGCGCGACGATGGCGTGCAGGTCCTGCGCCGGCGTGAGCTGGCCCTGGAGCGCCAGCCAGGCCATGACCGGCGCCAGCAGCAGCGCCGTGATCATCATCGAGGCCTGGATGGTGTCGGTCCAGCTCACCGCCAGGAAGCCGCCGATCAGCACGTAGGCAATGGTGCAGGCCGCGCCCACCCACAGCGCCACGTCATACGGCATGCCGAACATGTTCTCGAACAGGCGCGCGCCGGCCACCACGCCCGAGGCGCAGTAGAGCGTGAAGAACACCAGGATCACCAGCGCCGTGACCACGCGCAGCACGCGCGAGCGGTCCTCGAAGCGGTTGCTGAAGTAGTCGGGCAGGGTGAGGGCGTTGCCGGCGCGCTCGGTGTAGTGGCGCAGGCGTGCCGCCACCAGGCGCCAGTTCAGGTAGGCGCCGATGATCAGGCCGATGGCGATCCAGGACTCGGACAGGCCCGAGACATAGACCGCGCCGGGCAGGCCCATCAGCAGCCAGCCGCTCATGTCGGAGGCGCCGGCTGACAGGGCGGTGACGAAGCTGCCCAGGCTGCGGCCGCCCAGGATGTAGTCCGACAGGTTCTTGGTGCTGAAGTAGCCGATGGCACCGATGCCGAGCATGGCGACCAGGTAGATGGCGAACATGATCGCCGTGGGGTCGTTCCAGGAGAATTGCATGGAGTCCTCTGTTTCAGGGTTCTTGCCGGCGCGGGCCCCACCGGGGCAACGGCTGCGTCGCGAAGGAATGGTTCGCCTCCGCGGCGCGGAGGCGGGGTCTGCGGGGAAAGGCCGCGGCGCCGGGCGGCGCTCAGGCCATGGTCATGAGCTGGGCGTTGCCGCCGGCGGCCGCCGTGTTGGTGCTGATCGACTGCTCGTGCAGCAGCGCCGCCAGGTCGTAGCCCTGGCCGGCCTGCAGCGCGTCGCTGGCGCGGCTTTCGACGCGCACGATGGCGCCCGCACGGGCGGCCACGCGGGCATTGACCTGCAGCAGCGCGTCGCCGTCGCCTTCGAACAGCAGGGCGGCGACGGGACTGGCGGCGTCGTCCAGCGTGGTGGCCTCGGCGCGTTGCAGCCAGTGCGCCGCGTCCGCGCCGGCGGCGGCCTGCAGCGCCTGCCAGGCTGCGTCGCAGCCGGCATCCGGCTGCGGCAGCACGACGTGGCAGGGGTTGCCGCTGGCAAGCGCGGCCGCGATCTGGTGCAGCAGGCCCAGCGGCGTGGCCGGCAGTGCCCACACCGGCCCGCGCGGCAGCAGGCGGTAGCGGTTGGACTCACCGGTGGGGCCGGGCAGGGTGAGGCTGGTGCCCAGGCGCGTGGCCTGCAGCGCGGCCTCGAAGGCGCTGCCTGCGGGCGCCTGCAGTTCCGCCGGCAGAGTGTTCGTGGCTGCGGTCAGGCGCTGCAGCAGCGCCAGCGCCGGGTGCGCCGGCACGTCGCCCTGCGGCAGGAGCGCCAGCGCGTGATTCGCGCTGCCGCGCACCAGCCGGTGCAGGTAGAGCGGGCCGCCGGCCTTGGGCCCGGTGCCCGACAGGCCCATGCCGCCGAAGGGCTGCACGCCGACCACGGCGCCGATGATGTTGCGGTTGACGTAGATGTTGCCGGCCTGCACGCGCTGCGTCAGGTGGTCGATGGTCTCGTCGATGCGGCTGTGCACGCCGAAGGTCAGGCCGTAGCCGCTGGCGTTGACGGCCTCGATCAGCGCGTCCAGCTGCTCGCGCCGGTAGCGGATCACGTGCAGCACGGGGCCGAACACCTCGCGCTTCAGGCGCGAGACGGCGTCGATCTCGATGATGGCCGGCGCCACGAAGTGGCCATTGAGCGTGCCGCTCTTGCGCTCGACCCGCGTCACCTTCTGGCCGGCTTCCGCCATCTGGCGGATGTGGGCCTCGATCTGGGCGCGCGCCTCGGCGTCGATCACCGGACCGACGTCGGTCGACAGGCGGTCCGGGTTGCCGAGCTGCCACTCCTGCAGCGCGTCCTTGAGCATGGCGAGCTGGCGCTCGGCCACGTCCTCCTGCAGGCACAGCAGGCGCAGCGCCGAGCAGCGCTGGCCGGCCGAGTCGAAGGCCGAGGCCAGCACGTCCACCACCACCTGCTCGGCCAGCGCCGAGGAATCCACCACCATGGCGTTCTGGCCGCCGGTCTCGGCGATCAGCGGGATCGCCTGGCCGTCGGGCGACAGGCGCTGCGCCAGCTGGCGCGCGATGGCGCGGGCCACCTCGGTCGAGCCGGTGAACATCACGCCGGCGACCTGCGGGTGCGCGACCAGGGTCGCGCCCACGGTCTCGCCCTGGCCCGGCAGCAGCTGCAGCGCGTCCTGCGGCACGCCGGCCTCGTGCAGGATGGCGACCATGGCGGCGGCGGTGAGCGGCGTCTGCTCGGCCGGCTTGGCCAGCACGGTGTTGCCGGCGGCCAGCGCGGCGGCCACCTGGCCGGTGAAGATGGCGAGCGGGAAATTCCAGGGGCTGATCGCCAGCGCCACGCCGAGCGGGCGCTCGCGTGCGTTGTCGAAGTGCGCCGCCACCTGGGCGCCGTAATAGCGCAGGAAGTCGGCGGCCTCGCGGATCTCGCCCACGGCGTTGGCCAGGGTCTTGCCGGCCTCGCGCATGATCAGGCCCATGAGCGGCTGGCTGCGCTGCTCCAGCAGGTCGGCCGCGCGCGCCAGCACGTCGGCGCGGGCCGCCGGCGGCGTGCCGGCCCAGATCGGTGCCACCTGCGTGGCGCGCGCGGCGGCGGCGTCGATGTCGGCGTCGCTGGCCTCGCACACCCAGCCCACGATGTCGCCGTGCTCGGCCGGGTTGGCCAGCGGCTGCCAGCGCGCATCCTGCGCCGGCTGCGCGGGCGCGGCAACGCCGGCCGGCGCCGCCAGGTGCGTTTCGCTGGTGCTGTGCAGCAGCGCCGCGGCGAGCGAGGCGAGCTGCTGCTCGTGCGCCAGGTTCAGGCCCTGCGAGTTGGCGCGTGCCTCGGCGCCGAGTCCGGCAAAGAGTTCGGACGGCAGCGGGATGCGCGGGTGCGGCGCGCCCAGGCGGCCTTCGGTGCGCGCGATCTCCAGGACCTCCTCCACCGGGTCCGCCACCAGTTCGGCCACCGGCACGTCGGGGTCGCCGATGCGGTTGACGAACGAGGTGTTGGCGCCGTTCTCCAGCAGGCGGCGCACCAGGTAGGCGAGCAGCGTCTCGTGGTTGCCCACCGGCGCGTAGATGCGGCAGGGCCGGCCCAGCTTGCCCTCGGCGGCGGGGCCGGTGACCTGGGCGTAGAGCGGCTCGCCCATGCCGTGCAGGCACTGGAACTCGTACTGGCCGCTGTAGTAGTTGCCGCCCACCGCCTGCGCCATGTGGACGATGCTGGCCAGCGTCTGCGCGTTGTGCGTGGCGAACTGCGGGTAGATGGCATCCGGCGCCTCCAGCAGCTTGCGCGCGCAGGCCAGGTAGCTCACGTCGGTGTAGGCCTTGCGCGTGTAGACCGGGTAGCCGGGCAGGCCGTCCAGCTGGGCGCGCTTGATCTCGCTGTCCCAGTAGGCGCCCTTGACCAGGCGCACCATCAGGCGCCGGCGGCTGCGTCGCGCCAGGTCCACGAGGTGATCGATGACCTGCGGGCAGCGCTTCTGGTAGGCCTGCACCACGAAGCCGATGCCGCTCCAGCCCTTGAGCGAGGGCGCGGCGCACAGGGCTTCCAGCAAGTCGAGCGACAGCTCCAGCCGATCCGCCTCCTCGGCGTCGATGTTCATGCCGATGTCGTACTGGCGCGCCAGCTCGGCCAGGTGCGTGAGGCGCGGCAGCAGCTCGCCCATCACGCGCTCGTACTGGGCGCGGCTGTAGCGCGGGTGCAGCGCCGAGAGCTTGACCGAGATGCCCGGCCCGTCGTAGATGCCGCGCCCGTTGGAGGCGGCGCCGATCGCGTGGATGGCCTGCTCGTAGGCCTGCAGGTAGCGCTGCGCGTCGGCGTCGGTGACGGCGGCCTCGCCCAGCATGTCGTAGGAATAGCGAAAGCCCTGCTTTTCGTGCGTGCGACTGTTGGCCAGCGCCTCCGCGATGTTCTGGCCGGTGACGAACTGCTCGCCCATCAGCTTCATGGCGCGGTGCACACCCTGGCGGATGAGCGGCTCGCCGCCCTTGCCGATGACGCGCGTGAGCGCGGCCGACAGCGTCTTTTCGCTGCTGGTCGCCGTCAGCTTGCCGGTCAGCACCAGGCCCCAGGCGGCGGCGTTGACGAACAGGGACGGCGAGCGGCCGACGTGGGCGCGCCAGTCGCCATGGCTGATCTTGTCGCGGATCAGCGCGTCGCGCGTGGCCTTGTCGGGGATGCGCAGCAGCGCCTCGGCCAGGCACATCAGGGCCACGCCCTCCTGGCTGGAAAGGGAGAACTCCTGCACCAGGGCGGCCACGCCGCTGGTGATCGGCGCATCGCGCAGGCCCTGCACCAGGCGCGTCGCGAGCTCGCGCACCTGGCTCGCCTGGGCCGCGTCGTCGGCTCGCGCCAGCGGCAGCAGGGCCGGCAGGCAATCCGGCTCCGGCCGATGCCAGGCCGCGGTGATGGCGGCGCGCAGCGGGGTCTGGGGCAGCACGGACTGGGCGAAGGCAAGGAATGGTTGTACCTCATGTCCGGCCTCAGGTTGCACCTCTTCGGTCGGGCTGCCGTCGTCGGCGCCCGGCCGGGCGAGGTGGATGATGCTGTGGCCGCGCTCGATCGCGTCGACATAGAGCAGGGCCGCCTGCTTGACGAGCCAGTGGGGGGTACGGCCGATTTCCTCTGCGGCGCCGCGGATGCGCTCGCGCAGGGCCTGGTCGACCTTGATGCCGATGGTGGTGGACATGGGGTGGAGCCGAAGTGGGGGGGGGGGGGGGGGGGGGGGGGGGGGGTGGATCCGGATTGCAGGCGCAATCCTGGAAGCACGAAGTATCACCGAGGTGCAACCAAATGGATATCAGGGTTAACCCTGATATCCATTTGGTTTTGTGTTCCCCGCTCGGCGATTTCGTGCCCCGGTTCGGCTTGCGTCGGCATCCTGAGCCTGCGCGCGATCCCGGATTGAAGCCTGGCGGATGCCTTGTGCCGCCAGGGCGTTTGCTCCAGAATCACTGCGTCGACCGCCGGGCGAGGGGAAGGGGCGGCGCACGCCGAGCTTGCGGGCGTGCAATGCTGGCGGACCTGAGCCTGGGTGCCGGCTCGACATGTGGTTGGTCCGGGACGATCTTCATCGAGGAGACCTGCAATGCGAAAATCCATGATTGCCATTGCCTTGGCGCTGGCTGGAATCAGCAGCCCGTAACACGCCGGGGTTGGCGTGTTTGTCGGCGTCAGCTACGCGTTCGGCGCGGGGGGCAACAGCGGCCCTGCCATCAACCTGATGGCCACCACCTCCAGGCGCAGGAACCGGGCGATCGGCGCTGTGGGCGTGGCCTTCTACCCGACCTCGACGGACCTGAAAGTCGGCATCCCGGTCGGCATCGGCTATCAGGGCAACCACGTGGCCGGACTCGCCGGCTATGACTTCCTGCAGGACAAGTTCTTCATCGGTGCCGGCTACGCGAACACCCGGCGCAAGTCGACGACCACATCCGTGACGCCGCCCCAGGACGACACTCCCCCTCCTAATGAAGGTTGACGCGCCAACGTCACGATTCCTTCGCGTTGTAGAAGGGAGTGCCGGGATTCTCCCTCGCGCGCACGGTTCCATCCGCCCAGACGGACCCAGGCCAGATGATTCCCGATGACCAGCACCGCAGCTCCGGCGCCCTGCTGTGTGCCCTCCTGTGCGCCCTGATCGCGGCCTGCGGGGGTGGCGGCGACGGCGACGCTCCGTCACCTGGCGATCCCTTGCCCGGGCCGACGCTGCCGAACCCGCCTCCGCCGGACCCATCTCCGCCGGATCCATCGCTGCCCGCCGGAATACAGGCTTGCGGCGACATGGCGGCACTGAACTGGAGCCCGGCGCTGGCCACGGCGGCCCAGCGCCATTCGATCGACATGGCGCTGAACAACCGTTTTGACCACACCGGCTCCGATGGCAGCACGGTGGACGAGCGCATCCGGGACGCCGGCTACAGCGCGACGGCCTGGGGCGAGAATATCGCGGCTGGCTACGGAACGGTCGACAAGGTAGTGGCAGGCTGGCTCGCCAGCCCCGGCCACTGCAAGAACATCATGTTGGCCAATTACGCCGACTTCGGCGCCAGCTGCGTCTATCGAAGCGCGACGACCTACGGCAGCTACTGGACCACGGACTTCGGGCGTTCAACGCGCTGACGGCCGGCGAA
Source organism: Ottowia sp. (assembly GCF_035325765.1). Lineage (GTDB taxonomy): Bacteria > Pseudomonadota > Gammaproteobacteria > Burkholderiales > Burkholderiaceae_C > Ottowia. The sequence continues at coordinate 26,355 of NZ_DAOKZG010000013.1, forward strand.
TCGAGACTCAGGCCGCGCGACCAGCGCGCGGCGCCGGCTTGCAGCCGCGGCTCAGCTCGCCAGCGCCGCCAGCGCGCGCGCGGTGATTTCTTCCACCGCCCCGGTGCCGTCGATGGCACGGTATTTCGGCGCCGCCGCCGCGTCGGCCTGGGCCCAGTTGCTGTAGTAGTCGACCAACGGGCGCGTCTGCTGGCTGTAGACCTCCAGGCGCTTGCGCACGGTTTCTTCCTTGTCGTCGTCGCGCTGCACCAGCGGCTCGCCGGTGACGTCGTCCTGGCCGGCCACCTTGGGCGGGTTGAACTTGACGTGGTAGGTGCGGCCCGAGGCCGGGTGGCTGCGCCGGCCGCTCATGCGCTCGATGATGGCGTCGAAGGGCACGTCGATCTCCAGCACGTAGTCGAGCTTGACGCCGGCCTCCTTCATCGCCTCGGCCTGCGGGATGGTGCGCGGAAAGCCGTCGAACAGGAAGCCCTGCGCGCAGTCGGGCTGGGCGATGCGCTCCTTGACCAGGTTGATGATGAGCTCGTCGCTCACCAGGCCGCCCGCGTCCATCACGCTCTTGGCCTGCAGGCCCAGCGGCGTGCCGGCCTTGACTGCGGCACGCAGCATGTCGCCGGTGGAAATCTGCGGAATGCCGTAGTGCTGGCAGATGAAGGCGGCCTGCGTGCCCTTGCCGGCCCCCGGCGGGCCCAGAAGTATCAGTTTCATCGTGCTCCTCCAGAGATGCGGTCCCGCGGCAGCGGCTCGCGCCAGATGGGCTGCCGGCGTGCTTGGGATGGGTCGGCAACCAAGAATAGCATGCGCGGCGCGGGGCTCAGGCCGGCCAGAGCGCGCGCACGCGCGCCAGGTCCTCGGGCGTGTCGACGCCCGGGCTGGGCGCCGCGTGCGTCACGTGCACCGCGATGCGGTGGCCGTGCCAGAGCGCGCGCAGCTGCTCCAGCGCCTCGCACTGCTCCAGCGGCGCCGGCGCCAGCCGGGCAAAGGCGCGCAGGAAGCGCGCGCGGTAGCTGTAGAGGCCGATGTGGCGCAGCGGCGCCGGGGCGCTGGGCAGGGCCTGGATGCCGCCGGCGAAGCCGTCGCGCCACCAAGGCAGGGGCGCGCGCGAGAAGGTCAGTGCCAGGCCCTGCGCGTCGGTGACCACCTTCACCACGTTGGGGTTGACGAAGTCCTCGACACGCTCGATCGGGTGCGCCGCCGTGCCCATCTCGGCCTGAGCGTGCCCCGCCAGCAGGCCGGCCACGGCGTCGATCAGCGCTGGCTCGATCAGCGGCTCGTCGCCCTGCACGTTGACCACCACCGCGTCGCCGTCCAGGCCCAGTGTCTCGCAGGCCTCGGCCAGGCGGTCGCTGCCGCTGGCGTGGTCGGCGCGCGTGGCGATGGCCTGCACGCCGTGCGCGGCGCAGGCGTCCAGGATCCGGGGCGCGTCGGCGGCCACCACCACGCGCGCCGCGCCCGAGCGCGCGGCGCGTTCGGCCACGCGCACCACCATCGGCTTGCCCGCGATGTCGGCCAGCGGCTTGTCCGGCAGCCGGGTGGAGGCCAGCCGCGCCGGGATCAGGACGGTGAAGTCGCTCATTCGACCGCGATCCGCGCCTGCGTGTCGTCGGCGTCGAACACCAGCACCCGCGGCCAGTTGGGCCAGGACGTGCCGAGGGCGGCATGGTTGGGGTCGCCCGTGCGCGCGAAGCGGGCCAGGCACGCCATCATGGCTTCGGAGAGTGCCAGGCGGCCGGCCCGGTTGGCGTCGCTTGCAATCACGTTGGCATACAGCGAAGGGCCGAAATTGCCCAGCACGAAGGCCAGGTCGAAGGCGTGCGCGGCACCGTAGATCTCGTTCCAGGGGGCGGCTTCCTGGCGCCAGTCGAAGCGATAGCTCCACACCTGGCCCGGCTGGCGCGTGACCAGCGCGTCCAGCAGGTTGTCGCGCAGGGCGGTGAAGAACCGGGCGTCCAGGGCCGCGATCGCGGAGTCGTAGGCCGCGCCGTCCGGGTAGGCCGGATCGATGATGTCGCCGAAGCGCGCGGCCCGGGCCCGCGCCGGGTCGAACAGGATCGGAAACAGCTGCGCGTCCGTCAGCCGGATGCCCGGTGCATGACCGACCAGGGGCAGGTAGGACGAAAGCAGCCTGGATTCGCTGGCGGTCATGCCGGCCAGCACCGGCACCTCGGGTCCCTCGTCGGCCAGGATGGCGGCAATCGGGTCCTGGGCCACCACGGTGCCTTCGGGGATCGGTCCCGAGGCCGTGGTGTTGCCGATGCCGGCCACGCTTTTCAGCCCGACCTGCAGGATGGTGCGTGCCGGCTTGGCGCGCAGGTAGGCGGCGATCTCGGCGTTCGAATGCGCCTGCGCCCAGGCCAGGGCGGCCTCGGCGTCGGCGACGGAGCCGTCGTCGATCAGCAACTTGGCCAGCAGCAGGCCGGACATCTGTTCGTAGAAGGCCGGCGGGTTCAGCGCCGGGATGTAGCCGTGATTGCCCTTGAGATCGTTCGCGGGCTGCGGAAAGCCCGGGCTGGTGGCCACCGAGATGCCGCCCGACAACGGCACCAGCTTGTGGAACAGGCCGGCGCTGCGCCGGCCCGGCGCCGTTGCCACCGCCAGGATGTTGATGGCGCCGGCGGACTGGCCCGACAGCGTCACGTTGTTCCGGTCGCCGCCGAAGGCCTCGATGTTGTCCTGCACGAAGCGCAGCGCGGCGAGGATGTCGAGCACGGCGTAGTTGCCCGACTGGTCGTCTTCGGTGAGCGTGGGGTCGACCGCGGTGTCGCGCAATGCCGGGTGGCGGAAGAAGCCGAGCTGCCCGAGCCGGTAGTTGGCCGATACCACCACCGCGTTGGCGCCGTGCGCCAGCGCCGCGCCGTCGTACATCGGGTCGCCGCTGTAGCCGGTGATGTTGCTGCCGCCATGGATGAACACGATCACCGGCAGGCCGGTGTCGGCGCTGGCCGGGCGCCAGATGTTGAGCGACAGGCAGTCCTCGCTGCCGGGCGTGTGGCCGCTCGCCAGGTTGTCGCCCACCGTGGCGTCGAAGGTGTTGGCGTTGCCGGGGCTGTACAGGCGCGGGTTCTGGATGCAGGAGGCACCGAACTGCGTGGTCGGCAGGATGCCGCTCCAGGGGTCGGGCGGACGGGGGGCCTTCCAGCGCAACGCGCCTTCGGGAGCCTTGGCAAACGGGATGCCCTTCCAGGACCAGGTGCCCGAACGCGCGCGATCGTCCGCGCCTTCGATCTGGCCGTACCGGGTGTTCCTGAGCAAGGGGTTCATGGTGTGGTCGATGCCCTGGCTTGGGGCTGGCGGGGCGTCGCGGGGCGGGCTGCCCGCGCCACCCCATCGCGGGCGGTTGTCATTCCACCAGCGGCGTGCGCGGCGGCAGCGCCTCCAGTTCCTCGTCGCCGAGGGTGCGTGCCTCGTCTTCCAGCATGATCGGGATGCCGTCGCGGATCGGGTAGGCCAGGCGCGCCGAGCGCGAGACCAGCTCCTGCTTCGCGCGATCGTAGTCCAGCGGTCCCTTGGTGACCGGACAGACCAGCAGTTCGAGCAGCTTCGGGTCCATGGGCTTCACGTGTTCAGTGGGTGGATGATTTCGACAGCAGGTTCAGCACCAGCACGCCGGCAACGATCAGGGCCATGCCGGCCACGGCCGCCGCGTCCAGTCGCTGGCCGTAGAGCCACCAGCCGGCCAGCGCAATCAGCACCGTGCCCAGGCCCGACCAGATCGCATAGGCGACTCCGACCGGGATGCTGCGCAGGGTCAGGGCCAGCAGCCAGAATGCCAGGCTGTAGCCGCTGGCGACCAGCAGCGAGGGGGCCAGGCGCGTGAAGCCGTCGCTGGCCTTGAGCGCGCTGGTGGCGACGACTTCGCAGACGATGGCGCCGGTCAGCAGCAGCCAGGGATTCACGGCGATGCGGGCCGGCGCCGGGCGCGGGCCGTTGGGGGGCTGGACGGGACGGTCATGTTCGGTCGCAGTTTAGCGTCGTGGCCGGATCTTGCCGTGACTGCAGCCGGGCGACCAGCGCCTCGACCAGGCCCGCCGGCAGGTCCAGCTCGAGCGGGACCGCCCATGCCTCGGGGTGGCGGCGCCAGAGCTTGGCGGCGTCCTTCTCGGTGCAGACCAGGGGCAGCAGGGGGTCGGGCGCGGGCGTGATTGCGTCGAGCGGATCGTGGTCGGGCAGCGCGAGCTTCGCCGCCAGCACCAGGCCGGCGTCGCGCAGCATGTCGAAGAAGGCCTCCGGCCGGGCGATCGCAGCCAGCGCGGTGACGCGCTGCCCGCGCAGGCTGGCGAGCGCCACGCGCGTGCCGTCGGCGCGCAGCGCGTGCGTGGCCAGGCGGCGCACGCTGGCAAAGACGCGGCGGTCGTCGGGCGCGGCCTGCGTGCGAACAAGCTGCGCGGCCGGGGCGGGTTCGGTCCACAACACCAGGTCCACCGCGCGCGGCCAGGGCTCGCGCAGCGGACCCGCCGGCAGCAACCAGCCGTTGCCGACACCGCGCGCGTCGAACACGCAGAGCTCGACGTCGCGCGCCAGCGCCAGGTGCTGCAGGCCGTCGTCACACAGCAGGAGGTCGACCTCGGGATGCCGTGCCAGCAGGGCGCGGCCGGCATCGGCGCGGCGCCGCGCGACGAATACCGGAACGTCGGCGCGGCGGCGCAGCAGCAGCGGCTCGTCGCCCACGTCGCGCGGGTCGGCGCCAGACTCGACCGCGCGCGTGTCGGTGCTGCGCCGGCCGTGGCCGCGCGAGACGATGCCCGGGTGCCAGCCGCGCGCACGCAGCTGCGCGGCCAGCGCCAGCGTGGTCGGGGTCTTGCCGGCGCCGCCGGCGACCACGTTGCCGACCACGATCACCGGCACCGGCAGGCGCGTGGCGCGCCGCCAGCCGAGGCGATACAGGCCGCGGTGCAGCGCCGCCAGCGCGCCGTAGGCCAGCGACAGCGGCCACAGCAGGCACGCCAGCGGCCCGCGCCGGGTCCAGGCGCGGCGCAGGCGGTGTTCGGGTGCGGGGGCGGGCATGGCGGGTCGGCAGGGCGAAGGCCCGGCGCGGCCGGGCGCCACCATTCTGTCATCGCGCCACGCGGCGCCCTGGTCAGGAGCCGGTCTGGGCGGCGAAGGTGATGTGCGTCAAACCCAGCCGGCGTGCCGCTTCCATCGCCGTCACCACCGCCTGGTGCGTTGCGGCGGCGTCGGCGCTGATGATGAGCACGCCGTCGGGCTGCGCCTCGGCGGCGCGCAGGGCGTCGGCGATGGCCTCGGCGCTGCGGTCGGCCAGCGGCTGGTGGTCCACCGCATAGCGTCCGTCGGCGGCGACCGCGATGACGACTTCCTTCGGCCGCTCCTTTTGTGCATCGGCGTTGGCCACCGGCAGGGTCAGCTGCAGCTCCGTGAAGCGGCTGTAGGTGGTGGTCAGCATCAGGAAGATCAGGATCACCAGCAGCACGTCGATGAACGGCACCAGGTCGATGCGGGGCTCTTCGGGCTTGCGCGCGTGGAAGTTCATCGCTTCCGGGGCTCCATCCGGCGGTGTGCGGTTCGCGAAGCACCGGGTGGCACGGCCCCAAGGGCAGCGCAGCCGGTCGGCCATGCAGGGCCCCGGGTTTCGCGGGCCACGCCTGCGTTCCCTTGAGGGGGGAGGCGCGGGATCCCGAAGCGCGTGGCGCGACAGGGGGGTGTCGCTTCAACCCCGATCCGGCCGTTCGATGCGCCCGCCAGTGCTGTTATCGGCGTGCCAGGCAAGGGTGCGTGCTGCGGCTCCAAGGGCCCCTGCGCGCCTGGAGGCAGCGCGAACGGGTGCGGCCCCTGGCCGCACCGCGCCCGGGCATGCCGCGCGACGCGCAACGCCGCATGGCGCGGCGAGGGCACTGCGGGCGGGTGCATGGCGCGCTCGCCCAGCCGGTGCGCCTGATCGAAGCGGTCAAGCCCATTGTTCATGCGGCTTTCAACAAGTTCGCGAGCAGTCAATTGCCGGATTCGGGTTCCATGGTCCATGCCGCCGCGCCCGCCGCCTCGATGGGGCCCCGTGCATCTCCATTCCAGGGGGGCTGGCACGCAGCGACACGGGGGCTTGCCCAGCGTTGCCTTCACGTCATGCGGCCCGCTCGCCGGGGCACAGCGGCTCCAGGTGGCGGGCAAAGCGTTCGGCTGCCAGTTCCAGTTCCATCACGTAGCCATTCACGCGCGCGCGAAAGTACTGCCAGAAGAATAGCGCCGGGATCGCGATGATCAGGCCGAACGCGGTGTTGTAGAGCGCCACCGAGATGCCATGCGCGAGCTGCGCCGGATTGCCGCCCGAGAGCGCGCCGGTGGGCGCCTGCGAGCCGAAGATCTCGATCATGCCGATCACGGTGCCGAACAGGCCGAGCAGCGGCGCGCCCGAGGCAATGGTGCCGAGCGCCGGCAGGTAGCGTTCGAGCTGGTGCGCGGCGGTGCGTCCCGCCGCCTCCAGGGCAGCGCGCATGTCGGCCGCGGTGCAGCCCGGCGTGGCATTGATGGCGCGCCAGCCGGCCGCCAGCACCTGGCCGAGCGTGGAGTGCTGCTCGAGCTGCGCCACCACGTCCGGTCCGGGCACGGCGGTGCGCGAGACTTCGATGGCTTCGTCCAGCAGGCCGGGTGTCAGCACGCGCGAGGTCTTGAGCGAGACGAAGCGTTCGACCACGAAGGCCAGCGCCAGGACGGAACACAGGATCAGGGGCCAGATCGGCCAGCCGGCGGCTTGTATGATCGACAGCAAAAGCGGGTCTCCAGGGAGATTCTCGGGCCACGCGCAGGGGCGTGCCGAAGCGGTCGGATGCAGAGGGGCGATTATCCACCAGCCGCTGCGCCGCTCCGCCCACCGCGTGCCGGGGTGATGCACGCTTTCTGTGGATAACTTTGTGGGCAACCGCCGGTGCAGGCGCCGGCAGCCCAGGATTCATGCGGGTTGTGGCCTTTTGCTGAATTGTTGTGCAATAAAAATCTATTGTAAATCAATAAGTTACACGCAAACATGGGGCCTGCGCGTGCCCTGTGTGAAGGAGTTCACGATTCGTTACGCGCTGTGGAAGATTGCGCCCCGCGCAGCGCACGAAACACCTCGCCAAGCCGCATGAATGCTCACTTTTCCACGCTGGAGCCAAGCTCTGCGCCACGTGTCTGGGAGGTTGGCGCGCTGACCCGCGCGGTGGCGGATGCGCTCGAGGCGCGCTTCAACCCGGTGGCGGTGCGTGGCGAGGTTTCGGGCTTTGCGCGGGCCACCAGCGGGCACTGCTATTTCACCCTGAAGGACTCCGCCGGGCAGTTGCGCTGTGCCATGTTCCGCCGCGCCGCCAGCTTGCTGGACTTCGTGCCGCGCGAAGGCGACCAGGTCGAATTGCGCGGGCGCCTGTCGGTCTACGAGGCGCGTGGCGACCTGCAACTGGTGGTCGAGTCGATGCGGCGCGCCGGGCAGGGCGAGCTGTTCGAGCAGTTCCTGCGGCTCAAGGCCCGGCTCGAGGCCGAAGGCCTGTTCGACCCGGCGCGCAAGCGCGCGCTGCCCGCCATGCCGCGCGGCATCGGCATCGTCACCTCGCTCGGCGCGGCGGCGCTGCACGACGTGCTGACGACCCTGGTGCGGCGCGTGCCGCACATCCCGCTGCTGGTGGCGCCGGCGGCGGTGCAGGGTGCCGACGCGCCGGCCGAGCTGGTGGCCGCGCTCGAGCGCCTCTATCCGCTTGCCCGCACCCCGGCCGTCGGCCTGGCGCCACTCGACCTGATCCTGCTGGTGCGCGGCGGCGGCTCGATCGAGGATCTTTGGGCCTTCAACGACGAGCAGCTCGCGCGCACCCTGGCTGCCAGTCCGGTGCCGGTGATCTCGGGGGTCGGCCACGAGACCGACTTCACGATCGCCGACTTCGTCGCCGACCTGCGCGCCCCCACGCCCACTGCCGCGGCCGAACTCGCCAGCGCGCCGCGTGCGCAGTGGCTGGACATCCTGGCCGAGCGGGAGCAACGCCTGCAGCGTGCCCTGCGCCGACGCCTCGATGACGAGGCGCAGCGCGTCGACCGCCTGGCCGCGCGCCTGGGCCGTCCGTCCGGGGTGCTGGCGGCCGAACAGGTGCGGCTGGCACGCGCCGCCGAGCGCGTGCAGCATGCCGCGCGCTGGCGCCTGCAGCAAGAGCAGGCCCGGCTGGACCGGCTGGCCGAGCGGCTGCCACGCGCACCGGCGCCGCAACTGCAGGCCGCGCGCCTGGGTCTGCAGCGGCTGGCCGAGCGCCTGCCAGCCGCCGCGCGGGGCCGGCTCGAGAGCGCGCGCGAACGCGTCGAGCGCGCCGCCCTGCGGCTGGACCTGCTTGATCCGCGCCTGGTGCTGGAGCGTGGCTACGCCTGGCTGGAGGACGCCCAGGGCCAGCCGCTGACGCGGGCCGCGCAGGCCCGGGTCGGCGCGGCGCTGACGGCCACCTTGGCCGATGGCAAGGTTGATCTGAGCGTGCGTGGGCGGCATTTGCGCTGAGTTCCTACAATGGACGGTCGCTGGCCCGCCCTGTTGCGAGGCGGGCCGCTTCCCGATTCACGAGACAAGGAGAACACGCCATGGAACACACCCTGCCGCCACTGCCCTACGCCATCGACGCACTGGCGCCGCACTACAGCCAGGAGACGCTGGAATACCACCACGGCAAGCACCACAAGGCCTACGTCGACAAGCTCAACGAGCTGCAGAAGGGCACCGAATTCGAGAACATGGAGCTCGAGGCGATCATCAAGAAGGCCAGCGGCGGCATCTTCAACCAGGCCGCCCAGGTGTGGAACCACACCTTCTTCTGGAACTGCATGAAGCCCGCCGGCGGCGGCGCACCCAGCGGCGCGCTGGCCGACGCCATCAACAAGAAGTGGGGCAGCTACGCCGACTTCCGCAAGGCCTTCGTCGCCAGCGCCGGCGGCAACTTCGGCAGCGGCTGGACCTGGCTGGTGAAGAAGGCTGACGGCAGCCTCGACATCGTCAACACCAGCAATGCCGGCACCCCGCTGACGGCCGGCGACAAGCCCATCCTGACGGTGGACGTGTGGGAGCACGCCTACTACATCGACTACCGCAACGCGCGACCCAAGTTCGTCGAGTCCTTCTTCGACAACCTGGTGAACTGGGACTTTGCCGCCAGCAATTTCGCCTGATCGCGATCGATCCGCAGCAAAAAAGCCGCCTTCAGGCGGCTTTTTTCATGATCGTCGGCGATCGCCCTGTCAGGGCGCCTTGAACATCGGCCCACGCAACCGGTGGCCAGGCGCGATGCGGCGGCTGGCAAACCAGCCCTGGTTCATCTCCAGCACGTAGCGCACCGGCTCCGCCGAGCAATGGCTGGCCTCGTCAAGCGGCTGCATGTCGGCCAGGTTGACGATGCGGCCGTCGTCGGCGACGAAGGCCGCGGTGAGCGGGATCAGCGTGTTCTTCATCCAGAAGCACTGGACGCCGGCCTGCTCGAACACGAACAGCATGCCCTCGTGCTGCGGCATCTCGCGCCGATGCATCAGCCCGATCTGGCGTTGCTCGAAGCTCGCCGCCACCTGGGCATCGATGCGGTACATGCCGATGGCGAGCGTGGTGCGCGGCAGGTCGAGCTGGGGCGTGCCGGCTGGCGCCGCCGCGCTCGCAGGGGCGCTCAGCGCGGTCGTGGCAAGCAGGACGAGGGGCAGGACAAGGCGCAGCAGCATGGGGACTCGCTCCAGAAGGGCCCGATGTGGCGCAGCCATTCGATCACGCCGGGCGCAGGACGGGAAATGCCCGCCGAGGCGGGCATTTTCGCGTACCTGGTCGCAGGTTTCAGGCTTTGTGCTTGCGCGCCTTCCGGGTGTGCCTGGCGGTCTTGCGGGCCTTGTTGTGCTTCTTCGCCTGCACCTGGGGCGCGGCCTGCGTCGGCGCAGCGCTGGCCGGCGCCGCGGCTGGGGCTGGCGCCGCGGCGGGCGCTGCGGCCACGGCAGGCGCTGCCGGTGCGGCGGAACCGGCCGGCGCTTGCGCGTAGGCCGTGGTGGCGATCAGGCCGGCCACCAGGGCGCCGATGAGCTTGGACATCTGGATGATCCTTTGCATGAAGTGATGAAAGCCCCCGGACGGGCCGGGTGGCGGCGTCTCAACGGCTGCCGGGGCGGCGCGGTTGACGTGCCGCGCGCGGTTTCATCGGGCCGGTGCCGTGCGCGACCTGGCGCGCCACGGGGCCCTGCGTTTCGCCCGCGACGCCACACTAGAATCACTCCGCACAGTCATCGGAGCAGCATTGCCATGAATCAGCACGTCAAGGTTCCCGCCGCCGGCCAGAAGATCACCGTCAACCCCGACTACTCGCTGAACGTGCCCGACCAGCCGATCATCCCGTTCATCGAGGGCGACGGCACCGGCGTCGACATCACGCCGGTGATGATCAAGGTGGTCGACGCCGCCGTCGAGAAATGCTATGGCGGCAAGCGCCGCATCCACTGGATGGAGGTCTACGCCGGCGAGAAATCCACCCGCGTCTACGGTCCCGACGTCTGGCTGCCGCAGGAGACGCTGGACCTGCTGCGCGAGTACGTGATCTCGATCAAGGGGCCGCTCACGACGCCCGTGGGCGGCGGCATCCGCTCGCTCAACGTGGCGCTGCGCCAGGAGCTCGACCTCTACGTCTGCCTGCGCCCGGTGCAGTATTTCCGCGGCGTGCCGAGTCCGGTGAAGGAGCCCGAGAAGGTCAACATGGTGATCTTCCGCGAGAACAGCGAGGACATCTACGCCGGCGTCGAATGGGAGGCCAAGAGCGCCAACGCGCGCAAGCTCATCAAGTTCCTGGTCGAGGAGATGGGCGTCAGCAAGATCCGCTTCCCCGAGAGTTCGGGCATCGGCATCAAGCCGGTGTCGATCGAAGGCACCGAGCGCCTGGTGCGCAAGGCGATCCAGTACGCCATCGACAACGACAAGCCCAGCGTCACCCTGGTGCACAAGGGCAACATCATGAAGTACACCGAAGGGGGCTTTCGCGACTGGGGCTACGCGCTGGCCCAGCGCGAATTCGGCGCCGAGCCCATCGACGGCGGCCCGTGGTGCCGGCTCACCAACCCGAAGACCGGCGGCGAGATCATCATCAAGGATGCGATCGCCGACGCCTTCCTGCAGCAGATCCTGCTGCGTCCGGCCGAATACTCGGTCATCGCCACGCTGAACCTGAACGGCGACTACATCAGCGACGCGCTGGCGGCCCAGGTCGGCGGCATCGGCATCGCCCCCGGCGCCAACATGAGCGACTCCGTCGCCTGCTTCGAGGCCACGCACGGCACCGCGCCCAAGTACGCCGGCAAGGACTACGTCAACCCCGGCTCCGAGATCCTCAGCGCCGAGATGATGCTGCGCCACATGGGCTGGACCGAGGCCGCCGACAAGATCATCAGCTCGATGGAAGCGGCGATCCAGAGCAAGCGCGTCACCTACGACTTCGCGCGCCTGATGGAAGGCGCGACCCAGGTCAGCTGCTCGGGGTTTGGGCAGGTGATGATCGACCACATGTAAGCCGCCGGTCCCGAAGCGCCGCGGGAGCGCCTGGACGGGTTGCTGGTTGCGCGTGGCTGAGACCTGCCTGAACAGGCTGGCCACCATCCCGCGACCGACAACCGCTCAGCACGGACGATCTCGGCCAAAGCAACCCACCATCAGTCCACCCTGCTGATGGTCCTCGGAGCCTCACCCAGACCGACCCTGCCAGCTGTCCACCAACCGACCCCATGCCGCCATCCGATCGCCGGCTGGCGTGCCGGCCGTCCCGGAGTTGCTCGCCACCAGCCGATCGATCGCGGCCTCCTGCTCGGGGTTCAACTCGTCCGGGAACAGGGGCACGACGGTGACGATGCAGTCGGCTGCCTGGGCATTGTCGGCCCACGGCAGGCCGGCGTTCCGGATGCGGTAGTTCAGGTGGCCGCGCCTTAGCCTCATCTGCTGCAGCCCGCGCGGGGTCGGGACTTCGATCCAGCGGTTGGCCATCCAGGCAAAGCCGTCGACGGGCACCTCGCACTTCAAGGTGCCGTCGGCTTCGGCCGTGAAGAACTCGTGCGGCTTCAGCGCCACGCGCACGCGCAGCGCCAGCTCGTGCGGGGGCCTGCCTTGCACGCGGGCGGTGACATCGAGCAGGTCGCCGGCGCGCGCGCCCGGCGCGATCTGCAACCGGCAGCGGTATTTGCTTGGCGGCGCCTTGCCGCTGCCCGCGCAGGTGGTACAGCCCCGGTGCGTCTGCCCGTGTCCATGGCAGGCCGTGCATTCGACCGTGGGCGAAACCCAGGCGAACCAGAGGTACTGGCGGATGCGGCCGGTGCCATGGCAGGCGCGGCACGGGGTCGGCTGCCGTTGCAGGCCGCTGCCTTCGCAATCGGCGCAGTCTTCGATCACTTCGCCTCGTAGCTCCCGGACGCAGCCGGTCACCACTTCCTCCAGCGAGAGGCTGACGGAGTGCTCGACGATGGGCTCCTCCGCACCTGACGTGGGGTCTTCGGTTCCAGCTCCCTGTTCGCGCCGGGCCTGGCGGATCACCTCCAGCGCCCGATTGATGCGCTGGATCTTGCGCAGGGCGTGCGGGCTCTTGTTGCGGTCCGGGTGCCAGCGCGCGGACAGGCGGCGCCAGGCCGCCTTCACCTCGGCATCGCTGCAGCCCGGTGCCAGGCCAAGTTCTCGGTAAGGGTCGTCGAGGTCCATGATTTGCTGCAGCGCAGCATGTTAGCAGGCGCGGCTTGCGGCCGCGATGGCCACCGCCGAGCACCGGGCTTCGGCACCCGGCAGCGCGTGAAAACGCCACCGCAGGGCGGCTTTCGCGTTCCCGCGCCGGCAGTGGCCAGGACTTATTCGGTGGCTGGCGCCAGCTCGCCGGGCGCCGGGCGGGGCACCAGGATCTTCGCCTTGTAGCGGGCCTTCAGCAGGTCGTAGTAGCTGCGCACCTCGGTGCTGTTCCACAGCTGGGCGTAGCTGGCGCGCAGCTGGGCCGATTCGGCCGGGGCCCGCAGGGCCGGCGGCAGCACCTTGTCCACGCGTGCGATCGCGTAGCCCTGCGCGCCCAGGTCGACGCCGACGAAGGCCGGCAGCTTGTCCGGATCCACGCGCAGCACGGCCTCGACCACCGCCTGCGGCTGCTGGCGCGGGTCGTCGCGCGAAATCGTGATGGTCGCCGGCAGGTCGGTGGCGCTGGCGGGATCGGCCTGCCAGGCCTTGAGCCGGGCCTCGCCCGCCGCGCGCGCGGCCTGGGCTCCGCGTTCCTGCAACCAGGCGTCGCGCACCTCGTCCTCGACCTGCTCGAATGGCCGCGCGTGCGCCGCCGTGTGTTCGAGCACGCGGCCGGCGGCGAGCTGGTTGGCGCCGACTTCGGTGGCCTCGGTGTTCATCTTGTTGTTGACCACGTCACCGCTGAACAGCGCGTTCAGGAACTTGGCGCTGGCCAGCGCGCCGCTGGCGCCGGGCGCTGGCGTGCGCGTGACCTCGGCCGTGTGGATCGTCAGGTGCAGCTGCTCGGCCACCGGCTTGAGGCTGTCCGACTGCTCGTAGACGCCGTTGGTGAAGGCCTCGGCCATCTCGCTGAAGCGCGCCTGTGCCTGTTGCGTGCGCAGCTGGTCGGACAGCCTGGCGCGCAGCTCGTCGAAGGGTGGCACCTGGGCCGGCTTGATCGCGGTGAGCTCGATGATGTGGTAGCCGAAGTCGCTTTCCACCAGGTCGCTGATGTCACCCACCTTGGCCAGCTTGAAGGTGGCCTGGGCAATCGCGGGGTCGGTGCCGCGGGCGAGCTGGAAGAAGCCCAGGTCGCCGCCGCTCGCCGCGCTGATCTCGTCCTGCGACGACTTGCGCGCGACCTCGGCAAAGCGGGCCGGGTCGGCGCGCACCTGCTGCAGCAACTGCTCGGCGGTGGCGCGTGCCTTCTCGCGTTCGGCCGGGGGCTCGTCCCGGGGCGCCACGATCAGGATGTGGCTGGCGCGGCGCTCCTCGGGCGTGCCCAGGGTGGCGGCGTTCTGTTCGTAGTAGGTCTTCAGCTCGGCGTCGCTCACCGTGATGCTGTTCTTCACGCTGTCCAGGTCGAGCACGATGTACTCGACGCGCGCCGACTCGGGCTCCTCGTATTGCGCCAGGTGGGCCTGGTAGTAGGCCTGCAGTTCCTGCGCGCTCGGCTTCAGGTCCGCCACATGGGCGGCCGGCGTGAACGGCACGACCTGTACCTCGCGGCGCTCCAGGAAGGCGCCCATGGTCGCGTCGACCTGGGCCTGGGCCACGATGTCGGAGTCGGCAATGCCGCCCAGCACCTGCTGCACCGACAGGTTGGCGCGCAGGCGTTCCTCGAAGCCCTCGGGCGTCAGGCCCTGCGTGGCCAGCAGGCGCTTGTAGCCTTCCATGTCGAGCCGGCCCTCGGCGTCGCGCAGCGCGGCGATGCTGGGGTCGGCCTGCAGCGCGCCGGCCAGGCGCGCGTCGCTCACCAGCAGGTGCTCCTGCTGCGCTGCCAGCGCCAGCACGCGGTCGCGCACCAGGCGCTCCAGCGATGCGTACTTCATGGCCGGCGAGTCCAGCAGGTTCAGGTCGACGTTCGGGTTGGCGGTGCGCGCCTGGTCGACGTCCTGGCGGTGCGCGTTGTCCCAGTCGGTCTGGGTGATGGCGCTGCCCCCCACCTCGGCGACCTTGCTGGCCCCTTCGTTGAAGCGCCCGTAGCCTTCGATGCCGAAGAACACGAAAGAGGGAAAGACCAGCAGGAACAGGATCCACATCATGATCTTGTTGTGCTGGCGGATGGCGTCGAACATGCGGAAGACTCTTGGCAGGCCGGTGTGGCCGGTGGAACAAGAAAAAAGGCGAACCGGTGGCTCGCCTTGTCGTCAATTGGTGGGTGCTGACGGGGTCGAACCGCCGACCTACGCCTTGTAAGGGCGCCGCTCTACCAACTGAGCTAAGCACCCGCCGAACCGACGTGCAGTCAGTTCACGGCGTCCTTCAGCGCCTTGCCCGGACGGAACTTCGGTACCTTGGCGGACTTGATTTTAATCGTTGCGCCGGTGCGCGGATTGCGGCCGGTGCGCGCTGCGCGCTTGCCGACGGCAAAGGTGCCAAAGCCCACCAGCGACACCGTGCCACCCTTGCGCAGCGTCGTCTTGACGGCGCCGATCGTGGCTTCCAGCGCGCGCGTGGCCGCGGCCTTGGAAATGTCGGCGTTCTTGGCGATGTGTTCAATCAGCTCGGTTTTGTTCACGAAGGTGCCCCTCTTGCAAGAATGATCCAGGAATCCGCGGCTCGCGTGCCGGGCATGGGCGGTGCACCGGCTGCCAGTCGCGCCGCGTTCGCCCCTCCCTGGCGCCAACCGTCGGCCCCGTGGGCGCCGACCGGTGTTGCGCAGCCGACGCGGGTTGGCGCGGCGCGGGCAAAGCAGGTCAGCGAGCGCCGCATTCTAGACCCTTTCCCGGGTCGCGCACCCCCGGTTTTCCCCGGGTTGTCGCGCCGGCGCAAGGCCCACGCGCGAAGAATCGCCGGCCCGGTGAAACATTCACGCTTTCGTGTCCGGACCGTTGCCGCGCAGCACCAGGGCGACCCCCGCGGCGGTCAGGGCGATGCCGCCGAGGATGGTCGGCGTGAGCGCCTCGCCAAACAGCAGCCAGGCCATCAGGGCCGTGGCCGGGGGCACCAGGTACATCAGGCTCGCCACCGAGGTGGCGGCACCGCGCTGGATCAGCAGGAACAGCAGCGAGCTGCCGCCCAGCGTCAGGCCCAGCACCGACCAGGCCATGGCACCAGCCGATTCCACGTTCCAGACGAAAGGCTGCGGCTCCAGCCAGGCCAGGGGCGCGGTCACCAGCGCGGCCGCCAGCAACTGCACGGTGTTGGCGCTGCGCACGTCGCAGGGTTCGAGGTGGCGCTTCTGGTAGAGCGTGCCCGCAGTGATCGAAAGCAGGGCCAGGACGGCCCAGGCCATGTTGGACGCGCTCACCTGGTCGCCCGCGCTGCCCGCGCCCAGCTTGCGCCAGACCACCAGCACCAGGCCGGCGAAGCCGAGCAGCAGCCCGCTCCACTGCCGGCCGCCGACCCGATGCGCGCGGCTGCCGAAGGCCGACAGCCAGATCGCCGTCAGCACCGGCTGCAGGCTGACGATCAGGGCCGACAGCCCGGAGCCCATGCCGGCCTTGACGGCGGCCCAGACCCCGCCCAGGTAGCCGCCGTGCATCAGCACGCCGGTGACGCCGAGGTGCAGCCACTGGCGCGCACTGCGGGGCCAGCGCACGCGCGCCCAGGCGATCCACAGGCCGAAGCAGGCAATCGACAGCAGGTAGCGCAGCAGCAGGAAGGTGAACGGCGGCGCATGCGGCATGCCGTAGCGCGCCACGATGAAGCCGGTGGCCCAGATCAGCACGAACACCGCTGGCATCCAGCGCAGCAGCAGGCGCCGGCGGTCGGTTTCGTTCATCGGGCGGCGCGGCCGGCAGCGGGGTGGTTCAGCGCACCCGGGCGCGGATTTCGGGCAGCGCCTTCTGCAGGTAGTAGCCCATCGACCACACCGTCAGCACCGCGGCCAGCCAGATCAGCCACTGGCCCCACAGCCGCGTGTTCAGGCCGAGCAGGGTGTCGTCGTAGAGCAGGAACGGGATCGCCACCATCTGCACCGCCGTCTTCACCTTGCCCAGCATGTGCACGGCCACGCTCTTGCTGGCTCCGATCTTGGCCATCCATTCGCGCAGCGCCGAGATCGCGATTTCGCGGCCGATGATGATCAGCGCCACGAACACGTCGACGCGCTGCAGGTGCACCAGCACCAGCAGCGCGGCGCACACCAGGAACTTGTCGGCCACCGGATCGAGGAAGGCGCCGAAGGCCGAGGTCTGGTTCAGGCGGCGCGCCAGGAAGCCGTCTAGCCAGTCGGTGGCGGCAAACACCATGAACATCAGGGTCGCCGCCAGATTGCGCACCTCGGTCGCGAGCGGCAGGTAGAACACGCCGACGATCAGCGGGATGGCGACGATGCGCGTCCAGGTCAGGATCGTGGGCAGCGTCCAGAACATGGGGAGTCATTGTGGCATGGCGCTCCGGATCGGTGCCGCCGCACCCGGGATCGGCCCGCGGCCCGGGAATCGAGGGCTTGCCGGTGCCCCCAGTCGGGCGTCCGAGCGCGGAGAACGCCGAGGTGGCGCACGGGACGCAAGACGAATCTCCTGGAATTCCCGTCAGCGATTTCCGCGCGCTCCCGGCGCCCCCGCATTCGGCTGTTCGAGTCTTCCGCGCGCTCAGTGCAGCGCGCGGTAGATGGCCTCGGCCAGCGCGCGCGAGATGCCGTCAACGGTGGCGAGGTCTTCCACGCTGGCGGCTTCGACGCCGCGCACGCCGCCGAAGCGCTGCAGCAGGCGCGCGCGCTTCTTCGGGCCGACGCCCGGGATCTCCTCGATGCGGCTGCCGCCCACGCGCACGCGGGCGCGCTGCGCGCGCATGCCGGTGATGGCAAAACGGTGCGCCTCGTCGCGGATCTGCGCCACCAGCATCAGCGCCGCCGAGTCCTTGCCCAGGGTCGCCTTGGGGCGGCCGTCGGCAAACACCAGTTCCTCCAGCCCGACCTTGCGGCCTTCGCCCTTCTCGACGCCGACGATCAGCGCGACGTCGAGCGCGAGCTGCTCGAACACCTCGCGCGCCACGCCGACCTGGCCCTTGCCGCCGTCGATCAGCACCAGGTCCGGCATGCGCACGGTGGCGGCGTTGCCCTGCTCGGCCAGCGCCTCGGCGATCTTGCCGTAGCGGCGCAGCAGCACCTGGCGCATGGCGGCGTAGTCGTCGCCCGGGGTGATGCCCTCGATCTTGTAGCGGCGGTACTCGCTGCTGGCCATGCGGTGGTGCTGGAACACGACGCAGCTTGCCTGCGTCGCCTCGCCCGCCGTGTGGCTGATGTCGAAGCACTCGATGCGCAGCTCGTCCAGGCGTTCGGTCGGCAGGTCCAGCGCCTCGGCCAGCGCGCGCGTGCGCGCCTGCTGCGAGCCCTCCTCGGCGAGCAGCCGGGCGAGTTGCAGGCCGGCGTTCTGCTCGGCCATCTCGAGCCAGACGCGGCGCTGGCCGCGCGGGGCGTCGGTGGCGTTGATGCGCCGCTCTTCCTTGTCCGCGAGCGCCTGCAGCAGCGCGGGCGATACCGGCGCGCTGGTGATGAGCTGCGCCGGCACGGGCTGCCCCAGGTAGTGCTGGGCGACGAAGGCGTCCAGCACCTGCGTCTCGATGCTGCGCGGCGCGGTCTCCTCATCGTGCGCGGCCAGCGCCTGCGCGTCCTCGATCTGGCTCGGGAAGTGGGCGTGGTCGCCGAGGTGGCGGCCGCCGCGCACCATGGCCAGGTTCACGCAGGCGCGCCCGCCCTGCACCTTGACGGCGACGATGTCGACATCGGCGTCGCCGCCCACGTCCACCGCCTGCTGGTGCAGCACGCGCGAGAGCGACTGGATCTGGTTGCGCAGCGCCGCGGCCTGCTCGTACTCCAGCGCGTCGGAATGCGCCATCATGCGGCGCTCCAGCTCCTGCAGCAGGTCCTGGGTCTCGCCGCGCAGGAACTGCTCGGCGTGCGCCACGTCGGCGGCGTAGTCGGCCTGGCTGATGTAGCGCACGCAGGGCGCCGTGCAGCGCTTGATCTGGTAGAGCAGGCAGGGCCGCGTGCGGTGCGCGAACACCGTGTCCTCGCAGGTGCGCAGGCGAAACACCTTCTGCAGCAGCTCGATGGTCTCCTTCACCGCCCAGGCGCTCGGGTAGGGGCCGAAGTAGCGGTTGTGCTTGTCGGTGGCGCCGCGGTAGTAGGCGATGCGCGCGTAGCCCGCAGCAGGCGGGTGGCCCTCGCCGGTGTCCACGGGGTCGGCGCCGGTGCCGCTGAGCTTGAGGTAGGGGTAGCTCTTGTCGTCGCGAAAGAGGATGTTGTACTTGGGCGCGAGCTGCTTGATCAGGTTGTTTTCCAGGATCAGCGCCTCGGCCTCGGAGCGCACCACCGTGGTCTCCAGGCGCGCGATGCGGTTCACCATGTGACCGATGCGCGTGCCGCCGTGGTTCTTCTGGAAGTAGCTGGCGACGCGCTTCTTCAGGTTGCGTGCCTTGCCGACGTAGAGCAGCTGGCCCGCCGCGTCGAAATAGCGGTAGACGCCCGGCAGGCCCGGCAGCGCCGCCACCTGCGCCAGCAGCTCGGGCGCGTGCGCGGGCGGGGTCGGTGCCGGCGGATCGGCGGGCGGCGGCGCGGCGGGGTCGCTCATGACGGCCAGTTTACGAGCCGGCGGCATCCCCCGGGCCGGGCAGGCACAATCGGCCGATGCCCGCGCCGGCACTCACCTGGGACCTGTTCTGCCGCGTCATCGACAACCACGGCGACCTGGGCGTGAGCTGGCGCCTGGCGCGCGGCCTGGCGGCGCGCGGCCAGCAGGTGCGCCTGTGGGTGGACGACGCCAGCGCGCTGGCCTGGATGGCGCCGGGCGCATTGGAGGGCGGCGTGCCCGGCATCGAGGTGCTGGCCTGGGAGCAGGCGCAGGATGCGCGCCGGCTGGCGACGCTGGCGCGCGCCGATGTCTGGATCGAGGCCTTTGGCTGCGAGCTGCCGCCCGCCTTCGTTGCCTGGGGCGCGCGCCAGGCGGCGCCGCCACCGGTCTGGCTCAACCTGGAATACCTCAGCGCCGAGCCCTGGACCTTGCGCATGCACGGCCTGCCGTCGCCCGTGCAGCGCGGTCCGGCTGCGGGCTGGACCAAGTGGTTCTTCTACCCCGGCTTCGGCGCCGGCACCGGCGGCCTGCTGCGCGAGCCCGAGCTGCCCGCGCGCCAGGCCGCCTTCGACCGCGCCGCCTGGCTGGCCGTGCAGGGTGTGGCCTGGCACGGCGAAATGCTGCTCTCGCTGTTCTGCTACGAGCCGCCGCCGCTGGCTGCCCTGCTGCAGCAGCTGCAGTCGGCGCCCGCGCCCAGCCATCTGCTGGTCACCGCCGGACGCGCGGCGCAGGCGGTGCAGGCCGCCCTCGGCGGCGGCGAGCTGCCCGGGCAGGCGCGGCACGGGCAGCTCAGGCTGACCCGGTTGCCGCTGCTGCCGCAACCCGCCTACGACGAGCTGCTGTGGGCCTGCGACCTGAACTTCGTGCGCGGCGAGGATTCCCTGGTGCGCGCGCTGTGGGCCGGGCAGGGGTTCGTGTGGCAGCCCTATCCCCAGCACGACGGAGCGCATCGGGCCAAGCTGGCGGCCTTCCTCGACTGGCTGGCGGCGCCGCCAGCACTGCGGGCCATGCACGCGGTCTGGTCCGGCCTGGAGGCCGCGCCGCTCCCGTCGCTCGACCCGTCCGCCTGGCGCGCGGTGGCGCGGGCCGCACGCGAGCGCCTGTGCGCGGAGCCCGATCTGGTCACGCAACTGCTTGGCTTCGTGCACGAAAAAATAGTAAAATAAAAGGCTTTGCAGAAACGGCCGGCCTGGTTGGACGAGTGCAACAGTCCGGCTGCAAGCGCACGCCGTTGCCCGGCGCGCGGGCCGTCCGGCCGCATGGCTGGTCCGCTCGCGCACGGCCGGCCCGCTCGCGCGGGCACGCGCGGCGTCCAGCGCTCCTCCACTCACTGGAACCCCTAGCCATGAAACTCGCCCAGGAAATCCGCGCCGGCAACGTCATCATGAACGGCAAGGACCCGATGATCGTGCTGCGCACCGAATACGCCCGCGGTGGCCGCGGCGCCGCCACGGTGCGCATGAAGCTCAAGGGCCTGCTCACCAACACCGGCACCGAAGTCGTCTTCAAGGCCGACGACAAGCTCGACCAGATCATTCTCGACCACAAGGAGTGCACCTACTCCTACTTCGCCGACCCGATGTACGTCTTCATGGACGGCGAGTACAACCAGTACGAGGTCGAGGCCGAGAACATGGGCGACGCGCTCAGCTACCTCGAGGACGGCATGGCCTGCGAGGTGGTGTTCTACGACGGCAAGGCGATCTCGGTCGAACTGCCCACCAGCGTCGTGCGCGAGATCACCTGGACCGAGCCGGGCGTCAAGGGCGACACCTCGGGCAAGGTGCTCAAGCCCGCCAAGATCGCCACCGGTTTCGAGGTCGCGGTGCCGCTGTTCGTCAACCAGGGCGACAAGATCGAGATCGACACCCGTACCGGCGAATACCGCAAGCGCGTCTGAGGAAATTCGGCGCCCCGAGCTGAAAAAAGCCCCGATCGGGGCTTTTTTATTGGACCGCAATCGCACACGAATGGTTACAGTGTTCCCTAAGATGGCGGCGATGGAAACTACCGAAGACCTCAAGGAATCGTCGCGCGACGCCGTCATCCGCGCCTGGGCCACGCTGCAGGCGCACGCCGACAACGGCGGCCTGCTGACGCCCGACGCCTATCGGCTCGCCTTTGCCGATCCCGAGTTCCTGCTGCGCCCGGAGACGCGCGGCATCCGCTTCCAGCTCGAGCTGCTCAAGCCCGACATCGAACTGGCCGCCGCCGGCATCCACAGCACGGTGGTGGTGTATGGCGGCGCGCGCTTTGTCGCGCCGGACGTGGCCGAGCAGCAGCTCGCGGCCGCCCGCGCGAATGGCGACGCCCAGGCCCTGGCGGACGCCGAGCGCGCCATGCGCACCTCGCACCACTACGCCAAGGCGCGCGAATTCGCGCGCCTGGTGGCCAGCCACAGCCAGCAGCAGCGCCCGGAGGACCGGCTCTTCATCTGCACCGGCGGCGGCCCCGGCGTGATGGAGGCGGCCAACCGCGGTGCGCACGACGTCGGCATCCCCTCGGTCGGGCTCAACATCACGCTGCCGCACGAGCAGGCAACCAATCCCTACGTCACGCCGTACCTGGCCTTCAAGTTCCACTACTTCGCGCTGCGCAAGATGCACTTCATGATGCGCGCCAAGGCGCTGGTGGCGTTTCCGGGCGGCTTCGGCACGCTGGACGAGCTGTTCGAGGTGCTGACCCTGGTGCAGACGCGCAAGGTGCGGCGCGTGCCGATCGTGCTGTTCGGGCGCGACTACTGGAGCCGGCTGCTGAACCTGGAACTGCTGGTCGAGGAGGGCGCGATCGCGCTGGAAGACCTGCAGCTCTACCACCTGGTCGACGAGCCCGAGGAGGCCTGGGGCGTGATCCGGCAGTTCTACGGACTCTGAGCGACCCCGAGGCGCGGCCAGCGTGCCGCGCGATCTGGCCATCTCCTGACCTGCATCAGGACGTGGTTGCTGGCGGACGGCTATAA
This sequence comes from Ottowia sp., assembly GCF_035325765.1. Taxonomy (GTDB): domain Bacteria; phylum Pseudomonadota; class Gammaproteobacteria; order Burkholderiales; family Burkholderiaceae_C; genus Ottowia. Next base: position 48,481 of record NZ_DAOKZG010000013.1, read on the forward strand.
ATTCGATTTTTGTCCCCCCGGCATCCATGGGCGCGATCCAGCTCAGCTACAGCACCTTCGGCCTCACCCAGCTCGGCTTCCTCGACGCCATCGACGCGGTGGACCGCGCAGGCTACGACGGCATCGAGATCTCCTTCCACCGCGACCAGTTCAACCCCTTCGACCTGAGCGAGGACGACCTGGCGGCGGTGCGCAAGCGCCTGGATGCGCGTCGCGTCAAGGCCGCCTGCGTGGCCACGGCCTCGCACTTCTTCGACCCGCAGCGCCCGCACGAGCCCTCGCTCATGACCCTGTCGCGCGCCGGCCGCCAGCGCCGCATCGACCTGGTGCGGCGCGGCATCGAAGTGGCGCGCAGCCTGGGCGTGTCGCTGGTGACCTTCGGCAGCGGCTTCGTGCGCGCCGAGCACGTCGCCAACCCCGGCGTCGATCCGGGCGAACTGCTGGCCGACTCCATCCACGAATGCCTGCGCGAGATCCGCGACGACGAGGACATCACGCTGCTGGTCGAGCCCGAGCCGGGCATGTACATCGAGACGCTGGAGCAGGGCCTGGCGCTGGTCGACCAGGTCGGCTCGCCCAGGTTCAAGCTGCACATCGACATCTGCCACGCCTACTGCTCCGAGACCGACTACATCGGCGCCCTGGGCCAGGCCGCGTCGCAGGCGCGCTACCTGCACATCTCGGACGCGCGCGCCGGCTGCAACCTGAAGGTGGTGGAGGACAGCGAGACCCTGGTGCCCAATCTCGACCGCACCAGCCTGCTGGTGCACTTCGGCGACACCAGCGAGTTCCTGCTGCTCGATCGCGCGCACCCGATGCACTTCTGCGAGGCGCCGCCGTCCGCCGCGCGCACGCGCCGCATCGAGGCGCTGCTGGCGCAGGCCGGTGTCGCGCAGGAGCCGGTGCGCGTCGACTACCGCAGCCTCTATGCCGGGGCCTCGCCGCTGGACGACGAGATCTTCACCTGGATGATCTCGGTGCCGGGCGTCGACTTCGACGTGCTCGAGCGCGCACGGCCCATCGTGGCCCACCTGCGCGGCGTGCGCGGCAAGCCGCTGATGGAGGGCATGGTCGCGAACACGCGCACCGGCATCGTGCACTTCCACGAGATTCCGGGCGAGGGCACGCTGGACTTCGCCGCCAGCTTCAAGGCCCTGGCGGGTGGCGGCTTCTCGGGCTACGGCTCGGTCGAGCTCTATCACCACGTGGCGTCGTGGCAGCAGGCGCTCCAGGATAGCTACCGCCACCTGGCGCCGTTCGCGACCGCGGTCTGAAGGGGGGGGCGATGACGGATCCGGAACGCCTCGGCTGGCCCGCGCACCTGGTGGGCGAACTCGACCACCGGCGGCTCAGGACGCCCAGCGTCAAGCTGCGCTCGGCGCGCACGGACGCCGGCGGCGACTGCGCCATCTACTGCGTCGACCTGCGCGTGCGCCGACCCAATGCGGACGAATACCTGACGGCGACCGAACTGCACTCGGTCGAGCACTTCCTGCTGGAAGGCTTCAGCCGCCTGCTGCCCGAGCACTTCGTCTCGGTCGGCCTGATGGGCTGCCAGACCGGCTTTTATCTGGTGTTCCGCGGCGAGGGCCACACCGAGGTGCTGCTGCCCGTGCTCGAGCGCATCCTGCAGGAGATGCAGCAGGCCGAGGCCGTGCCCTACGCCAGCATCGAGCAGTGCGGCAACTGGCGCAACCACAATCTGGCCGACGCCCAGCGCGTGGCGCGCGAGATCCTGGCGCGGCGCGCCGACTGGCTGGACGCAGCGGCATGAGCGGTGTGCCGACGCGCTGGCAGGTGCGCGCCCAGCGCCCCATTGCCTACGACGTCATCAAGACGCCGGGCCTGTTCGACCCGGCCTGCGACGCGCTGCTGGCGCATGGCCGGCCGCAGGGCCGGCGCTTCGTCGTCGTCGACGCCGAGGTCGCGCGCCACCACGGCGCGGCCATCCGCGCCTGGTTTGACGCGCGCGGCGTGCAGGCGCGCATCCAGGTCGTGCCGGGCGGCGAGGAGAACAAGACCATCGAGGTCTGGCAGGGCCTGCTGCGCGCGCTCGACGCCTTCCCCATCCACCGCCGCGACGAACCCATCATCGTCATCGGCGGCGGGGTGCTGACCGACGTCGTCGCCTTTGTCGCCGCCAGCTACCGGCGCGGCGTGCCGCACCTGAAGGTGCCGACCACGCTGATGGGCTACGTCGACGCGGCGCTCGGCATCAAGGCCGGCATCAACTTCAACGCGCACAAGAACCGGCTCGGCAGCTTCGAGCCGCCGCTGGCGGTGCTGCTGGACCCGACGCTGCTGGCGACGCTGCCGCGCCGCCACCTGATGAACGGCGTGTGCGAGATCATCAAGCTCGCCATCGTCCGCGACCGCGCCCTGTTCGAGGCGCTGGAGCGCGATGGTGCTGCCTGCGTTGCCGCGCGCTTCCAGGACGTGGCCAGCGAGGCCATCCTCGACGCCGCCATCGGCGGCATGCTGGACGAGCTCGCGCCCAACCTGCACGAGGACGAGCTGGAGCGCAAGGTCGACTTCGGGCACACCTTCAGCTATGGGCTGGAGGCCCGCCATGCCGACCGCCTGCTGCACGGCGAGGCGGTGCTGCTCGACATCCTGGTCTCCTGCCTCATCGCCGAGCGCCGCGGCCTGCTGCCGGCGGCCGACGCGGCGCGCATCTTCGCCCTGGTGCAGCAGCTCGAGATCGGCCTCGACTGCGCGCTGCTCGACGCCGGGCTGATGTGGGAGTCGCTGCTCGACCGCACCCTGCACCGCGACGGCCTGCAGCGCGTGCCCATGCCCGCCGGGCTGGGGCGCTGCGTCTTTCTCAACGACATCACGCGCGCCGAGCTCGACGCCGCGCTGCCGGCGCTGTGCGCCCGAATCCAGTCCAGCCATGAACCAGCCCTCGAACGTTGACCGCCAGGAGATCGACAAGTTCGATCGTGTCGCCCAGCTCTGGTGGAACCCCACCGGCAAGATGGGCATGCTGCACGTCATCAACCCGCTGCGCAGCCGGTTCGTGTTCGACCACGTCGACATCCGCGGTGCGCGTGCCGTCGACGTCGGCTGCGGCGGCGGCATCCTGACCGAGACCCTGGCGCGGGCCGGCGCGCAGGCCGTGGGCATCGACCAGTCGGAGCTGACGCTCAAGGTGGCGCGCCAGCACGCCGAGCAGGGCGGCCTCGCCATCGACTACCGGCTGCAGACGGTGGAGCAGATGGCCGAGCTCGAGGCCGGCAGCTACGACGTCGTCACCTGCCTGGAAATGCTCGAGCACGTGCCCGACCCGTCCGCGGTGATCGCCGCCTGCACGCGCCTGCTGAAGCCCGGCGGCCACGCCTTCTTCTCGACCATCAACCGCAACTTCAAGGCCTGGCTGTTCGCCATCGTCGGCGGCGAATACATCCTGCGCATCCTGCCGCGCGGCACGCACGAATACGCCAAGCTGATCCGCCCCGACGAGCTGCGCGGCTGGGCCCAGGCCGCCGGCCTGGACTTCATCCGGAGCGCCAGCCTCATGTACAACCCGCTGACGCGCAATTTCCGCGTCGCGCCGGGGCGCGAGGACGTCAACTACATGGCCAGCTTCGTCAAGCGTGCGTGATCATGCTGCAGAAGTTTCTTGCCCTCTCGCGTTCCACCCACGGCGTGCTCGACATCGCCATGGCCGGCTTTGCCGCGCTGCTCTGGCTGGGCCACTTCCCAGGCTGGGATGTGCTGGCCGTGGCACTCGTCACGGCACTGGCCGGCTACACCGCGATCTATGCGCTCAACGACCTCATCGGCGTGAAGGTCGATCGCGAGAAGTTTGCCGGCGCCGGCCCCAATCCGGGCTATTCGGTCGAGGGCTCGGATTTGCGCTACCCGATCGCCCAGGGCCAGCTCAGCCTGGCCGCGGGCATCGCTTGGTTCAGCGGCTGGTTCATCGTCGCCCTGGTCGGCGCCTGGTGGCTCAATCCCTTCCTGGTCGTCGTCGTGCTGGCGGCGCCGGTGCTCGAAACCATCTACTGCCTGCTGTTCAAGGTGACCTACTGGCGCGTGCTGGTGAGCGGCCTGGTGAAGTCGCTGGGCCCGATCGCCGCCGTGCTGGCCGTGGTGCCGCGGCCGGACCCGGCCTGGCTGGCGCTGATGGTGGCCTGGGTGTTTGCCTGGGAAGTGGGCGGGCAGAACATCCCGGCCGACTGGAACGACGTCGAGGAAGACCGGCGCGTCGGCGCGCGCACCATTCCGCTGGTGTTCGGCCCGCGCATCGCCGGCACCCTGGTGCTGCTGGCGCTGATCGCCACCGTGGCGCTGAGCCTGGCGCTGCCCGTGATGTCGCCGCTGGCGCTGGGCCTGTCTTACTCGGTCGCCACCTTCCTGATCGGCTTCTTCCTGCTGCTGGTGCCGGGGTTCGCCCTGTTCCGCTCGCACGAGGGGCGGCGCGCGGCGCGGCTGTTCGATCGCGCCAGCCTGTACCCGCTGGCGCAGCTCGCCCTCATCACGGTATTCGTGCTGCTGCCCTGAAGCCGACCCGACCACGCAGCGAGACTGCATCCTCGCACCGGTTATCCGAACCGGCTAGAGTCCGGTACACGCTGCGCCGGTCGATGCCGGGCCGCCGGCACCCCACAGCCACACCAGACGATTCCCATGACTGCTGCCACAGCCGCCGCCGGGCGTGCTTCCGACCTGGATCTGTATTCCGAGCTGGAAATCTCCGAGGCGCTGATTCGCCGCTTCGACAAGACCGGGCCGCGCTACACCTCGTATCCCACGGCGGACCGCCTGCAGGCCGGTTTTCCGGCCGCGCGCTACCAGGAACTGCTGCGCCAGCGCGCCGCCAACCCGGCGCCGCTGCCGCTTTCGGTCTACGTGCACCTGCCGTTCTGCGAATCGCTGTGCTATTTCTGCGCCTGCAACAAGATCATCACGCGCGACCACGGCGCGGCCGCCAGCTACCTGGAGGTGCTGCACACCGAGATCGGCCTGGTCGGCGCCGAACTGGGCGCGCACCGCGAGACGCGGCAACTGCACCTGGGCGGGGGCACGCCGACCTTCCTGAGCGAGGCCGAGCTCACCGAACTGATGCAGCACCTGCGTGCGCAGTTCCACTTCACGGCCGATGCCGAGCTGGGCATCGAGATCGATCCGCGCACCGTCACGCCCGACATGCTGCGCATGCTGGCCGGCCTGGGCTTCAACCGCACCAGCTTCGGCGTGCAGGACTTCAACCCCGAGGTGCAGCAGGCGGTCAACCGCATCCAGCCCTACGAGATGGTGCGCACGGCGTTGCAGGCCAGCCGCGACAACGGCTTCGAGTCGATCAACGCCGACCTGATCTACGGCCTGCCGAAGCAGACGGTAGACAGCTTCAGCCACACGCTGGACCAGATCATCGAGCTGGCGCCGGACCGCATCGCGCTCTACAACTACGCCCACCTGCCCGAGCGCTTCAAGGGCCAGCGCCTGATTCGCGCCGCCGACCTGCCCAGCGCCGAGACCAAGCTGCAGATCTTCCTGATGTCGCTGCGCCGCCTGCTGGAGGCGGGCTACGTCTACATCGGCCTCGACCACTTCGCCAAGCCCGACGACGCGCTGAACCGCGCGCGCCTGGACCACACGCTGCACCGCAACTTCCAGGGCTACACCACCTGCGCCGACACCGACCTGGTGGGCCTGGGCATTTCGGCCATCGGCAAGATCGCAGGCAGCTACGTGCAGAACCAGCACATGCGCAAGCCCTGGGCCGAGGCCATCATGGACGGGCAGTTCGCCATCTCCAAGGGGTTCGATCTGAGCCACGACGACGTGATGCGGCGCGAGCTCATCATGGCCATCATGTGCGGCGTGCCGATCGATTTTGCCGCCTTCGGCGCGCGCCACGGCATCGACTTTGCGGCCCACTTCGGCAAGGAGCTGGCGCAGCTCGACTCGTATGCCGAGGCCGGCCTGATCGCGCTGGATGATGCCGGCCTGCGCGTGCTGCCCAAGGGGCGCTTCTTCGTGCGCGCCGTCGGCATGGTGTTCGACGACTACCTGGGCCGGCCGCGCACGGCGACCTACTCCAAGCTGATCTGATACCGATTCGCATTCAAAAAATGACAAACGATGCCGGACGATGCCGGCATGGACCACGACGCTGCAGTCATTGAAGCGCAGCGAGGTCATTTGTCATTTGTCATTTCGAACGCAAGTTCGTATGAGCGGCGTCCGGCACAGGCCAGCGCTGCCCCGCCGGCAGCCCTCCGTCGCGTGCGCACGACCGGCGTGGATCGCCCGCCACGCCGGCCCAGGCTGTCACGCCAGTGTCACAAACAATTTCTAGAGTCGGTGGCATTGTTCCACTCCGACCCGATCCGGGTTCACTCCAATGAAATCGTTCGTGATGCGCGCACTGCTGCCCGGCCTGCTGTCGGTGGCGGCCCTGTCCCCGGCCTCGGCCCAGCAGCAGGCTACCGGCGCCGGCGCCAGCTTCCCGGCGCCGCTGTATGCCAAATGGGCGGCCGACTACCACCGGGCCACCGGCGTCAAGATCAACTACCAGTCGGTCGGCTCGAGCGCCGGCCTGCGCCAGATCGAGGCCCGGACGGTCGACTTCGGCGCCTCGGACGCCCCGCTGACCGACGACGAGCTGGCCGCCAAGGGCCTGGTGCAGTTCCCCACCGTGGTGGGCGGCGTGATCCCGGTGGTCAACATCGCCGGCGTCGCACCGGGCGCGCTCAAGCTCTCGGGCCCCGTGCTGGGTGACATCTACCTGGGCAAGGTGACGCGCTGGAACGACCCGGCCATCACCGCGCTCAACCCCGACCTGAAGCTGCCCGACGCCGCCATCGCCCCGGTGCGCCGCGCCGATGGCTCGGGCACCACCAATGCCTTCACCAACTACCTGAGCCAGGTGAATCCCGAGTGGAAGGCCCAGGTGGGCGAGGGCACGGCCGTGAACTGGCCCACCGGCGCCGGCGGCAAGGGCAACGAGGGCGTGGCCGCTTTCGTGGGTCGCCTGCCCAACTCGGTGGGCTACGTCGAGTACGCCTACGTCAAGCAGAACAAGATGAGCTACGTGCAGCTGCAGAACGCCGATGGCAGGTTCGTGAGCCCCGGCGACGTGAGCTTCAAGGCCGCCGCGGCCGGTGCCGATTGGGCGAAATCGTTCTACCAGGTGCTCAACAACAAGCCGGGCGCCGACGCCTGGCCCATCACCACCGCCACCTATATCCTGATGCACGCCGGGCAGGACAAGCCCGAGAACGCGCGCACGGTGCTGAAGTTCTTCGACTGGGCCTATGCCCATGGCGACACCGCGGCGGCCGAGCTGGACTACGTGCCCATGCCGGCGGCAGTCAAGACGCTGGTCCGCGAGCGCGCCTTCGGCGCCATCCTGGACGCCGAAGGCAAGCGCATCGCCGACCAGTAAGCAGGGCGCCAGGCATGTCCATTGCCGCTTCCCTGGACCCCCTCGTGGCCGTGCCGGCGCGGCAGGCCGAAGCCATCCCGAGCCCACGCCCGCCCGCGCGCCGGGCGCGCAGCGGTGCCGGCGCCGATCGCCTGTTCGCCTGGACCGCGCGCGGCGCCGCGCTGCTGACGCTGTCGCTGCTGGTGGCCATCATGGCCTCGCTGCTGGTGGGCGCCTGGCCCGCGATCCGCGCCTTCGGCCCGGGCTTCATGACCAGCGCCGTGTGGGACCCGGTGCAGCAGCAGTTCGGCGGCCTGGTCATGATCTACGGCACGCTGATGAGCTCGCTCGTCGCGCTGCTGATCGCGGTGCCGGTGAGCTTCGGTATCGCCCTGTTCCTGACCGAGCTGTCGCCGGCCTGGCTCAAGCGCCCGCTGGGCACGGCGATCGAGCTGCTGGCCGCCATCCCGTCCATCGTCTACGGCATGTGGGGGCTGCTGGTGTTCGCGCCGATCCTGTCGGCCTGGGTGCAGCAGCCGATGCAGCGCTGGCTGGGCGAGGTGCCGCTGCTGGGCGCGCTGTTCTCCGGTCCGCCGGTGGGCATCGGCATCCTCTCGGCCGGCATCATCCTGGCCATCATGATCATCCCGTTCATCGCCTCGGTCATGCGCGACGTGTTCGAGGTCACCCCGGCCCTGCTCAAGGAGTCGGCCTACGGCCTGGGCGCCACCACCTGGGAGGTGGTCTGGCGCGTGGTGCTGCCCTACACCCGGGCCGGCGTCATCGGCGGCATCATGCTCGGCCTGGGCCGCGCGCTGGGCGAGACCATGGCCGTCACCTTCGTCATCGGCAATATGAACCAGCTCCAGTCGCTCAGCCTGTTCGAGCCCGCCAACTCGATCACCTCGGCCCTGGCCAACGAGTTCGCCGAGGCCGGCCCGGGCCTGCACCAGGCGTCCCTGATCTACCTGGGGCTGGTGCTGTTCTTCATCACCTTCGTGGTGCTGGCCTGCTCCAAGCTGCTGCTGTTGCGCCTGGCCCGGGCCGAGGGAGCGAAATCGTGACGACCACGGTCCAGACACCGGCGGGCCGGGCCATGTTCTCGAGGCGCAAGCGCGTCAACGCCATCGCGCTCACGCTGTCGCTGCTGGCCATGGGCTTCGGCCTGTTCTGGCTGGCCTGGATCCTGTGGGAGACGCTGCGCCTGGGCCTGGGCGGCATGGCGCTGTCCATCTTCACGCAGGCAACGCCGGCGCCGGGCGACGCCGGCGGCCTGGCCAACGCCATCTTCGGCTCGCTCGCGATGGTGGGCGTGGCCACCCTGGTCGGCACGCCCGTCGGCATCCTGGCCGGCGTCTACCTGGTCGAATACGACACGCGCGGCTGGCTGGCCCAGGCCACGCGCTTCGTCAACGACATCCTGCTGTCGGCGCCATCCATCGTCATCGGCCTGTTCATCTTCGAGGTGATGGTGGTGCGCATGGGCAGCTTCTCGGGCTGGGCCGGCGCCATGGCGCTGGCGCTGATCGTGATCCCGGTGGTGGTGCGCACCACCGAGAACATGCTCAAGCTGATCCCGCCCGGCCTGCGCGAGGCCGCCTATGCCCTGGGCACGCCCAAGTGGAAGGTGATCCTGGCCATCACGCTGCGCGCCGCGCGCGCCGGCGTCATCACCGGCGTGCTGCTGGCGGTGGCGCGCATCGCGGGCGAAACCGCGCCGCTGCTGTTCACGGCCCTGAACAACCAGTTCTGGTCGTCCGACCTGGCCGGCCCCATGGCCAGCCTGCCGGTCGTCATCTTCCAGTTCGCCATGAGTCCGTACGAAAACTGGCAGCACCTGGCCTGGGCCGGTGTGTTGCTCATCACCCTGGCGGTGCTGGGCCTCAATGTCCTGGCGCGCGCCCTGGCCCGCAACGAATGAGACCTCGGAGAGGCTTTGCCCATGTCTGCCGTCCTCGACGCTCCCGCCCCCACCACCACTGCCACCGCCGCGGCCCGTGCGCGCCCCAAGCTCACGGTACGCGACCTGAATTTCCACTACGGCAGGTTCCACGCCCTCAAGGGCGTGAACCTGGACATTCCGGAAAAGCAGGTCACCGCCTTCATCGGCCCCTCGGGCTGCGGCAAGTCCACGCTGCTGCGCGTGTTCAACCGCATGTTCGAGCTGTATCCCGAGCAGCGCGCCACCGGCCAGGTGCTGCTCGATGGCGAGGACCTGCTGGCGAGCCGCCAGGACGTGGCGCTGATCCGCGCCAAGGTCGGCATGGTGTTCCAGAAGCCGACGCCGTTCCCGATGTCGATCTACGACAACATCGCCTTCGGCGTCCGGCTGTTCGAGCGCCTGGGTGCGGCCGACATGGACGAGCGCGTCGAGTGGGCGCTGCGCAAGGCGGCGCTGTGGAACGAGGTCAAGGACAAGCTGGGCCAGGGCGGCGCCAGCCTGTCGGGCGGGCAGCAGCAGCGCCTGTGCATCGCGCGCGGCGTCGCCATCCGGCCCGAGGTGCTGCTGCTGGACGAGCCCTGCTCGGCGCTGGACCCGATCTCGACCGCCCGCATCGAGGAGCTGATCGCCGAGCTCAAGCGCGACTACACCGTGGTCATCGTGACCCACAACATGCAGCAGGCCGCGCGCTGCAGCGACCACACCGCCTACATGTACCTGGGCGAGCTGATCGAGTTCGGCGCCACCGAGCAACTGTTCTTCAAGCCCCGGCGCAAGGAGACCGAGGACTACATCACCGGGCGGTTCGGATGAAGCCCGGGGCGGCGGTGCAGTATCGTGGATGGCAAGGACGTGACATGACCGACAAGCATCTTTCCTCGCAGTTCGACGGCGAGCTGAACCAGGCCTCGGCCCGCGTGATGGACCTGGGCGGCCTGGTCGAGAACCAGATCCGCCTGGCCATCGAGGCCCTGTCGCACTTCAGCCTGGAGGCCGCAGCCCAGGTCGAGGTGCTGGAGGCGCGCGTGAACCGGATGGAGGTCGAGATCGACCACGAGCTCATCACCCTCATCGCGCGGCGCCAGCCCACCGCGCGCGACCTGCGCCTGGTGATGGCCTTTTCCAAGGTGATCGCCAACCTCGAGCGCATGGGCGACGAGGCCACGCGCATGGCGCGCATGGTGCGCTCCATCATCGAGCGCGGCCCGGCGCGCGCCTTGCCCTCGGGTGACCTGCGCACCGCCGCCGAGCTGGCCGCGGGCCTGCTGCGCAAGGCGCTGGATGCCCTGGCGCGGCTGGACACGCGCGCCGCGGTCGACATCCTGAAGGAGGACGACCTGGTCGACCGCGAGTTCGACGGCTTCGTGCGCAAGCTCGTCACCTACATGATGGAAGACCCGCGCACCATCTCGGCCAGCCTGGACCTGCTGTTCCTGGCCAAGGCGATCGAGCGCATCGGCGATCATTCGAAGAACGTCGCCGAGCTCATCATCTACCTGGTCGAGGGCAAGGACGTGCGCCACGCCGCCCTGGAAGAGATCGAATCCAGCATTCAATGAAGACACATGGCCTTCGCGCTGCCGCGCCTCGCCTGGTCCGCTGCCCCCCGAGGGGGCCGCTTTTCCATCCGGGGGCGCCCCGGCGATGAAAGACCGCCCCCGCGTGCTCGTGGTCGAGGACGAGCCGGCCATTGCCGAGCTGATCGCCGTGAACCTGCGCCACGCCGGCTTCGAGCCGGTCTGTGTCGAGGACGGCGAGGCCGCCCAGCGCGAGCTCGACGCCGTGCTGCCCGACGTGATCCTGCTCGACTGGATGCTGCCCGGCGCCAGCGGCCTGCAACTGGCGCGCCGGTGGCGTGCCGACGCGCGCAGCCGGCCGGTGCCGATCCTGATGCTGACCGCGCGCGGCGACGAGCCGGACAAGGTGGCCGGGCTGGACGCCGGTGCCGACGACTACATCACCAAGCCGTTCTCGACCCAGGAGCTGCTGGCGCGCATCCGCGCCGTGCTGCGCCGGCGCGCGCCCGAGCAACTGCGCGACAGCGTGGCGATCGGCGAGCTGCAACTCGACGCCGCCACGCACCGCGTGAGCTGGCAGGGCGAGCCGATCCGGCTCGGGCCGACCGAGTTTCGCCTGCTGCACTACCTGATGAAGCACGCCGAGCGCGTGCACAGCCGCCAGCAACTGCTCGACAAGGTCTGGGGCGACCACGTCTTCATCGAGGAGCGCACGGTGGACGTGCACGTCAAGCGCCTGCGCGAGGCGCTGGGTCCGGCCAGCGGCATGGTCGAGACCGTGCGCGGCGCCGGCTACCGCCTCACGGCGGCCCGATCCCGGCCGCGCCATGATTAGCTGCGCCGGCGAGCCATGCCCGCGTCCCGTCGGGGCCGCCCGTGCCTGAGCGCTTCCTGTTGCTGCTGGGCCTGCAACTGGCGGGCGGCGCGCTCGGCGCCTGGCTCGGCGGCGCCTGGGGCGCGGCCGCGGGCGTGGCGCTGGCCGCCTGGCTGGGCCTGGGCTGGGAATCGCGGCGCGCCCTGCGGGTGCTGCGCTGGCTGCGCCAGGACGGGGCGCCGGCCAGCGTGCCGGCGCTGCGCGGCCCGTGGGGCGAGGCGGCCGACCGCATGCAGCGGCTGCTGCGCCAGCAGCAGCAACAGGTGGCCGCGGGCGACGCGCGCCTGCAGGAATTCCTGGCCGCGATGCAGGCCTCGCCCAACGGCGTGGTGCTGCTCGACGCCCAGGGCCGGATCGAATGGTGCAACCAGACCGCGGCGCGGCACCTCGGACTCGACCCGGTGCGGGACCTGCTGCAGCCCATCGGCAACCTGCTGCGCGAGCCGGCCTTCCACGCCTATTGCACTGCCGGCGATTTCTCGGACGAGCTGCTGCTGCCCGGGCGCAGCAGCACGCCGACGCGCCCGGTGCGGCTGTCGGTGCGCCTGTATCCCTACGGTCAGGGGCGCCAGCTCATGCTGTCGCGCGACGTCACCGCGATCGAGCAGGCCGAGGCCATGCGGCGCGACTTCGTGGCCAACGTCTCGCACGAGATCCGCACGCCGCTGACGGTGCTGACCGGCTTCATCGAGACGCTGCAGACGCTGCCGCTGGACGCCGCCGAGCGGACACGCTACCTGGAGCTGATGGCGCAGCAGGGCCGGCGCATGCAGCACCTGGTGCAGGACCTGCTGACGCTGTCGCGCCTGGAGGGCAGCCCGCTGCCCGGCCTGGACGAATGGACGCCGGTGTCGGTCCTGCTGCGGCGCTGCCAGGAGGAGGGCGCCGCGCTGTCGGCGCTGCTCACGCCCGCGGGCGCGCCGCCACACGTGCTGCGCTTTCCGCCCGAGGCCGAATGGGACCGCTACGGTGAGATCGCCGGCGCCGCGGCCGAACTGCAGAGCGCGCTGTCCAACCTTGTCACCAATGCCGTGCGCTACACGCTCCCGGGCGGGCGCATCACCGTGTCGTGGCAGCCGATGCCCGCTGGCGGCGCGCGCTTCACGGTGTCCGACACCGGGCCGGGCATCGCGCCCGAGCACCTGCCGCGCCTGACCGAGCGCTTCTACCGCGTCGACCGCAGTCGCTCGCGCGAGAGCGGCGGCACCGGCCTGGGACTGGCCATCGCCAAGCACGCGCTGCAGCGCCACGGCGCGCACCTGCGCATCCGCAGCACGCTGGGGCAGGGCTCCGAGTTTTCGGCCGATTTCCCGGCCAGCCGGCTGCGCGGCGTCTAGGGCTGCGGGCTCGCCACCTTCATGAGGACGAGCCCCGCCACGATCAGCAGTGCCGCCAGGATCCGGGTGGCGCCGAGCGGCTCGCCCAGGAGCACGATGCCGACCACGAAGGCGCCGACGGCGCCGATGCCGGTCCAGATGACGTAGGCCGTGCCGAGCGGCAGCGTTCGCATCGACAATGACAGCAGGGCGAAACTGCCGATCATCGCGGCCAGCGTGATCGCTTTGGGAACGACCCGCGTGAAGCCTTCCGACTGCTTCATGGAGAACGCCCAGACGACTTCAAGAACACCCGCGATCAACAACATCAGCCAGGCCATGCCCTTCTCCTCGTCGAGAGTCGGGCCGTCCCGTGTGTGTTCCCGCAAAGGGGGAAGGTCGTCCTTCACTGGATGGCGGAAGGGGTGGGATTCGAACCCACGGACGCTTGCGCGTCGCCGGTTTTCAAGACCGGTGCAATCGACCACTCTGCCACCCTTCCGCGGGTGAGGTCTGAAATTCTATCGGCCGGGGCCGCGTGCCGGGCCCGGAAAAAGCAAGGCCCGCTGCGGGAGCGGGCCTTTGGCAACAGGGCAGAGTCAGCTCACTTGAGCTTCACTTCCTTGTACTCGACATGCTTGCGAGCCTTGGGGTCGAACTTCATGATCGACATCTTCTCGGGCATGGTCTTCTTGTTCTTGCTGGTGGTGTAGAAGTGACCGGTACCGGCCGTGGATTCCAGCTTGATCTTTTCGCGTCCGCCTTTGGTGGCCATGGTGCGCTCCTTGGACTAGTATGAATCAGGCCTGGCCGCGCGCGCGCAGGTCGGCGAGCACGGACTCGATGCCATTCTTGTCGATCAGGCGCAGCGCGGCGTTCGAGACGCGCAGGCGCACCCAGCGGTTTTCGCTCTCGACCCAGAAGCGGCGGTATTGCAGGTTCGGCAGGAACCGGCGCTTGGTCTTGATGTTGGAGTGGGACACCTTGTGCCCGACCTGGGGCTTCTTGCCCGTCACTTCACAGACGCGTGCCATCGTATGGCTCTCCTTCGATCCGGCCGTTGCTGGCGCCGCTGCACGGATGTCCTCGTGCAGCAACTCGCTCCGGCCTCACCTCGCCAGCTTGGGGGTGGCGGTGGCCCCGTGAATTCATTCGAATTCGAAAGAACCCGAAATTATAGCCGGCACGCTGAACGCCAGCAAGACCGGCCCACCATCGGCCGGTCCAGGGCGCGTCTCCTCACAACACCGGCTGGGGCACCGGGCGCGGCCGGCCGTTGTCGTCGATGGCGACATAGGTGAGCGTGGCCTCGGTCACCTTGATGTAGCGCCCCTGGTTGCGGATGCGCTCGGCGTAGACGCCGACGTTGACGGTCATCGAGGTGCGGCCGATGCGCTCCATGCGCGCGTAGAAGGTCAGGATGTCGCCCACCCGCACGGGCGCCTTGAAGATGAACTGGTTCACCGCCACCGTGGCCATGCGGCCCTGCGCGTGGCGCGCCGGCAGCACCGAGCCCGCCATGTCGACCTGGGCCATGACCCAGCCGCCGAAGATGTCGCCGTTGGCGTTGGCGTCGGCCGGCATCGGCATCACCTTCATCACCAGCGTGTGGTCGTGCGGCAGCTCGGCCTCGGGCGCGTCCACCGGGTCCTCGTTGGGTCGGCGAAAGCTGCTGGGCGGGCGGTGAGCGGCGGGCATGGGCACAATCCTCCTCGAGTGATGAAGCAAGGCATTGTCCAACATGCGCGGCGCGACTGAGCGCGCGCGCCCCGTACCGGCGCCGGCCGAGGCGCCGCACGCCGCCGCCACGTCGGACTGGGCGACGCTGGCGCGCCTGCTGCCCTACCTGTGGCGCTATCGCTGGCGCGTCGGCGTCGCGCTGGTCATGGTGCTGGCGGCCAAGCTGTCCAACGTCGGCGTGCCGCTGCTGCTCAAGGCCCTGGTCGACCGCATGAACGTCAAGGCCGGCGATCCGGCGGCGCTGCTGGTGGTGCCCGTCGGCCTGCTGCTGGCCTACGGGCTGCTGCGCCTGTCCACCAGCGTCTTCACCGAGCTGCGCGAGCTGGTGTTCGCCCGGGCCACCCAGGGCGCGACGCGCACGGTGGCGCTGCAGACCTTCGAGCACCTGCACGCGCTCAGCCTGCGTTTCCATCTGGAGCGCCAGACCGGCGGCATGACGCGCGACATCGAGCGCGGCGTGCGCGCGATCGAGTCGCTCATCACCTATTCGCTCTACAGCATCGTGCCGACCCTGGTCGAGGTGGGCCTGGTGCTGGCCATCCTGGGGCGCCAGTTCGACGCCGGCTACGTCTGGATCACGGTGGCGGCGCTGGCGGCCTACATCGTGTTCACGGTCTGGGTGACGGAGTGGCGCACGCGCTTTCGCGTCGAGGCCAACCGTGCCGAGACTCAGGCCAGCGTGCACGCGGTCGATTCGCTGCTGAACTACGAGACCGTCAAGTACTTCGGCAACGAGGGCTTCGAGGCGCGCCGCTACGACGAAAGCCTGCGCCACTACGAGCGCGCGAGCCTGAAGTCGCAGCGCTCGCTGTCGCTGCTCAACACCGGCCAGCAGCTGGTGATCGCGATCGGCCTGGTGGCGATGCTGTGGCGTGCCACCCAGGGCGTGGTCGACGGGCGCCTGACCATCGGCGACCTGGTGATGGTCAACGGCTTCATGATCCAGCTCTACATCCCGCTCGGTTTCCTGGGCGTGCTGTACCGCCAGGTCAAGCAGAACCTGACCGACCTGCACCGCATGTTCGCGCTGATCGACCGCCCGCAGGAGGTGGCCGACGCCCCAGGCGCGCCGGACCTGCGCACCGACGGGCCGGCGGACGTGAGTTTCGAGCAGGTGCATTTTGCCTACGAACCGGACCGTCCGATCCTGCAGGGCCTGGGCTTCACCATCCCGGCCGGGCGGACGGTGGCGGTGGTCGGCCCCTCGGGCGCCGGCAAGTCGACGCTGGCGCGCCTGCTCTACCGTTTCTACGATGTGCAGCAGGGCGCGATACGCATCGCCGGCCAGGACATCCGCGGCGTGACCCAGGCCAGCGTGCGCCGCGCCATCGGCATCGTGCCGCAGGACACCGTGCTGTTCAACGACACCATTGCCTACAACATCCGCTACGGGCGTCCCGACGCCAGCGACGAGGCGGTGCAGGCGGCCGCGCGCGCGGCGCACATCCACGACTTCATCGTCTCCACGCCGCTGGGCTACGACACCGTGGTGGGCGAGCGGGGCCTCAAGCTCTCGGGCGGCGAGAAGCAGCGCGTGGCGATCGCGCGCACCCTGCTGAAGGACCCGCCGGTGCTGATCTTCGACGAGGCCACCAGCGCGCTCGATTCGGCAAACGAGCGCGCCATCCAGGCCGAGTTGCGCAGCGCGGCCCATGGCAAGACCACGCTGGTGATCGCGCACCGCCTGTCGACCGTGGTCGACGCGCACCAGATCCTGGTGCTGGAGCACGGCCGCATCGTCGAGCGTGGCACCCACCCGCAACTGCTGGCGGCGCGGGGTCGTTACGCTGAAATGTGGAATCTGCAACAGAATCGCGAGGAACCCGAGACAGCCACTAAGGGTTTGCCCGGAGGCCGCCCTCCGTAGAATCGCCGTTCAATGGGTCTTGTTCCGAAGGCTCTTTTTTCCGATGAAAGGGAATTTTTCATGAAGAAGCAACTGATCGCGCTTTCCATCCTGGCGCTGGCCGCGGGATCGGTGATAGCGCAGGCGCCGGACACCCTGGCCAAGATCAGCGAGCGGGGTGCAGTCAACCTCGGGGTGCGCGACTCGTCGGGCCTGGGCTTCACGCTGGGTGGCGGCAAGTACGTGGGTTTCCACACCGAGATGGCCGAGCGCATCGTGGACGACATCGGCAAGCAGCTGGGCAAGCCGCTGAAGATCAACTACCAGGTGATCACCTCGCAGAACCGCATTCCGCTGATCCAGAACGGCACCATCGATTTCGAGTGCGGCTCGACCACCAACAGCAAGGCGCGCCAGAAGGACGTGGATTTCGCGTTCACCACCTACGTGGAGGAGGTGCGCATGGCGGTGAAGGCCAACTCCGGCATCAAGTCGATCAACGACCTGGGCGGCAAGACCCTGGCCGTGACCACCGGTACCACCTCGGTGCAGCACATCCGCAAGAAGGCGCGTGACGCCAACCTGGACTTCAAGCAGGTGATGGGCAAGGACCACGCCGACAGCTTCCTGCTGCTGGAATCCGACCGCGCCGACGCCTTCGTGATGGACGGCTCGATCCTGGCCGCCAACATCGCCAAGGCCAAGAACCCGAAGGATTTCGCCATCGTCGGCGAGGTGCTGTCGGTCGAGCCGATCGCCTGCATGCTGCCCAAGGGTGACGCCAAGCTGAAGAAGGCGATCGACGATTCCATCGTGCGCCAGATCCAGGACGGGTCGCTCGCCAAGCTCTACGACAAGTGGTTCATGCAGCCGATCCCGCCCAACAACGTGACGCTGAACATGCCGATGTCCGAGAGCACCAAGGCGGCCTGGGCCAACCCGAACGACAAGCCGATGGAGGACTACGGCAACTGATGGCGCCCGCCGTCTGGCTTGCCATGACACGACACGCCCACCGGGTCCGGCCCGCGTGGGCGTTCGTCATCCGGTGGCGCGCCTGAGCGCTCGCCGCATCGCAGGAGATTTGCAATGGCCATGGACTGGCAGGTGTTCTGCAAGGACACCCTCGATGGCGAGGTGGTGGCCGGCTGCTTTGGTCACGGCAAGGACATCACCTATCTGGACTGGCTGCTGTCGGCCTGGGGCTGGACGGTGTCGGTCTCGCTCACGGCGCTGGTGGTGGCGCTGATCGCCGGCTCGGTCATCGGCGTGATCCGCACCGTGCCGGATCGGCCCTGGCTGGTGCGCTTCGGCAACGCCTGGGTCGAGTTGTTTCGCAACATCCCGCTGCTGGTGCAGATCTTTCTCTGGTATTTCGTCGTGCCGGCACTGGTGCCGCCGATGAAGAACTTCCCGCCCTTCATCCTGGTGGTGCTGGCGCTGGGCCTGTTCACCTCGGCGCGCATTGCGGAACAGGTGCGCGCCGGCATCCAGGCCCTGCCCAGGGGCCAGCGCTACGCCGGCATGGCGCTGGGCTTCACCACGCCGCAGTACTACCGCTACGTGCTGCTGCCGATGGCCTACCGCATCATCATCCCGCCCCTGACCAGCGAGTCGATGAACATCTTCAAGAATTCGGCGGTGGCGTTCGCGGTCTCGATTCCGGAGCTGACGCTGTATGCCCTCCAGGTGGGCGAGGAGACGGCGCGGCCGATCGAGGTCTACATTGCCGTCACCATCCTCTATGCGATCTCGGCGCTGGCGATCAACCGCGTCTTTGCCTGGATCGAGAAGCGCGCGCGCGTGCCGGGCTTCGTGGCCGCCGGCACCGGCGCGGGAGGGCACTGACGTGAAAGCCAGCGCCGTGCCCATCACCCTGACCACGGCCTCGCGGGCCGTGTCCGGACAGGAGGCCTGAGATGCTCAATCTCGACTTCTCGTTCGTCAACTGGACGCTGATCCAGGACTTCATCCTGAAGGGCCTGCTGTTCAGCATCGTGCTGACGGCGGTGGCGACCGCCGGCGGCATCTTCTTCGGCACCCTGCTGGCGCTGATGCGGCTGTCCGGGCAGAAGTGGCTGGACCTGCCGGCGGCGTTCTACGTCAACGTGATGCGCTCGATCCCGTTGGTGATGGTGATCCTGTGGTTCTTCCTGCTGGTGCCCTTCATCATCGGGCGGCCGGTGGGTGCCGAGTATTCGGCCTTCATCACCTTCATCGCGTTCGAGGCAGCCTACTTCAGCGAGATCATGCGCGCCGGCATCCAGTCGATCCCGCGCGGCCAGATCTTCGCCGGCCAGGCACTGGGCATGAGCTACAAGCAGAACATGATGCTGGTGATCCTGCCGCAGGCGTTCCGCAACATGCTGCCGGTGCTGCTGACGCAGACCATCATCCTGTTCCAGGACA
>NZ_DAOKZG010000014.1:0-44552 GCF_035325765.1 Ottowia sp.
TGCTGACCGAGGGCTGCCGCGGCGAGGGCGCGATCCTGATCAACAGCGAGGGCGAACGCTTCATGGAGCGCTACGCGCCAACGCTCAAGGACCTGGCGCCACGCGACTTCGTCTCGCGCTCGATGGACCAGGAGATCAAGGAAGGACGCGGCTGCGGCCCGAACAAGGACCACATCCTGCTCAAGCTCGACCACCTGGGCGCGGAGACCATCCACAAGCGCCTGCCCTCGGTGTACGAGATCGGCCTGAACTTCGCCAACGTCGACATCACCAAGGAGCCGATCCCGGTGGTGCCCACCATCCACTACATGATGGGTGGCGTGCCATCCAACATCCACGGCCAGGTCGTGATCCAGGACGGCGAACACCACGACAAGCCGCTGAACGGCCTGTACGCGGTGGGCGAGTGCTCGGCCGTCAGCGTGCATGGCGCCAACCGGCTCGGCACCAACTCGCTGCTCGACATCGTGGTGTTCGGTCGCGCCGCCGGACGCCACATCATCCAGCATGCTGCCGGCAGCGCGCACAAGCCGCTGCCTGCTGACGCCGCCGATCTCACGCTGGCGCGGCTGGCGCGGCTGGAGAGTGCGACCGATGGCGAATACGCACAGGACGTGGCGAACGACCTGCGCACCTGCATGC
Source organism: Ottowia sp. (assembly GCF_035325765.1). Classification (GTDB taxonomy): domain Bacteria; phylum Pseudomonadota; class Gammaproteobacteria; order Burkholderiales; family Burkholderiaceae_C; genus Ottowia. The sequence continues at coordinate 643 of NZ_DAOKZG010000014.1, forward strand.
AGACCCACGCCGGCGTGTTCCGCACCCAGGCCACGATGGACGAGGGCGTGACCAAGGTGGCCGAGATGCGCGCGCGCTTCGAGCGCATCGGGCTGAAGGACCACTCGATGGTCTGGAACACGGCGCGCGTGGAGGCGCTGGAGGTGGAGAACCTGATCGAGGTGGCGCAGGCCACCATGGTGTCGGCCGCCGCGCGCCACGAATGCCGCGGCGCGCACGACGTGATGGATTACGAGCGCCACGCCGACGATCCCGAAAAGCCGCTGGGCCGCGACGACGTGAACTGGCTCAAGCACACGCTCTGGCACCGCGAGACCAACAGCCTGACCTACAAGCCGGTGCGCATGCAGCCGCTGACGGTGGAGTCGATTCCGCCCAAGGTCCGGACGTTCTGACGAGAAGGGGTTTTTAGGACATGGCAAAACGCACATTCAAGATTTATCGCTACGACCCGGACAAGGACGACAAGCCCTACATGCAGACCGTCGAGCTCGAGCTCGAAGGCCACGAACGCATGCTGCTGGACGCGCTGATCAAGCTCAAGGCGCAGGACCAGACGGTGGCGTTCCGCCGCTCCTGCCGCGAGGGCGTGTGCGGCTCGGACGCGATGAACATCAACGGCAAGAACGGCCTGGCGTGCCTGACCAACCTGCGCACGCTGAAGGACCCGATCGTGCTCAAGCCGCTGCCCGGGCTGCCGGTGGTGCGCGACCTGATCGTCGACATGACGGATTTCTTCAAGCAGTACCACTCGATCAAGCCCTACCTGGTCAACAGCACGCCGCCGCCCGAGACCGAGCGCCTGCAGTCGCCCGAGGAGCGTGAGGAGCTGAACGGCCTGTACGAGTGCATCCTGTGCGCCTGCTGCTCGACCGCCTGCCCGAGCTTCTGGTGGAACCCGGACAAGTTCGTCGGCCCGGCGGGGCTGCTGCAGGCCTACCGCTTCATTGCCGACAGCCGCGACGACGCCACCAGCGAACGCCTGGACAACCTGGAAGACCCGTACCGCCTGTTCCGCTGCCACACCATCATGAACTGCGTGGACGTGTGTCCGAAGGGCCTGAAGCCGGCTGCTGCCATCAGCAAGATCAAGGAGCTGATGGTTCGACGCGCCATCTGACCCGCGGGCCGCCGGCGCGTCCATGCAGCCGTCCGATCGCCTCGACGAACGCACGCTCGGCCGGCTGCGCTGGCGTTGCCGACGTGGCCTGCTGGAAAACGACCTGCTGATCGAGCGCTTCCTGGGGCAGCACGGCGAGCGCCTGTCGCCGCGCCAGGCCGAGTCGCTCACGCGCCTGATGGACCTGGCCGACAACGACCTGCTCGACCTGCTGCTGGCGCGCAAGGAACCCGAGGGCGAGCTCGACTCGCCCGACGTGCGGGAGTTGCTGGGCCTGATGCGGGCCCGGGGCCGGCCGCTTGAATGAAACATCGTTTGTGAACATGCAAGGAAATCAACCATGAACCTGTCCGACAACCAAGCCACGCTCAAGTTTTCCAATGGCAGCCCCGACGTCGAGCTGCCGGTCTACAAGGGAACGATCGGGCCGGACGTGATCGATATCCGCAAGCTGTATGCGCAGTCGGGGATGTTCACCTACGATCCGGGCTTCCTGTCGACGGCTTCGTGCGAATCCGGCATCACCTTCATCGACGGGGAGCAGGGCGTGCTGCTGTACCGCGGCTACCCGATCGAGCAGCTGGCCGAGAAGTGCGACTATCTGGACGTGTGCCACCTGCTGCTCAAGGGCGAACTGCCGAGCGGAGACCAGCGGCGCGACTTCCACAAGCTGGTGCTGCAGCACACCATGGTGCACGAGCAGATGCAGTTCTTCCTGCGCGGTTTCCGGCGCGACGCACACCCGATGGCGGTGCTCACCGGCCTGATCGGTGCGCTCTCGGCCTTCTACCACGACAACATGGACGTGCACAACGCCGAGCACCGCGAGATCGCCGCGATTCGCCTGATCTCGAAGCTGCCGACGCTGGTGGCGATGGCCTACAAGTACGGCGTCGGCCAGCCATACATGTACCCGCGCAACGACCTGAGCTACGCCGGCAATTTCCTGCGCATGATGTTCGGCACGCCGTGCGAGGACTACAAGGTCTCGCCCGTGCTCGAAAAGGCAATGGACCGCATCTTCATCCTGCACGCCGACCACGAGCAGAATGCCTCCACGTCCACCGTGCGCCTGTGCGGCAGCTCGGGCACCAACCCGTTCGCCGCCATCGCCGCCGGCGTGGCCTGCCTCTGGGGTCCGGCGCACGGCGGCGCCAACGAGGCCGCCCTGAACATGCTGGAAGAGCTGCAGGCCAATGGCGGCATCGCCAAGGTCGGCGAGTTCATGGAGAAGGTCAAGGACAAGAACTCGGGCGTCAAGCTGATGGGCTTCGGCCACCGCGTCTACAAGAACTACGATCCGCGTGCCAAGCTGATGCAGCAGACCACCAACGAGGTGCTGGAAGAGCTCGGCCTGCACAACGATCCGCTGTTCGCGCTGGCCAAGGCGCTGGAGAAAATCGCGCTGGAAGACGACTACTTCGTGCAGCGCAAGCTCTACCCGAACGTCGACTTCTACTCGGGCATCGTGCAGCGCGCCATCGGCATCCCGGTCAAGCTGTTCACCGGCGTGTTCGCGCTGGCGCGAACCGTCGGCTGGATCGCCCAGCTCAACGAGATGATCGGCGACCCGGAGTACAAGATCGGCCGTCCGCGGCAGCTCTACACCGGCGCGGCGCGCCGCGACGTGCCCTGACGCGCTGCTCGGCCGCCGAAGAAAGCCACCGGACACCGGTGGCTTTTTTCATGGGCGATTGGTCGGCAGCACGCAGGCGCCGTTGGAGCCGCAGCACTCGCCCCTGCCTGGCACGCCGAGGACGGCACCGGCGGGCGCATCCAGCTGCCGGATCCGGGTTCGAGCACAGCGACGTCATCCGTCATTTGCCGTTCGGGCGCGCGTTCCCCGCGTCACGCCGTCAGCCAGTCCAGGCCGGCGCGCGAACTGACCAGCACCTCGCACTCGGCGCAGCCCAGCACGTCGGCGAAGGCGCGGCGCGCCAGCGCAGGGAGGTTGTTGCGTTCGCTCAGGTGAGCGGCCACCACCACGCTCAGCCGGTCGTGGCGCAGCAGTGCCAGCGCGGCGGCGGCCTGTCCGTTGCTCAGGTGTCCGTGCGCGCCCGCGATGCGCCGCTTGAGGAATTCGGGGTAGCTCGAGCGCGCCAGCAGCTCGGGTTCGTGGTTGCTTTCCAGCATCAAGGCGTGGCAGTCGGCCAGCTGGGCGAGGGCGTGTGGCGTGACGTGTCCCAGATCGGTCAGGATGCCCAGGCTGCGCGCACCGTCCGTGCAGCGCAGTTGCAGCGGCTCGCGCGCATCGTGCGGCACCGTGAACGGCTGCAGTTGCAGGGCCCCGATGGTGATCGCCACGCCGTCGGCGGCGGCCCGGAACGCGGCTGTCGGTTGCTGGTCATCGAGAGCCGCGCGGGTGCCGGCGCTGGCCCAGACCGGGACGCCGTGGCGGGCCGACACGGAGGGCGCGCAGCCCACGTGGTCGCCATGCTCGTGCGTCAGGAAGATGGCGTCGAGGTCGGCCGGGACCAGGCCCAGAGCGGCCAGGCTGGCCTGCAGCTGGCGCCAGCCCAGGCCGCAATCGACCAGCACGCGCGTGCGCCGGCCGGGCCCGTCGCTGGCCTCGACCAGGGTCGCGTTGCCGGCACTGCCGCTGGCCAGGCTGCGAAAACGCAGCATCGGCCGGCTTACTTGAGTTCGTCCGCGAGCACCCTGGTGATGCGCTGGGCGTCGGCGGTCGGCGCCGCGGCCCCGCTGCTGTCCTGCACCGACACCAGGCTGCGGCCATCCTGGCCCCGCACCTGAATCTGGTACTGGCTGGTGGGCAGCGGCGCGCTGCTGCCGCCGAACAGCTTGCCGAAGAAGCCGGGCTCCTTCTTCTCGATGGTCGGATCGACGTAGCGCACGAAGTAGACACCCTTGCTGCGATCGCGATCCTCGACAGTGAAGCCCGTGCGGTCCAGCGCCAGGCCGACGCGGCGCCAGGCGCGCTCGAAGTCCTCGCCGAGCTGCACCGCGGGCGCCCCCGCGACATCGACGATGCCGGCCTTGGGCGCGGGTGCCCCCTGGGCGGCCTCGGCCTGGGCCTGCAGGGTGCGGGACTGCTCCTGCGACACACCCAGCTTGACCATCAGCCGGCGCAGGAATTCGGCCTCGAGCTCGGGGTCGCGTGCGCGTGGCTGCCAAATCGTGCTGTCCTTGCGGGCAGTCGTGTAGACCTCCTCCATGCCGCGGTGGGTGATGTAGATGTCGGTGCCACCGCTCGGGCTGCGCTCGATGCGCGTGCGGAACTTGTCACGCTCGCCGGTGGAGTAGAGCGAGTCGAACACCTTGCCCAGGGTGGAGCGGATGAAGTCCTGCGGGATCTTGGCCCGGTTTTCGGCCCAGTCGGTCTCCATCAGGCCCATGTTGGCCTGGTCGACGGACAGCAGGAAGCCGCTTTCCAGCCAGAAGTCGCGCACCTCGCCCCACAGCTTCTCGGCCGGGCGGTCGACGTGCAGCCAGCGCTCGCCGTCGGCGCGCATGAAGTGCACATCGGCGATCACGTTGGAGGCCGTGGGCGAAGCGGCACCTGCTGCCGCCACCTGACCGGCCTGGTAGCCGCTGGCGGTGACCGTGCCGCCTGCCGCCTGGTAGCGCGACTGCCCCGGCAACTGGGTCAGGTCGGGCGGGACTTCCAGCGATACGCCACGGCCCGAGCTCTTGTAGTCGATCTTGTCCGGCTCCAGCACCGAACAGGCACCCAGGGACAGCAGCAGCGCGGCACCCAGCACAGAGGCCGCAAGGGGTCGGAAAAGGCTCACGGAATGCATTCCTTGCAATGAGATGAGGCCCCTGCGTCCGGCGAGTGCGGCGCGTTGGCGACCGTTGAAGCGATGCCGGTTCAAATCAGCCCGGCCTGCCGCAGGGCCTGCTCGACCGCGGCCTCGTGTGCCTGGGCCAGGGGCGTCATGGGCAGGCGCAGCGTCGGGCCGCAGCGGCCCATGCGCGTCAGTGCCCACTTGACCGGGATCGGGTTGGCTTCGACAAAGAGCAGCTTGTGCACCGGCATCAGGCGCCGCTGGATCGCCATGGCGGCGTCGCGCTGGCCGGCAACGGCGGCCACGCACAGCTCGTGCATCAGCCGTGGCGCCACGTTGGCGGTGACGCTGATGTTGCCCTGGCCCCCGCACAGCATCAGCGCGACGGCCGTCGGGTCGTCGCCCGAGTAGACGGCAAAGCCCTTCGGCACGTCACGGATCAGCCACTGCGCGCGCTCGAGGTTGCCGGTGGCCTCCTTGATGCCGACGATGCCCGGCACCTCGGCCAGGCGCAGCACGGTTTCGGGCAGCAGGTCGGCGACGGTGCGGCCAGGCACGTTGTAGAGCACCATCGGCAGGTCGCCCGTGGCCTCGGCAATGGCCTTGAAGTGCTGGTACTGACCTTCCTGCGTGGGCTTGTTGTAGTAGGGCACGACCTGCAGCTGGCAGTCGGCCCCGACCTTCCTGGCGTAGCGCGCCAGCTCGATGGCCTCGGCCGTGGAGTTGGCGCCGCAGCCGGCCATCACCGGCACCCGGCCAGCCGCCTGCTCGACCGAGACGCGGATGATTTCCTGGTGCTCCTCGACGTTGACGGTGGGCGATTCGCCCGTGGTGCCGACCACGCTGATGCAGTCGGTGCCCTCGGCGATGTGCCAGTCGATCAGCTTGCGCAGGGTGGGGTAGTCGACGCCGCCGTCCTCCAGCATGGGAGTGACGAGGGCAACGAGGCTGCCGGTGATGGGGGTCATGGTGTCCGGTATGGTGTCTGGACCAAATGAAGCATTGTAGTGGCGGCGTCGTGGCCTGGCATGGTGGTTCAGACTCCATCCAGGCGGTAACGTCCCGGCGCCGCGCCGGTGGCGCTGCCGCGCCGGCGCACCGCCGCGATGCGCTGCACGAAGCGCTCCGGGGCGTCGAGGAAGCCGTCCTCGAACGCCACCACGCGCCACTCGGGGGCGCGGCACCAGTCGAGCAGCTCGCCCGGCTGCAGCAGGAAGTCCGGGCGTGCCGGCCGGCCCACGGTCTCGTTGCCGGCGGCGAAGGTCTCGTAGATCAGGGCGCCGCCTTCGGCCACGCTGTCCAGCAGGGTCGGCCGCAGCGGGCGCCACAGGTAGTTGGTGACGACGACGGCGCCAAAGCGCCGGCCGGGGAGCGGCCAGGGCCCGCCCTCGATGTCGGCCTCGATCAGTTCGCCCAAGCCGTGCGCGGTGGCCAGCGCGGCGGCGTCGCGGTCGATGCCGGTGACGGGATGGCCGCGCGCGGCGAACCAGCGCAGATGGCGCCCGCCGCCGCAGGCCACGTCGAGCACGGAGGCGGCGGGGGCGAGCAGCACCGTGAAGCGGCACACCCAGGGCGAGGGCGGGGCAGGTTGGCTGGCAGGCATCGGTCTGGGGAATGTCGGAAACGGGACGGTGGCTCGCCAAGTCGCGCGTCGCCGACATGATCATGGCGCGCCACGAAAAAACAACTGTATCAAAACCCAGTCAGCAGGGTCGCCACCGCTAGAATCGCCGCCATGGCATCGCATTCCGCTTCTCCATCGCCCGGCTATTCCGAAGCATCCATTCGCGTCCTCAAGGGCCTCGAACCGGTGCGCCAGCGCCCCGGCATGTACACCCGCACCGACAACCCGCTGCACGTGATCGGCGAGGTGATCGACAACGCCGCCGACGAAGCGCTGGCGGGCCATGGCAAGAAGATTCGCGTCACCCTGCACGCCGATGGCTCGGTCAGTGTCGAGGACGAAGGGCGCGGCATCCCGTTCGGGCTGCACCCGCAGGAGCAGGCTCCGGTGCTGGAGCTGGTGTTCACCCGCCTGCACGCGGGCGGCAAGTTCGACAAGGCCCAGGGTGGTGCCTACAGCTTCTCGGGCGGTCTGCACGGCGTGGGCGTGTCGGTCACCAACGCGCTGGGCAGGCGCATGGAGGTGGCCAGCCATCGCGACGGCCAGGTCGCCACCATGGTGTTCGAGGGCGGCGAGGTGGCACAAGGGCTCGGCTTGCGCCCGCAGGCCGAAGGCGACCGCCGGCGCGGCACCACGGTGCGGGTGTGGCCGGACGCGAAATACTTCGACAGCCTGCAATTGCCCACGGGCGAGCTGGTGCACCTGCTGCGCAGCAAGGCCGTGCTGCTGCCGGGCGTCACGGTGCAGCTGATCGACGAGAAGAAGAAGGAGACACAGAGCTGGCAGTACAAGGGCGGGCTGCGCGACTATCTGGAGCAGAGCCTGCCGGCCGAGCCGGTGGTGCCGCTGTTCGAGGGCGAAGGCGTGATCGATGCCGACGACGACAGCTTCGCCGAAGGCGAGGGCGCGCAGTGGGCCGTGGCGTTCACCGAAGACGGCCACCCGGTGCGCGAGAGCTACGTCAACCTGATCCCCACCACGGCCGGCGGCACGCACGACAGCGGCCTGCGCGACGGCCTGTTCCAGGCCATCAAGGGCTTCATCGAGTTGCACGCCCTGCTGCCCAAGGGCGTCAAGCTGATGCCCGAGGACGTGTTCGCGCGCGCCAGCTACGTGCTGTCGGCCAAGGTGCTGGACCCGCAGTTCCAGGGCCAGATCAAGGAGCGGCTCAACTCGCGCGATGCCGTGCGTCTGGTCTCGGGCTTCGTCAGGCCGGCGCTCGAGCTCTGGCTGAACGCCAACGTCGAGTGGGGCAAGCGCCTGGCCGAACTCGCCATCAAGGCCGCGCAAACCCGCCAGCGCGCGGGGCAGAAGGTGGAAAAGCGCAAGGGCTCGGGCGTTGCCGTGCTGCCGGGCAAGCTGACCGACTGCGAGAGCCGCGACCTGGCGCTCAACGAGGTCTTCCTGGTCGAGGGCGACAGTGCCGGCGGCAGCGCCAAGATGGGGCGCGACAAGGAAACCCAGGCCATCCTGCCGCTGCGCGGCAAGGTGCTCAACACCTGGGAAGTCGAGCGCGACCGCCTCTTTGCCAACACCGAGATCCACGATATTTCAGTGGCCATTGGGGTCGATCCGCACGGGCCGCAGGACGAGGTGGACCTCTCCAACCTGCGCTACGGCAAGGTCTGCATCCTGAGTGATGCCGACGTCGATGGCGCGCACATCCAGGTGCTGCTGCTCACCCTGTTCTTCCGTCACTTTCCGCGCCTGATCGAGAGCGGCCACGTGTTCGTGGCGCGCCCGCCGCTGTACCGCGTCGACGCCCCGGCGCGCGGCAAGAAGCCCGCTGCCAAGCTCTACGCGCTGGACGAGGCCGAGCTCGCCTCGATCCTCGACAAGCTGCGCAAGGATGGCGTCGCCGAAGGCAAGTGGAGCGTCAGCCGCTTCAAGGGCCTCGGCGAGATGAACGCCGAGCAGCTCTGGGAAACCACCCTGAATCCCGATACCCGGCGCCTGCTGCCGGTGCGCCTGGGCGCTTTCGACTTTGCCGCCACCGCCGCCGAGATCACCAAGCTGATGGGCAAGGGCGAGGCCGCCGCGCGCCGCGAGCTGATGGAGCTGCACGGGGATGCGGTGGAGGTGGATGTGTGAGGCTTGCTGTGCGCTGCGTCAATACCGCGCCGCGCGCTCGAACTGGCGCGGCGGCGTGATGCGCTCGTCACCTGCGAACTCGCTTTGCAGGAGTTGGAGGCCGTACTCCTGCTCCCGAAGTTCGAGCGCTACGCCTCGTGGGCAACGCGCCGGGAATTGCTGGACATGGTGCGCGCGCACGCCCGCGCTTGTGATGTTCAAGCCGAACACGTTGAACAGGCAGCCGGCGCCTGCCGTGATGCGGACGACAACCTGTTTCTCGCCCTGGCCCTGGCCGCCGAGGCACACCCGATCGTTACGGGCGATGCCGACCTGCTGGCCCCGCACACGTGGCCGGGCATCGCCTTTGGTACAGCGGCCGGTTATCTGGAGCGAGATTTGTGACTGATTCATGGCTCCAGCGCGTGCCCATCAAGCGCGGATCACTATCTCTTTTCAAGTCGAGAAAACCTCCGGAGGGAATGCGTGTCCGCCATTGATACCCTGATCGCCCAAGTCAGCGATTCGCGTCTGCGCGAGCGCCTGGCCGCGGAGTGGAGCAGCGCCAGGAAGGAAAAGAAATTCGGCCTGGTGTTTGAAGATCACCTGCCCGAACTGCTGCCGCTGCACGGCGCCAAACCGCGCAAGGGTGACTTGGTGTGCCGCCGGCAAGGCACGCTCAAGGACGTGTGGCAGATCAAGTCCATCCACGCCGGGGTGGCCACCTGCCTCAAGCCCGGCAACGAAACCCACCCCAGTGAACCAGCCCGTGCTGCCGCCGAGCCGGTGCAGTTTGCGGTCGACGAATTGCTGGTGGTGCGCGAGTTTGGCGAGCCGATTTTCCCGGCACTGGTGCCCGTGGATGCCGTGCAGAACGGCCCGGCGGACGCCCCCTGGCACACGCTGATTGAGGCCGACAACTACCACGCGCTGCAATTGCTGGACTACCTGTACGCCGGTCAGGTGGACTGCATCTATATCGACCCGCCCTACAACACCGGCGCGCGCGACTGGAAATACAACAACGATTATGTGGATGGCAACGATGGTTGGCGGCACAGCAAATGGCTGGCCTTTATGGAAAAGCGGTTGAAGCTGGCCAAGCGGCTGCTCAAGCCCGATACCGGTGTGCTGATTGTCACGATTGACGAGCACGAAGTTCACCATCTTGGGATGTTGCTGGAACGGGAGTTTCCCCAGGCATATCGCCAACTTGTGACCATCGTCATCAACCCCAAAGGGGTAACTCAGGGGCGTTTCTCTAGGGTTGAGGAGTACGCCATTTTCTGTTTCGGAAACCAAGCATTCGTGAACAGTTTGGGTGATGACCTGCTCTCACCAGCAAAGCCCGGCGCAAATTCCACTCCGCGATGGAAAGGACTTCTTCGGTCAGGGACGAATGCGCGCCGTCAAGATCGCCACAAGATGTTTTTTCCCGTACTCATTGATACTGAGCGGAATGCCATCGTGGGGGCTGGTGACTACCTTCCGTTGGATCAGAATCCAGACTTGGACGTGAAAATTGACGGCTATGCCGCCGCTTGGCCAATTCGTATGGATGGAAGTTTCGGGAACTGGGGAGTTGGTCCAGAATCGTTGAGTGGCTTAATTAAGAAAGGCTACGTAAACCTTGGCGGTTTTGACGAGAACAGGCGAACTTGGGGTATTTCATACCTCAGTCGCAAACTTCAACTGCAAATTGAAAGTGGTGCGATCCGAATCGTCGAGTTTGACAAAGTACGCAATGTGGTGAGCGTTGAATACGCTGAAGAACGCGAGCGACAGATCAAAACAGTCTGGCATCGCAGTGCACACGATGCCGGGGCCTACGGCGCTGACATACTGAAATCTATTTTTGGAGAAGGAAGAAAATTCTCCTTCCCGAAGTCGCTGTACGCCACCCGCGATGCCGTGGCGGCAGTTGCCCGTGATCGCCCCAACGCACTGATCGTTGATTTCTTCGCCGGCAGCGGCACCACACTCAATGCCGTCAATCTGCTCAACGCCATCGATGGCGGGCAACGCCGCTGCATTCTGGTGACCAACAACGAGGTGTCCGCAGAGGAATCGGCCACACTTGCTGCCCGTGACCTGCAACCTGGCGATGCGGATTGGGAGGCCCAAGGCATCTGCCGCAGCGTGACCTGGCCGCGCAGCAAGTACACCATTTTGGGTCGGCGCGACGATGGTTCGGTGCTGGGCGGCGACTACCTGACCGGCAAGACGGTCGAGCGTGAAAAGGCGCGCCGCTTCACGCAAATTGGCTTCGTCGATCCAGCGCAGCTCGACACAGGCCCAAAGAAGAAACAGGTGGTGGCGCTGATCGATGGCTTGCCGCAAACGCTGGTGAAAGAGCCTTGCCCCTTTATCGTGTCGGAAGACCACAAGGCCAGCGTGTTGTTTGACCCGGCGGCTGCCGAAGACTGGCTGGAGGCGCTGGACGAGCAGGAGCACATCACCGATTTTTATATCGTCACCCCGGCGAAAAGGCTGTTCGATGCGCTGAAGAATCAGGTGGCGGAACTGCTTGGCCCCATCCTGGTGCCCGAGGAAGAAAAGCGCCCGATGGGTGAGGGCTTTGCCGCCAATCTGGCGTATTTCAAGCTGGATTTCCTGGAGCATGAGCGGGTGTCGCTGCGCCGCGCCTTCCGTGAAATCCTGCCGCTGCTGTGGCTCAAAGCCGGTGCGGTGGGGCCGCGGCCGGAGCTCAAGCAGGGCGAGCCCGAGCCGGTGCTGTTTGCACCCGATGGCAGCAACTTTGTGGTGCTGCTGGATGAAACGCGCATGGGCCGCCTGTTGCAATCGCTCGATGGCCGTACCGGCTTGTCACATGTCTTTGTCGTGACCGACTCGGACGAGTCTTTCAAAACCATGGCGCAGGATGTGCGTGAAGTGGCAGGCAAGGCCAACCCCGGCCTGGCAGTGGTGCAGTTGTACCGCGACTACCTGCTCAACTTCATGATCAACCAGAACCAGGATCAGCACCAGGGCCGCGCAGCGGGCCAGGCGGATACACAGGGGGCGCGGGCATGAAAGTCACGCTGTTTGATTTTCAGCGCGATGCGCTGCACCTGCTGCGCGACAAGATCGTGGCCGCGCGCAAGTTCGCGAGCAGCCAGCAACCGCAGGCGATTGCGTTTTCGGCCCCCACGGGCAGCGGCAAGACCATCATGATGACGGCGCTGTTCGAGGCTATTCTTGACCAGCCTGATGATGAACTGGCGTGGCCGCTGGATTGGGCGCCGCAACCCGATGCGGTAATTCTGTGGGTATCGGACATGCCCGAACTCAACGAGCAGACCCGGCTCAAGATCGAGAGCAAATCCGACAAGGTGTACCGGGTCAACCAGCTCATTCCCATCGATGCGCATTTCGACGCGCCCCGCCTGGACGGCGGGCGCATCTACTTCATCAACACGCAAAAACTCGCCATCAACCAGCCACTGACCAACCGGGGCGATGGGCGCCAGCATCTGATCTGGGAGACGCTGACCAACACGGCGCTGGCGATTCCGGACAGGTTTTTCGTGGTGATCGACGAGGCGCACCGGGGCATGACCTCGGGCAAGGGGGCGCAGGCTGCGCAGACGTTGATGCAGCGTTTTTTGCTGGGCTACCCGGAAGTGGGGCTGGTGAAGATGCCGATGGTGATTGGTGTATCGGCCACGCCCAAGCGCTTTATGGATTTGCTGGAGCACGCCCCGCACACGATCCACAAGATTGCCATCCCGGCGGAGGAGGTGCGCAAGTCCGGCTTGCTGAAAGACCGCATCCTGATTCATCACCCGGAGGTGGCCACCACCGCCGAAATGACGCTGCTGGAAGAAGCGGCCCGACGCTGGGGGCAGATGGCGGCGGCCTGGGGCGCGTTTTGTGCTGAGGAAAAGGAGCAAACCGTTTGGCCGGTGCTGGTGGTGCAGGTGGAGAACGGCTCGGATCGGCAACTCACAAAAACCGATCTGGGCACGGCGCTAACGGTGATTGAAAGCGCCATCGGTCGTCGCCTGCATGAAGGCGAAGTGGCCCACGCCATGCACGACACAGGCGATCTGGATGTGGGGGGGGCGCCGTGTGCGCAAGGTGGATGCCTCGCGCATCGATGCCGACAAGAACATCGGCGTGGTGTTCTTCAAGACCAGCCTGTCCACGGGCTGGGACTGCCCGCGGGCCGAGGTGATGATGTCGTTCCGCCGTGCGCAAGACCACACCTACATTGCCCAGCTGCTGGGCCGCATGGTGCGCACGCCGCTGGCGCGCCGCATCGAGAAGGATGCAGCCCTGAACGATGTACATTTGTTCCTGCCGTACTTTGATACGGGAGCGGTAGAAACCGTGGTGGCATCGCTGCAGAACACTGAGGATGTGCCGCCCGCTGAAACGGGCTCCAGCCGCAATCTGGTGGTGCTGAAGCGACGCGAGGGAACTGACGACATCTTCGCTGCGCTGGATGAAACAGTGACCTATCGAGTCAACGCCGCCCGGGCGCAAAGTCCGCTGCGCAGGTACATGGCTATTTCGCGCAGCCTGACGATGGACGAGATTGACGCTGATGCGTGGGGTGTCGCCAAGCAGCAGATCGTCGAGTGGATGGGGCAGCGCATTGCAGCGATCAAGGCGACTGGACAGTCTGATGCTGCAGCCAAAGCGATCACGCAAGTTGGCTTGCGCACCTTGGCGGTGAATAACGGCACGGGCGTTGCTGAACCCGAGCCGACCAAGTATGCCGTTGATGCATCCGATGTGGATATCGACCGTCTGTTTGAAGAAGCCGGGCGCGCCTTCAGTCATGGCCTGCAGATGGAGTACTGGCGCGCCCACGCGGATCGGGACGCCCTGGAGGTCAAAGTCGAGGCCATTGTTCTAGCCCGCAATGCGGCAGAAATGGCCATCCTTGAATCACAGGCAGATGCTGCATTCGATCGACTGTACGACCAGCACAAAAAAGCTATCTCCAAACTGAAAGAACAGCGCCGCGCCAATTACGAGAAATTACGGCTGGCAACGGCCAAGCCCAGTGAGGTGCCGTGGCGTTTGCCGGATTCCATTGATTTCAGGCGCTTGACCACTGACCCGCTGTGGGAGCGGCATTTATATGTTGAAGGCAATGGTCAGTTCCGCGCCGAGTTGGGTAGCTGGGAAGCTGGCGTACTGAAGGAAGAGCTGGCCAAGCCCGAGGTCGTGGGTTGGCTGCGCAATCTTGATCGCAAGCCGTGGTCGCTGGAAATCCCATATGAAACCGGCGGAGACGTTCGGCCAATGTTTCCGGATCTGGTGGTGGTGCGCGAGGTTGGCAGAGAATTTGTCATCGACGTTTTGGAACCACACGATCCCAGTTTGAGCGACAACTTCGAGAAGGCCCTGGGGTTGGCAAAGTTTGCGGAGAAGCACGGCGCGCTTTTCGGGCGCATCCAACTGATCCGCAAGCAGTCATCGGCAGGTGGCGAGCATTTCGCGCGGCTGGAGATCAACCATGCGGCCACGATCAAGAAGCTGCTGCTGATTACCAGCAATCCGCAGCTTGATGAGTTATTTGTGAGTGCGGTAACGTAGTCGACGTCGAGTATGAAATCAGGAAAATTATCGAAGCTCGCCAAGAAAGCCGGGGCACCCCTCGTTCGCTCCTCAGTCACCGAATATCTGATGCTTTTTGTTTGATAGCTGCCCGCGCTTGTTGGACAAGCGCCAGTGCCATTTTTTGTTTGTAAATGATGAGTGACCCAACCGTTGTGGACCTGACCCCCGCCGACCCCGGCGACGATCTGGCGCTGGCGACCTACGCCCAGCGCGCCTATCTCGAATACGCGCTCAGCGTGGTCAAGGGCCGCGCGCTGCCCGACGTGGCCGATGGGCAGAAGCCGGTGCAGCGGCGCATCCTGTACGCGATGGAGCGCATGGGGCTGAGTTATTCCGGCCCCAATGGCAGCACCGCCGCCAAGCCGGTGAAGAGCGCGCGCGTGGTGGGCGACGTGCTGGGGCGCTTCCATCCGCACGGCGACAGCGCAGCCTACGACGCGCTGGTGCGCATGGCGCAGGACTTCTCGCAGCGCTATCCGCTGATCGACGGCCAGGGCAACTTCGGCTCGCGCGACGGCGATGGCGCGGCAGCCATGCGCTATACCGAGGCGCGGCTGGCCAGGATCACGCGGCTGCTGCTGCAGGAGGTGGACCAGGGCACGGTGGACTGGGTGCCCAACTACGACGGCTCGACCGAGGAGCCGCGCCAGTTGCCCGCGCGCCTGCCGTTTGCCCTGCTCAATGGCGCCAGCGGCATCGCCGTCGGCCTGGCGACCGAGATCCCGAGCCACAACCTGCGCGAGGTGGCCGATGCGTGTGTGGCGCTGGTCAAAAACGCCAAGCTGACGGATGACGAGCTGTATGCCCTGCTGCCGGGGCCGGACTACCCCGGCGGCGGACAGATCATCAGCAGCGCGGCGGACATTCGTGCGGCGTATCAGAGCGGGCGCGGCAGCCTGAAGGTGCGGGCGCGTTGGGCCATCGAGGACCTGGCGCGCGGGCAATGGCAGATGGTGGTGACCGAACTGCCGCCGGGCACCTCGACGCAGAAGGTGCTCGAGGAGATCGAGGAGCTCACCAACCCCAAGGTCAAGGCCGGCAAGAAAGCGGTGACGCAGGATCAGAGCCAGCTCAAGGCCACGATCCTCGCGGTGCTGGACGGCGTGCGCGACGAGTCGAGCAAGGACGCGCCGGTGCGCATCGTGTTCGAGCCCAAGAGCCGCACGGTCGACCAGGACGAGCTGGCCAACACCTTGCTCGCGCACACCAGCCTGGAATGCAGCAGCCCGATCAACCTGACCAGCGTCGGGCTGGACGGCCGGCCGGTTCAGAAGAGCCTGCGCCAGATGCTCGCCGAGTGGATCGAATTCCGCCAGACGACGATCACGCGGCGCAGCCAGCATCGGCTCACGCGAGTGCTCGAACGCATCCACATCCTCGAAGGGCGGCAGCTCGTGCTGCTGAACATCGACGAGGTGATCGCCATCATTCGCCAGAGCGACGAACCGAAGGCGGCACTGATGGCGCGCTTTGCGCTGACCGAGCGGCAGGCCGACGACATCCTGGACATCCGCCTGCGTCAGCTCGCGCGGCTGGAGGCGATCAGGATCGAACAGGAACTGCTTGAACTGCGCAAGGAGCAGGGCACGCTGGAAGAGGTGCTGGGCAGCCCGGCCACGCTGCGTCGCCTGATGATCCGGGAAATCGAGGCCGACGCGAAGGAGTTTGCCGACGCGCGGCGCACCCTGATCCAGGCCGAGAAGAAGGCCGTGGTCGAGCTCAAGGTGCTGGACGAGCCGGTCACCGTGGTGGTGAGCGAGAAGGGCTGGGTGCGCGCGCGCCAGGGCCATGGGCACGACGCGGCCGCCTTTGGCTTCAAGGCGGGCGATGGGCTGTACGGCACGTTTGAATGCCGCACGGTGGACCCCTTGCTGGTGTTCGGCAGCAATGGCCGCGTCTACAGCGTGCCGGTGGCCAGCCTGCCGGGCGCGCGCGGGGATGGCCAGCCGATCACCACCCTGATCGACCTGGAAAGCGGCACCCAGCCGCTGCACTATTTTGCCGGCGCCGAGGGCACGACGCTGCTGCTGTCGGCCTCGGGCGGCTACGGCTTCCTGGCGCGGGTCGAGCACTTGCTGTCGCGCAACCGGGGCGGCAAGGCCTTCATCAGCATGGGCGCTGCCGAGCAGGTGTGCCGCCCGTCGCTGGCGTTGCCGGCGCCGGACGCGCAGCCACCCGCCGATGGCTCCGGCATGCCGCCGGCCACGCACGTGGCCTGCGTTTCCGTGGCGGGGCGCATCCTCAGCTTCGAGATCGGCGAGCTGCGCCAGATGGACAAGGGTGGGCGCGGCCTGCTGCTGCTGCATCTGGAGCCAGGCGACAGCCTGGCGGGCGCCGCCGCCTATGTGCGCAGCGTGCGCATCGTGGGCCAGGGTCGCGGCGGCAAGCCGCGCGAGGAAGTGCTGGAGATCCGCAGCCTGAACAACGCGCGCGCCGCGCGCGGGCGCAAGGGCAAGATTGCCAGCCTCGGCTTCAGGCCGAGCGATGTGCTGCGGGTGCAGTGATGTCGGGCGCTGGCATGTCCATCCTGGGCTGGCTGCTGCTGCTGGTGACGATGGTGCTCAGCTTCGCCCTGGGGCGCTGGTGGTCGCAGGGCCGACGCGAGAAGCGGCGGGCACGCGAAGAGGCCGAGCGGCGCGCCAGCGAGAGCCGCCAGGCGCGAAGGGCTCGCGAGCGGCAGGAACGCAAGAGCAGTTAGCTTTTCCCGGCGGCGTTGCGCTCGGCCTGCGCGGCCATGGTGTCGATGGCCAGTGCCGAGTGGGCGTAGGCGCCGCCGGCGCGCATTTCGGCAGCGACCCAGATGGCTTCCATGATCTCGGCCTCGCTGGCGCCCGCCTTGAGCGCGCCCTCGGTGTGGCCGTGGATGCAGTAGGGGCACTGCGTGGTGTGGGCCACGGCGACGGCGATCAGTTGCTTGACCTTGACGGGCAACTCGCCCTCGGCGAAGCAGGCGGCGCTGAAGGCGCGGAAGGCCTCGAGCTGCCGCGGCGCCAGCTCGCGGCGCTTGCGTGCGATGTCGGCGCTGGAGGCGGGGAACAGGTCACGGCTCATGGGTGGCTCCTCACTGGATGAAGAATGGCGAATGACGGCATCGCCGCGCGATGGCTGGGGCGAATGCCAGCGCGTGGCATCCTGCGTTCGGAGGGTCGTCGGCGGCGCGCTCCGTCCGCGGCCGTGCGCCATTCGGCAGCGCTGCTGCGCCAGCGCCGACGTCATTTGCCATGCCGGGGCGGCTGGTACGTGCCCGCCTTGGCGCGGAAGGCGATGGACAGCCGGTTCCAGCCGTTGATCGCGATGATGGCCAGCGTCAGGTCGACGATCTCCTGCTCGCCGAAGTGGCGGCGTGCCTCTTCGTACACCTCGTCGGGGACTTCCTGGTTGGTGAGCCGGGTCACGGCCTCGGTCCAGGCCAGCGCGGCGCGCTCGCGCGGCGTGTAGAAATCCGTTTCGCGCCAGGCCGGCAGCACGTAGAGGCGCTGTTCGGTTTCACCCGCGGCGCGCGCGTCCTTGGTATGCATGTCGAGGCAGTAGGCGCAGCCGTTGATCTGCGACGCACGCGTCTTGACCAGTTCCAGCAGCGAATGCTCCAGCCCGCTGCCGCGGGCATGCATCTCCAGGCCCAGCATGGCCTGGAAGCCCTTGGGGGAGGCGTCCTTGTATTCGAGTCGTTGTGTCATGTGGGTGCTTTCTCTCGGCAGGGGTTTCAGGAGGCGAGCAACTGCGGATGCAACAGGAAGTCGCGCAGCGCCACGGCGTTGTTCCGGGTCTCGGTGTGCGAGGAAAAGATCAGCGTGACCACGCCGGTGCATGCGCGCGCGCGCAGCGCATCCAGGCGTTCCGGGTGCGCGCGCAGTTCAGCCGCGTAGCGTTGGCGGAACTCGTCCCAGCGCGCGGGTGCGTGGCCATACCACTTGCGCAGCTCGGTGCTGGGAGCGATTTCCTTGTCCCATTCGGCCAGTTCCAGCGCTTCCTTGCGCACGCCGCGCGGCCACAGGCGCTCGACCAGGATGCGCGCGCCATCGTCGGCGCTTGCCGGGTCGTAGGCTCGCTTGAGCCGGATGTTTTGGGCTGGTGGTCTCTGGGCCATGGCGCTTGCCTCTCGCGATCTCCGCTCAGGCAATTCAGCATACGCGCGCAGCGGGCTGCGCCCGGCGGTAGGGGTATTCCCGCAGGATTCGCCGGAAGCGGCGCGTCGTGCGGACTGCCGGCTTCAGGGTGTCGCCGCGTCTTCTTCCAGGTCGGGGTCGACCGGTCGCGGCGGCTTGACCAGCAGCACCGGAACGGGCGACTCGTCGAGCAGGCGGCGCGACGTCGAACCGCCCTCCATCATGCGGCGGATCGGGCCCAGCGCACGTGATCCCATCAGCACCATGTCGCAGCCGTGCAGTTCGATCAGGTCGAGCATGGCGTTGGCCGGGTCGCCCGTGATCACCGCCGTCTCGAACGGCACGCCAGCGTCGGCGAGCAGGCGCGCGCTGGGTGCCATCAGGTCGCCGGCGGCCTCCTGCGCGGCGGTTTCGATCAGGACCGGATCCTTGGCCGTGATGATTTCATAGAAGGAGGCTGCGGCCTGGACGTTGGCCAGCACGAAGCTGGCACGCAGACCCTCTGCGACCAGTCGCAGGGCAAAGCGTGTTTCATGCACCGACAGTTCGGTGCCGTCGACGGGAAGCAGGATTTTCATGGTCGGGATCTCGCTCGAGGGGCTGGCGCAGGCGTTGAAGCGCTTCGGGCTTCGGACGCGTGCGGTGTGACGTGGATTATCCCCAGCGCGCGCGAGCGCGCGCAGCGCCGCGGTTGGCCAGGGTGCGCGTGGGTTCGTGCCGATGCGGATCGCGCGGGTCCAGGGGTCTGTTAAATTTTGCCTTTTGTCGCATCATGATCAAGGAGCTCATCCCATGCGCCGTACCATCCTCAAGACCCTGGCCCTGGCGCCTGCAGCGCTGGCGTTTCCGCGCGTCTGGGCGCAGTCGGGCAAGCCCGAGAAAAGCAAGCTGACCATCGCCGTCGGCGGCAAGAACCTCTTTTATTACCTGCCGCTCACGATTGCCGAACAGCTCGGCTACTTCCGGGACGAGGGCCTGGAGACGACGATCCCCGACTTCGCAGGCGGCTCCAAGGCCCTGCAGGCGCTGGTCGGGGGCAGCGCCGACGTGGTCTCCGGCGCCTACGAGCACACCATCAACATGCAGGCCAGGAACCAGGCGATCGAGTCGTTCGTGCTGCAGGGCCGCGCACCGCAGATCGTGCTGGCGGTATCGAACAAGACCATGCCCGACTACAAGGGCATTGCCGACCTGAAGGGCAAGAAGATCGGCGTCACGGCCCCGGGCTCCTCGACCTCGATGATGGCGGCCTACGTGCTGGCCAAAGGCGGGCTCAAGCCGAGCGACGTGTCCTTCATCGGCGTCGGTGCCTCCAGCGGCGCGCTGAGCGCGGTGCGTTCCGGCCAGGTCGACGCCATCGCCAACCTGGACCCGGTGATCACCATGCTGCAGCGCGACAACCTGCTGAAGATCATCGCCGACACGCGCACGCTGAAGGACACGCAGGAGGTCTACGGCGGACCGATGCCGGCGGCGGTGCTCTACACGCATGCGAAGTTCATCCGCGAGAACCCCAACACCACGCAGGCCCTGGCCAATGCGATGGTGCATGCGCTGCGCTGGCTGCGGAAGGCCGGCCCGTCCGACATCGTCAAGACCGTGCCCGAGTCCTACCTGCTGGGCGACCGGGCACTCTACCTCGCGGCCTGGGAAAACGTGCGCGAGGCGATCTCGCCCGACGGCATCCTCCCCGAGGCCGGCCCGGCCACCGCGCTGCGCATGCTGCAGACCTTCGAGGAAAGCCTGAAGGGCAAGAACATCGACCTGGCGAAGACCTACACCAATGCCTTTGCGCGCCGGGCGGGCGTGAAGTACCCGGCGTGAATCCAGACCCCCATGCGCAGGGGATGCAGGAACAAGACCTTGAATTTCTTCTTTTGCGTCCTCTGCGAAATCCCAGCGTCCTTTGCGTACGGATGTTCGATTCCCAGTTCGCTTCGCACCCGCGACGTTGACATGACCCAGCCTGCTCCATGCTGAACCCCGGTGTCACGCCTGCCCTTGACCTGCAGGACATCACCTGCGTCTTCACCAGCCGCGACGCGCCGGGCCAGCGCTACACGGCGGTGCAGGATGCCAGCCTGGCCGTGGCGCCGGGCGAGTTCGTCTCGGTGGTCGGCCCGACCGGCTGTGGCAAGAGCACGCTGCTGAACGTCGGCGCCGGCCTGCTGGCGCCATCGCGCGGCAAGGTCGAGGTGTTCGGCCAGCCGCTGGCGGGCCTGAACCGGCGCGCCGGCTACATGTTCCAGGCCGAGTCGCTGATGCCCTGGAAGACGGCACTGGGCAACGTGATGGCCGGGCTGGTGTTCGCGGGGACGCCTCCAGCCGAAGCCGAACAGCGCGCGCGTGCCTGGCTCGCGCGCGTGGGCCTGGCCGGCTTCGAGGACCGCTACCCGCACCAGCTTTCGGGCGGCATGCGCAAGCGCGTGGCCATGGCGCAGACCTGGATCCTCGAGCCCGACATCTTCCTCATGGACGAACCGTTCTCGGCGCTCGACGTGCAGACCCGGCAGCTGATGGAGAACGAGCTGCTGGAGCTGTGGGCCGAGCCTTCGCACGGCGGCGGCGCGGGTGGGCGCGCGGTGCTGTTCATCACGCACGACCTGGACGAGGCGATCGCGCTGTCCGATCGGGTGGTGGTGCTCTCGGCCGGGCCGGCGACCCGCCCGATCGGCGAATTCACGATCGACCTGCCGCGCCCGCGCAACGTCGCCGAAATCCGCAACCAGCCGCGCTTCGTCGAGCTTCACGCCGACATCTGGGCCGTGCTGCGTGACGAGGTGCTCAAGGGCTATGACCAGCAGAAGCGAAAGGCGGTGGCATGAAGGGCCTGCGGCTGCGCGTCTGGCAGGTCGGGCTGCTGGTGCTGGTGATCGGCGGCTGGTACTTCGCCGCCAACGCATCCGACACGATCGCCTTCTTCTTCGGGCGCCCGCAACTGGTGGCGCTGCGCCTGTGGCGCTGGTTCATCACCGACGCCGACATCTACGGTCACATGTGGGTGACCCTGCTGGAGACGCTGCTGGCCTTCGGCATCGGCACGCTGGCCGGCGTGGCGGTGGGCCTGTGGCTGGCGCTGGCACCCTTTGCCTCGGCGGTGCTCGACCCCTACCTGAAGGCGGCCAATGCCATGCCGCGCGTGATCCTGGCGCCGATCTTCGCGCTCTGGTTCGGCCTGGGCATCTGGTCCAAGGTGGCGCTGGCCGTGACCCTGGTGTTCTTCATCGTGTTCTTCAACGTCTACCAGGGCGTGCGCGAGGTGAGCCCGGTGGTGCTGGCGAACGCGCGCATGCTGGGCGCCAGCGGACGTGACCTGATGCGCCACGTCTACGTGCCCAGCGCCATGAGCTGGGTCTTCTCCAGCCTGCACAGCTCGGTGGGCCTGGCCTTCGTCGGCGCCGTGGTGGGCGAATACCTGGGCTCGGCACGCGGTGTCGGCTACCTGATCCTGCAGGCCGAGGGCAGCTTCGACGTCGACACCGTGGTGGCAGGCATCGTGCTGCTGACGGCGTTCGCGCTGGTGCTCGACGGCCTGGTCGGGGTGGCCGAGCGGCGGCTGATGAAGTGGCAGCCGAGCAGCGGGCAGACGGAAAAGCTCTGACGCCAGGCGCCGGCAGTCCTGGAGCACGCGTTTTCTGCCGGCGCGGAGCCGCTACCATTGCGCCATGCCGACGCGCCTCGATCGCCTGGATGCGCTGCGCGGGCTGGCGCTGGCGTGGATGACGGCCTACCACTTCGGCTTCGACCTGAACCACTTCGGCCTGATCCAGCAGGACTTCTACAACGACCCGATCTGGACCGGGCAGCGCACGGCCATCGTCGGCCTGTTCCTGTTCACGGCCGGCTTCGGCCAGGTGCTGGCGGTGCAGGCTGGGCAGGGCTGGCCGCGCTTCTGGCGCCGCTGGCGCCAGGTGGCGGCCTGCGCGCTGCTGGTCTCGCTGGCGTCGTGGTGGATGTTCCCGCGCAGCTGGATCAGTTTCGGCGTGCTGCACGCGCTGGCGCTGCTGCTGCTGCTGGTGCGGGCCCTGCTCATGCGTGGCTGGCTGGGCGGGCCCTGGCCCTGGCTGCTGGCGCTGGGGCTGCTGGGCGCGACGCCGCTGCTGCGCGGGCTGCTGGTCGCGGCCGACGCGCCGACGCTGGCGGCCGCGCTGGACAGCCGCTGGCTCTACGGCCTGGGCATCGTCACGCACAAGCCGGTCACCGAGGACTACGTGCCGCTGCTGCCGTGGCTGGGTGTGCTGCTGCTGGGCGTGGGCGCCGGGCAGCGGCTGCCGCGGGCCTGGCTGCAACGGCCGGTGCCAGTGCCGGCGCGCGGCCTGGCCGTGCTCGGCCGCTGGAGCCTGAGCTGGTACATGCTGCACCAGCCGGTGCTGATCGGCGGCCTGATGGCCTGGCTGGCCTGGCGCGGCTGAAGACGCTGGCCCGATCGCACAAAAAACCGGCCTGTGGAAAAGCCGGTTCCGGGTGGGTAGTTGCCGTGGCGCGGCTTATTCGATCTTCGCCTTCTCGCGCAGTGCCTGCTGGAACTCGACCAGCTTCTTCTGCTCCATCTGCTGCTTGATCTGCGCCTTGACGTCGTCGAAGCTGGGCGGCTCGGGGGCCTTGGCGTCGCGCACGTCGTCGACGCGGATCACGTGGTAGCCGAACTGCGACTTGACGGGCGTGTCGGTGGTCTGGCCCTTCTCGAGCTTGGTCAACGCCGCGGCGAACTCGGGCACGTAGCTGGCCGGGTCGGACCAGCCGAGATCACCCCCCTGGGCGCCGGAGCCCGGGTCCTTGGACTGCTTCTTCGCCAGTTCCTCGAACTTGGCGCCCTTCTTGAGCTGGGCAATGATGGCCTTGGCCTCGTCTTCCTTTTCCACCAGGATGTGGCGCGCCTTGTACTCCTTGGCGCCGGCAGGCGGGGTCTGGCTGCCGATGACGCGGTCGTATTCGGCCTTGGCCTGCTCGTCGGTCACGGGGTGCTGCTTCTGGTAATTGGAAAACAGCTCGCTGATCACCAGGCTCTGGCGCATCAATTCGAGCTTGGCGCGGAAGTCGGGCGTGCTTTCGACGCCGCGCCGGGCGGCTTCCTGCATGAAGATCTCGCGCGTGATCACCTCGTCCTTGAGCTGTTCGCGCAGCCCGGGCGGGACCGGCTGGCCGGTGCGTTCGGCCTGGGCCTTGATCTGGGTTTCGAGTGCGTCCAGGCGCGTGGTCGGGACGGGCTTGCCATTGATGATGGCGACGTTCTGCGCGACCGCCGGCAGGGCTGCGGCACCGGCCAGCAGGGCCGCGGCGGACGCGGCCAGGAGCTGTTTCTTCATGATGGGACAGTCAGGAGAGTGGATCCCGCCCCGGGAACGGGCGGGCAGGAAGTGGATTGGAGCGTGCCTGGACGCACAGGTTCAATCATCCGCCTCGATGGCGAGTGCATGCACGCCGCGCTCGGCAAAAAAATCGGCGAGCGCATCATACACAAGGCGGTGGCGCGCCACGCGCCGCAGGCCAGCAAAGCCGGGGGCGGCAATGCGCACCCGGAAGTGCGTGCCGAAGCCGGTGCCGTTGGCGCCGGCATGGCCCTCGTGCTGCCAGCTTTCGTCGAGCACCTCGAGCCGGCTTGGCTGCAGGCGCGCATGCAGGCGTGCCGCCATCTCGTCGGCCAGCGTGGTGCTCATTTCGGCGCTCCCGGCGTGGCCGAGGACGAGCCTTCGGGAGCCTCGCTGATGTGGCGCGCGATGTAGACGCCCTGGCCGATCAGGAACACCAGCGGGAACACGTAGCCCCAGAGCTTGAAGCTGGCCCAGGCGTCGGTGGTCCAGAAGGCAGCCACGTAGCCGTTGAGCGCCGCCATGAACAGGCAGTAGGCGATCCAGGCCACGGACAGGCGCTGCCAGGCGAAATCCGGCAGGGGGATCTGGCTGCCCAGCATGATCTTGAGGAAGTTCTTGTGGTAGATCCACAGCGCGACGGCCAGGGCGATCGCCATGGCGGCGTACAGGACGGTGGGTTTCCACTTGATGAAGCGCTCGTCCTGCAGCACCAGGGTGAGCGCGCCGAAGATCAGGATCAGCACCAGCGTGGCCTTGTGCATGGTGCTGAGCTTCCTGTCCAGCCAGTACACGATGGCCATCTGCACGCTGGTGGCCGCCATCAGCACTGCCGTGCCGGCGTAGATGCCGTGCCACTTGTAGGCGGCAAAGAACAGCAGCAGGGGAATGAAGTCGAACAGCAGTCTCATCAGGATGGCGATTATCGCGGTTCGTGTGTGGCCCCGAGCGCGGGATGCGGCTCAGGATCGGGCGGGGCGCGCCATGCCCACGCGCCGCGGCGTTCAGGCGCCGGATTCGGGCTCGAAGTCGAGCGCGGCCGAGTTCATGCAGTAGCGCAGGCCGGTGGGCGCGGGGCCGTCGTTGAACACGTGGCCCAGATGGGCGCCGCAGCCTGCGCAAACGGTCTCGATGCGCACCATGCCGTGGCTCAGGTCGCGCCGTTCCTCGATCGCACCGGGGATCGCCTGCGAGAAGCTCGGCCAGCCGCAGCCGGCATCGAACTTGGTACCCGACTCGAACAATCTGGCGCCGCAGCAGATGCAGTGGTAGCTGCCGTCGGCCCAATGGCGCTCGTACCGGCCGGAAAACGGCCGCTCGGTCGCGGCCTGGCGCGTCACCTCGTAGGCGCCCGGCTCGGCGCCCTTGGCGGCCAGCACGGCCCGCCATTCGTCGGGGGTCTTTTGCATGGGATGGGTCATGGCATGCGGTGGAGTTCGCGCAACAGCACGGTTGGCCAGGTCACCGGCTCGGTCGGCCCGTCGTCCCGCACGGTGAGCACTGGCCTCGCCAGCCGGGATCGCGCATGGACGGTGGATCGACTTGTCGCAGGCAGTTCATTGTCGGCCAATCGGCCAACCGTCGCCGGGGTGCGGGAAAACCCGCGCACCGTGTTGGTGCCGGACGCGACAGTCGGGCCTTGGGGTGGAGGTACGATTCGGCCCTGAGTTCTTTCACTGATCCGAGGAGAGTGCCCATGCTGGGTTTGATGCAGGACCAACCGCTGCTGATTTCGATGCTGCTGGAGTTTGCCGAGCGCCACCACCACGATGGCGAGATCGTTTCGCGCCGCGTCGAGGGTGACATCCATCGCTACACCTACCGCGACCTGGCGCGGCGCTCGCGGCAACTGGCCCAGGCACTCGACCAGGCGGGCCTGCAACAGGGCGACCGCGTGGCCTCGCTGGCCTGGAACGGCTACCGGCACCTGGAGCTGTACTTCGGCGTGGCCGGTTCAGGGCGGGTCATGCACACGCTCAACCCGCGCCTGTCGCCCGAGCAGATGGCCTGGATCGTCAACCACGCCGAGGACCAGGCGCTGTGCTTCGACATGAGCTTCCTGCCGCTGATCCAGGCGATTCATGCCAAGTGCCCGACGGTACGCCACTGGATCGCCCTGTGCGAGGCCGACAAGCTGCCGGCGGACAGCGGTATCCCCGGCCTGCAGAGCTACGAGGCCTGGATCGGCGCCCGGTCCGGCGACTATGTCTGGCCCCGGTTCGACGAGAACAGCGCCGCCGGCCTGTGCTACACCAGCGGCACCACGGGCAACCCCAAGGGTGCGCTCTACAGCCACCGCTCCACCGTGCTGCACGCCTATGGCGGCGCGCTGCCGGATGCCATGGGGCTGTCCGCGCGCGATTCCATGATGCCGGTGGTGCCGATGTTCCACGTCAACGCCTGGGGGCTGCCATACGCGGCCGCGCTGACCGGCTGCAAGGTGGTGTTCCCGGGCCCGGCGATGGACGGCAAGTCGATCTACGAGCTGATGGAGTCCGAGGAGGTGACCATGGCCGCCGGCGTGCCCACCATCTGGCAGATGCTGCTGGGGCATGTGCAGGGCAACGGGCTCAAGTTCTCCACGCTCAAGCGCACCGTGATCGGTGGCTCGGCCTGTCCGCCGGCCATGATCGATACCTTCCGCGAGGAATTCGGGGTGGACGTGCTGCACGCCTGGGGCATGACCGAGACCAGTCCGCTGGGCACCGTCGGCACGCTCAAGAACAAGCACCTGAAGCTGTCGTTCGAACAGCAGCTGGCCATTCGCGTCAAGCAGGGGCGCGCCATCTTCGGCGTGGACATGCGCATCGTCGGCGACGACGGCCAGGAGCAGCCCTGGGACGGCAAGACCTTCGGCGACCTGCAGGTGCGCGGACCCTGGATCATGGACACCTACTTCAAGGGCGAGTGTCCGCTGGTCACCGACGCGGCCGGCCACCGCTGGTTCCCCACCGGCGACGTGGCGACGATCGACTCCGATGGCTACATGCACATCACCGACCGCAGCAAGGACGTGATCAAGTCGGGCGGCGAGTGGATCAGCTCGATCGACATCGAGAACATTGCCATGGCGCACCCGGCCGTCGCGATGGCGGCGTGCGTCGGCATGCCGCACCCCAAGTGGGACGAGCGGCCGATCGTCGCCGTGGTGAAGAAGCCCGGCGCCGAGGTGACGCGCGAGGAGCTGCTGAAGTTCTACGAGGGCAAGGGGCTGGCCAAGTGGCAGATTCCCGACGACGTGGTGTTCGTCGAGGCGATTCCGCTCGGGGCCACCGGCAAGATGCTCAAGACCCGGCTGCGCGAACAGCTCAAGGACTACAAGCTGCCGGACCTGTGAGCCTCCGGCTTGCCGTGCCTGCGCGGGCGCGGCATGCCTGTCGCGCACACGACTGCGCCCGGTTTCCACTCGGGCAAACCCGATTGGCTGGGCCGGGCAAAGCCGCTACGCTCACGCCCGAGCCGTTTTCATGAGGAGATTTACATGCGTTTTGCTTTCAAGGCCGCTGCTGCCGGTGCCGTCCTGGCTTGCGCAACCGGCGCGTTCGCGCAGCAGGGACAGACCGTGCGGATCGCGATGATCGAGGGCCTGTCGGGCCCGATGGGCAACGTCGGCACGAACCAGTTCAAGAGCTGGCAGTACGTGGCCGCGCACCTGACGGCGGCGGAGAACCCGGCCGGCGTCAAGTTCGAGATCGTCGGCATGGACAGCAAGAGCTCGCCGCAGGAAGCACTCAACCTGCTGAAATCGGCAGTGGACCAGGGCTTCCACTACGTGACGCAGGGCAACGGCTCGAACGTCGCCATCCCGCTGGCCGACGCCGTCGCCAAGAACAACGATCGCAACCCGGGCAAGGAAGTCATCTACATCAACTACGCGGCGGTGGACCCGGCCTCGACCAACGAGAAGTGCAACTACTGGCATTTCCGCTTCGATGCCGACACCTCGATGAAGATGGCCGCGCTGACGTCCTTCATGAAGGACCAGAAGGACGTCCACAAGGTCTACCTGAACAACCAGAACTATTCGCACGGCCACCAGGTCGCCAAATACTTCAAGGAAGGACTGGCGCGCAACCGGCCGGATGTGCAGGTGGTGGGCGAAGACTACGTCGCCCTGGGCCAGGTCAAGGACTTCGCGCCCTACGTCGCCAAGATCAAGGCCGCCGGCGCCGACACCCTGGTGACCGGCAGCTGGGGCCAGGACTTCACGCTGCTGGTCAAGGCCATGAACGACGCCGGCCTGCACATCCCGATCTACGCCTACTACGCCGGTGTCTCGGGCACGCCAACGGCGCTGGCGCAGGGGGGTGACCAGCAGGAGGTCTACCAGATCGCCTACAACCATTCCAACTACACGGGGCGCCTGAACGAGTTGATGAAGGGCTTCAAGGCCCAGTACAACGACGACTTCTACACGTTCTCGGTGTACAACGCCCTGGTGGGCCTGAGCACGGCGATGGCCAAGGCCAAGTCGACGGACCCGGTGAAGGTCGCGGCGGCGCTGGAGGATGTGCGCTTCGACGGCTTCAACGGCGAGACCGCGATGCGCAAGACCGACCACCAGCTGCAGCAGGGCATGTGGATCTCGAAGTGGCAGAAGGTCGACGCCAAGAACCCCTACAGCGTCGAGAACACCGGCTACACCTTCGCTCCGGTGAAGTACCTGGAGCCCTACATCGCCAGCACCCCGACGACCTGCCAGATGAAGCGCCCGGGCTGAGGGCCGCCCGCTCAGCCGACGCCGGCCGATGACGCGAGTCACCGACCGGCGTCGCCGTTCTTTCGCCAGTGCCTGGAGAAGCCGGGATGGAATTCTTCACGATATCGTTGCTCAACGGCCTGAGCTACGGACTGCTGCTGTTCATGCTCAGCTCGGGGCTGACGCTGATCTTCAGCATGATGGGCGTGCTCAATTTCGCCCATGCCAGCTTCTACATGCTGGGCGCCTATCTCGCGTTCCTGATCTCGGGCGTGATCGGCTACTGGCCGGCGCTGTTCCTCGCGCCGATCCTGGTCGGCCTGCTGGGCGCGCTGTTCGAGCAGGTCTGCCTGCGCCGGGTGCACCGCTTCGGCCACGTGCCCGAACTGCTGGTGACCTTTGGCCTGTCCTACCTGGTGCTGGAAGTGGTGCAGCTGGTCTGGGGCCGCACCGTGGTCCCCTATGGCCTGCCGGCCGAATTGCAGGGGCCGCTGTTTTCCATCTACGGCACGCAGTTCCCGAAATCGCGCGCCTTCATCATGCTGGTGGCGGTGCTGATGCTGGTGTCGATCTGGCTGGTGCTGACGCGCACCCGCATCGGCTACGTGATCCAGGCCGCGCTGACGCATCCGGACATGGTCGAGTCGCTCGGCCACAACGTGCCGCGCGTGTTCCTGCTGGTGTTCGGCGGCGGCTCGGCGCTGGCGGGGCTGGCCGGCGTGGTGGCCGGCAACACCTACGTGACCGAACCGGCGATGGCCTATGCGGTGGGGCCGATCATCTTCGTGGTGGTGGTGGTCGGCGGCATGGGGTCGCTCGCGGGTGCCTTCCTGGCGTCGCTGCTGATCGGCGTGATGCAGACCTTCGCGGTGGCCATCGACAAGTCGCTGGGCGACCTGCTGGCGGCCATCGGCCTGCCGGTGACAGGTGGCGAGGGACTGGCCGAGGTGCTGCGCCTGACGGTCTCGCAGGTGGCGCCGATCCTGCCCTACCTGCTGATGGTGCTGATCCTGATCTTCCGGCCCAAGGGCCTGCTCGGCAAGCGGGAGACCTGATCATGGCCGTGGCTTCGAACAACGTCCTGCCACCCGGCCGCCTGCTCGCCTGGGGCGGCTTCGCGCTGCTGCTGGCCCTGGCCCCGCAGGTGCTCACCAGCAGCCTCTGGCTGAACATGCTCTCGCAGATGGGCTGTCTGATCATCATCTGCCTGTCCTACAACATGAAGCTCGGGCATGGCGGCATGCTGAGCTTTGGCCACGCCGTCTACACCGGACTGGGCGGTTTCGCTGCCGTGTTCGCGATCAACTACGTGTCCGGTCACGACGTGGCCCTGCCGCTGCCACTGGTGCCGCTGGTCGGCGGCCTGATGGGCGTGCTGGTGTCGATCCCGCTGGGCTACGTGTCGACCAAGAAGGCGGGCACCACCTTCGCCATGATTTCGCTGGGCATCGGCGAACTGGTGGCGGCGACCGCGATCATGCTGCCCAACCTGTTCGGCGGCGACGCCGGCATCTCGGTGGACCGCACCTACGCGCCGTTCCTGGGACTGACGTTCGGTCCGCAGATCCAGGTCTATTACCTGGTGGCGGTGTACTGCTTCATCTGCACCGCGCTGATGTATGCCTTCACCGGCACGCCACTGGGACGCATGCTGAACGCGGTGCGCGACAACCCCGAGCGGGTCGAATTCATCGGCTACAACACCCAGTTCGTGCGCTGGTTCTCCTTCATCATCTCGGGCCTGTTCGCCGGCATCGGCGGTGCCCTGGTGGCGATCAACTTCGAGATCGTGAACGCCGCCGACGCCCTGAGCGGCATGCGCTCGGGGGCCTACCTGCTGTTCACCTTCCTGGGCGGCGTCACGATCTTCTTCGGGCCCATCATCGGCGCCGTGCTGATGGTGCTGGCGATGGTGCTGCTGTCGGAGCTGACCTCGGCCTGGCTGCTCTACCTGGGCCTGATCTTCCTGCTCATGGTGATGTATGCGCCAGGCGGCGTGGCCAGCCTGATCATGGCCAACGTGGGCATGGCGCGTGCCGGCAAGCTGGGCCGCTTTGGGGCTCTGTACCTCGGCCTGATCGGCGCTGGCGTCGTGATGCTGCTGGGCGTGTCGGCGCTGATCGAGATGATCTACCACCACCAGCTCAATGCGGCCATGGGCCCGGAGGTCGGGTACCTGGGGCTGACGCTGGACACCTCGTCCGTGCTGGCCTGGGCGATCGCGCTGGTGGTGGCGGTGGTCGGCTGGGTGCTGCTGGAACTGGCGCGTCGGCGCTTCGCGCTGGCGTGGGGGCGCGCGCAGGAGGAGATCGAGAACGAAATCACACGCCGGGAGCGCACCGCATGAGCTACGCCGTCGAACTGAAGGACCTGCGCAAGAGTTTCGGCAATACCGAGATCATTCGCGGGGCCAACCTGGCCGTGACCCGGGGCGAACGGGTGGCGGTGATCGGCCCCAACGGCGCCGGCAAGTCGACGCTGTTCAACCTGATCAGCGGCCGGCTCGATCCAAGCAGCGGCGAGGTGCTCCTCAACGGACAGCGCATCGACGGCAAGCCACCCTACGAGATCAACCGCCTGGGCCTGGCGCGCAGCTTCCAGATCACCAACGTCTTCCCCAAGCTCAGCGTGTTCGAGAACCTGCGCTGCGCCGTGCTGTGGAGCCTGGGCTACCGCTACACGTTCCTGCGCTTCCTCTCCGGCCTGCACGACGCCAACGAGCGCGCCGAGGCGTTGCTCGTGCGGGTGGGCCTGGCCGCCAAGCGCAACGTGCTGGCGATGAACCTGACCTATGCGGAGCAGCGTGCACTGGAGATCGGCATCACCATCGCCGGCGGCGCCGACGTGATCCTGCTGGACGAGCCGACGGCGGGCATGAGCACCACCGAGACGGCGCGCTTCATCGACCTGATCCGCGAGGTCACCGAGGGCAAGACGCTGCTCACGGTGGAGCACGACATGGGCGTGGTGTTCGGCCTGGCCGACAAGATCGCCGTGGTGGTCTACGGCGAGGTGATCGCGTTCGACACGCCCGAGCGCGTGCGTGCCGACGCTCGGGTGCAGGAGGCCTACCTCGGTTCGCCGGTGGCCGATGCCCAGGGAGGACTGCACTGATGCTCAAGGTTCGGGACCTGCATGCCTACTACGGCAAGAGCCATGTGCTGCATGGCGTGCACTTCGACGTCGGGGAGGGCGAGATCGTGGCCCTGCTCGGGCGCAACGGCTCCGGGCGCTCGACTACCGCGAAGTCGATCATGGGGCTGGTGCACTGCGAAGGCACGCTCGACTGGAAGGGGCGCAGCCTGATCGGCTGCAAGACGCACGACATCGCCCACATGGGGATCGGCTACGTGCCCGAGAGCCGCGACATCTTCCCGGGCCTGACGGTGCACCAGAACTTGCTGCTCGGCCAGAAGGCCGGGGCCCAGGGCGCGCGCTGGAGCTTCGACGACATGTACGCGATGTTCCCGCGCCTGAAGGAGCGCCAGCACACTGCCGCGGGCGTGATGTCGGGGGGCGAGCAGCAGATGCTGACCCTGTGCCGCACGCTGATGGGCAATCCGGAACTGATCATCATCGACGAACCGACCGAGGGCCTGGCTCCCAAGATCGTCGAGCTGGTGGGCGAATATCTGAAGAAGCTCAAGGAGCGCGGCGTCTCGGTGCTGCTGATCGAGCAGAAGCTGACGATTGCCATGCACATCTCCGATCGCGCCCTGGTGATGGGACACGGGAGCATCGTGTTCGATGGCACGCCGGATGGCCTGCGCGCCGATACGGCGGTGCGCAAGGAGTGGCTGGAGGTGTGAGGAGGGTGCCCCGGCGTGCTGCTGGCGCCTCGTGGTGCGCGCTGCCGGGGGCAGCGGTCTTGCAGTCCGTGCACGCTTGCACCGCACGGCCCGCAGTCGCACTTCCTTCGTTCGCCGCGCGGTGCGCGGTGCGCGGAAGGGGGAGGCACGCGCTGGCCAGCGGAATCCTGGCCGCGGGTGTTCGCGCCCGGCCTGATCCGCCGCCAGATGGCGGCGTCCCAACCGTGACAGCACGGCGTTCGGTGGGATCGCAAAGTCACTAAACTCGAAAGCCTGTGCCATGCGCAGGCACGCCGTATGGCGTGCCGCGCGCACCCTGATTCCCCGCTTTCATACAGGAGATTCCATGACGGCCGAATACCAGGTTCAAGGCGACGTCGCCCTCATCACGCTGAACAACCCGCCCGTCAACGGCCTGGGACATGCCACGCGCCTGGGCATCACCAGCGGCCTGGAGCGGGCGAACGCCGACGCGGCCGTCAAGGCCATCGTCATCACCGGCGCCGGCAAGGCGTTCTCCGGCGGTGCCGACATCCGCGAGTTCGGCACGCCCAAGGCCTTGCAGGAGCCGAACCTCAATTCCGTCATCCTGGCGATCGAGCATTCGACCAAGCCGGTGGTGGCCGCGATCCACAGCGTGGCCATGGGTGGCGGACTGGAACTGGCGCTCGGCTGCCACTACCGGGTGGCCGCGCCCGGCGCGCTGATCGCCCTGCCGGAGGTCAAGCTCGGCATCCTGCCGGGCGCCGGCGGCACGCAGCGCCTGCCGCGCGTGTTGGGCGTCGAGACGGCCCTCAACATGATCGTCAGCGGCGAGCCGGTGAAGAGCGAACTGCTCGGAGCGGCGCCCGGCCAGAAGCTGTTCGATCGGATGGCGGCCAGCGCCGAATCGCTGCTGGCCGAGGCGATCGCGCTGGCCCAGGGCGCGGCTGCCGCCCACGCGGGCGGCGAGCCGCTGCCGCTGGTGCGCAAGCTGGCGTGCAAGCACCCGCAGGGCGATGCCTACTTCCAGTTCGCGCGCAACATGGTCCGGGGCATGGCGAAGAACCTGCCGGCGCCGCTGAAGTGTGTCGACGCGGTGGAAGCCGCGACCCGGCAGAAGTTCGACGCCGGCCTGGCGACCGAGCGCGAGATCTTCGTCGGCCTGATGAACACCCCCGAGAGCGCCGCGCTGCGCCATGTGTTCTTCGCCGAGCGCGCGGCCTCGAAGATCCCCGACGTCGGGCCGGAGATCCAGCCGCGCGAGATCCGCTCGGTGGCGGTGATCGGTGCCGGCACCATGGGCGGTGGCATCTCGATGAACTTCCTGAACGCCGGGATCCCGGTGATCATCCTCGAGATGAAGCAGGAAGCGCTGAATCGCGGTGTCGAGACCATCAGCAAGAACTACGAGGCGCAGGTCCGCAAGGGCAAGCTCAAGCAGGACAAGTACGAGCAGCGCATGAGCCTGCTCAAGACGACGCTGAACTACGACGACATCAAGGACGCCGACCTGGTGATCGAGGCGGTGTTCGAGGACATGGGCGTCAAGGAGGCGGTATTCAAGCAGCTCGACGCCGTGATGAAGCCGGGCGCCATCCTGGCGTCCAATACCTCGACGCTCGACGTCGATCGGATCGCGGCCTTCACCCAGCGTCCGCAGGACGTGGTCGGCATGCACTTCTTCAGCCCGGCCAATGTGATGAAGCTGCTCGAGGTGGTGCGGGGCGCCCAGACCGGCAAGGACGTGCTGGCCACGGTGATGCAGATCGCCAGGAAGATCCGGAAGACGGCGGTGGTCTCGGGCGTCTGCGACGGCTTCATCGGCAACCGCATGATCGAGCAGTATTCGCGCCAGGCCGGCTTCATGCTGGACGAGGGCGCCACGCCGCAGCAGATCGACCGGGCGATCGAGAAGTTCGGCTTCGCCATGGGACCGTTCCGCATGGGGGACCTGGCGGGCAACGACATCGGCTGGGCCATCCGCAAGCGCCGCTACGTGGAACTGCCCGACATGAAATACAGCCGCAACGCCGACCTGCTGTGCGAGATGGGGCGCTTCGGCCAGAAGACCGGCAAGGGCTGGTACGACTACCAGCCCGGCAAGCGCGATGCCATCCCGAGCCAGGAAGTGCTCGACATGCTGGCGCGCTACAACCGGGAGCAGGGTTTCGCGCAACGCAAGATCAGCGACGAGGAGATCGTGCAGCGTCTCGTGTATGCACTGGTCAACGAGGCGGCGCACATCCTGGAGGAGGGCATCGCCAGCAAGGCCAGCGACATCGACATGGTCTACATCACCGGCTATGGCTTCCCGTTCTGGCGCGGTGGGCCGATGCAGTACGCCGACCAGGTCGGACTGTTCAACGTGGTGGAGGCGATGAAGCGCTTTGCCCGAAACCCGCTGGACGACGGCGGGTTCTGGCAGCCGGCGCCGCTGCTGCTGCGGCTTGTCGCCGAAGGCAGGACCTTCAACTGAAATCCGTCGCCCGCGTCCGCGCATCGGGCGCGGGCCACCCTTGAATCAGGAGTGAACCATGACTTCCGCCCTCATCGTCTCCACCGCCCGCACCGGCCTGGCCAAGAGCTGGAAAGGCGCCCTCAACATGACCCATGGCGCGACCATGGGCGGCCATGTCGTCAGGCATGCGATCGAGCGCGCCGGCATCGAGGCCGGCGAAGTCTATGACGTGCTAATGGGCTGCGCCAACCCCGAAGGCGCCACCGGCATGAACATCGCGCGCCAGATCGCGCTGATGGCCGGCTGCCCGGTGACCACCTCGGGCACCACCATCAACCGCTTCTGCTCGTCGGGTCTGCAGACCATCGCCATGGCGTCGCAGCGCGTCATCGCCGGCGAAGCCGACGTGTTCGTCGCCGGCGGCGTGGAAAGCATCTCCTGCGTGCAGAACGAGATGAACCACCACATGATCTTCGACCCGGCGCTGCAGGCGAAGAAGCCCGAGATCTACTGGAGCATGCTGCAGACCGCCGAGCAGGTGGCCAAGCGCTACGGCATCGGTCGTGACGCGATGGACGAATACGGCGCTGCCAGCCAGCAGAAGGCCTGCGCCGCACAGGAGGCGGGCCTGTTCAAGGACGAGATCGTGCCGATCACCGTCACCATGGGCGTGGCCGACCCGGTGCTCGGCCTGCGCACCAAGGAGGTGACGCTGGAGCGCGACGAGGGCCTGCGTGCGGGCACCACCAAGGAGGGCATCAGCGGCATCAAGCCGGCGCTGCCCGGCGGACTGGTCAGTGCCGGCAACGCCAGCCAGTTCAGCGATGGTGCCGGCGCCTGCGTGGTGGTGAGCGAGGAATACGCGAGCCGCCGGAACCTCAAGCCCCTGGGGCGCTTCCTGGGCTTTGCGGTGGCCGGCTGCGAGCCCGATGAAATGGGCATCGGTCCGGTATTCGCCATCCCGAAGGTGCTGCAACGCCTGGGGCTGAAGATCGGCGACATCGACCTGTGGGAGCTGAACGAGGCCTTCGCCGTGCAGGTCATCTACTGCCGCGACAAGCTGGGCATTCCGGCCGATCGATTGAACGTCAACGGCGGGGCCATCGCCGTGGGCCACCCCTATGGCGTGACCGGCCAGCGCCTGACCGGCCACGCGCTGATCGAGGGCAGGCGCCGCGGCGCGAAGCGCGTCTGCGTGACCATGTGCATCGGCGGCGGCATGGGCGCGGCGGGGGTGTTCGAGGTACTCTGACGAGGCGGCGATGACCCAGCCCGTGCATCCGTCGGACCCGCAGCTGCTGGAGCTGGGGCGCCGCATCCTGGCCGAGCAGGGCTTCAGCGTCCTGCTGGGCGCCCATGTCGAGCAGCTCGGCGTGGGCCACTGCGAGCTGCAGCTGCCGGTGACGGACGCGCTCATGCAGCAGCATGGCTTCGTGCACGGCGGCGTGGTGAGCTACTGCGCGGACAACGCGCTGACCTACGCGGGTGGCACGGCGCTGGGCGTGCCCGTCGTGACATCCGAGTACAAGATCAATTACGTGCGACCGGCGCGCGGCGAGCGGCTCATCGCACGTGCTCGCGCGGAGCATGTCGGGCGTTCGCAGGCGGTGTGCCGCTGCGAGGTCTTCATGCTGGACGCGGGAGTGGAAAAGCTCTGCGCCCTGGCACAGGGGACCATCGCGGCGCTGCCGCCGGCCAAGCCGTAACGGCGTGGCGGGTTCCAGCCGCCCGCGACGATGCGTGCGCACGACGCGCGATCGGCGTCGCGCAGCGGACATCGCCGGGTGCCGCACCATCCCATAATTTGCGCGATGAGTACCCTGCGCGCGACCCTGGATTTCCTGCTGTACGACTGGCTCGATGCGACGGCCCTGACGGCGCGCCCGCGCTTTGCCGACCATTCGCACGAGACCTTTGCCGCGGTGCTGGACACCTGCGAGCGCATCGCGCTGGAGAAGTACGCGCCGTTCAACCGCCTGGTCGACACCGAGGAGCCGCGCACCGAGACCGCGCCCGATGGCAGCCTGCGCGTGCGGCTGCCGCAGGCCACGCACGAGGCGCGACGCGCCTATGCCGAGTCGGGCATGCTGGCGGCGGCGCAGGACTACGCGCTTGGCGGCATGCAACTGCCCTATGTCGTGGAAGCGGCGGCCAATGCCTTCTTCGGCAAGGCCTCGATCAGCATCGGCTCCAACCTGCTCTCGGTCGGCAATGCCAACCTGCTGATGGCGCACGGCACGCCGCTGCAGCAGCAGGTGTTTGCAGCCGCGGAATTCAGCGGCCGCTGGACCGGCACCATGTGCCTGTCCGAGCCACAGGCCGGCTCCTCGCTGTCGGACGTGGCGACGCGCGCCGTGCTGGAGGACGCCGCGGATCCACTGGGCCCGCGCTATCGCCTGACCGGCCACAAGATGTGGATTTCCTCGGGCGAGCACGAGATGACCGAGAACATCGTGCACCTGGTGCTGGCCAAGATCCCGGGCGCGGACGGCAAGCTGGTGCCCGGCGTCAAGGGCATTTCGCTGTTCATCGTGCCCAAGTGGCTGGTGGATGCGCGGGGCGAGCTGACCGGGGTGCGCAACGACGTGGCGCTGGCGGGCCTGAACCACAAGCTGGGCTGGCGTGGCACCACCAACACCCTGCTCAACTTCGGCGAGGGCCGGTTTCCGGTGGACGGCCAGCCGGGCGCGGTGGGCTATCGCGTGGGGCAGCCGGGTGAAGGCCTCAAGTGCATGTTCCACATGATGAACGAGGCGCGCATCGGCATCGGCATGGCGGCCGCCATGCTGGGCCTGGCGGGCTACGAGGCTTCGCTCGACTACGCCAAAACGCGCACGCAAGGGCGGCCGGTGGGCCCGGTGGGCAAGGATCCAGGCCAGCCGCCGGTGCGCCTGATCGAGCACGCCGACATCCGCCGGATGCTGCTCGCGCAGAAATCGATGTGCGAAGGCGCCCTGGCCTTGCTGCTGTACTGCGCACGCCTGGTGGACGAGCAGCATACCGGCACGCCCGAGGCCGCCGACGAGGCACGCCTGCTGCTCGAGGTGCTGACGCCGGTCGCCAAGAGCTGGCCGAGCGAGAACTGCCTGGAGGCCAACAGCCTGGCGATCCAGATCCACGGCGGCTATGGCTACACGCGCGATTTTCCGGTCGAGCAAT
Source organism: Ottowia sp. (assembly GCF_035325765.1). Classification (GTDB taxonomy): domain Bacteria; phylum Pseudomonadota; class Gammaproteobacteria; order Burkholderiales; family Burkholderiaceae_C; genus Ottowia. The sequence continues at coordinate 38,299 of NZ_DAOKZG010000014.1, forward strand.
ACTGGCGCGACAACCGCCTGAACATGATCCACGAGGGCACGCACGGCATCCAGGCGATGGACCTGCTGGGGCGCAAGGTGCGGATGGAGGGCGGCCGCGGCCTGGCGCTGCTCGCCGCGCGCGTGTCGGCCACCATCGGGCGCGCGCGTGCGCGGACGGCCCTGGCTGGGCATGCCGATGCGCTGGCGACTGCGCTCGGGCGCCTGCAGGCGGCCACCGCAGCGGCCTGGGCCGCGGGCGATGCGAGCGTGGCGCTGGCCAATGCCGTACCCTACATGCAGGCGTTCGGTCACGTGGCCGTTGCCTGGATCTGGCTGGAACTGTCGCTGGTGGCGAGTGCCGGCGACGCCGGCACGGGCGTGGCAGGCGCGACGGACTACTTTTTCCGGTATGAGCTGCCCAGGATCGAGGCCTGGCTGCGCGTGGTCGAGACACGCGACATGACCTGCGCGCGGCTGCCCGAGGAGGCGTTTTGATGATCAAGCACATCGTGATGTGGAAGTTCAGGGAGCAGGCCGAGGGCGCCGACAAGGCGGCCAACCTGGCCCGGGCCCAGGCACTGCTGCATGCCTGTGCCGATTTGGTGCCCGGCACGCTGCGCCTCGAGGTGGCGCGCGCCGAGCCCGGGCTCGAGGCGACCTGCGACCTGGTGCTCTACAGCGAGTTCGCCGACCGCACGGCGCTCGATGCCTACCAGGAGCATCCGCGGCACAGGGCGGTCAAGCCCTTCCTGCGTGCGGTGGCGCAGGAGCGCCAGTGCATGGATTACGAAATCTGAAACCCGACCCACAGGAAACAGCCACGATGACACGCACCGTGCAGCAATTGTTCGATCTCAGCGGCAAGTCGGCCCTGATCACCGGCGGCTCGCGCGGCCTGGGCCTGCAGATGGCCCATGCCCTGGGCGAAGCGGGCGCCCGCGTAATGCTGAGCGCGCGCAAGGAGGACGAACTGGAGCAGGCGGTGGCCGAACTCCAGGCCGCCGGCATCGATGCGCGCTGGATCGCCGCCGACTGCAGCCAGGAAGACCAGACGCGGCGCCTGGCCGACCGGACGCTGGAGCGCATGGGCGCGATCGACATCCTGGTCAACAACGCCGGCGCGAGCTGGGGCGCGCCGGCCGAGCTGCACCCGGTCGCCGCCTGGGACAAGGTGATGAACCTGAACGTGCGCGGCTACTTCATCCTGAGCCAGCAGGTGGCGAACGGCTGGATGATCCCGCAGAAGCGGGGACGCATCATCAACGTCGCCTCGATTGCCGGCCTGAACGGCAACCCGCCGGGCATGCAGACTCTCGCGTACAACACCTCCAAGACGGCCGTGCTCGGCTTCACGCGCACGCTGGCGGCGGAGTGGGGGCGCTACGGCATCACCGTGAATGCCATCTGCCCGGGTTTTTTCCGAACCCGGATGGCCAATGTGCTGATCGACACCCTGGGCGAGGACAAGATGAAGGCCGCTGCGCCGCTCGGACGCCTGGGCGACGACGAAGACCTCAAGGGCATCACGCTGCTGTATGCCAGCGAGGCCGGCAAGCACGTGACGGGCCAGTGGCTGGCGGTCGACGGCGGTACCAGCGTGGTGCTGGGGGCGGCATGATGCGGGCTGGCCTGGTCCGCCCGCAGGGGTGCCGATGAGCCTCGACTTTGGCGTCGTGGTGCCGTTCGTGCACCACCTGGGCTTCACGCTCGAGCGCTTCGACGGCGGCGAGTCCGAGCTGCACTACGCGCCGCGTCCCGAGCATTGCAACTCCTTCGGCGTCGCCCACGGCGGCGCCGTGATGACCTTCCTGGACGTCGTCATGGCGACGGCCGCACGCAGCGTCCAGGTGGACAGCGGCACGGTGACGATCGAGATGAAGACCAGCTTCATGCGGCCGACGCCGGTCCACGCGGGCGAGCCCCTGGTCGGACGGGGCCGGCTGTTGCACCGCACGCGCAGCCTGGCCTTCGTCGAGGCGGCGCTGTTCGACGCGGAGGGCCGGCTGTGCGCGCAATCGACCGGAACCTTCAAGTACGTGGCGCGCGTGGCGTCCACGCTCGCGACCGATTGACCGCCTGCGCCGGCAAGCTGCCCCCGGGTGCCTTTGAAGGACGAATTGCCAACCGCCGAACAGCCATGCGCAGAGGACGCTCAAGGAATCCCGACATCGCGGCTGGATGCTGCTGCGCCATGCGCGACACCGCGGCGCCCGCTGCGTCCGGCTTCCCGCCATCTTGAACCCAACCGGAGACCAACATGCCTACCAACCGTCAGATCCTGCTCGACAACCGCCCCGAGGGCGAAGCCCGGCTTTCCAATTTCAAGCTGGTCAGCAGCGAAACCCCGGCCCTGCAGGAGGGCGAGGTGCTGGTGCGCCACCACTATCTCAGCCTGGATCCCTACATGCGTGGTCGCATGAACGATGCCAAGAGCTATGCGGCCTGCCAGCCGCTGGGCGAGGTGTTCCAGGGCGGCACCGTGGGCGAGGTGGTGGAGAGCCGCCATCCCCGCTACGCCGTCGGCGACAAGGTGGTCGGCTTCGGCGGCTGGCAGGAATGGAGCGTGGTCGATGCCGGCAAGCCCGGCATGCTCAAGAAGGTCGATACCACCCACGTGCCGCTGTCGTACTACCTGGGGGCGGTCGGCATGCCGGGTGTCACCGCCTGGTACGGGCTGGTGAAGATCATCGAGCCCAAGCCAGGCGAGACCATCACCGTCAGCGCCGCCACGGGTGCGGTCGGCAGCGCCCTGGGCGCGCTGGCCAAGGCGCGTGGGTGTCGCGTGGTCGGCATCGCCGGTGGGCCCGAGAAGTGCCGCTACGCCACCGACGAACTGGGCTTCGACGCCTGCATCGACTACCGCCAGCACCCCGACGTGAAGAGCCTGTCCCGGGCCCTGAAGGAGGCCTGCCCCGACGGCATCGATGGCCATTTCGAGAACGTGGGCGGCTACGTGCTGGATGCCGTGCTGCTGCGCACCAATGCTTTCGCCCGCATCGCGCTGTGCGGCATGATCGCCGGCTACGACGGCCAGCCGCTGCCCATGGCCAATCCCCAACTGCTGCTGGTCAATCGCATCAAGCTGCAGGGCTTCATTGTCAGCGAGCACATGGAGGTCTGGCCGGAGGCGCTGGCGGAGCTGGGCGGGCTGGTGGCCGCGGGCAAGCTGCGCCCGCGCGAGACCGTGGCCCAGGGCATCGAATCGGCCCCCGAGGCCTTCCTCGGCTTGCTCAAGGGAAGGAATTTCGGCAAGCAGCTGGTCAAGCTGATCTGACCGATTCCCTGTCCTACGGAGGCCCGGGCATGCGTACTGCCACCCACGAGGTTTTCAACCAGCCCGAACCGCTGGTCGACCTCAACCTGTTCGACATCAACCAGCCGCTGCAGGATGCGCTCAAGTTCAACGCGCCGACGCTGGAAGCGAGCAGCCTGCGCGCGCTGGGGGCACTTGCCGGCTCTGCCGAGATGCAGAACCATGCACGGCTGGCCAACATTCACGTGCCCAAGCTGCATACCCACGATCCGCGCGGCCACCGCATCGACGAGGTGGAGTTTCACCCCAGCTACCACGCGTTGATGGCCGCGGCCACCTCGGCTGGACTGCATGGCACGCCATGGCATGGCGACGGTGCGGCGCCCCACGTGTTGCGTGCCGCCAGCTTCATGCTGTTCACCGAGCTCGAGCCGTCCATCCTGTGCCCGATCTCGATGACCTACGCGGTCACGCCCGCGCTGCGCGACAACGCTGCGATTCACGCCGACTGGGCCCCCCGGCTGACCAGCCGCGCCTACGACCCGCGCCTGGTGTTCTTCAAGAACAAGCCCGGCGTCACCATGGGCATGGGCATGACGGAGAAGCAGGGCGGCTCCGACGTGCGCGCCAACACCACCCAGGCGGTGCCGGATGGTCACGACGACTGGGGCGAACGCTATCGGCTCACCGGCCACAAGTGGTTCTTCTCGGCGCCGATGTGCGATGCCTTCCTGGTGCTGGCGCAGGCCGAAGGCGGCCTGACCTGCTTCTTCCTGCCGCGCGTGCTGGCGGATGGCAGGCGCAACGGACTGCGCATCCAGCGCCTGAAGGACAAGCTGGGCAACCGGGCCAATGCCAGCTCCGAGGTCGAGTTCGCGGCGGCCACGGCCTGGCGCGTGGGCGAGCCCGGCCGCGGCGTGCCGCAGATCCTGGAGATGGGCACGCGCACGCGACTGGACTGCGCCCTGGGCACCAGCGCCCTGATGCGCCAGGCGCTCAGCATCGCCTTGCACCACACGCGCCAGCGCAAGGCGTTCGGAAAGCCGTTGATCGAGCAGCCGCTGATGCGCAACGTGCTCGCCGATCTGGCGCTGGAAAGCGAGGCCGCGACGGCGCTCGCGATGCGCCTGGCGCGCGCGTTCGATCGCCAGCAGGACGCGCACGAGCGCCTGCTCGCACGCGTGCTCACGCCGGTCGCCAAGTTCTGGATCTGCAAGCGTGCCAGCCACTTCGCCGCGGAGGCGATGGAATGCCTGGGCGGCAGCGGCTACATCGAGGAGGATGGCCACGGCGTGATGGCACGCATCCATCGCGAAATGCCGGTCAACTCGATCTGGGAAGGCTCGGGCAACATCATGGCGCTGGACCTGCTGCGCGCCCTGCGCAAGGGCGACGTGGCGAGCGCGTTGCAGGTCGAGCTGGCGCCGGCGCGTGGCGCCCATCCGGCGCTGGACCGCCTCGCCGCGACGCTGCCCGAGCGCATCGACCAGCTCGCCACCGAGTTCGAGGCGCGCCGCCTGGCGCAGGACGTCGCGCTCGCCCTGCAGGGTGCGCTGCTGGCGCAGACTGCGCCCGCGGCCGTGACCACGGCCTTCTGCGCATCGCGCCTGGGTGGCGCCTGGGGCCACACCTTCGGCACGCTGGCGGCCGGTGTGGACACCGACAGCCTCATCGCGCGCGCCATGCCGTGGTAGCAGGGGCCGGCTTCTTCATTCACGAGACACGAACATGATTCAGGATTTCCAGGGCAAGACCGCCGTGCTGACCGGGGCCGGTTCCGGATTCGGACTGGCGTGCGCGCGCATTGGGGCAGCACGCGGCATGAACCTGGTGCTGGTCGACGTGCAGCAGGACGCGCTGGATCAGGCGACGCAGGAACTGACGGCGGCCGGCGCGCAGGTCATGGCGCGGCGCGTCGACGTATCGAGTGCCGCGCAGATGGAAGCGCTGGCGGCCGAGGTCCGGCAGCGCTTTGGCGCGCCGCATTTCGTGTTCAACAATGCGGGTGTCGGTGCCGGGGGCCTGCTGTGGGAAAACACCGTGGCCGACTGGGACTGGGTGCTCGGCGTCGACCTGTGGGGCGTGATCCACGGCGTGCGGCTGTTCGTTCCCATGATGCTGGAGGCGGCAGCCAGGGACCCGGCCTGGCGTGGTCATGTCACCAACACCGCCAGCATGGCCGGCCTGGTGGCGGCGCCCAACATGGGCATCTACAACGCCGCCAAGGCCGCCGTGGTCAACCTGACCGAGACGCTGTACCATGACCTGAACCTGGTGACCGACCAGATCGGCTCCAGCCTGCTGTGCCCGTATTTCGTGCCGACCGGCATCAGCCGCAGCGAGCGCAACCGGCCGGCGGGGCAGGCTGCCGCGCCGCTGACGACAAGCCAGAAGATCGGCCAGGCCCTGACCGAAAAGGCGGTCAGCAGCGGCAGAGTCTCGGCCGAGGAAGTGGCGCAGAAGGTGTTTGACGCGATCAGCGCCAACCGCTTCTACGTGTTCAGCCACGAAAGCGCGAAGGCGCTGGGCAACATCCGCCATCGCATGGAAAACATGATCGAGCGGCGCAACCCGATCGACCCATTCCTCGAGGCACCCGAGGTCGGGGCGCGGCTGCGCGCGGCCCTGCGCGCGCCACCCGCCGGTTGACATCGCATCGCCGGGTCATTCGGGTGATCGCCGCGTGCGTCACCCGCAGCGCATGAGACGGCCTCGAAGACCGCGGAGCAGGCCGGCCGCGCCGCCCGTCGCGTGTGAGTCTCCCTGGCCACGGACTCAATGAAACGGGAAGTCTTTCATCCCAGTCGCCCCAGCACGCTCCGCGCCACCCACGACGCGTGAAACCCAAGGAAACCAAAGGCCGCGGAGCAGGCCAGCCGCGGCGCCCGTCGCCTGGGTCTCCCTGGCCACGGACTCAATGAAGCGGGGAGTCTTTCATCCCAGTCGCCCCAGCACGCTCCGCGCCAACCACGACGCGTGAAATCCAAGGAAACCGAAGGCCGCGGAGCAGGCCGGCCGCG
>NZ_DAOKZG010000014.1:44652-67328 GCF_035325765.1 Ottowia sp.
AACCACGACGCGTGAAATCCAAGGAAACCGAAGGCCGCGGAGCAGGCCGGCCGCGCCGCCCGTCGCGTGGGTCTCCCTGGCCACGGACTCAATGAAACGGGGAGTCTTTCATCCCAGTCGCCCCAGCACGCTCCGCGCCAACCACGACGCGTGAAATCCAAGGAAACCGAAGGCCGCGGAGCAGGCCGGCCGCGGCGCCCGTCGCCTGGGTCTCCCTGGCCACGGACTCAATGAAGCGGGAAGTCTTTCATCCCAGTCGCCCCAGCACGCTCCGCGCCACCCACGACGCGTGAAACCCAAGGAAACCAAAGGCCGCGGAGCAGGCCAATCAGGGCACCCGTGGCCGGGGTCCCCCTGGCCACTGGGTGCGTCCCCCTTTGGGGGAAGGAGCGCAGCGACACAGGGGGGCTCCTGATTTCATTGCGGCACCGTGGTGAGCGCGCGCTGCCAAGTGTCGGGCAGCAGGTCGAACAATGGTGTCGGATCGCGGTACATCATGCTCGACAGCGCGCGTGTGTCGAGTCGGGGCAGGCTGCTGGCCGTGTCCAGCCAGGCGAGCTGCGCCATCCAGGCGAGGTTCACGCTGCCGTCCGGCTGCGGGCGTGACACGATCAGGCCGAGCATGCGCTTGGCGCTGGCGCTGCCCTTGTTGGCCGCGGCCTGGTACAGCCGCAACGCCTCGGCGTAGTTCACCGGCACGCCGGCGCCGCGGTGCGCGCGCTGGGCGCGCTCGAACAGTTGCTGGGCTTCGTCCGGAGCCTTCGGGGGGGCTTGTCTCGCCTTGCCCAGTTGCAGGTCCAGCAATTCCAGGTCGGCGGCGGCGGCGCGCGAGCGCGGGGCGGCGGCGGCGAAGTAGTTGCGTGCGGCCTCGAGATCGCCGTTCACCACCGCCTCGATGCCCAGTTCGATGCGGGCCTGCGAGTCGCCGGCAGCGGCCGCGCTTTCGAGCAGATCGCGCATCGGCAGGCGCAGGCTGTGCACGCCCTCCGGGCCGGTGCCACTGCCGATCATCAGGGGTTGCAGGCGCGTGTCGAGCAGCCACTGCAGGTACAGGGAGCGCGCGCGATGATGCGGCCGCAGCTTGGCGATGGCCTGGCGTGCGGCCGACGGATCGGGTGCGCCCTTGCAGCCGTCGATGGCGCACCAGGCCAGGCCGGCATAGGCGAGCGGCTGGCGTCCGAAACGCGCCGCGCGCTCGAACCAGACCTGCGCCTGCGCCGGCGAGCTGGGCGCCAGGCCGCCATGCAGTTCGATCAGGCCCAGGGTCCAGGCCGCGTTGGCCGCGGCCTGCGTGGTACCAAAGCCGGATCGGGGCTCTGCCGCCTGGCGCAGGCGCACGATCTCGCGCTCGAGCCGCGCGTCGATGCGCCTTGGCCCGCTGCTGGCCGTCGGCAGCGCCGGGCTGCTGGGCCTGGCCCGCGGATCAAGCGTCGGCGTCGCCGGCTGCTGGCGAAAGTCCGCCGCCGGGCTGCTGGGCGCGGCCTGCTCGGGCAGGCGGATGGCGGGCGCCTGCGCGGGCGGCGCGGTGATCGGCTGGGATCGCACGCCGGGTTGCACCTGGATGTCCGGCAGGGTGGCGGCGCGCACGATGGCCGCCTGCGGCGAGGCACAGGCCATCAGCAGGGCCATCACGCCGAGCCCCAGCAGGCGCCCGGAGGGCGCGCGCAGCGCGTGCCGCGGTCCGGGCGCGGGGCGATGTCGACCCATGGCCTGGCACCACTCAGTTCTTGCCGTTGCCGGCTGGTGCCGGCGCCAGGATGTGCCACTCGAGCGTCTGGGAGGCCATCTTCTCGGCTCCGACCGCGGTCTCGAAGTGGGCGCGCATCTCGTCGAGCGACTTCACTCCCTGGATCGGCGTGAGGGCGTCCACGTTGAGCTCCTGCGGCATGCGCGTCATCGGGTCTTCGCTGCTGGCGACGCACATCAGGGACTCGCTGCCCTGCTTGCCGGACGTCAGCACGAAGGCCGGGTAGGGCACCATCCAGTCGGGCAGGCGCACGGCCTGGTTGGCCGACACCAGGGCATCCGGATGCAGCATGTTGGGCAGCAGCTTGACCACGTTGCCGTTGCCATCCTTCAGGTAGCAGAACAGGTAGGCCGCGCGCGTGACCGTCACCGAGGCAAAGATGTTCGTGCCGGGCGGGAACGCCGTGCGGTCCTTCACCGTGTTCTCGATCTGCATGTCGATGGCCAGCGGCACCGGCTTGACGTCGCCATTGCCAAGCTCGCCCCAGCCGATGCGCGTGAGCTGGCCGTCCTCGCCCACGGCAACGAACTCGCGCAGCGCGCGTTCGTAGAGACTGAAGTCCATCTCGCCGGTCACGACGGCGCCGACGTCGGCCTGGAAGCGGCCCACGGCCTCGCGCAGCACGGCGCTGTTGGGGGGCAGCGGCTGCTCGAACGTCGGCAGGTAGCCGCGGCTGGCCAGGTAGCGCTGCACCAGGCGCGAGCGATTGGCCGGATCGGCCTCGTCATACCACTCGCGCAACTGGCGCTGGAACTCGGGGTGGGTGTTGTCCAGCGTCAGGCAGCGCCAGTACGGCAGGTGGGTCCACTTGCCGGCCAGTTCGATGAGCGCCAGGTCGACCAGGGTGCGCATGGCCGCGCCGGTACCCTGGGTCAGGTCGCGCCCGACGTTGAACTGCACGCCATAGCTGCCGATGCGTCCGGCCAGGTCCAGGCCCTGGCCCGAACTGCCGATGATCACCTCGTTGGCCGAATCCAGGCCGGGGATCAGGGTGCGCGTGCGGAAGTCGCCCAGGTGCATCTCCAGGCCGACGATGGTGGCGCCGCGGCTGCGGTCGTAGCCGGCTTCCACGCGCGGCCCGGACACGCCGGCGCTGTGGCGCGCATTCAGCACGTTCTGGTCGACGAAGGAAATGCCGCCCGAGACATAGAGCGCCGGGCGCTGCAGTTCCATCTGGTTGTTGTTGAGCAGGATGGTGGTGAGGTTCTGCACCGTGTCCTGGCGCGCGATGTCGACCTCGAAGTCGACGTAGCGGAAGGCGTTCGAGCGGCGCGACATCTGCGACAGCGCGGTCACCACCATCTGCTTGGCCGCCACCGGCACGCGGCCCGAGAAGTCCGGGATGAAGGTGCTGGTGATGAGCATGGTCGGCACCTCGGCCTCGCGCATCATCTCGTCCATGCACGCGAGCGCGTCGCTGAAGCTCGACATCGAGCGCACCGGGCGCGTGGCGGGCCGGTCGTGGGTGCTGGCGTAGGACTGGAACAGCGCGTCGTCCTTGGGCGAGATCGGCGTGGCGCAGCCAGCGAGCAGGGCGGCGCTGGCGGCCGCAGCCAGAAGCCACGTGCGGGCGCCCGGGCGACGGTACGGCGTCGCGCGCGAAAGACTGGGCTGGCTCATGATTCTCTCCTGTCGTCCTGGCTGCTGCGGGTCTGGATCGGGTTAAAAAAACCTGGCGGCACGCGGGCGTGGGCCAGGTCGTCGAGGGCAATGACGAAGATGCCTGTTCCGCCGCCTGGGCGTCACTTGCAGATCGTCACGACGTCTCCGCGCAGCACGGCGATCTGTTCGGTTCCCGTGCCGGGTCCGTAGCGACCGCTTGGCCCCGCCGTCGGCGTGATGGTGTTGCTCGCCACGTTGGTGGTGCAGGTGCGCTCCAGCGCATTGCCTTTCTGTACGCTGATGACGTCCTTGTCGGTGCGCACGGTGCCGCTGCCGCCCTCCAGGTCGCTGAACGCCTTCGCTTCGTAGCGCGCGATCTTGGCCTGCACCCACGAGGGCATCGCGTTGGCGCCGTCCAACTGGCCCGAGGCCTGTGGGGCCGCCGTCGGCATCGCCAGGTAGTTCACCTGGGCGCCAAGCACGATCGGGTCCGAGCCGGGCGCCAGTTGCGCCCACGCTCCCTGGCACAGTCCGAGCAGCGCACCGGCCAGCGCAGCATGCAAAAGCCTGGGCTTCATGGCACTTCTCCGTTGAAGTTCAGACAAACGGCGGAACCGGGGCACGGCCGCCGGATCCGCCGCGCTTCAGGCCGCCCCGAAGGCGGCATCAAGCCTCAGTTGGAGCAGGTCACGCAGCCGTTGTTGGTGGAGTAGTTCTGCACGGCCCTGGAGTTGTTGTTTGCGATGGCGCCCACGAACGAACCCTTGGCGGCAAAGGCCTGCAGTTGTTCGGCGCCGACACCCACGCTGCCGATGTTGCTCGCCATGTTGTTGCTCGCACGAGAATTATTGTTTGCCATGGCGAGTACGCCGGTGTGGCTCAGCGAGGTCATCTGCGTCGATTTGACGCCCTTGTCGATCAGCACGCCGGCAGTGTTGCTCGAGCCGTTGTTCTGCGCGCTGCTGTTGTTGTCAGCGGCGGCGACCGAGGCGCTGCCCCACATCGAGGTGGCCTGGATCTGCGGGCCCTTGACGATGACGTCATGCGAGCACACGTCGCAGGCAGTGTTGGTCGGCGGCGGCGGGGGCGGGGGTGCGCAGTCCTTGTAGCACTTGTCGTTGCCACTAGCATAGGCCATGCCCGCAGTCAGAGTCAGCGCGGCCAGAATGGCAAGTTGCTTTTTCATGATGAAGGTCCTCCAAAGGTTCAGGGTCTCAAGTCGGTGGCCCCTGGCCCATTCCAGTGGTCGCCGGTTCGACGCTGCCTGAGCCTGCTTTCTGGTTTTCGATGGAAGCTTGGCTTTCGGCGTTGTCTGGGGTCACTTTGCACCGTCCAGGCGGCGCGTCCAATCCCGACGAGTGGATACACAAGACATGGGGGGCCGAGCCGGGTCCGCCGCCCGGCGCTACGCCCCTGCGCGTTGCAACAGGTGCCGGCCGAGCTATGAAAAACGTAGTTGTTGAGACTTTGAAAAGGGAATGAAACAAAACATGTCACACGAAACATTTAACAAACGACCGTGAATTTGTTGCGCAAAAGTCGTTTTGAGACGAACATTGCCTGACGCAATTCACAAAAAGAGCCCGACCATGGGCATGATTGCCAGAAATCATGGCGGCTCGGCCTTTGTGAAAGGCGCGGTTGTCAAGACGAATCCGGAGATATCCGGACGTTGTGAAGGGAGAGGTCAATGAATGTGTCAACAGGTCGGCCCCATGCAGGGCTGGGCGGCGCCATGGTGTCGACGCTGCCCAAGGTGACCACGTCGGCCCCGGCGCCGTCCACGTGGCCGCCATTTCTGATTGGTCAGCCCGAGCAGCCGGTGCGGGTGCTGCTGATCGACGACGATCCGCACATGCGCCAGGTGATGGCGCAGGAACTGCTTGCGGACGCGCGCATCGACCTGCTGGGTCAGGCCAGTTCGGTGCGCGAGGCACGGCGCCTGATCGCGCAGCATGTGTTCGACGTGATGCTGGTCGACCTGAACCTGGGCGACGGCACCGGGTTCGAGCTGATCGAGCTGATGAAGTCGACGCGTCCCCTGGCCGAGGCCGTGGTGATCTCGGCGATGGAGGACGAGGACTACGCGGTGCGCGCCTTCGAGCTGGGCGCGACCGGCTACCTGATCAAGAACTCCTGGTTCGACAGTTTCCCGCAGGCGGTGCTGCAGGTGGTCAATGGCGGTGCCTCGATCACGCCCAACCTGGCGCGGCGCCTGCTGCGGCGGCTGGAGGGCCAGCCCCTGCGTGCGTCCGCGGCGCGCGCGGCCCACGTCGGCGCCGGCGGCGAGAAGCTGTCCGAGCGCGAGCGCGAAATCCTGCGCCAGGTGGCCAGCGGCTACACCAGCGGCGAGATCGGCAAGCGCCTGGGCATCAGCGACCAGACCGTCAATGCCCACATCAAGAACATCTACCGCAAGCTGCACGTGCGCACGCGTGCCCAGGCCGTGAACCTGGCGTCGCAGTGGGGCCTGCTCTGACGGGGATGGAGTCCGGAGCCGTTCGTGATGTCCTGAAGATCGGAGCCTGTCGTGATTGAGTCCAGCATGTCCGTGTACTGGCGTGCACTGCTCGAGACCATGCAGTGGCTGGTGCTGCTGTCGGCGCTGGCGCTGGCCGGACGCGCCCTGCTCGGCGGCTGGGGCGAGCGCCATCGGCTGGACTGGGTGTATCTGGCGACCCTGCTGCCCTTCGCCGGACTGGCGGGCGTGCATCTGCTGGCGACTGGGGGGTGGCCGGCCGGCGAGTGGCTGGTGGGCGCCACGCGCGTGATGTACCAGCTGATGATCATCAGCGTGACGGTGTTCGTGATGGTGCTGCTGCGCGGGGGCGGGCCCATGCATCATGTGCTGCTGGGCATCCAGAGCGTGGTCGGACTGGGCCTGGCGGCCTGGCCGGCGGCGACCTGGCCCTGGCCCGGCGTTCCGGCCTGGGAGTGGTTCAACCTTGGTTTCACCACGCTGCTGATCGCCATGATGGCGCACGCGCTGTGGCGGCATGGCGCGACGCGGGGCTGGACCATGTTGCTGGCGGCGATCGCGGCGCTGGGCGTGATGTCGTCCGACATGGACGCGGCGCAGGGCGGCGTCGTGGCGGCGTCCTGGCCCCAGGTGCTGTATTCGCTGATCATGCTGGTGCTGTGGCTGATGGCGACGCGCCGGGTGCGCGGGGGACGTCATGGCGAGAACAGCACGCAGGTGCGTCGCCAACTGGCTCAGGACCTGCACGATGGCGTTGGTTCGCACCTGACGTCCATCATCTCGGCGCTGGACGCTGGCTCGCCCGACCAGCGCACCACGGCGGCGCGCCTGCGCGAGTGCCAGGTCGAGCTGAAGCTCCTGGTCGATGGCGTGGACGAGGACGCCTCGGTGCTCAGCCTGCTGGCGAGCCTGCGCTACCGCATGCAGCCGCTGCTGGACGATGCGCGCATCGACCTGCGCTGGCTGATCGCCGACGAGGAGGTGCTCGACAGCGTGCGCGGCGATGCCGCACGGCACGTCCTGCGCATCGCGCAGGAGGCACTGGCCAACGTGGTGCGGCATTCCGGCGCCAGCGCGGTCACGGTGGTGTGTTCGCACGCCAGGTCGGCGCAGGCGCTGCGGCTGGAGATCGCCGACAACGGGGTCGGCCTGCCCTTGCAGCGGGCGGCGGGCGGGGCGAGCGATGCGCCACTCGGCAAGGGCCTGTCCGGCATCCGCGCCCGGGCGCGCCAACTGGGCGCGCAGTTGTCGTTCGAGAGCCGGCACGGGCAGGGCGTGCGCATGGTGCTGCGCGTGCCGCTGGCGCTGCACCAGCCGCCCGTGAGCCCGGCGCCGGGTATCGGACTGCCGCACCACTGAGCGCCGCGGCCCCTTCGGGCACAGCGCGCAGGTGGCGAGCGCGCTCGCCCGGCCAGCCTTGCGCAGGGGCCGGGAAGCTGCGTCGCACGGTACGGCTGGGAGGCTGCGCCCAGCCGGCCGCATGCATGCATCATGGATGATCGGATCCGGCGGCCGGGGCGCGTGGGCGGGCTGGCGGGCTGACCTTGGCCACCGCGCCACCGCGGGCTTGTGGCTCGGGCGCGCGCGCCAGTGCGGGGCGCGGGTGCCGCGAGCGCCTGTGGCAGACTCGGCGCTCCCTCATGCGAGGCGCCGCCGCTCCACGGTCTGCCGGCGCGCCGATCCGGCTTTCATGCAATCCATCAACGAACAAATCGCGGGCGAGCTGAAGGTTCGCCCGGCGCAGGTGCAGGCGGCCGTCGAGCTGCTGGACGGCGGCGCCACCGTGCCTTTCATCGCGCGCTATCGCAAGGAGGCCACGCAGGGGCTGGACGACGCGCAACTGCGCGAGTTGCAGGTCCGCCTGGTCTACCTGCGCGAACTGGCCGAGCGCCGTCGGGTCATCCTCGACAGCATCGAGGCCCAGGGCAAGCTGACGCCGCCGCTGCGCGCCGCTCTCGAAGGCGCGGCCACCAAGCAGGCGCTGGAAGACCTGTACCTGCCCTACAAGCCGCGGCGCCGCACCCGGGGCCAGATCGCGCGCGAATTCGGCCTCGAGCCACTGGCCGACCGGCTGTGGGCCGACCCCGCGCTGGACCCGGCCATCGAGGCCGAGTCTTTCGTCCGCGCCGAGAAGGGCGAGGGCGGCGAGGACTTCACCAGCGTGGCTGCGGTGCTGGACGGGGTGCGCGACATCCTGTCGGAACGCTGGGCCGAGGATGCCGCGCTGGTGCGCTCGCTGCGCGATTGGTCGTGGTCGGAAGGCGTGCTGCAGAGCCGCCTGGTCGCGGGCCGCAACGAGAACGACCCCGAGGTGGCGAAGTTTCGCGACTACTTCGACTATGACGAGCCGATCGGCCGCGTGCCCAGCCACCGGGCGCTGGCGGTGTTCCGCGGCCGCCAGCTTGAATTCCTCGAGGTCAGGCTGATGTTGCCGGAGGGCGCCGCGTCCGCCGGTTCGCCGCCGCAGGGAGGGGCTGCTGCCGCACACGGCGCGGCCCCCTCGGGGGGCGGCGCAGCGGGGGCGCGCGCGGCCGCGAGCCTGGCGGAAGGGCGCATCGCGCTGCACCTGGGCTGGCGCCACCAGGGCCGGGCGGCGGATGACCTGCTGCGCAAGTGCGTGAGCTGGACCTGGCGCGTCAAGCTGTCGTTGTCCACCGAGCGCGACCTGTTCGCGCGTCTGCGCGAGGGCGCCGAACAGGTGGCGATCAAGGTCTTTGCCGACAACCTGCGCGACCTGCTGCTGGCCGCGCCGGCCGGCCAGAAGGTGGTGATGGGCCTCGATCCCGGCATTCGCACCGGCGTCAAGGTGGCGGTGGTGGACGCCACCGGAAAGCTGCTGGAGACCGCCACCATCTACCCGCACGAGCCGCGCCGGGATTGGGACGGCAGCCTGCACGCCCTTGCCGCGCTGGTCGCTCGGCATGGCGTGGAGCTGATCGCGATTGGCAACGGCACGGCCAGCCGCGAGACCGACCGGCTCGCGGGCGAGCTGATCAGGCAGGTGCAGGCGCAGGCCGGGACAGCACAGCCTGCCATTCAGAAGGTGGTTATCAGCGAGGCCGGCGCCTCGGTCTATTCGGCCAGCGAATACGCCAGCCAGGAACTGCCGGGCGTCGACGTCAGCCTGCGCGGCGCCGCCAGCATCGCGCGGCGCCTGCAGGATCCGCTGGCCGAGCTGGTGAAGATCGACCCCAAGAGCATCGGCGTCGGCCAGTACCAGCACGACGTCAACCAGGGCGAACTGGCGCGCGCGCTGGACGCGGTGGTGGAGGACTGCGTGAACGGCGTCGGCGTGGACCTGAATACGGCCAGCGCGCCGCTGCTGAGCCGGGTGTCGGGGCTGACGCCCGGCGTGGCGCGGGCCATGGTGCGCTGGCGCGAGCAGCACGGAGCCTTCAGGAGCCGCCAGCAGTTGCTCGAGGTCAGCGGCCTGGGGCCCAAGACCTTCGAGCAGAGCGCGGGCTTCCTGCGCATCCGCGGCGGCGACAACCCGCTCGACCTGACCGGCGTGCATCCCGAGACTTATCCGGTGGTCGAGCAGATCATCCTGCAGACCGGCAAGCCGATCGAGCAGTTGATGGGGCGGGCCGAACTGCTGAAGTCGCTGCGGGCCGAGCAGTATGCGACCGACAGGTTCGGCGCCGTCACGGTGCGGGACATTCTGGCCGAGCTGGAAAAGCCCGGGCGCGACCCGCGGCCGGACTTCAGGGTGGCGCGCTTCAACGAGGGCATCGAGAACCTGGCCGACTTGCGCGAAGGCATGGTGCTGGAGGGCACGGTGAGCAACGTGGCCGCGTTTGGTGCCTTCGTCGACCTGGGTGTGCACCAGGACGGCCTGGTGCACGTGAGCCAGCTGGCCCACAAGTTCGTGCAGGATGCGCGCGAGGTCGTCAGGACCGGGCAGATCGTCAAGGTCCGGGTGCTGGAAGTGGATGCCGCGCGCGGCCGCATCAGCCTGAGCATGAAGCTGGACGCCGCGCCGCCGCGCCGCGGCGTGGCGCACGATGCGCCGCGCGGGAATCGCTTCGAGCAGGCCGGTCGCGGCGGACGCGCGGCTTACGGCGCCGGGCGCGATCGCGCGCCGCCGGTGGGCACGGCAATGGCTTCGGCGTTCGAGAAACTCAAGGCGCCGCGCCGCTGAGATGCGTGCGGGCGCCGGTTCAGTCGACTTCGGCGATCAACTCGATCTCGACGCAGGCGCCAAGCGGGAGGGCGGCCACGCCAAAGGCGCTGCGCGCGTGCTTGCCGGCGTCGCCGAACACCTCGCCCAGCAGCTCGGAGCAGCCATTGGTGACCAGGTGCTGCTCGGTGTAGTCGAGCGTCGAGTTGACCAGGCTCATGACCTTGACAATGCGCTTGACGCGATCGAGATCGCCGGTGGCCGCATGCAGCGTGCCCATCAGGTCGATGGCGACGGCGCGCGCCGCCTGGGCGCCCTCGGCCGTGTCCATGGTGGCGCCCAGCTTGCCGACCCAGGGCTTGCCGTCCTTGCGCGCGATGTGGCCGGACAGGAATACGAGGTTGCCGCTGCGCGCGTAGGGCACATAGGCGGCGGCCGGGGTGGCCACCGGGGGCAGGATGATGCCCAGTTGTTCAAGTCGCTTGCTGATGCTCATGGTGATGGCTCGTCGGTAGGGGAAACGAAGGATGCTGCGCCGCGGTGCGCCGCCGGGAAGCACTGTACCGCGCGCCAGCCGGGCCCGATCCATCCTCCCGCGGGATGTCTGCGGCATTCCCAGCCAGCTGCCGCCCCATCCCCATGTGCATGGCCCGTTCACCGGCGCCGCGCGAGCTGCTGCCCGGGTGCGGACCAGGGCGCTCAAGTCCCCGAGACCTGTGCGCGGGATCCTGGCGCGACGCCGGTGGAGCGGGTGGATGCACGGCGTCTTCATCCAGCCGCTGGACACGCACGGAAGGACCCGGGCGCATGGCTGCGTCGGCATCGAGATCCTCTCGCGGCGTCGACGGCCGGTTTTGGGATGATGTAGCCTGCGGGGAACGGGAGGGCCTGCTTCTTGGTGGCGACGCGGTCTGAGAGGGCGCATGGTGAAGCGCGGCTGGCGGCCTGGCTGCTGCCGGCACTGCCCGCCGGCTGGGTGCTGGGTACGGCTCTGCAGCTGCAGCAGGCTGCGCTGGGTGCCACGTCGGGCTACCGGGTGGCAGTGCTGGCCGCGCTCGGGCTGCTGCTGGCGGCGGGCTGGGCGATGTCGCGCTGGCGCCGACCTGGGCTGGCCATTGCCTGGCTGCTGGCGGGCATCCTGCTCGGCTGGGGCGTGGCCGGCTGGCGCGCGTCGGTGCTGCAGGCCGAGCGCATCGACCCGGCGCTCGAGGGTCGCGACCTCGACCTGACCGGCGTGGTCGCGCGCATGCCGCAGCACGGCGCGCTGGGCTGGCGCTTTCAGCTCGATGTCGAACAGGCGCTGCTGGACGGCGCGGTGGTGGCGCTGCCCGGACGGATCCAGCTGGGCTGGTACGAACGTTCGGCCTGGGAGCGCGATGCGGCGGGCCGGGTTGCTCCCACGGCGGCGCTGCCGCCACTCGCCGTGGGGGATCGCTGGCGCCTCGCGGCGCGCCTGAAGGCGCCGCACGGCAACCTGAACCCGCATGGCTTCGATCACGAGCTGTGGCTCTGGGGACAGGGCATCGGCGCCACCGGCTACGTCCGCACCGGGGCGCGCGACGCGCCGCCGCAGCGGCTGGCGCAGCACCAGGGGCATCCGGTCGAGCGGGCCCGACAGTCGGTGCGCGACCGCATCCTGGCCACGGCGGGTGGCGCCGGCGACGCAGCGGCCGAGCGGCGCGCCGGCATCGTCGCCGCCCTCGTCACCGGCGACCAGAACGTGATCGAGCAGGCCGACTGGGACGTGTTCCGCGCCACCGGCGTGGCGCACCTGATGAGCATTTCGGGCCTGCACATCACCATGTTCGCCTGGCTGGCCGCGGGCCTGGTCGGCTGGTCCTGGCGGCGCCTGGGCCTGTGGGCGGGCCGGCGCCGCTTCAATCCCTGCCTGTGGCTGCCGGCGCCCAGCGCGGCCTGGGTCGGCGGCGTGCTGCTGGCGGCGGCGTATGCGATGTTCAGCGGCTGGGGCGTGCCGGCCCAGCGCACCGTGCTGATGCTGGCCGGCATGCTGGTGCTGCGCCTGGCGGGGCTGCGCTGGCCCTGGTGGCTGAACTGGCTGTGGGCCTGCGCCATCGTGCTGGTGCTCGACCCGTGGGCCCTGCTGCAGGCCGGCTTCTGGCTCAGCTTCGTGGCGGTCGGCATCCTGTTTGCCACCGATGCACGCGCTGCCGAACGGGGGCGCCAGGGGCTGCGGGCGCAGCTCGTGCTGCTGGTGCGCGAACAGGGCGTGGTGACGATCGCGCTGACGCCGCTGACGCTGATCCTGTTCGGCCAGGCCTCGGTGGTGGGGTTCCTGGCCAACCTGGTCGCCATTCCCTGGGTCACGCTGGCGATCACGCCGGTGGCGCTGGCGGGCGTGTTGTGGGCGCCGCTGTGGACGCTGGCGGCCTGGGCCCTGCAGCCGCTGTCGCTGCTGCTGCAGTGGCTGGCGTCCTGGCCCGGGGCCCAGGTGTCGGTGGCGGCGGCGCCCCTGCTGCTGGGTGCTGCCGCCGTGGCCGGTGGCGTGCTGCTGGCGCTGCGCTGGCCCTGGCCGCTGCGCCTGGCCGGCGTGCCGCTGCTGTTGCCCCTGGTGCTGTGGCAGCCGGCGCGACCGGCCGCCGGCACGTTCGACCTGCTGGCGGTCGATGTCGGGCAGGGGAGCGCGGTGCTGCTGCGCACGGCCAGCCACAGCCTGCTGTACGACGCCGGGCCGCGTTACGGCCCCGACAGCGATGCCGGCCACCGCGTGCTGGTGCCACTGCTGCGCGCCCTCGGCGAGCGACTCGACCTGCTGGTGCTCAGCCACCGCGACAACGACCACACGGGTGGCGCGCTGCCGGTGCTGGCGGCGCAGCCGCGCGCAGACCTGCTGGCATCCATCGAACCCGGACGCGAGCTGGCGGGCCTGCCGCCGGGCCGGAGCTGCCTCGCGGGCCAGCGCTGGGACTGGGACGAGGTGCGGTTCGAGGTGCTGCACCCGGCCGCGGACGCGCTGGCCGGCGCGCGCCGCAGCAACGACGTCAGTTGCGTGCTGCGGGTGGAAGATGCCCGGGGTGCCTCGGTGCTGCTGGCGGGCGACATCGAGCGGGCCCAGGAGCGCACGCTGGCGGCCGCGCACGGTGCAGGCCTGCGCAGCGACGCCCTGCTGGTGCCGCACCATGGCAGCAAGACCTCGTCGTCGCCGCTCCTGCTGGACGCCGTGCAGCCCCGCGTTGCCCTGGTGCAGGCGGGCTACCGCAACCGTTTCGGCCATCCCGCGCCGGCCGTCACGGCGCGCTACCTGGAACGCGGCATCGCGCTGTTCGACTCGCCACGCTGCGGCGCCATGCACTGGCGCAGCAGCACGCCGGAGGTGGTGCACTGCGAGCGCGAGCGAGCGGCGCGTTACTGGCATCATCGCCCGTCATGAGCTCACCAACGCCAGGCAACGGCCGGGCGGGGACGCGTCGGCCGGCGCGCATCGCCCCGTCCGCGATCCGGCCCCCGCACAGAAGACGAGCAACATGTCCCGCAAGACCCTGCTGATCGTCTGGCACAGCCTGACCGGTGGCTCGCGCCAGATGGCCGAGGCCGCGGGCCAGGCGGCGCAGGCGGAGCCGGATGTCACGGTGCGGCTGCTGCGTGCGGCCGACGCCGGGCCCGACGACGTGCTGGCGGCCGACGGCTACCTGTTCGCGGCGCCGGAAAACCTGGCCGCCCTGGCCGGCATGATGAAGGACTTCTTCGACCGCTGCTACTACCCGGTGCTGGGGCACGCCAACGGCCGCCCCTACGCCGCCATGATCTGCGCCGGCAGCGACGGCGGCAATGCGCTGCGCCAGCTCGAGCGCATCGCCACCGGCTGGCGGCTGAGGCCCATTGCGCCCGGCCTGATCGTCTGCACCCATGCGCAGACGCCGGAGCGCATCCTGGCGCCCAAGACGATCTGCGCGCGGGACCTGGCGCGCTGCGCCGAGCTGGGCGCCGGCTTGGCGGCAGGGCTGGCCGCGGGTGTGTTCTGAGCTGAGGCGCGGCGCGCCTTCAGCGTCCCATTGCCGTCGCGACCGCGCGCCCCAGTTCGATCACTGCCATCGCGTAGTAGCTGCTCCAGTTGTAGCGCGTGATGGCGTAGAAGTTCCCGGTACCGGCGACGTAGCTCGCTTCGTTGCCCGGTTCGGCCGGGTCGCCGTTCTGCAGCTCGATCAGGGCCAGAGGGCCCTGGTGGGCCTGGCCGGCCGGTTCGAGCAGGCCGCCCAGGGCCTCGAACTGCGCGGGCTCGAAGGACGGGCGGATGTCGGGTTCCAGCAGTGCCGGCAGGTCGGCCTCGGGGCCCAGCCGCACCGCGTAGTGGGTCGGCATGTCCGGTTGCCAGCCGTGCGCCTGGAAATAGTGCGCCACCGAACCGATGGCGTCGGCCTCGCTGCCCCACAGGTCGATCCGGCCATCGCCGTCGAAGTCGACCGCGTAGCGGCGCCAGCTCGAGGGCATGAACTGCGGCAGCCCCATGGCGCCGGCGTAGCTGCCGCGCGGTTGCAGCGCGTCGGTGCCGCTGTGGTCGACCAGGGTCAGGAAGTGCTCGAGCTCGCGCTGGAAAAAGGCCCGTCGCGCCTCCGCCCGGGGATGCGCGGCCGGAAAGTCGAAGCTGAGCGTGGCCAGCGCGTCGAGCACCCGATACTTGCCGGTGTTCTCGCCGTAGATGGTTTCCACGCCGATGATGCCGACGATGATTTCGGGCGGCACGCCGAATTCGGCCTGCGCGCGCGCCAGTGCCTCGTGGTTGCGGCGCCAGAAGCGCACGCCGGCGCGAATGCGCGCGGCATCGATGAAGCGGGCGCGGTAGGCGCGCCAGTTCTTCGCCGTGCCGCGCGTGGGGGGCAGCATCAGGCGGGGCACCTGGCTCAGAAAGGCCGCCTGGCCGATCACGCGGCGCACCCAGGTGGGGTCCAGATCGCGCCGCGCGGCGATTTCGTCGGCCAGCGCCATGGCGTCACTGCGATCGGCGTAGTGCGTGGCGCCAACGCCTTGCGCCTGGGCGCCGCTGCCGGCCAGCAGCAGGCAGGCGACGAGCAGACGGGGCAGGGATGCGGGGCGCCGGCGGGCAGACATGGGGCTCTCTCAGGACGGACGCGGCCACGGCAGGTGGCGAAACACACGCCCCAGTGTAGCCAGCGTGGGGCCGTTGCGGCTGGCGGCCGGATCGTAGCGCTGGCGCTCGAGGGCGATCAGCCAGTCTGCCAATGCGCTGCGCAGCGCGGGCGGCAGGCGCCCCGCCTGAGCCGGATCGGAGACGAGCTGCGCCAGTTGCCGCGGCGCGGCCTGCGCCGGCACGGCAAGGCCCAGGCGACGCAGGCGTCGGCGTGCGCGCTCCAGCAGGCGCAGCCAGGGGTCGTGCTCGCTGCGCTCCCATGCCGCCCAGGCGGCTGCGCCCAGCGCACCCAGCGCCAGCAAGCCGGCCAGCACGCGCCCCAGGTCCTGCCAGTTCGGTTCGGCCACGCCGAGCCAGCGCAGCAGGCCGAACTGGCGATCCTGCGTGTAACTGAGCACCCACTGGTTCCAGCCGTTGTCGATCGCCTCCCAGGTGGCACGCAGCCGCGTCAGCAGGTTCGGGCTCCAGGCGCCGAGCGCGCTGGCGACCAGGCCGGGGGCGGCGCGCAGGCGCTGCGCCTGGCCGACGCGACCGGGCATGACGGCCCCGGTGGGGTCGACGCGCACCCAGCCGCGCCCGGCCAGCCAGGCTTCGGTCCAGGCGTGGGCGTCGGCGTTGCGCACCGTCCAGTAGCCGTCGACGCCGTTCAGTTCGCCGCCCTGGAAGCCGGTCACGATGCGCGCTGGCACGCCGGCGCCGCGCAGCAGCACGACGAAGGCCGAGGCGATGTGCTCGCAGAACCCGGCCTTGCGGTCGAACCAGAATTCGTCGGCGCTATCGCGCCCGTAGACGCCGGGTTCCAGCGTGTAGCGGTAGCCGCCGTCGCGCAGGCGCTGCAAGGCAGCCTCGATCAGGGTGCCGGCGTCGCCCTCGGGCGCCTGGCGTCGCAGTGTCTCCGCCAGTTCCAGCGTGCGCGGGTTGTAGCCGGCCGGCAATTCCAGGAAGCGTCCGAGGTCGCGCCGCGGCTGGCCGTCCCAGCCGGCCTGGCCATAGCTGAAGTCCGTGTAGCTGCGGGCCCGGTAGCGCAGCAGCTCGGTCACCGGACGCGCGCTCAGCCATTGCAGGTCGGGGCTCTGGCGCGCGCGCCAGTGGGGCGGCAGGTCCGGTGCCTGCGGCGCGGCATCCAGTGTCAGCAGCCAGGGGCGGCGGCTGGGCTCGAGCGTGACTTCGTAGTCGATCGGCGCGCCGGCCACGCGCAGGTCGCGCGGCGGCGGGCCGAGCGCGGCGTCGAAGCCGTCGCCGCCGCCGGCGGCGGTCCAGTTGCGGCCATCGAAGCGGCTCAGCACCGGGCCGCGAAAGTACAGCGCGGCCTGTGGCGGCGGCGCGCCCTCGAAACGCACGCGCAGCGCAATGCCGTCGTCCAGCGCCAGTTCGGCCACGCTGCCCACCGCCATCGACGAGGACAGGCCGCTGCGCCCCGTCGCGCTGTCGCTCGGCATGCCCCACAGCGGCGCGAAGCGCGGAAACAGCAGGAACAGCGCCAGCATCACCGGCGCGCCCGCCAGCGTCATGCGCAGGGCCAGCCCCGCGGATTCGCGCAGGCTGGGCAGGCCGACGGGTCGGTGGGCGTTGATCAGCGCCGTCAGCAGGCCGAGCAGGCCCACCAGCACGGCCGCGGCGCGCAGCAGCGACTGGGACTCGAAAAAGCCGGTCAACATGGTGAAGAAGCCGAGAAAGAACACCACCAGCGCGTCGCGCCGCGCGCGCAACTCCAGCGTCTTGAGGGCCAGCAGCGATACCACCAGGGTGACTCCAGCCTCCTGTCCGACCAGGGTGCCATGGCTGCGCCGGGTGGCGAACACGGCCAGCACCAGCAGGCCCGCCAGCCACCAGCGGCCCGGCAGCGCGCGGCTGCCCAGCGCCAGCCAGCCGCGAAAGATCAGCACGATGGCCACCAGGGCGCTGCACCAGAGCGGCAGGTAGGGCACCTGCGGCAGCACGATCCAGGCCACCAGCAGCAGCACGAACAGGGTGTCGCGCGCCTCGCGCGGCAAGGACTGCAGGCGGCCGATCCAGGCTTTCATCATCAGCAGCGCGCCAGCGCTTCCAGGCAGCGCAGGCGCTGCGCCATGCCGCTGTCGGGGGCGAGCTCGAGGCCCGGAAGCCGCAGGCCGTAGTCGAGGCCCTGGCGGTCCGCTGCCAGCACCCAGGCCGCCAGGCGCGACAGGCGCGCTTCGGTGTCCAGCCCGCCGAGGCGGGCGAAATCCAGCCACAGGGCCTGGCGCTGCGCCTGCTGCGTGTCGCGCGTCACCAGCTCGCCCGAGCGCGCGTACTTCTTCCACACGATGCGCTTCATCGGATCGCCCGCCTGGTAGCCGCGCACGCCGTCGAATTCGTCGCTGGCGCGCGCCTGGCGCGCCAGCCCGGCGCCGGCCGTGGGCTGCCCACCCGGCAGCGGCGGGGCCTGCGGCTCGGGCGCCGGATAGACCAGCACCTGGGCCGCCGGCCGCCACAGCGCCCAGATGCGGAAGGTGCCGAGCGGAAAGCGCGTTTCGACGCGCAGCACCGGACAGGGGTGCAGGCCGCGCCGTGCCGGTTGGAACCGCACCTCGAGCCCCGCTTCGGCACCGGCCGGCACGTCGGCCCAGGCCCATTGGCGCTGCGCCTCGGTGGCGACGCCAATTGCCAGCCGTGGCCGCGGGCGCAGGTTGATCAGCCGCAGTTCCAGCGTGGCCGGCGCGCCGGCAAACAGCGCCTGTGGTGGCCGCAGGTTGAGCACCAGCCCGCGCAGCGTGGCATGTCCCACCACCATGCCGGCGGCGGCGCAGCCAGCCAGCAGGAAGGTCAGCAGGTAGCCCAGGTTGAGCTGGTAGTTGATCGAGGTGACCAGCAGCACCGCCAAGGTCGCCGCCAGCATCCAGCCCGCGCGCGAGGGCAGGATGTAGACGTTGCGCTGGGTCAGCGTCAGCGTGTCGGTGGCCGGCAGGCGCGCCTGCCACCAGCGCGCGAGGCGTGCGCGGGCGCGTGCATGCAGGGCCCACCAGGGCGGCGCCGCGGCCGTGCTCATGGGCGCGATGGCGAAATGATGCGCGCCGCTGGGGTGGCGCGTGACCGGGCAGCGCGCCATGGCGTGGGGCATGCCGTCATTTCATTCTTCATGGAAGCCGGGTCGGCCGCGGAGGAGGCCAGTCGGGGCATCCGTGGCCACTGGTGCGTCCCGCTGGCAGGGGATGGAGCGCGGCAGCACGGGGTGCTCCATGTCACGGCAGGGGCACGGCGTCGATCATCGCGTGCACCTGCTCCACCGCGCCGCGGCCGGCCTCGCTCACCGGCACCAGACGGTGCGCGATGCAGGTCGGCAGCACGGCCTGCAGGTCGTCCGGGGCCACGTAGCCGCGCCCCGCGATCAGCGCCTGGGCACGCGCCGCGCGCAGCAGCGCAATGCCGGCGCGCGGTGACAGCCCGTGCACGAACCAGCGGCCCGAGCGCGTCGCCGCGATCAGGTCCTGCAGGTAGTCCAGCAGGGGCTCCGCCACCTGCACCGCGGCCACGGCCTGCTGCAGGGACGCCAGGTCCGCCGGCGCCAGCGCGGCCGGCAGGGCCTCGACCAGCTCGCGCCGGTCGTGCCCGACCAGCAGGGCGCGCTCGGCATTCCGTTCGGGATAGCCCAGGCTGATGCGCATCAGGAAGCGGTCGAGCTGAGATTGCGGCAGCGCATAGGTGCCCAGTTCGTCGTGCGGGTTCTGCGTGGCGATGACGAAGAACGGCCGCGGCAGCGGACGCGTCGCGCCCTCGACCGTCACCTGGCGCTCCTCCATGGCTTCCAGCAGCGCGCTTTGGGTCTTCGGGCTGGCGCGATTGATCTCGTCGGCCAGCAGCACCTGGGCGAACACCGGGCCCGGATGAAACACGAAGGACTCGCGCCCGCGGTCGTACACCGAGACGCCCGTCAGGTCGCTCGGCATCAGGTCGGCCGTGAACTGCACACGCGAGAACGCCAGGCCGAAGCTGCGCGCCAGCGCGTGCGCCAGCGTCGTCTTGCCCACCCCCGGCAGGTCCTCGATCAGCAGGTGGCCGCCGGCCAGCAGGCACACCACGCTGGAGGCGACCTGGGCCGCCTTGCCGACCATGATGGTGTTAAGCTGATTAGTGATGGCCTTGATCTTTGGTTTGACATCCATGGGTCGAAGGTAACAAGAAATTTCGCCAATTCTGCCGAGCCAGGAGACTGACTGTGGGACGAACCGGGTATTTTGTGCATCCCGACTGTCGGCGACATGAGATGGGCGCGGGTCATCCCGAGTGTCCCGAGCGCATCGACGCGATCGAGGATCGGCTGCTGGTCACCGGAGTTGCCGACGTGCTGGACCGGCGCGAGCCCACGCCGGCCGGCATGGGCGAGCTGTTGCTGGCGCACGGGCGACGCCATGTCGCGGCGCTGCGCGGGCTCAGCGAGATCCTGATCGAGGAGGTCGCGGCCGGCGGTCCCGACGCGTTCTCGCTCGACCCGGACACGTCGATGAACAGCCACACCTGGCACGCCGCCGTGCTGTCCGCGGGCGCGGCCATCGACGCCGTCGACGCCGTGCTCGGCGGCGAGCTGGAAAACGCCTTCTGCCTGACGCGCCCGCCCGGCCACCACGCCACGCGCGACCAGGCCATGGGCTTCTGCTTCTTCAACAACGTCGCGGTGGCGGCCAAGTACGCCTGCCAACGCCACGGCCTCAAGCGCGTGGCGATCGTCGACTTCGACGTGCACCACGGCAATGGCACCGAGGACATCGTGGCTGGAGATGAACGCATCCTGATGGTCAGCTTCTTCCAGCACCCGTTCTACCCGCCGGGCGGCTCGACCCACCAGGATGCCAATCTGGTCAACTGCCCGGTGCCGGCGTACACGCGCGGCATGGACATCCGTGAGCTGATCGACATGATGTGGATGCCGCGGCTGGAGCAGCACCGGCCCGAGCTGATCCTGATCAGCGCCGGCTTCGACGCCCACCGCGACGACGACATGGGTCAGCTCGGCCTGGTCGAAAGCGACTATGCCTGGATCACCGAACGCCTGAAGGAGGTGGCGCGGCGCCACGCCGGGGGGCGCATCGTGAGCTGCCTGGAAGGCGGCTACAACCTGCGCGCGCTGGCCAACAGCGTCGAGGCGCACGTGCGCGTGCTGGCCGACGTCTGAGCCACCCTGCGCGCGCCCGGCACTTGACCCTGGCGCGGTCGCGGTCATTCCATCGGGCGTCATGCTCGGGCTACCAGCTCTTGATTGAAAGGGGGTTTTCCACATGTCCACCACCACCGACTCCGATCTGGTCCTGCACGCGGTCGACGCGCGCGGCGTGCACCGCCTCACGCTCAACCAGCCCAAGGCCTTCAACGTGCTCAGCGAAGCGGTGCTGACCGAGCTGCAGCGCCAGATCGCCCGCATCGCGGACGACGCCCAGGCGCGCGTCCTGGTGATCGGCGCCGTCGGCAAGGCCTTCTGCGCCGGCCACGATCTCAAGCAGATGAAGGCCAATCCGCGACTCGACTACTACCAGGACCTGTTCGGCCAGTGCAGCCGCATGATGCTGTCACTGCTCAAGCTCCCGGTGCCGGTGATCGCGCGCGTGCAGGGCGTGGCGGCGGCGGCCGGGTGCCAGCTGGTGGCGCAGTGCGACCTGGCGGTGGCCGTCGACAGCACGCGCTTTGGCGTCAACGGCATCGACGTCGGCCTGTTCTGCGGCACGCCGAGCGTGCCGCTGGTGCGCAACATGCAGCCCAAGCAGGCGATGGAGATGCTGCTCACGGGAGGTTTCATCTCGGCACCCGAGGCCAGGGCGCGTGGCCTGGTCAATCGTGTCGTGCCGGAGGACCAGCTCGACGCTGCGGTCGAGGACATGGTCAGCGCCATCCTGGCGAAGCCGCGCGAGGCCATCGCCATCGGCAAGCAGCTCTTCTACCAGCAACGCGAACTGGGCATCGAGGGCGCCTACCAGCTGGCCAACCAGACCATGGCCTGCAACATGATGTACGACGTGGCGCAGGAGGGCGTGCAGGCATTCATCGAGAAGCGGGAGCCCGCTTGGCGCAAGTCGACGACACCCTGAACGGGCTGCTGGGCGGCGCGCTGGGCCGCCAGCGCAGCCTGCGCATCGACGACTGGGGCGAATGGCTGGAGGCAGTCACACGGCCTGCGGTGCTGGGTGAAGCGGCCCTGATCGCTGGCTGCGGCCTGCTTTCATGGGCGTTGACCGTTCTGCTGCGCCATCGCCGGGAGCGTGCCGGGCTGGCCAGCGGCATCCTGCTGGGCCAGCGCGGATTCGATGGCGTGCTGTTTCCGCTGCTCTGGCTGGTCCTGATCTGGATGGCCCAGATCGCCTGGCTGCACTCGCAACACGCGGCGCCGCTGCTGCGCGTGGCGCTGCCCGTGCTGCTGGCCCTGTGCGTGATCCGGCTGGGGGTGAAGGTGCTGCAGGCGTCGTTCCCCGAGGCGCGCGCGATCCGCCTGCTCGAGCGCTCGATCTCCTGGCTGGTGTGGGGCGTGTGGGTGCTCTGGATCAGCGGGCTGCTGCCGGTGCTGCTGGAAGAAGCGGGCGACGTGCAGTGGAAGGTGGGCGGCGCCACGCTCACCTTGCGCAGCGTGATCGACGGCGCCATCAACGTCGGCGTCGCCCTGCTGCTGGCGCTGTGGCTCGCTTCGGTGGTGGAGGCGCGGCTGCTCGGCGGCGCGGCCGGTGGCAACCTGTCGCTGCGTAAGATGCTGGCCAACGCGGTGCGTGCCGTGCTGATGTTGGTCGCGGTGCTGGTGGCCCTGACCGCGGTGGGGATCGACCTGACCACGCTGTCGGTGCTCGGCGGCGCCATTGGCGTCGGCATCGGCCTGGGTCTGCAGCAACTGGCATCCAACTACGTCTCGGGCTTCGTCGTGCTGGCCGAACGTGCACTGCGCATCGGCGACAGCGTGCGGGTGGATGGCTTCGAAGGGCAGATCACCGACATCCGGGCGCGCTACACGGTGATCCGCAGCGGTTCGGGCAGCGAAGCCATCGTTCCCAACGAGACGATGGTGACGCAGCGCGTGGAGAACCTCTCGCTGGCCGACCGGCGCGTCTGGCAAAGCACCACCGTGGGCGTCGAGTACGGCTGCGACGTCGACCTGGTGCTGCGCCTGCTGCGCGCGGCGGCACTGTCCAGCACGCGGGTGCTGCGCGAGCCGGCGCCCTTCGTCGGCCTGTCGGGCTTTGGCGCCGACGCGCTCGAGTTCACCGTCGGCTACTGGATGGCCGAGCCCGAGGCCGGCGCCCTGGGCCTGCGGTCGGAAGTCAACCTGGCGATCCTGCGCAGCTTGCGCGAGCACGGCATCGACATCCCGTTTCCGCAGCGCGTGCTGCACCAGGCACCGGTTCCCGTTCCGCCTGCCGGTACTTAAAAAAGCACGATCGTGCTTTTTTATCGTATGATTGCAGGGTTGGGTGGGCCACGTCCACTAGAATCATTGCAAGCGCCGTTGTGCCGCCGCCCACCGTCTCGACCGCGCGCCCCGATTGCCAGACCAAGGAGAACCCCAGCATGAAAGCACTCGTCGCCGTCAAGCGCGTGGTGGACTACAACGTCAAGGTGCGCGTCAAGAGCGACGGCACGGGCGTGGACATCGCCAACGTCAAGATGAGCATGAACCCCTTTGACGAAATCGCCG
>NZ_DAOKZG010000015.1:0-66496 GCF_035325765.1 Ottowia sp.
GTGTAGAAGGCCTCGCGCTCGGCGCCGATGCGGCGCCAGATGCGCTCGGCCAGCAACTCGTGGACAGGCTTGCCGCTCGCGCGCGCCAGCAGCCAGCCCAGGGCGTCAGAGTTGGGCGTCTTGTAGCCGAAGACCTGGCCGTGCGTGCCGCTCTTCCTGATCTGCTGCAGCGACTCGTAGTAGCTGCGCGGCCCGGCGTAACCCGGTGGCGGCGGCAGCAGGCTGCCGGCCTGTGCATGGGCCCAGACCTCGGCCTTCGGTTCGGCGTAGTCCTCGGAGAACTGCAGCGCCGTCGTCATGTCCAGCACCTCGCGCACCGTGGCGTCGCCGAAGGCGCTCTCCTGCAGCTCCGGGATCAGCGCGCCGACGCGGGCGTTCTCGTCCAGCGCACCCTCGGCCACCAGCACCTCGCCCAGCAGGCCGGTGACGGACTTGGTGAGCGACATTGCGCCGTGCAGC
Organism: Ottowia sp.; assembly: GCF_035325765.1. Classification (GTDB taxonomy): domain Bacteria; phylum Pseudomonadota; class Gammaproteobacteria; order Burkholderiales; family Burkholderiaceae_C; genus Ottowia. The sequence continues at coordinate 460 of NZ_DAOKZG010000015.1, forward strand.
GTGTGCTGATCCAGGCAGCCGGCATAGCGCTCATGGACGATGCGGCCGTGCTGCAGCACGATCAGGCCGTCGGTGGTATTGGCGTCGAAGGCCTGGGCCCAGGTCATGGGCGTGTCGCCACCCAGCGGGGTGAAGCGCACCGCGTCGATGCCGGGATCCAGCGCCACCGGCAGCGCGCTGGCGGCGCCGGGACCGCGATCGACCCCGGCCGTCGGCATCAGCTCGCGGAAGTGGCACACGGTCCAGCGCAGCCTGGGAAAGCTGAAGTAGTCCGGGTCGGTGAAGCGGATGGTCTTGTCCGCCGGCGGCGGAAAGCCCTGCATCCAGCCCATGGTGCGCGGGTCGGAGGCGTCGGCGGGCAGGGGAGTCTGGGCGTGGGCCATGGCGGCGAGGACCAGCGTGGCGGCAAGGGCGAAGCGACGGGGGTTCATCATGGCTCAGCCCAGCTCCCGCGCGCCGTCGCCGACGATGATGGTCGCCGGTCCACACGACCCGAATGATGCGGGCTTATGCATCGTCCGGTTCCTGTCGTGTCGGTGCGGGGCGCCGTTTCACAGCGCGCGGCCCAGCCGGCGCAGCTGCAGCGCCAGCGCGATGAACGCGCCGCCGAGCAGCAATGCCCAGATGCCGACCAGCCAGACCAGCGACACCATGCCGGCTTCCGGCAGGACGAACAGCAGGATGCCGAAGGCGATCGACAGCAGGCCGCCCAGCGCCAGTCGCCATTCGCCCTCGATCAGCTTGCGCAACCGGATCGCCAGCGCGATGCGCAGCAGCCCGGCGGCGATGGACCAGGCGGCGATCACCATCAGCAGCGCCAGCGCCGTCAGGCCTGGCACAAGCAGCGCCACCGTCCCGGCCACCAGGCTGAGCAGGGCCTCCAGCAGCCACAGCCAGCGGTCGTGCAGCAGGCCCCAGTGGCGGATGCAGTCGAGCAGGCCGAACGCGCCGTCGACCGCGAGGTAGGCGCCCAGCAGCAGCACCAGCGCCGCTGCCGTCGGCCCCGGCCAGGCCAGCGCCATGGCGCCGAAGGCGATCGCCAGCAGGCCGCGCAGCAGCAATAGCCACCAGTGACGGGCCGCGAGGTGCATCAATGAGCGCATGTCGTTCTTCTTTCTTTCCGTGGTTCGATCTGGAAGGGCTGTGTCGGGCCGGCGGGACGCTCAGTCCTGCGCCTCGATGTCCTCGATCGCACCGTTGCTGCCGTTGACCCGCAGTTCGAATGCCTGTCCCCGGGCATCGCGCGCCTCGACTTCGTAGCAGCCGTCTTCCCACTCGATTTCGCTGATTTCGCGGAAGCCGGCAGCGGCCACGCGATCATGGATGTCGCGGATCGTCAACCGGGCACCGGGAGGCGCCAGTGGCTGGCGGGGATCGGACGCGAGGTGGTCCAGGGCCGCCTGCTGCGCGCGCAGCAACTCGAGTGTGAGCGCCGTCATTTGGGTGCCCAGCTCGAGGGCCCAGCGATAGCCCGGGAACAGGAGCATGCGTGCGGCCGTCAGCGCTTCCAGGGCGGCAGGAACGTACGGTCTTGAGGTCTTGTCCATGGCTTGCTTTGAACCTGGAAACGGCAGTTGGACGCGTCCGCCAGTGCCGCTGTCGGCATGGCAGGCGAGGCAAGAGGACGCGGCAGGCGCGTGCCCGCAAGGACGATCAACGACGCATGGCGCGGCGAGAGTGGTGCTGGCGGGCGTGTGGCGTGCTCACCCACGGGGTGAACGGGAGAGAAGCTGCCAACGTCCATGGCCATGCGGGTTTGGAGAAGGTTGCAAGCGGTCAACGGCCGTTTCCAGGTTGAATTGGGTGACGTGACGGTGCATCGAAGCAAGCCGGATGCCGCTGCGCGTTCAAGCGGATCGGCGAACTGCACGGGCCGGCGTCCGCATGACCCGGGACGGCCCGGCCATGGGATCGGCGCCATCCACCATCCATCGTTCTTCGAGGCAGATTCCTGTCATGCAGCCGTGTAGCCGCCGTCCACCACCAGCGTGCTGCCGGCCATGAAACTCGCGGCGTCGGACAGCAGGAAGGCGATGGCGTGGGCGATTTCATCCGGCTGACCGATGCGGCCGATGGCATGCAGGCCCACCAGGCCGGCCAGCATCTCGGCGTCGAGGTTGTCCAGGATGGGAGTCTGCACGTAACCTGGGTGCACCGAGTTGATGCGCACCCCCTGCGCTGCATAGGCGAGGGCGGCGGAGCGCGTGAGACCGGTGACGCCGTGCTTGGCTGCCACGTAGGCGGGCGCGCCCGCGCTGCCCACCAGGCCGAGGATCGACGAGACGTTCACGATGGCGCCGCCCCCCGCGCGCAGCAGGGCCGGAATCTGGGCGCGCAGCGCGTGCATCACGCCGCTCAGGTTGATGTCGATGATGAACTGCCAGTCGGTCGGGGTCATCTCGGCCACCGGGCGCGGCGCGGTGCCGACGCCGGCGTTGTTCACGGCCAGGTGCAGGGCGCCGAAGTGCTCCAGCGCGCAGTCGACCGCGGCCTGCGCCGTCTCCGGCCGGGCCACGTCGCCGGCGTGCGCGATCGCACGACCACCGCCCTGGACGATCGCGTCCACCACGCGCTGTGCCGGGGCGATCTGCAGATCGGAGACGACGACGTTCAGCCCGTTGGCCGCCAGCAGGTGGGCCGTGGCGGCGCCGATGCCGGAGCCCGCGCCGCTGACGAGGACGGTGCTGCCCTTGAAGCTGTATTTCATGGCGATCCTTCTGGAAATGTGCTGCGTTGCGGCTGGACACCTGGATTCGTGTGCGGCAGCGCGGCGTCATGATGTGCACCGGACTGGTGCGCGCGCGTGGATGTGTGGCCCGATGGCGCAGAAATGGATCTCACCGATGTCTTGCCGATGGCAACTGAGGGGATTCGGTGGATCGTGGTTTGCATGTTATTAATGACCGACCAGTCAGTCTTTAGCATATCATCGAACGCATGGAAAAGCCAGAGCCGACAACCGACGCCAGGGTCCCGTTCCGCGCGGTTGCGGGGGGTGGGGACGGCCCGTCGCGTCGCCGCCTGCCGCCACAGGAGCGCAGCAGTCAGATCCTGGACGCCGCGCTGCAGGAGTTCGCCGCGCGTGGCTTTGCGGCCACGCGCATCGACGACATCGCGCGTCGCGGCGGGCTGTCTAAGGGCGGCGTGTATGCGCATTTCGACAGCAAGGAAGCGATCTTCCAGGCCCTGCTGGAACGCGCGCTGCGCTGGATCGACTGGGACGAGATGCCCCAGCCGGGGCCCAGCCGGGCTGGCACGCGGGCGCTGGCCGAGTGGATCGTGGACCGTTTGCACGCCGCCTTGCTGAACCCCGCTGCCGTGGTTCTGCTGCGCCTGCTCGTGGCCGAGCGCGAGCGCGTGCCGCGCTCGATCGATCAGTGGCGCGACCGCGTCACGCGGATGCGCGCGCAGCGCGTGGCCGCGCTGATCCGCGAGCGGCTGGGTGCCCAGGTCGGCATCGACAACCTGCTGCTGCGCCACCCCTGGCTCGCGCTCTCGCCGGTGATGCACGTGTTGCTGTGGCAGGCGCTGTTCGGCCCGGGCAGCGTCCCCGATTCCGGCTTTCGCGCGGCGCACGTGGAGCTGTTGTGCCAGTTGCTGGGCGAAGGCAGCGCCCCGGCGCCAGTGTGATTCGACGCCCCGCGATCAATTCGCCATCAGCTGGTTGAGCGCGTGATGGTCGGCGGCACCTTCGAAGCCGTCGAAGCGCCCGGGCTCGGCCAGCAGGCGCGCCGCACGTTGCAGGCCGCCCCAGGCCGCGCGTGCCAGCGCGCCGCCGACGCTGACGCGGCGCACGCCGAGAGCGCTCAGATCGTCCAGCGTCAGCTCGCTCGGCCGACCCATCAGCACGTTGACGGGCTTGGGCGCCACGGCTCGCACCACGGCGCCGATCTGCTCGCGCGTCGCGATGCCGGGCGCGTACAGGCAATCGGCACCCGCCTCGGCGTAGGCCTGCAGGCGGCGGATCGCGTCGTCCAGGTCGGGCCGGCCGAGGAAGAAGTTCTCGGCGCGGCCGATCAGCAGCACGTCCTGTCCGCTCGCGTCGATGGCGGCACGCGCGGCGCGCACGCGCTCCACCGCCAGCGCGAACTCGAACTGCGGCGCAGCCGCATTGCCGGTCGAGTCCTCGATCGAGATCCCGGCCACGCCGGTATCCACCGCCAGCGCGACGTTGCGCGCCACGCCTTCGGGATCGTCGGCAAAACCCTTCTCGAAATCGGCGTTGACCGGCAGTTCAGTGGCCGCGACCAGTTCGCGCAGATGCTCCAGCACCTGCATGAGCGGCATGCCGCCATCGGGCTGGCCGCGCGCCCAGGCAGCGCCCGAACTGGTGCTGGCCAGGGCCTTGAAGCCCAGGCTCGCAAGATAGCGCGCCGAACCCACGTCCCAGGGGTTCGGGATCAGGAAGCAGCCCGAGGCGTGCAATTGCCGGAAAGCGGCGCGCCGGGCGCGAATCGATTCGGGGGTGGGTGTGGTGTGCATGGGGTCGGTCTCCTGGCCGTGATCGTAGTCCCGCAGCTCCTGCCACCACGCCTGGCAGGGGTTCAGCTGGCGCGCCGCGGTGACCGCGGGCGGCCTGTCGATAATGGATCGCGAGCGAACCGAGGACTCCGCCATGCCGCACACCGTTCCTGCCTACCCGGCGCCAGAGCTGGACGTCAGCCAATGGTTCAACGCGGAAGCGGCACCGACGCTGGCATCGCTGCGCGGCCGCGTGGTCCTGCTGCACGCCTTCCAGATGCTGTGTCCTGCCTGCGTGCGGCTGGCGACGCCGCAGGCACAGCAGGTGCATGAGCAGTTCGGCCGGCGCGGGGTTGCGGTGCTGGGCCTGCACACGGTATTCGAGCACCACGAGGCGATGCAGCCGGTGTCGCTCGAGGCCTACATCTTCGAGAACCGCCTGAGCTTCCCGATCGGTGTCGATCGGCCTGATGGGCAGGGCGGCCTGCCGATGACGATGCGCGCCTACGGCATGCAGGGCACGCCGACCCTGGTGCTGGTCGATCGCCAGGGGCGGTTGCGCCAGCACGCGTTCGGCCATGTGCAGGACCTGGCCCTGGGCGTCGCGATCGGCACGCTGCTGGCCGAACCGGCCGAAGACTGACCCCATCAGATTCCGCAGCTGACGCTCGTGAGCTTCTCGAAGGCCGCATGGACATTGGGCTTGGCCGCTTCGGTCACGCTCACGGGTTGGGTGAGCGCGCTGTGTGCCCACCAGCACGGCCCGCGCCGCGCCATGCGGCGTGGCGTGTCGCGCGGCACACCGGCGCGCGGCCTGCGCGCCCTTGCAGGGCGCGGACCCGCCAGGCTCGGGCCCTCTTCGTGCCGTCCAGCGCTGCGCAGGCAGCGCTGGAGCCGCGGCACTCAGCCTTGCATCCCATTCTCCATGCACGGCGCGCCGCATCACGGGGACTTGTTCAGTGTCGCCTCAGGCTGACCGGGCTCCCGTGCGATTGACGCCGGACCGGTGGCCCCCTGGGGGTCGATGACGCTGCTGACAGCCGCCCCGCCGGTGCGGGCCGGCGCCGCTCGCCTGCGCACGGGCGGCACGACCGCGACCTGGACCTCAGCCGGGGTGGTCGAGGATGTGGGTGGCGGTGCGACCCAGCGTGCCTTTGGCCACCATGGCGTCGACGAGCTGGCGCCACCAGGTTTCCCAGTCCTCGCCCGCGCCCCAGTGCTGGTGCACCTGTCGCAGCAGCGGTGAGGTGTCGATCCAGTGCGCGAATTCGGCCCAGGGCATGGCCTCGACGTCCATGAACTGGTACTTGATCATCACGCGCACCGCGTGCAGGGCGTGCTGCTCGGGGTGAGCCTGCCAGTGTGCGATGCGGCTTCGTGCCTGCGCCAGGGCGCGGTCGATGGCGCCGGTGGCGCGGGCGATCTCCGGTCCGTGGCCGGGGATCACCCAGTCCGGTTGCAGCGCTTCGATGGCGTCCAGCGTGCGCAGGTAGGGCACGAATCCGTCGCTGCCGTCGAGCACCGGGAAGATCAGCCCGACGCCGTGCTCCCACAGCGCGTCACCCGCGACCAGGAGGCGCGCCTCGGGTTCGAACAACAGCACCGCCAGCGGGTCGTGACCGGGCGCGGGGTGGATGTCCCACTGGCGCCGGCCCAGGCGCACCGAACTGCCCGGGCGCAGGCCGCGCTCGGCCCGGAAGCGCGCGCAGCGCTGTCCCGTCTCGCCGAAGGTGAGCGCCTGCTCGTCCCAGGCCTGAACGGTCGCGAGCGACACTTCGGGTACCCAGGTCGTGGCTGCCGGCCAGGCCGCCTGCAGCGCGCCAGTGCCGCCGCAATGGTCGCTGTGCAGGTGCGTGTGGGCGATCGTGGCCAGCGCCTGCCCGTCCAGCGCGGCGCGCACGCGGGCCACGGTCTGGTCCGCGTGCTTGACGTGGCCGGTATCGATCAGTGCCGGGCGATCGCCCAGGCAGAGCACGTTGCTGGAGGAGAGCCAGCCCCGGTCGAACACGCGGATGTCATCGGGCAGGGCGGCAGGATTGGTGTTTACCCGCATATGGATTGCCAGGATTTGCTGAAGTCATCCAAAATTGGTACAAGATGAATCTTAAGTAACATCAAAGTTTCGACCAATCAGGGCGGTGTTCGCGTACGAGGTACCAGGGTGCAAGACATCGTGCAGTTTATCCAGGGGGCCGGCTGGCCGATCTTCACGCGCCGTGCGCGCATTCGCCGGGTGCGCGCCGCGGTTCAGTACCTGATGCGTCACGTCGGCCTGGTTGGTCGCTGTGACTGCGTGCTCACGCGGGATGAGCGCGGGCGCGTGGGCGTGTGGCTGCGCATCGAGACACGCCAGCTTGTGCCGCGCACCGAACGACAGCACTTCCAGGCCTATTTCCGGCGCAAGCTGCGTGAGTTTGGCGAACTGGGCAGTGCCCCTCACTGGCATCTGCGACTCGTCATCCTGGATGGCGATGACCTGACGGCAGCCGCCGTGCGGCCGCATGCACCCGTGAGTTCGGGCCACATCGCCGCCATCGTGCGCGCCTTCAACAGCGCCGAGACCGGTCCGGCCAGTCTGGAGGCGCGCGTGCTCGAACTGCGCGACTCGGTGCGTCAGCGCCTGATTGCGCGTCGCGAGGAGCGTGCCGCCAGCGACTATAGCCCGCTGGAGGCGGCCACGCTGACCGAACTGGGCGCGCTGGACGCTGCCTGAGGGCACCTCAGGCGCGCTGGAATACCAGGTCCCACACGCCGTGGCCCAGGCGCAGGCCGCGCTGCTCGAACTTGGTCAGCGGACGGTAGTCGGGACGCGGCGCGAAACCTTCCGCGGTGTTGACCAGCAGCGGTTCGGCCCCGAGCACCGCCAGCATCTGCTCGGCGTAGGGCTGCCAGTCGGTGGCACAGTGCAGGATGCCGCCCGGCTTCAGCCGCAGCGCCAGTTCGTGCACGAAGGGTGGCTGGATCAGGCGGCGCTTGTGGTGGCGTTTCTTCGGCCAGGGATCCGGAAAGAAGACGTGGATGCCGTCCAGCGTGCCCGGCGCGATCATGTCGCGCAGCACTTCGACCGCGTCGTGTTGCACGATGCGCACGTTCTCGAGTTCGAGCGCGCCGACCAGCTTGAGCAGGGCGCCGACACCGGGTTCGTGTACCTCGCAGCCGATGAACAGGGTGTCCGGCTGCAGGCTGGCGATGTGCGCCGTGGCCTGGCCCATTCCGAAGCCGATTTCCAGCACGGTGCGAGCGGGCGCGTGGCCCCGCGCAGCCGCGGCGTCCCGGCAGGCGGCCACCAGGTCGGGCGTGTCTGGCGCGTAGGGCAGCAGCAGGCGCGGCCCGAGCTCGGCCATGGCGCGCGCCTGCCCGGCCGTCATGCGGCCGGGACGGGTGACGAAGCTCCGGACTGCGCGCGGGTGCGCGACGCCCACGGGCGCGGCCGCAGTCCGGGGAGGGGCCCCCGTCATCGCGTGCCGTCGTGGGCCACCGGCTGCGCGGCGGCCGGCCCGGCTGGAGCTTCCTCGTCGCGTGGCAGCGACAGCGCCGCCCGTGGCGCGCCGGCCTCGCGTGGCGCCGCGGCCGGGTGTGCAAAGCGAGAGTGCGGCTGCAGCACCGCGACCAGCTGCGCATACAGGCGCGGGTTGGCGGCCACGTGCTCGCCCTGTTCCAGCAGATCGCCGGTTTCGCCGGTGAAATTGCCGATCAGGCCGCCGGCCTCGGTCACCAGCAGCGAACCGGCCGCGACGTCCCAGGGCTTCAGGCCGGTTTCGAAGTAGCCGTCGGTGAAGCCGGCGGCCACGTAGGCCAGGTCCAGTGCTGCCGCGCCGGGGCGACGCAGGCCCGCCGTGCGCCGCATCATGTCGCCCATCATGCGCAGGTAACCGTCGAAGTCGTCGCCCCGGCGGAACGGAAAGCCGGTGCTGATCAGGCTCTCGCGCAGCCGCGTGCGCTTGCTCACGCGCATGCGGCGGTCGTTCATGAAGGCGCCGCGTCCACGCGTGGCGGTGAACAGGTCGTTGCGTGCCGGGTCGTAGATCACGGCCTGCTCGACACGGCCGCGCACCGCGAGGGCAATGCTGATGCAGTAGACGGGAAAGCCGTGGATGAAGTTGGTGGTGCCGTCCAGCGGGTCGATGATCCAGACGTGGTCGGAATTCGGGTTGCCACGCGTGCGGCCCGACTCCTCGGCGTGGATGCCGTGGCTCGGATAGGCCGCCAGCAGGGTGTCGATGATGGCGGTTTCGCTGGCCTGGTCGACTTCGGTGACGAAGTCGTTGACCTGCTTCTGGGAGATGCGCACCGCCTCGACGTCGAGTGCGGCGCGGTTGATGATGGCGCCAGCGGCGCGCGCGGCTCGGACGGCCACGTTGAGCATGGGATGCAGGGAGGACGACATGACTTGTGGGAAGAACCGCGCGAACGACGCCGCGAGGCGCGCGATGGCGCCAGACAAACACATATTTTCCCACGACTCGGAGAGCGCTGCCGAAATGGCCGGTGTCCAACGCGGCTGTGGGCAGGCACTTGAAAAGCCGCTGGCTGGCCCCAGATCGCCTGTATCAGGCAATCACGCCGCATCGTGTGAACCCAAAGGAGAGCATCATGCCCAGTCAACTCATGCGCAGCCGTCTGTTCGACGACTTCTTCAACGACTTCGCCCCCGGCTTCTTCGTCAAGCCCCTGCATGGCGATCCGCTGCCGCGCCCGGCCCAGATCCGGATCGACGTCACGGAGAACGGCAACGCCTATACCGTGCAGGCCGAGGTGCCCGGCGTCGCCAAGGACGAGATCAACGTCTCGATCGACGGCAACGTCGTTACCGTGAGTGCCGAAGTCAAGCAGCAGGACACGCAGACCAGCGATGAAAAGGTCCTGCGCAGCGAGCGCTACTATGGGGCCGTGTCGCGCAGCCTCCAGTTGCCGGCCGACATCGACCAGGCTGGCGCGAAGGCGAAGTACGACAACGGCGTGCTGACGCTGACGCTGCCGAAGAAGGCTGCCGGCGGCTCGCAGCGCCTGGCGATCGAGTAAGCACCGCGGTCGCGCCCATGAAAAGGCCGCCGCGAGGCGGCTTTTTCATTCCGCCTGAAGCCCCGGCGTCAGACCGCGCGCTTCAGCCCAGGAAGCCCAGATCGCGCTGGCTGAAGTTGGCGATGCTGGGCGCCACCAGCGGCAGCTCGCTGTTGGTGACGCCGAACCAGCGCGCCAGCGTGGCCGCATACTGGTCGACCGACGTGCTGGGCAGCAGGCGGCCCTGGCCGACGTCCTCGGGGCCGTTCAACAACTGGGTCGGCGGTGCACCGTAGAAGCCGCCCTTGACGGCGCCGCCGAGCACGAAGTGGTGGCTGCCCCAGCCGTGGTCGGTGCCGCCGCCGTTGGACGTCATGGTGCGGCCGAAATCCGAGGCAGTGAACGTGGTCACCTGGGGCGCCACGCCGAGGACGTCCAGCGCCTGCTGGAAGCCGGCCAGGGCGTCGCCGACCTGGCTCAACAGTGCCGGGTGGCGCTCCAGCAACTGGTCGTGGTTGTCGAAGCCGCCGAGCGAGACCAGGAACACCTGGCGCTTCAGCCCCAGCGCGCTGCGCGCCGCGATCAGGCGCGCGACCATCTTGAGCTGCTGGTTGAGGGTGCGCTTGCGGTCCGCCACCCTGTCGGGCAGCGCGGCGTCGAACTGCCCTTCACTGCCGGCCAGCGCGGCCGCCAGCGTGGCATGCGAAGCGATCGAGCGCCCGGTGATGCGGTTGAGCTCTTTTTCCAGCAGGTTCGCGCGGTCCTGCGTGACCAGGGTGCGCAAGGCCTCGCGGCAGGCCGCGGCGCCGTACATGCCATCCTTGGTGTCGGTCACGCCCTTGACGGCAATGGCACCGCCTTCGCCGATCTGGTAGGCCAGCGCCTGGTTGCCCGACAGGAACACCGCGTTGCCGGTGACCGACATGCAGGTGAACAGGGCGTTGCCGCCGTTGCTGGTCAGCGCCAGGTCGCCGAGGCGGCCACCCCAGCCCTTGACCGCGCCTTCGGCACCGGAGCTCTGCCAAACCGACTGCTGGTCGTTGTGGGAAAACAGCTTGGGCGGCAGCGGCACCGAGCGCGCCTGGTACTGCGCCAGCGTGGTCGGCTGCACCAGCGGCCCGACGTTGAGCTGGATGGCGAGCTGGCGGCTGTCGAACAGCGGCTTGAGTGGCGCCAGTTGCGGTGCCAGCGCGTATTGGCGTCCGGCCGGCAGCCCGCTGCCGTCCAGGGCCGTCGCGTCCAGGCTGGCGCGCGGGGTCGCCAGCGTTTCGCGCACCGACAGGTATTCGGCATGGCCGGTGCTGTCGCAGGGGATCACGGTGTTGCCGTGGTCGTTGCCGCCGTAGAGGAAGACGCAGACCAGCGCCTTGTAGTCGGTGGCCGTGAAGGCCGCGGCCTCCCCCATGGCGGCGAGGTTCAGCGCCCAGGGTGCGGCCGTGCCAGCCACGCCCAGGTGGCCCAGGCGCTGCAGGAAGGCGCGCCGGGTGCTTGCATTCAGGTCGGTCATGGCTCGCTGCCTCATTTCTGCACCAGGTATTCGGGGCAGGCCATCACCAGCGCGATGGCCGACCAGATGCGCTGCTTGCGCGCCCAGTCGCTGTCTGGATTGATGCCCGCCAGCGCGTCGCGAATGATGGTGATGGTGGCGCTGGACAACTGGCCTGCGGCCAGCAGCAGGTTGAGTCGGGCCACCAGTGCCAGCGGATCGTTCACCAGGGCCATTTCCCGGGTGTAGTTCTCGACCCAGACCTTGCTCGTGCTGTTGCCCCAGACGCCCCAGGCAATCACGTCCTGGATGAAGTTCAGGTAGCCCGCCACCGAGGTCTCGTTGGTGATCTGGAACTCTGGCGCGGCCTGGCCACGCATGGCCAGCGCCGTGCCCGGGGGCACGTAGCCGGGGCGAAAGAAGTTGAACACCGAAGGGCTGCGCAGCGGACTTTGGCCCAGTTCGTCGGAAGGATCCGACAAGTCCCACAGGATCCACTGGCCATCGCTGGATTTCGCATCGAAGGTGCGTGCCCATTGCACCAGGCGGAGCATCGGCTCGCGCAGCTTGCCCCAGGCTGGTCCCTTGAGCGTCGGGTCCTGCCGCGCCTCCGGATCGAGCAGCACGGCACGCGTGACGGCGCGCAGGTCGCCGCGCACGCCGGCGCCGTTGTCATCGAAGGCCGCTGCCACGCGACGGACATAGTCTGCGCTGGGGTCGCTCGTCACCAGGCGCTGGATCAGCTGGCGGCCGAGGAACGGCCCAACGTTGGGGTGGTTGAACAGGATGTCCAGCGCCTGGCGCAGCCGCGTCGGACCATCGCCGGCCGGCACGGTCTGGCCCAGGAAGCTCACGTCATCATTGGCGTGCCGTGCTGCGTTGAAGCGCATGGGCTTCCTGTAGGGGGCCGGATCCGTGGTGTGTTCGTTGCCGTTCTTGTCGAGCTCGTAGCCGGTGAAGATGCAGGCCAGGTTGCTGACGTCGGCGGCGCCGTAGGTTTCGGTGGCCCGGCCGCCGCGCAGGCTGCCGTCGACGTTCAACTCGTGCAGGCCGATCGTGAACAGCTGCATCACCTCGCGCGCGTAGTTCTCGTCCGGCACGCGCCCGGCGGCATTGGCCTTGCGGTTGCCCAGCGTATTCAGGTAGGCGCCCATGGCCGGGTTCAGCGTGATCGCCTCCAGCAGCTCGCGGAAGTTGCCGAAGGCGTGCTGGTTCAGCAGGTCCCAGTAGGCGGCCATGGCAAACGAGGGCCAGTAGCCATCGATGCCGTTGCTGGAAACCACCAGGATCTCGGACCACGCCAGCGCCACGCGCTTGCGCACTGCGTCGGGCGCCATGATGAGCTGGTGCCACATCATGCGGTCGGCGTAGTTGTTGAAGCGGATGTCGGTTTTCTGGTAGCCCCCGCGCACCAGCCAGTCCCAGCCGCTGGCGGAGCGTGGTGCGCTCATCTGCTCCTCGAGCCAGCGCGCGTAGCCCTTGGCGCGCACCGCGGCGATCTCGGTCTCGCTGGACGAGAACTGTGCCTGCTGCAGGAAGCGCGCGGCCTCGGCGTCGGTGTCGGGGCCAGGAATCTCGTAGGGCGGGTCCGGCAGGCCACCGGATGCGGACTCGTCGCCACCGCCGCCACAGGCGGCGAGGGTGGTCGCCAACCCCGCCGCCAGGGCAGCGCGGCCAGTCTCGCGCGGAGGCGACAGGACGGCAGGGTCGGTCGGTGAGGCGGTCGGCAGGATGGGCGCGGCCACGCTGGGGGTGCCCGCCGGGATGTCGATCGTCGTCATGCGGTCCTCGGTCTCCATGGATCCCGGGCGCCTCTGGCGGGCTGCGTCCGGGCTCTCGCTCCCGGGCCGCATTACACCCGATTCGCGCGCGTTCCTGTGCGGGATTGCACGACTTTCGGGATCAGCTGTTGCGAATCGGTCGCATCCTGGTCATGTTCGGATCGATTGAAGCATCGCGTCCAGGGCTCGCGCCTGGGCGTCCGCGGCGTCGGCCACCAGGCGCCGGCGCCCGGGCACGGCACGCAGCCAGGTCAGTTGGCGTTTGGCGAGCTGGCGCGTGGCGGCGATGACGCGTTCGCGCAGCTGCCCGGGCGGCCAGTGCTCATCCAGCGCCTGCCAGGCCTGCCGGTAGCCGACAGCGCGCAGCGCGGGCAGCGCTGGCGAGAGGTCGCCGCGCGCGCGCAGGGCGCGCACCTCGTCCAGCAGGCCGGCGGCCAGCATGGCGTCGAAGCGGGCGGCGATGCGTGCGTGCAGCCAGGCCCGGTCGTCCGGTTCGAGCGAAAAGAAGGGCGGCATCGCACCGGGTGACGGCCGCGTCCGGGCAGTCCCGTGCTCCGCATGAAAGGATGACAAGGGCCGTCCGGTGAGTCGCCACACCTCGAGCGCACGCTGGATGCGCTGACTGTCGGCCGGCGCCAGGCGCGCCGCCGTGACCGGGTCGACTGTGGCCAGTTCGGCGTGCAGCGCCGGCCAGCCGTGGGTCCGCGCCTGGGCCTCGAGTGCGCGGCGCAGCGCCGGATCGGCCGGCGGGAGTTCGTCCAGCCCCTCCAGCAGGGCCTTGAAGTACAGCATGGTTCCGCCCACCAGCAACGGCAGTCGCCCCCGCGCCTGGATTTCAAGCACCAGCCGGCGCGCATCGCGCGCGAACTCGGCGGCGCTGTAGGGTTCGGTCGGGTCGCGGACGTCGATCAGGTGGTGCGGCACGGCGGCGCGCTCGGCCGCCGTCGGCTTGGCGCTGCCGATATCCAGGCCGCGATAGACCTGGGCCGAATCGACGCTGATGATCTCCAGTGGCACATGCGTCGCCAGCGCGAGCGCCAGCGCGCTCTTGCCGCTGGCAGTGGGGCCGGCCAGGCACACGGCTCGCAGGGGCGGGACGGACATCAACGCCCGCGCAGGAACAGCGCGTCGAGTTCGCGCAGACCCAGTTGGCGCCAGGTCGGGCGGCCATGGTTGCACTGGTCGGAGCGCTCGGTGGCTTCCATCTGGCGCAGCAGGGCGTTCATTTCCTCCAGCGTCAGGCGGCGGTTGGCGCGCACGGCGCCGTGGCAGGCCATGGTCGCCAGCAGTTCGTGCCGGGCGCGCTCGATCACGGTGCTGGCTTCGTGCTGGGCCAGTTCGGCCAGCACGCTGCGCGCCAGCTCGACGACGTCGCCGCCCGCCAGCGCGCTGGGCACGGCACGCACCGCCAGGGTGCGTGGCGAGAAGGCGCCGATTTCCAGTCCCAGCCGCTGCAGCGTCTCGCCGTGGGCTTCGGCGCAGGCAACCTCCTGTGGCGTCGCCGCGAAGGTGGCCGGAATCAGCAGCGGCTGGCTGGCGATCCGCGCGCCCTCGAGCTGGGCCTTGAGCCGTTCATACACGATGCGCTCGTGCGCCGCGTGCATGTCGACGATGACCAGCCCCTGGTGGTTTTCCGCCAGGATGTAGATTCCCTGCAGCTGCGCCAGTGCGCGCCCGAGGGGCCAGTCGGAGGCGACCACCGGCGCGTCGGTCGGCGCCACCAGGGTCGTGCCGCCCGGTGCCGCCTGCCAGAGCGTCTGCAACTCGGCCACCGCCTGGGTCGCTGCCGCCGGCGCCGGCGCGCCCAGGTGCAGCCAGGCCTGCGTCGGGCCGGGCCAGGCCAGCGCTGCCGCACCAGGGCCGGGCAGCCGGTCCGCTTGCGCGTCGCCTGCGCTGTCGGCCGTCAGCAGCGTGGCACGCGGGATCGCCAGCGCGCCTTCGATTGCCTGACGCACGGCCTGGTGCACCTCGCGACCGTCGCGAAAGCGCACTTCGATCTTCGTCGGGTGGACGTTGACGTCGACGCGCGCCGGATCGATGGCCAGGCGCAGCACGTAGACCGGCTGGCGCTGGCCGTGCAGCACATCCTCGTAGGCGGCGCGCACAGCATGCATGATGACCTTGTCGCGCACGTAGCGGCCGTTCACGTAAGCGTACTGCTGGTCCGCGCGCGCCCGCGCCATGTCCGGCACGCCGGCCCGGCCCGTGATGTGCAGCGGCCCGGCACGGTGGTCGATGGCCACGGAACGCGCCAGGAAGTCGTCTCCCAGCACCTGCGCCAGGCGTCGGTCGAGCGCGTCGGCACCCGCCTGGCGCGGCCACTGTTCGACGCGCCGGCCCTCGTGCCAGATGGCGAAGCCGACGTCCGGGCGCGCCAGCGCGTGGCGTCGCACGGCCTCGACGCAATGCGCCAGTTCGGTGGCATCGCTCTTGAGGAATTTGCGCCGCGCCGGCACGCTGAAGAACAGTTCCCGCACTTCCACCGTGGTGCCCTGGGCGCGCGCGCCGGGCCGCAGTTCGCCGCTGCGCCCGTCCAGCCGCACGGCCTGGCCCTGCTGCGCGGCGCGCGTCAGGATGGCGGTTTCGGCAATCGAGTTGATGGCGGCCAGCGCCTCGCCGCGAAAGCCCATGGTGTTCACCGCCTCCAGTTCCGCCAGGCTGGCGATCTTGCTGGTGGCGTGGCGCTTGAGGGCGATGGCCAGCTCGTCCGGGGCGATGCCGGCGCCGTCATCTTCCACCGAAATCAGGCGCACGCCGCCGGCCAGCAGGCGCACGGTGATCTGCGTGGCGCCGGCGTCGAGTGCGTTGTCCAGCAGTTCGCGCACCACCGAGGCCGGACGCTCGACCACCTCGCCCGCGGCGATCTGGCTGATCAGCTCGTCCGGCAATTCCCGGATGGGGCGTTTCGGTGGTGCGGTCACCGCGCCGATTCTAGGACCTTGCGGTTACAGTACCGGGCATGCCGAACAGCTTGCGCGCCCTGCTTCTGTTGCTGGTCCTGGCGGCTGCCGGCGCCGCGCGCGCTGCCGCGGGCGAGACCGGCACGACCCCCGCGCTGCTCGAGTGCGCCGCCGATGATCAGGCGCAGGAGCGCTTCCTGCCAGTGGAGCTGCTCAACGGCCTGCCGCTGCCGCAGGTTCCGGAGCTGAAGTTCCTGCCCGTGGACCGCAGCTATTCCTATGTTGCGGGATCGCCCGATGGCAAGGTCTGGCGCGGCGAAACCGAGCTGCGGGGACCGGTGTCGTGGGTCGGAGCCGGCGGGGTGACCTACGAGGTCTACGAACGCAAGGTGCCGCAGGCGCACGAGCGCTTTGCGCTGGTGGCTGGCGGCGACGCCATCGGACGCGTCTACGACCAGCGCTGGGGCAACTCCACCAACGAGGGAAAGTTTCCCGTCGGTCTCTGGAAGCAGGGCGAGACGCGCAGCTACGACATGACCTACCACACGAGCCGCGGAGAGTCCGCGGGCCAGACATCGATTGAGATCGTCAAGCTCTCCTGTGTCTACGACGACGTGCCCGGTGCCGTGCAATACCGCTGGCGCGCCACCCGTGGGAACCTGGACTACGAGTACATCTACGTTCCGGGCCGCGGACTGGCGCAGGTCTACGTGCGCTCCGCAGGGAGATTCTGATTGGATCTGGCGCTGCAACTGATCGATTTCATCTTGCACGTCGACCGCTACCTGGGTGCCTTCGTGGCGCAGCACGGTGCCTGGGTCTATGCGCTGCTGCTTCTGATCGTGTTCGTCGAGACCGGCGTGGTGGTGATGCCCTTCCTGCCCGGCGACTCGCTGCTGTTCGTGGCAGGGGCGATGGCGGGGGCTGGCCACATGAGCTATCCATTGGCGTGCGCGGTGCTGCTGGTGGCCGCCATCGGCGGCGACCAGTGCAACTACAGCATCGGCCGTTTCTTCGGGCCCAGGGTGTTCCGCTGGGAAGACTCGCGCTGGTTCAACCGCCGCGCCTTCGACAAGGCGCACGCCTTCTACGAGCGCTACGGCGGCGTGACGGTGATCCTGGCGCGCTTCATGCCCTTCATCCGCACCTTCGTGCCTTTCGTGGCTGGCGTCGCCGACATGCGGCGCGCCAGCTTCACGCTCTACAACGTCGCCGGCGCGCTGATCTGGGTGCTGGGCCTGGTGACGGCGGGCTACCTGTTCGGCAACCTGTCCTGGGTGCAGGCCAATCTCTCGAAGATCATCTGGGCGCTGATCCTGGTGCCCGGCCTGATTGCCCTGTACGGCGGCTGGCGGGCCGGACGGGCAGAGCGTGCGGCCGTGCGCGCTCCGCGTTGAGCGCCAGGCGTGCGGCCCCGAGACCAGTTCGAGGCCCGATGTGCTCAAGCCCTGATGAGAACACCGAGCCGAGCTTCAAGCCGGCACCAGGCAGATCGTCACCAGCAGCGAGGCATTCTGCACGCCAGTCAGTTCGTGCGGCTCGCCGCCGGGCAGGTGCAGGAAGTCGCCCGGGTGCATGCGCTGCATGGTTTCGCCGATGCGGAAGTCCACCACGCCCTCCAGGCACTGCACGGTGATCTCGCCGGCCACCTGGTGGCCCGGCATGGTCTTGCCGGCCAGCAGCACGACGCGGATCACCTCGAGCTGCGGCGCCTTCAGCAGCGCGTAGGAGGGGGTCTGGGCCAGCTTGTCGCCCAGCGGCAGCACGCTGCCGATCTGTCCCGGGGCCAGGTGCGGTTGTGCCATGAGATGCTCCTCTGTGGAACGCCGTGTCCGCGCACGGCCTGGCCCCGAGCCTACACCTGTCGGCTGCGCGCCAGCGGCGGGTTGGCGGCGAAGTACTTGGTGATGCCGCTGATGAGGGCATCCGCCAGCTCGTCCTGGTAGGCCTGGCTGCGCAGCTTGCGCTCTTCCTGCGGGTTGCTGATGAAGGCGGTCTCGACCAGCACGCTGGGCACGTCGGGATTGCGCAGCACGGCGAAATTGGCGCGCTCGACGCTGGCCTTGTGCAGTCGGCCGACGGTGCCGATGTGGCCCAGCATGGCGTGGCCGAGCTTGAGGCTGTCGCGGATCTGGGCCGTCGTGCTCATGTCCAGCAACGCGCGCTGCACCAGCGATTCCCTGCTGCTCGCGTTGACGCCGCCGATGCGATCGGCATCGTTTTCCTTGCTGGCGAGCCAGCGCGCCGCCGTGCTCGAGGCGCCGCGCTCGGACAGCGCGTAGACGCTGGCGCCGCTCGCCTCGGGGCGCATGAAGGCGTCGGCATGGATGCTGACGAACAGGTCGGCGCCGACACGCCGGGCCTTCTGCACGCGCGTGGCCAGCGGCACGAAGAAGTCGGCATCGCGTGTCAGGTAGGCGCGCATCGGGTTGCCGGCCACGGCGCTGCTGTTGATGCGATCACGCAGCTTGAGCGCGATCTGCAGCACCACGTCCTTCTCGCGCGTGCCGCCGGGGCCGATGGCGCCCGGATCCTCGCCGCCGTGTCCCGGGTCGAGCGCCACGATGATCAGGCGGTCGGTGACGGCGGCCTGCCTGGGCGCCTGAGGGCGCGCTGGCGCACGCGCGACGGCGCTGCCGCCGCCGGTCATCGTGTTGGCGCGCTCGATCTGGCGCGCGATCAGGTCGCCCAAGGTGTCGGGCGCGGGCCGCGAGGCGCCGGGTGCGCGCGGGGCGGCACCCAGGTCCTTCATGCGTGCGGCGATCAGCTCGGCCAGTGGATCGGGCGGGCGGCTCGGGTAGAGGTCGAACACCAGCCGGTGCCGGTAGGCCGCCACCGGGTCCAGCGTGAACACTTCGGGCCGGATGTCCTGCTTGAGGTCGACCACCAGGCGCACCACGCTGGGCGTGTTCTGGCCGACCCGGATGCCGGCGATGTTCGGGTCGTCGGCGCGCACCTTGGCCACCAGCTCGCGCAGCGTCGGGTCCAGTTGCAGGCCCTCGATGTCGACCGCCAGGCGTGGCGGCGAGCCGACCAGGCGGTGCGTCGCCCGCAGCGCGCTGTCCGATTCGATCGTCACGCGCGAGTAATCCTCCGCGGGCCAGATGCGCACCGCCATGATGCCCGCCCCATGGGCGATCTCGCGCGCGCCCAGCAGCAGCACCAGACCGCCCGCCTGGAGCACGGCGCGGCGCGAAGGTGCGTGCGAGCCGGGCCGATTCATGCCGACAATCCCTGCAGCAGGCGCGCACCGAGCGCCGTGTGCGCGTGCACGCGCACGGCGCGCCGTGCGTCCGCTTCGACGCGCAGTTCCAGCACCAGGTCGGCGGTTGGCAGCAGCGGCGCGGCGCGCTCCGGCCATTCGACCAGCTTCAGGCCCGGCGCGACAAACACGTCGCGCAGGCCCGCGTCTTCCCATTCGCGCGGATCGCCGAAACGGTAGAAGTCGAAGTGCGAGATCGCCAGGCCATCCGGACCCTCGTGCGGTTCGAGCAGCGCGTAGGTCGGGCTCTTGATGCGGCCGCGCACTCCGAGCGCGCGCAGCAGGTGGCGCACGAAGGTGGTCTTGCCCGCGCCGAGCTCGCCGCGCAGCTCGATGCAGGCATCACGCAGCCCCGACTGGCGGGCCAGCGTACGCGCCCATGCCGCAGTGTCGGCTTCGTCGTGCCACACCAGCTCCAGCGTCGGTCGACTTTCTACAATGGGCGGGTGACTGGGCATGGCGGGCGCATTGATTCGCAGGCGTTCCTGGCGTCGGTACGTGACTGGGCGCGGGAACTGGGTTTTTCGCACGTCGGCGTGGCGGATGTCGACCTGTCCAGTGCCGAACCCGGTCTGATGCAGTGGCTGGCTGCCGGGTTCCATGGTCGCATGAACTACATGGCGGCGCACGGCCTCAGGCGCGCCCGTCCGGCCAAGCTGGTGCCCGGGACCCTGAGCGTGATCACGGCGCGCATGGACTACCTGCCGCGCGACGCGCCGGACGACTGGGCCGCGGCGGAACGCGCGCGCCTGCTGCGGCCCGAGGAAGGCGTGATCTCGGTCTATGCACGCGGCCGCGACTACCACAAGGTGGTGCGCGCGCGCCTGCAGAAGCTGCAGGACCGCATCGCGGCGCACCTCGGGGCCTTCGGCCACCGCGTCTTCAGCGACTCGGCGCCCGTGCTGGAGGTCGAACTGGCCACGCGCAGTGGCCAGGGCTGGCGCGGCAAGCACACGCTCACGCTGTCGCGCGAGGCCGGCTCGATGTTCTTCCTGGGAGAAATCTACGTCGATGTCGCGCTGGCGCCGACGCCGCCCACCACCGACCACTGCGGCAGCTGCACCGCCTGCATCGACGCCTGTCCGACCGGAGCCATCGTGGCGCCGTACCGGCTTGACGCGCGCCGCTGCATCTCCTACCTGACGATCGAGAACGACGGACGGATTGACGAGGCCCTGCGTCCGCAACTGGGCAACCACGTCTACGGCTGCGACGACTGCCAGACCGCCTGTCCCTGGAACAAGTACGCCGGGCGCAGCGAGCTGCCCGATTTCGACGTGCGCGCGGGCCTGGCGGGCGCCAGCCTGGTCGAGCTGTTTGCCTGGAGCGAGGCCGAGTTCCTGCAGCGCACCGAAGGCAGCCCGATCCGGCGCATCGGCCATGAGCGCTGGCTGCGCAACATCGCGGTCGCGCTGGGCAACGCGCTGGCGGCCCTGCCCGAGGGTGATGCGCGGCGCCAGCCCCTGCGCGCTGCACTGCACGCACGCGCGGAGCATCCGAGCGTGCTGGTGCGCGAGCATGTGAAGTGGGCCCTGGCGTGTTGACATGATGCTTGTTGCCATGATTTTCCATCAATCACAGCTACCTGGCGAGCATAGCTCGCTGTCATTCTTATAGCATCCAGCGCGTGGTGTCAACCGTGAAGTGTTCACGGTTCAGGGCGTGCGTGCGCTTGGATGCGCATGGCTTGTCGGTCGGCTGGCTTCCGCGGGACCCGTGTGCGGACTCGGCAGCCGTGCATGCAGCGCTCCATGCGGGCGCTGCGGCGCGGCGCCAGGTGGCCAGCGTCGCTGCGGGCGTTGCGTGCCCTGCCGCATCGATTGCCTGAGAATGGCGAGCACCGGCTCTCGTGCCGGAAGACCGGGCTGTGCCGCTGCCGCGTGCGGCGGTTCGGGCTCCCTTCGCCTGGCATGCCAGGCTTCCGCGATTCGGAGAAACACCATGACAGCTGCCCTCACGCTGCGCCGCGACGAGAAGGACCCACGCTGGTTCGGGCTGTACCGCGCCACGGTCGCGGACCCGGTCGATCCACAGAGCGAGGGCCGCGTGAAGGTGACTTTCGTGGCGCCGGGCAGCCCCGTGCGGGGGCGGGCCGAGGCCTGGGCCACGCTGCTCACGCCGCACGCCGGCGATGGCCAGGGCTTCCAGGCCATGCCCGATGTGGGCGCGCAGGTGATGATCGCGTTCGAGGCCGGCGATCCGGACCGGCCCTGCGTGGTCGGGGCCTGCTGGGGCGCCGGGCACAAGCCACCGGAGGCGGTGCAGGCAGGCCACCCCATGCGCACGTGGACGTCGCGTGCCGGCAGCGTGCTGCGCTTCGACGATGCGCCAGGCGCCGCGCGGGCAACGATCGCGACCCCCGGCGGCCAGCGACTGGTGCTTGACGAAGCGGCGGATGAAATCGTGATCGAGCACCGCAGCGGGTGCCGGATCCGCCTGACCAGCTCCGGGGAGGTGGTCATCGACGCCGGGTCGGCTCTCAAGATCAGCGCCTCAACGGTCAAGGTCGACGCCGGCATGGTCCAGTGCTCGGGAGTCCTGAAATGCGACACCCTGATCGCCAACAGCGTCGTCGCGTCGAGCTACACCCCGGGAGCGGGAAGCGTCTGGTGATTCGCCGGACACGGCCGGCGTCGCTCGCGTCGTCAGCCGTGTCCCTGAATGCGACGTCTCATCCGGCCGGGTAGGGGGCGAGATACGCCAGCGCCCATGGCAGGCTGAGCGCGCCCAGCGCGGTCGACAGTGTCACCAGTCCGGCGACGTAGGCGCCGTTGTAGCCCATGCGCGCGGCCAGCACGTAGCAGCTCGACGAGGTCGGCAGGGCCGAGAAGATCAGCAGCGCCGTGGTCTCGACCGCGCCCAGGCCGAAGGCCCGCGCCAGCAGCCAGGCCGCAAGCGGCTGCAGCACGTGGCGGATCGCCAGCACGCCGGCGCCCAGCGCCTTGTTGTCGGCCACGCTGCGCAGTTGCATGCCGGCGCCGGCGGCCATCAGGCCGAGCGCGATCGAGGTCGAGCCGATGCGCTGCAGCGTGCCGCCCAGCCACGCCGGTGGCAGCAGGCCCAGGCCATTCGCCGCGAGGCCGAGCAGGGTGGCGATGATCAGCGGGTTGCGCGCCAGCTCGCGGCCAAAGCCGCGCTCGCCGTGCCGCGCCATCGGCCAGACCGCACCCACGTTGGCCAGTGGCACGCAGACGCCGATCAGCACTGCGATCATCTGCTGGCCGACCGGGCCGGCCACGCGCTCGGCCATGGCCAGGCCAATGAACGAATTGAAGCGAAACGCGATTTGCGCGCTGGCCGCGTGCTCGCGTGCATCGAAGCGCCCGCGCAGGCCCGGCAGGTGGGGCAGGGCGTAGGCCAGCACGATGCCGCTGGCGCCCAGGGCCAGGCCGGCACCCATCAGGGTGGAAGCGGTGTGCAGGTCGAGCGGCGCGCGCACGATCGACTGGAACAGGAACACCGGAAACAGGAAGTAGTAGACCAGCTGCTCCACCGCCAGCCAGACCGGACGGTTCAGGGGCGTGTGCAGGCACAGCAGGTAGCCGACCAGGATCAGCGAGAAGTCGGGCAGCAGCAGTTCAATGAGGTGCACCGCGCGAGCATAGCGGCCCGGGTCGGCACGCGCGGTCGGGCCGACTGGCGCAGGCCCCGACTTGTCGTTACGATTATCGGCTGCGTCCGTTTCCCGAGGAACCCCATGAACATGCAACGTCGACACTGGATCGCCTTGGCCGCCACCACCCTGGCCAGTGGTACCGCCTGGGCCCAGGCCTATCCCAGCAAGCCGATCCGGCTGATCGTTCCGTTCGCGCCCGGCGGCACGACGGACATCGTCGCGCGCGTGGTGGCCGAGCCGCTGGCGAAGGCGCTGGGACGCCCGGTGGTGGTCGAGAACAAGGCCGGCGCCGGCGGCGCGATCGGTGCGCAGGAACTGGCGCGCGCGGCGCCGGACGGCTACACCCTGGGCATGGGCACGGCCTCGACCACGGCGGCCAACCCGGCCATCAACCCGAAGCTGGGCTACGATCCGGTCAGCGACTTCGCACCAGTGGTCAACCTGGCCGCCACGCCCAACGTGCTGGCGGTGGGGGCAGGGTTCCCGGCGCGAAATTTCCAGGATTTCATGGCACTGCTCAAGCGCGAGCCGGGCAAGTATTCGTATGCGACGCCGGGCACGGGCAGCATCGGCCACCTGCAGATGGAGTTGTTCAAGAGCCTGGCGGGCGTGTTCATCACGCATATCCCATATCGGGGTGCCGGGCCCGCGCTGAACGACGTGGTGGGCGGCCAGGTGCCGATGATCCTGGACAACGTGCCCTCGGCGCTGCCCTTCATCAAGAGCGGCAAGCTGGTGGCGATCGCGGTGACGGCGCCCGAGCGGCTGAAGGAACTGCCCGACACGCCGACGTTCGCCGAGGTCGGGTTCGAGCCGGTCAACCGCATGGCCTACTACGGCATCCTGGCGCCCAGGGGCACGCCGGTCGAGATCGTCGACACGCTCAACGCGGCAGCGCTCAAGGTGTTGCAGGAGCCGGCGGTGAAGAAGCGCATCGAGGAAACCGGCTCGGTCATCAACGGCGGCACGCCGGCGCAATTCGGACAGCTGATCCGCGACGAACTGGCGGTCTACCGCGAGGTCGTCAAGCGCCAGAAGCTGAGTCTCTGAGGTTGCGCCCCGCGCGCCGCAGCGGCCAGCGCGTGCCATGACCGGCAACGCCGCGCCCGGAGAGACCGCCATCGACGTCTTCATCGATGCGCTGTGGCTGGAGGACGGCCTGGCGCCCAACACGCTGGCCGCCTATCGGCGCGACCTGGAGTTGTACGCGCGCTGGCTGCGCGAGGCCCATGGCCTGCTGCCGCTGCAGTCGCAGGAGCACCATCTGCTGGCGTATTTCGCGGTTCGCGCCAGTTCACGTGCGACCTCGGCGAACCGGCGCCTGACGGTGTTCAAGCGCTATTTCCGCTGGGCCCTGCGCGAGCGCCTGATCGACGCCGATCCGACGCTCAGGCTGCTCGCCGCCCGGCAGCCGCTGCGCGTGCCAGGCACCCTCAGCGAGGCGCAGGTCGACGCCTTGCTGGCGGCGCCCGACGCCGACACGCCGCTGGGCCTGCGTGACCGCACCATGCTGGAGCTGATGTATGCCAGCGGCCTGCGCGTGAGCGAGCTGGTGGGGCTGAAGACATTTCAGGTCGACCTGAACGCCGGCGCGCTGCGCGTGCTCGGCAAGGGCAGCAAGGAGCGCCTGGTGCCTTTCGGCCAGGTGGCGCGTCGCTGGCTGGAGCGCTATCTGGCCGAAGCGCGGCCGGCGATCCTGGGCGCGCGCCAGAGCGAGGCCCTGTTCGTCACCGGCGCCGGCCGCACGCCCGGCACGGCGATGTCACGCGTGATGTTCTGGAACCTCGTCCGGCGCTACGCGCGGCAAGCCGGCATCGGCACGCCGCTGTCGCCGCACACGCTGCGCCACGCCTTCGCCACCCACCTGCTCAACCACGGCGCCGACCTGCGCGCCGTGCAGATGCTGCTCGGCCACGCCGATATCTCCACCACCACCATCTACACCCACGTCGCGCGCGAGCGGCTGAAGGACCTGCACGCGCAGCATCATCCGCGCGGCTGAAGCCTGCTGCGGTGGCGTCCGGCTGC
The DNA here is from genome assembly GCF_035325765.1 of Ottowia sp. Taxonomy (GTDB): domain Bacteria; phylum Pseudomonadota; class Gammaproteobacteria; order Burkholderiales; family Burkholderiaceae_C; genus Ottowia. The sequence goes on from NZ_DAOKZG010000015.1 coordinate 24,995, forward strand.
GGGGATCTGCGGCGCCTCGATGCGCTGGCCGCGTGCGAAGGTTGCGCCTGCGGTTGCGCCCTGTGGCCACACGCTGTGCGCGGGGGGTCGCCCAGGCCACCCGAGGGTGGGAAATCCCTTGGTTGACACTCGGTAACAGGCTCTATACGCTGGCATTCGCCCTGGCAGGAAGTCATGGGTTGCCGGGATGAGTTGAAGGCGCAAGCCTGCTGCTCGTGCGTCCCGCGTCCTGCAATCATCCAAAGAAGGAACTGGAGATAATGACGACAGAGACAAAGAGCCCCCAAGATCGTTCACGGCGCGGATTCATCGGCGCCGCGGCAGCTGGCGGGACTGCGGCACTGGCAGCTCCGTTCATCGCCAATGCACAGGCGGGCAAGACCACAACCTGGAAGGTCCAGACTTCCTGGCCGGCCGGAGTCGGTCTCGACACCTTCCGCGCCTGGTGTGACTCGATCAAGGAGAAGACCGGCGGCGAACTCGAGTTCAAGGGCTTCGCGGCAAAGGAAGTGGTGGGCGACTTCGAACTGCTCGACGGCGTCAAGAACGGCGTGCTCGAGGCGATGAACTCGTTCACCGTCTACTGGGTCGGCAAGATGCCCGCGGCGGCCTTTCTCAGTTCCTACCTGATGGGCCTGCGCTACCCGCATGAGTGGGACGTCTTCTTCTACGGCCGTGATGGCCTGAAGATGGCGCGCGAGATCTACGCCAAGCAGGGCCTGTACTACGTCAACCGCATCCACCACGGGCCCAACCTGATCCACTCGAAGAAGCCGATTCGCTCCATCGAGGACTTCCAGGGCCTGAAGCTGCGCGTGCCGGGCGGCATGATCGCCGAGGGCTTCGCCGCGGCCGGCGCGCGCACCACCCTGCTGCCGGGCGGCGAGGTGTTCTCTGCGCTCGAAAAGGGCACCGTGGACGCGGCCGACTACACCGGCGCTGCCGTCAACTGGGCGCTCGGCCTGCAGCAGGTGACCAAGTACATCACCATGGGCCCACCCGGACTGGAGTGCATCTACCAGCCGGTCGACCTGATGGACTTCGCCGTCGGCATGAACCACTGGAACGCGCTGTCGCCCAAGATGAAGCAGTTCCTCGAACTCGAGACCGAGGCCTATTCGGTGCAACACCATGCGGCGATCCAGAAGGCTGACATGGAAGCCTTCCCGAAGTTCATCGCGGCCGGCATCGAGATCAACCGACTCGGCGCCGATGACCTGGAGAAGTTCCAGCGCATCGCGGTGCCGATCTGGTTCAAGTGGGCCAACAAGGACAAGGACGCGACCCGGGTCTTCAAGCAGCAACTCGAGATCATGGAGTCGCCCGCCTTCGGCTACGTGACGCCCGACATGTACAAGGGCGAGAAGCTCAATACCTGACGCAGCATCCACAGTCCTCCCCTGAGGCGGCCGTGCTGTGGAATGGGCAGCGCGGCCTCCGCCAGGGTCGCGCCACCCGCTGGCACGATCCGCTCACACCCGATCGATCCTTGTCCACCCACGCCACTCGGCGTCCCGCGTGCGTGCCCTGCGGCGCGCCGTCGGTTCTTCCTGTCTGCAAGAGAACGGCGCGAGCCGAGCGGCTTGCTGGAGCGAGCATCCCATGCCTGCCTTGACTTTTGTCCTGCCCCACTGGCTGTATTGGTCGGGCTTGATCGTCTTCCCGTTGGTCGCGATGTGGCTGGTGCGCCGCCAGGAGCGCCGCGGTCCGGGGCCACGTCCGTCGAAGTTCCTGGCCTACCTGTTCTGGTTGTGCTCGGGCTTCCTCGGATTGCACCGCTTTTACCTGCGCAATCTCTGGGGGTTCGTTTTTGTGGCCCTGTTCGTCGGCATTCTGTATGCGAACGGCCATATCCACGAGGAGCGCGAGAACGTCTCGCGCACGCGCGCCGAAGCCCTGAAGGCCACGACGGCGCTGGAGCGCGCGCAGAAGCGCGTTGACGCGGACGCCGCCAGCGTCGACGCAGCCGAACTCGAGCAGCTGCGCGCCACGGCGCGGCAGGCGAAGGCCGGGCACGATGCGGCGGAGGGCGACATGGCCTACTGGCGCAATGTCATCACCGGCACGGGCGGCGTGATCGGGGTGCTGCTGCTGATCGACGCCTTCCTGCTGCCGGGCCTGGTGCGCAAGCGCCGCGCCATCGAGATGGGTGCGCAGGCGGCGGCTCCCACGGATATCGGCGCCGTCGACCCGGGCTCCAACGTCGCGGCCAAGGACGCTGCGCTGCGCCGCGGCTACCCGGCGGCGACGCGCTGGATCGATTCCATGAACGGCTGGATCGGGGAGTACGTGTCCTACTGGGCGATCCTCGCCGTCTTCCTTTACTACTACGAGGTGCTGGCGCGTTACGTACTGAACTCGCCCACCAACTGGGTCCACGAAAGCATGTTCCTGATGTTTGGTATGCAGTATGCCTTGTGCGGTGCCTACGGCTACCGCGACGATTCGCACGTGCGGGTCGACATCCTCTACACCCGGCTGTCGCCGCGCGGCAAGGCGGCGTGCGACGTGCTGACCTCGGTGTTCTTCTTCATCTTCACCATCACCCTGCTGGTCACCGGCTGGCGCTTTGCCATGGATTCGGTGGGCGTGGGCGAGACCTCGTTCACCGAATGGGGCATCCAGTACTGGCCCGTGAAGCTGATGCTGCCGATCGGCGCGCTGCTGATCGTGCTGCAGGGCATCGCGCGCCTGGCGCGCGACATCGGCGTGCTGATCGGACGCATTCCCGTGGTCACGGCGCAGGAGGTCTGAACCATGGGGCTCGAACTAAGCATCGAATGGCTGAGCCTGCTGCTTTTCGGCTCGCTCGGCATCCTGCTGCTGCTGGGCCTGCCGATGGCCTTCTGCACCGGCTCGCTGGGCGTCATCTTCCTCTACGTGTTCGGGTCGCCGGCGATCCTGAACATGCTGCCTTCGCGCGTGTTCCCGTTCATGACGGACTACCAGCTCTCGGCGGTCCCGTTGTTCATCTTCATGGCGGCGATGCTGGAGAAGGCGGGGATCATCGAGGAACTGTTCGACGTCATCTACAAGTGGCTCGGTGGGTTGAAGGGCGGACTGGCTTCGGCCACCGTGGTGGCCTGCACGGTGCTGGCCGCCATGGTGGGCGTGGTCGGCGCGACCGAGATCACCATGGGCATGATCGCGCTGCCGGCCATGCTGCGCAAGAAATACGACCCCAAGCTGGCTTGCGGCGCCTTGCTGGCCGGCGGCACGCTCGGCATCCTGATCCCGCCGTCGGTGATGGCCATCGTGTACGCGGTGGTGGCGCAGCAATCGCTCGGCGAGATGCTCGCCGGCTCGGTGTTCCCGGGGCTGCTGCTGGCGGGCCTGTACGTCGGTTACATCACCATCCGCGCCTACATGAATCCGGCGCTGGGGCCCGCGCTGCCCATCGAGGAGCGCGTCGACATGCGCGAGAAGATGCGGCTGCTGCGCTCGACCATCACGCCCGTGCTGTTGATCATCCTGGTGCTGGGAGTGATCTTCTTCGGTGTCGCGACGCCGGTCGAGGCGGCCGGCATCGGCACCTTCGGCGCATTGTTCGTGAGCGCGCTGCACCGGCGGCTGACCTGGGCCGCGATCCAGGACGCGGCGCTGGCCACGCTCAAGGCCACGGCAATGGTGATGTGGATCTTCTTTGGCGCCACCATCTTCGTCGGCTTCTTCATCGTCAAGGGCGGCCAGACCTTCGTGGCGGACCTGATCCTCGGCACCGGCCTGTCGGCCTACGGCGTCCTGTTCGTGATGATGCTGATCCTGATCCTGCTCGGCATGTTCCTCGACTGGGTCGGCATCCTGCTGCTGACGGTGCCGATCTTCCTGCCGATCATGGCCAGCCTGGCCTTCGATGGGGTGTTCGGCCTGGCCGGCGTGCCGGCCGAGAAGGTCGGGCTGTGGTATGGCGTGATCTTCATGGTGAACATGCAGATGGCGTTTCTCAGTCCGCCATTCGGCTATTCGCTCTTCTACCTGAAGAGCGTGACGCCGCCCGAAATCTCGCTGGCGATGATCTTCCAGTCGGCGATCCCGTTCCTGCTCCTGCAGGCGCTGGGCCTGACTCTCTGCATCATCTTCCCGCAGATCATCCTGTGGCTGCCGGGACTGTTCTACAAGTGAAGCCGATCCTGGGGCGGTGACGGCGGCGCGTGGCGGGCGTCGGCCCGGCGCCGCCAGTGCTTCATCGCGGCGCAGCGAGACCGCGCTGCGCCCGCAGCGCGCGCACGCGAAAGCGCGTCACAGGAGCGCACCGACGCGGGTGTGTGCCGTGGTGACATGCGCGCGCGTCAGGCGGGCGGCGGCCTCGCCGTCGCCGCGCGCGATCGCCTCGACGATCGCGGCATGCTCGTTCCAGACGTCGCGCGCCAGGTCGCGATGCCGCAGCACCTCGCTCATGGAGCGGCGCAGGTGGTGCCACTGGGTCTCCATCATCTGCAGCACGAGGGGATTGCGGCTGGTGCGGTAGATCCAGCGATGGAACTCCACGTCCGCCTGCAAGGTGGCGTGGGCGTCGCCCAGCGCCGCCACCTTGCGCCCGTGGTCCACCAGGGCTCGGCCCGTGATCACCTGCTTCGGGGTGGCGCGCGCAGCCGCCAGAGCGGCTGCCAGCGGGTCCAGCGCGGAACGCAGCTCGTAGATGGCATCGAAGCGCGAGCGGTCGATCGGAGCCACCTGGAGGCCGCGCCGGCCGCGGGCTTCCAGGAAGCCCTGGCGCTTGAGTTGGCCCAGGGCGATCAGCACTGGCTGGCGCGACACGTGCATGGTCTCGGCCAATTCATCCTGCCGCACGGCTTCGCCGGGCATCAGCGTGCCCATGCAGATCGCGTCCAGGACGCGTTCGTAGACCTGGTCGACCAGGGAGCGAGGGCGCTCGACGGAATCAAGGAACATGTTGCGAATTAAGCTGGAGGCGGCGGTTGACCGCTTGTGAACGTCTCAAAATCTGAATGGATATTGACTTCCTCGCCTTCCTGGGCGTTCGCCTGCCAGGTGAGCGCGCCATGCACCCACCAGCGCCGCGTTGACCGCGCCGTGCGGCGTTGCGCACCCTGACGCACAGGGGCGCGCGCGGCGTCCTCACCCTTGCAGGGCGGGGTGCGGCCAGAGGCAGCACCCCGTTCGCGCCGTCCAAGGGCGCGCAGGCGCCCTTGAAGCCGCAATGCTCCCTTTGCCTGGCGCACCCAGCACGACACTGACAAGCATATCCAACTGCCATTTCCAAGATTATTGCCTGAGATCAGGGAATCCCCTAGTTAATGAATGCCGAATACCGTATACGATAAATTCAGGAATCGACCTCTCAACCACCACAGGAAGACTGCTGCCATGCACCAAGCCCCGATTCGCGTACTGTTAGCCAAGGTCGGCCTCGATGGACACGACCGTGGCGTCAAGGTCGTCGCGCGCGCATTGCGCGACGCCGGCATGGATGTAATTTATTCCGGCCTGCACCGCACCCCCGAGGAGATCGTCAACGCGGCAGTGCAGGAGGACGTCGACGTGCTGGGCGTCAGTCTGCTGTCGGGCGTGCAACTGACGGTGTTCCCCAAGCTGTTCAAGCTGCTGGACGAAAAGGGCGCCAGGGACATGATCGTGATGGCGGGCGGCGTCATGCCGGATGACGACGTCGAGGCGATCCGCGCCATGGGCGTGCGCGAAGTGCTGCTGCAGGACACGCCGCCCCAGGTCATCGTCGATTCGATCCGCACCATGGTCGCCGAGCGCGGCGAGCGCTGAAGCCGGAAGCAGGAGACAGGCCATGGAAGAGTGGGAGTTTCCCGTCGCCTACGACGAGGACTATCTGCCGCCGGCAGGCAGTCGCTACTGGTTTCCGCGGCGCGAGACCATGCCGGCGGCCGAGCGCGACCAGGCGATCCTCGCGCGCCTGCAGCAGGTGTGCAACCACGCCTGGAAGCACGCGCCGTTCTACCGCCGCCACTGGGAGCAGGCCGGCTTCCATCCCGACCAGCTCCGGTCGCTGGAGGATTTCGAGTCGCGCGTGCCGGTGGTGACCAAGGCGGATCTGCGCGCCTCGCAGGCGCAGCATCCGCCTTTCGGCGACTATGTCTGCGTGCCCGATTCCGAGATCTTCCATGTTCACGGAACCAGCGGAACGACGGGGCGTCCGACCGCGTTCGGCATCAGCCGCGCCGACTGGCGCGCCATCGCCAACGCCCACGCCCGCATCATGTGGGGCATGGGCATGCGGCCTGGTGACCTGATCTGCATCGCCGCGGTTTTCAGCCTCTACATGGGAAGCTGGGGCGCGCTGGCGGGCGCCGAGCGCCTGCGCGCGAAGGCGTTTCCGTTCGGCGCCGGCGCGCCGGGCATGAGTGCGCGCCTGGTGCAGTGGCTGGCGACCATGAAGCCGGCGGCCTTCTATGGCACGCCCAGCTATGCGATCCATCTGGCCGAAGTGGCGCGCGAGGAAAGACTGAACCCGCGCGACTTCGGGCTCAAGTGCCTGTTCTTCAGCGGCGAGCCGGGCGCCTCGGTGCCGGGCGTGCGCGATCGCATCGAGGAGATCTACGGAGCCCGGGTCTACGACTGCGGCTCGATGGCCGAAATGTCACCCTTCATGAACGTCGCCGGCAGCGAGCAGAGCCACGAGGGCATGCTGTGCTGGCAGGACATCATCTACACCGAAGTCTGCGATCCCGAGACCATGCTGCGCGTGCCCTATGGCCAGCGCGGGACGCCGGTCTACACCCACCTGGAGCGCACCAGCCAACCGATGATCCGCCTGCTGTCGGGCGACCTGACGCTGTGGACGAATGACGAGACGCCGTGCGGACGCACCTACCCGCGCCTGCCACAGGGCATTTTCGGACGCATCGACGACATGTTCACGATCCGCGGCGAGAACATCTATCCGAGCGAGATCGACGCCGCGCTGAATCAGATGGCAGATTACGGCGGCGAGCACCGCATCGTGATCACGCGCGAGCAGGCGATGGACGAACTGCTGCTGCGCGTCGAGCCCAGCGAGGGCGTGCAGGCCGCGGGTGCGGGCCCGCTGGAAGCGTTTCGCGCCGAGGTCTCGCACCGGGTGCAGACCATGCTGGGCATCCGGGCCAGGGTGGAACTGGTGGCACCCCACTCGATCCCGCGCACCGACTTCAAGGCGCGGCGCGTGATCGACGACCGCGCGGTGTTCCGCACCCTCAACCAGACGCTCCAGGGCAGGCCCTGAGCGAAGCGAGTTCGCCATGAGCTACATACCTTCCTCCGTGCTGCTCGAGCAAATGCGCGCGGGCAATACCTGGGCCCTGGGCCGGCTGATCTCGCGCGCCGAGGCCGGCGTCGCCGAGGTGCGCCCGACCCTGGCCGAGGTCTACCGCAGCGCCGGTTCGGCGCAGATCATCGGACTCACCGGCGTGCCCGGCAGCGGCAAGTCGACCCTGGTGGGCAAGCTGGCGGCGGCGCTGCGCGAACGTGGCGAGAAGCTCGGCATCGTCGCCATCGACCCGTCGAGTCCCTATTCCGGCGGCGCGATTCTGGGCGATCGCATCCGCATGACCGAGGTGGCCAACGACCCCAACGTCTACATCCGCAGCATGGCCACGCGCGGTGCCACCGGGGGCATGGCGCGCGCAGCGCTGGATGCCGCCGATCTGATGGACGTCGCCGGCTACCACACCATCGTGGTGGAAACCGTCGGGGTTGGCCAGGACGAGGTGGAGATCGCGCACGCCTCCGACACCACCGTGGTGGTCTCGGCCCCGGGCCTGGGCGATGAAATCCAGGCGATCAAGGCCGGCGTGCTGGAGATCGCCGACATCCACGTGGTCAGCAAGTGCGACCGCGACGACGCCGGCCGCACGCTCACCGACCTCAAGCGCATGCTGGCGCTGGAGGCGATGGCGGGCACCCGACGCGCGTGGACGATTCCGGTGGTGGGCGTCAGCTCCTACACCGGGCAGGGCATCGACGAACTGCTCGACCGCATCGCCGCGCACCGTGCCGCGATGGCGGCTTCCGGCCAGGGCGCCGAACGCCGACGCCGCGTGGCCGAGTTTCGTCTGCAGAAGACGGCCGAGACGCTGCTGCTCGAGCGTTTCGGCATCGGTGCGCGGGCCTTCTCCCCGCCGCTGGCCGATCGGCTCGCCAATCGGGCCTTCGACCCCTACGCCGCCGCGCGCGAACTGATCACCCAGACGATCCAGAAGGAGTATGCAAATGACCTGGCTTGACCCGAGGAAGAAAGACCAGCTCCAGGCGGAACGCCAGGACTGGGAGCGCAACGAAGTTGCCGCCTTCCTGAAGAAGGCACCCGAGCGCCGGGAGCAGTTCCACACCCTTGGTGACTTTCCGGTGAAGCGCACCTATACGGCCGCCGACATCGCCGACACGCCGATCGAGGACATCGGGCTGCCGGGCCGCTACCCGTTCACGCGCGGCCCCTATCCGACGATGTACCGCAGCCGCACCTGGACCATGCGCCAGATCGCCGGTTTCGGCACCGGCGAGGACACCAACAAGCGCTTCAAGTACCTGATCGAGCAGGGCCAGACCGGCATCTCCACCGACTTCGACATGCCCACGCTGATGGGCTACGATTCCGACCACCCGATGAGCGACGGCGAAGTCGGGCGCATGGGCGTCTCCATCGACACCCTGGCCGACATGGAGGCACTGCTCGCCGACATCGATCTGGAGAAGATCTCGGTCTCGCTCACCATCAACCCGACGGCCTGGATCCTGCTGGCGATGTACGTGGCGCTGGCCGAGAAGCGCGGCTACGACCTGAACAAGCTGTCGGGCACGGTGCAGGCCGACATCCTGAAGGAGTACATGGCGCAGAAGGAGTACATCTATCCGATCGCGCCGTCGGTGCGCATCGTGCGCGACATCATCACCTACAGCGCCAGCAACCTGAAGCGCTACAACCCGATCAACATCTCCGGCTACCACATCAGCGAGGCCGGTGGATCGCCCCTGCACGAGGCCGCGTTCACGCTCGCCAACCTGGTGACCTACGTGGAAGAGGTGACCAAGACCGGCATGCACGTCGACGAGTTCGCGCCGCGCCTGGCCTTCTTCTTCGTCTCGCAGGGCGACTTCTTCGAGGAGGTGGCCAAGTTCCGGGCGCTGCGCCGCTGCTACGCGAAGATCATGAAGGAGCGCTTCGGCGCCAGGAATCCGGAATCGATGCGGCTGCGCTTCCACTGCCAGACCGCCGCGGCCACGCTGACCAAGCCACAGTACATGGTCAACGTCGTGCGCACCGCGCTGCAGGCGCTGTCGGGGGTGCTGGGTGGCGCGCAGTCGCTGCACACCAACGGCTACGACGAGGCCTTCGCAATCCCGACCGAGGACGCCATGCGCATGGCGCTGCGCACGCAGCAGGTCCTCGCCGAGGAAACCGGCGTCACGGACGTGATCGATCCGCTGGGGGGCAGCTACTACGTCGAGGCCCTGACCACCGAGTACGAGAAGAAGATCTTCGAGATCCTGGATGAAGTCCAGGCCGAGGGCGGCGCCATCAGGCTGATCGAGCAGGGCTGGTTCCAGAAGCAGATGGCCGACTTCGCCTACGAGACGGCGCTGCGCAAGCAGTCGGGCGAGAAGCCGGTGATCGGGGTGAACCGCTTCGTCCAGGACGAGGCAGACCCCGAGATCGCAATCCATCCGTACGACCCCACCACCGCCGAGCGCCAGATCGCCCGCACGCGCCGGGTGCGCGCCGAGCGCGACGAGGTCCGGGTGCAGGCGCTGCTCGACCGGCTGGTGACGATTGCCCAGGATGAGTCGCAGAACGTGATGCCGGTCACCATCGAGCTGGTCAAGGCCGGCGCCACGATGGGTGACATCGTCGAGAAGCTCAAGACGATCTGGGGCACGTACCGCGAGACGCCGGTCTTCTGAGGTTCGGGGGGTACCCATGGCGGCGGATTCCGGCCGGCTGTCGCGTGCGCAAGTGCGCGAACTTAAAGCCGAAATCCACCGCAATTCAAACGCTTCGGCGGCGGAACGCCTGCTCGCCGACAGCGTGTGCAAGGGACACGACAAGCTGGCGCTGCATCGATACCTGGTCCTGCACCGGCTCGATGCACCGCGCTGCGCGCCCTATGAAGACTACTGCCTCAGGGTTGCCGCGCGATTGCCCGACGAAGTCGTGCACCGCATCCGGCGTCACATCGGCTGGCTTGAGGAAGGCAGGTGTGTCACGCCAGGGAACCCAGCCGATGGCAACCGATTGCTGGTCAGCCCGGAGGCTCGCAATGGCCTGGCGCCGCCGGCCCGCGACGCCCGAACCGAAGAGAACAGGAGAACGATGATGGCCCCGACTCCCCTTGGCGCAAACAGCGCCGCCGCCGTGATCGCGCGCATGCTCAAGGCGCGCGGCGTGGATCGCGTGTTCGGCCTGTGTGGCGGACACATCATGCCGATCTGGATGGCGCTGGACGCGGCGGGTATCCGGATCGTCGATGTGCGCGACGAGCGGGCGGCGGTCTACATGGCACACGCCCATGGCGAACTGAGCGGCCGGCCCGGGGTCGCGCTGGTGACTGCCGGGCCGGGCGTGACCAACGCACTCACCGGCATCGCCAATGCCCACGTGGCGCGCGCGCCGGTGCTGGTGCTGTCGGGCGTGCCGCCGCGGCCGCAGTTGTACCGCGGCGCCTTGCAGGACCTGGACCACGTGGGCATGGTGCGCGGCGTCACGCGGCTGGCGCGCACCGTGCACGAGCCGGCGCAGGTGGTGCAAAGCCTGGACGAAGCCTGGAGCCTGGCGCGCGGCGACCTGGGCGGCGAGCCCGGCCCGGTCTTTTTGGACTTTCCCACCGACACGCTGCGCGCCGAGGTGCCCGGGCCCATGCAGTTGCCCGAATACCTGCAGCCCGGCCCGCGCGCCGCGGTCGGTGTCGACGCGGCGGCGCTGGCGCGGGCCACCGACCTGATCTGGCAGGCGCGGCGCCCGCTCGTGATCGGCGGCCGCGGCGCGCGCGGCGCGCGGGCGGAGCTGGACGCATTCCTGGCCGCCACGCAGGCGCTGTTTCTGGACACGGGGGAGTGCAAGGGCGTGCTGCCCGACGATCACCCGGCGCTGGTGAACGCCATGCGCGGCAGCGTCATGGGCGATGCGGACCTGGTGATCACGCTGGGGCGCAAGCTCGATTTCCAGCTCGCCTACGGCTCGCCCGCCGTGTTCGGCGCCGCGCGCTGGCTGCGCATTGCCGACAATGCCGCCGAGCTGCGCGACAACCGCCGCGGCGAGGTCGAGTTGCTGGCCGATCCGCGCCAGGCGCTGCAGGCCCTGGTCGCGGCCGGGCAGGGACGCACGCCCGCGGTCGATGCGGCCTGGCGCGAGCGCCTGCGCACCGGACACGCCGAGCGCTCGGCCCGGCTGGCGGCGAGCATGGCCGGCGCGCCGGACGGCGCCGACGGCCGCATGCACCCGAACCGCCTGCTGGCCGAGGTACAGCGCGCCATCGGCGAGGACGCGGTGGTCGTGGCCGACGGCGGCGATTTCCTCGCCTTCGCCCGGGTCGGCATGCGCTGCGGCACCTACCTGGACCCGGGGCCGCTGGGCTGCATCGGGATTGGCACGTCGTTTGGCATTGGCGCCGCGCTGGCCTGTCCGGAGCGGCGGGTGGCGGTGCTGACCGGCGACGGCGCCTTTGGCTTCAACGCCATGGAAATCGACACCGCCGTGCGCCATGGCGTGCCCCTGCTGGTGGTGGTGGCCAACAACGGTGCCTGGCAGATCGAGGTGCACGACCAGCATGACACGCACGGCAAGGTCGTCGGCACGCGCCTGCAGCACGCCGATCATGCCGCCATGGCGCGTGCCTTCGGGGCGCATGGCGAGCGCGTCGAGCGTGGCGCCGACCTGGCGGCGGCACTCGAGCGCGCGCTGGCCGCGGTGGCGACGGGCCGCCCCGCGTTGCTCGATGTGCTGGTGAGTAGCGAACCCAAGTCCTCGGACGCCAAGACCGGCCTGGCCTGGGTGCCCGACCTGCAGCCCCTGGCCGCCTGGGACGAGGCCGAGCGCCAATGGCGCGCGGCGGATGCCGGCGTGCAAACCTGACCCGGCCTGCGCGCCGAACCCGATCGCCCGTGCGCCAGGCCGGCAATCCACGCCACACGCAAACCGCAGCCTGACCGGCGACCCCTCTCTGACCCCGCCCATGCCGCATTCCGCGAGGCAATCGCGGCGCAATCCGATCCTGAAGGAAATCAATGATGACCGATATTGCAACCGATGCCTTGCATCTGGAGAGCGAGCGACGCCTGGATGTCTACAAAAAGGTGACCTGGCGCCTGATTCCGTTTCTCCTGGTGTGCTATCTGTGTTCGTACCTTGATCGCATCAACGTCGGCTTCGCCAAGCTCGAGATGTTGAGCGAGCTCCAGTTCAGCGAGACGGTCTACGGACTCGGTGCCGGGCTGTTTTTCGTCGGATACGTGATATTCGAGATCCCCAGCAACATGGTGATGATGCGCGTCGGAGCCAGGATATGGATCGCGCGCATCATGGTGACCTGGGGCATCCTGTCGGCGGCCACCATGCTGGTCCAGACACCGACCCAGTTCTACATCGTCCGATTCCTGCTGGGCGTGGCCGAGGCCGGCTTCATTCCCGCCATTCTCTATTACCTGACGATCTGGTATCCGTCGGACCAGAGAGGCCGCGTGACGGCCCTGTTCCTGGCCGGCATTCCGCTGGCAGGGGTGATCGGCGGTCCGCTCTCCGGGTGGATCATGAAGATGTTCCACGGTCACTTCGGCTGGTCGGGATGGCAGTGGATGTTCTTCATCGAGGCGGTGCCCACCGTCTTGTTCGGGGTGATGGCGTTTTTCTACCTGGATCGCTCCGTCCACGAGGCGAAATGGCTGACGCCGGAGGAGAAGGCGACGATCGAGAAGGATCTGGCAAACGAGAACAAGAGCAAGGAGCTGACGTCGATCCGCGCCGGGTTGACGCATCCGACGGTGCTGTTGCTGTCGGGGATCTATTTCTTCTTCACGATGGGCCTTTATGGCGTCAGTTTCTGGTTGCCCAGCATCATCCGGGCGGCGGGCGTGAGCGATGTGCTGCAGGTCGGCATGCTCACTGCGATCCCCTATGCGGGCGCCTTGGTCGCCATGTATCTCATTGGCAGGAGCTCGGACGCCAGAAAGGAGCGTCGCTGGCATCTTGCCGTCCCGGCCGCGGTGGGCGGCATCGCCCTGATCTTCAGCGCGATCTACGACACGGACGTCGTCATGGCGCTGATCTTCCTCACGGTGGCCACGGCGGGAATCATTACCTGCATTCCGCAGTTCTACACCCTGCCTCCGGCCATCCTGGCGGGCGCGGCCGCCGCCATGGGGCTGGCGCTCGCGAACTCGGTGGGCAGCGTGGCCGGCTTCGTCAGTCCGTTCCTGCTCGGCTGGGTGAAGGATGCCACCGGGTCCACGAACGCCGGGGTGATCGTCCTGGCCGTGGCACTGTTCATCGGCGCCGCGCTGGTGCTGACGCTGTCACCGCGGAAATTCAATCGATAGGTGGAGCGGACCACCGAGGTCACCCAGATGAGAGTCGCCGCCGTGTCTGCGAGGATGGGTTTCGCCCGGGTTCGCGGGGCGATCCGGTGCCCAGGCTCTCGGGCTCGGCGTCCTTCCCGGAACGCGTGTCGGAGGGCAATCTCGTGACCGGAACCGACACCTGGAGCGAGCACAGGTATCGGGTGCGCTCGAACGAGCTGGTCACGCCCGTGATCCGGGAAATGTGGTTGACGCCCGTCGATGCCGCATTGACCTATCGCGCCGGCCAGTACGTGTTGCTGTGCGATGGCGATTGGCACGTGCCGCAGCGTTCCTATTCGGTGGCCAGTGCGCCGCGCGCGGACGGCGCGATCTGCCTGCTGGTGACCCTGGTTCCAGAGGGCCGCACCAGCGCCTGGGCGCACGATCTGCGGGCGGACGATGAAGTGCTGCTCGAAGGCCCCTACGGCATGCTGGTGGCGCAGCCCGGGCGAACCGCTCCGGCCTTGCTGCTGGGCGCCGGCTCCGGCCTTGCGCCGGTGCGGGCGCTGGCCGAAGCCATGCTGGCCGAAGAACCTGGCCGATCTGTGACGCTGTTCTTTTCATGCCGCACCGCGGCCGACCTGATCGGCGATGCCGAGCTTGCGCGCTGGCAGGCCGAACACCCGCGGTTTCGATATCTGCACACGCTGACGCGCGAGCGCACGGCGCCGCGCCACGGGCGGATTCCTGCGCAGTTGGCCGACGCCGTGGGCGAGCTGGCGGGCTGGGAGGTGTTTGCGGCCGGGCCATCCGGCTTCGTGGTCGGGTGCGCCGCGGCCGCGCACGCGCTCGGCGCGGCCACCACCGACATCCACACCGAAGAATTTTTCAGCGATCCACAACCCTGGCTGGGCACCGCCCCCGAGGCGCCGTCCGGCCCGGACAGCACAGGAGAGACGACATGAGCGGCAGCCGCATCTACACCAAACTGGGCGACGACGGCAGCACCGGCCTGCTGTACGGCGGGCGCACGTCCAAGGCCGATTCGTTGATGGAAGCGATCGGCAGCATCGACGAAACCGTGGCCACGCTCGGCCTGGCGCGCGTCCACGCGACCGACGACGCGCTGGCGGCGATCATCCTGGGGGTGCAGCGCGACCTGTTCGTTGCCGCCGCCGACCTGGTGACCAACCCGCATGCCCGTGACCGCCTGGTCGCCGGCATCTCGCTGCTGACCCCGGCGATGGTGACGCACCTCGAAGCCTTGATCGATCAGCGCATGGCGGCCAAGCCCCTGCGTCCGGTGTTCGTCGTGCCCGGCGCGAACCTGGCGTCGGTTGCACTCGACATGGCTCGCACGCAGGTGCGCCGTGCCGAGCGTCGCCTGGTGGCCCACGCACGCAGCCCGCAGGCTGGCGCGCCCGGTGCCGTCAATCCGCAGGTCGGCATCTACCTGAACCGCGTTTCCGACCTGCTGTACGTGTTGGCACGGCAGGCGGCTGGCGATGCCGAGGAGCCTGCGAGCCACGCCGGGGTGGCGCGGGATTGAACCTGGAAACCGCAGTTGACCGCTCGTGAATGTCTCGAAATCCGCATGGCCATTGACCTTTCCCACCCCGATCGCGTTCACCTGTCGGGTGAGCACGCCATGCACCCGCCAGCACCGCGCTGACCGCACCATGCGGCATTGCTGGGTTGCCGCGTCGCCTGCGGCGCCTCGCAATGACGCGGCAAGAGCCGGCGACGCTTCTCCCCCGTCACCGCGAGGCCGCAGGCCGTGGCGGTCCAGCAGCGGCGCTCGACCTGATGCCGCCGCCTCGCCTGCTGCGCTACCCGCCACCCGCCACGCTTCGCTCGCGGCTGAGGGCTTGTTGCGCTCGCGGCCAAAGGCCAATTCCTCGCAATGACACCGGTCCTTGTCGCCGACCTCCTCCACGCCTGTGAGCAACCAGGACGGGCATCAACATAAATGGCGACTTGAGCCATGACCCATGACGGATCGGGTCATCTGTCATGCCGGCGTCAGCCGGCGTCATTTGTCATATTCTTGAACGCGACTTGGTATTGGACGCCACAAGGGCGCTCTTTGCGTCAAGAGCCTTGCGCTTGCCTGGGATCTGCGGGACTGTCGGTGAACAAGGACACACCGTGAACGATCTCCGCGTGGATCGTGGCGCGCCGATACATCGATGGGTGTTCGTGTGGACTTTTGTCTCGTCGTAGCATTGAATCTAGAAACCGCAGTTGACCGCTCGTGAATGTCTCGCAATCCGCATGGCCATTGACCTTTCCCACTCCGATCGCGTTCACCTGTCGGGTGAGCGCGCTCTGCACCCGCCAGCACCGCGCTGGCCGCGCCATGCGGCGTTGCTCGTCCTGGCGCACACGAGTGCGCGGCGTCCTCTCCCTTGCAGGGTGCGGCCCAGCCGGAGGCTGGGCCCGTTCGCGCCGTCCCAAGGCGCGCAGGCGCCTTTGGAGCCGCGGCGCTCACTCTTGCCTGGCACGCCGAGGGCGGCACCGGCGGGCGCATCCAACTGCGGTTTCCAGGTTGAACCCAGTTCGCAACGCCGGCCATGAGACTGTCTTACCTCAATTATTTACCCCGACTCGAGGGGTCGTCGGCGATCGGTGCCCATGCCCTGGTGATCGGCCGGGTCCGCGCCGGCCCCGGCCTGACGCTCGGCGAGTACGCCACCGTGCGCGCCGACGGCGAGGCCGTCGACCTGGGACAGGACGTGTTCCTGGGCGAGCGTGCCACCATCCACATCGTGCATGACGTGTACGGCACGCGCGTGGGCGATCGCGCCACCATCGGCCGCTACGCCCTGGTCCATGGCTGCACGCTGGGCGACGAGGTGGTGCTGGGCCCCGGCAGCACGGTCATGGACGGAGCGGTGGTGGGCGCGCGCGCGCTGCTGCTGCCCGACACCATCGTGCCGCCGCGCAAGACGCTCGAGGGCGAGCACGTGTACGCCGGCAATCCGGCGCGCGCCGTGCGCCCGCTGGCCGCGGGCGAGCTGGCCCGGTGGCACCAGGCCCTGCGCCGGGGCGCCGTGCCGGCCCAGGCGCCGGCCGGCGCCATGCCGCTCGGGCCGGTCGTTGTCCCGGCGCGGCCGGCCGATCTGCATCGGCCCGTCGCCACCTTCGTCGCCGCCACGGCCGGTTGCGGCGGGACCATTGAACTGGCCGACGAAGGCGCCATCTACTTCGCCTGCGTCATCGATGCGGGCGCTGGCCGCATCGCCATCGGCCGCGGCAGCAATATCCAGGACAACTCGCTGCTGCGCGTGTCCGGCGCGTCGGGCGAGCTGGTGATCGGCGACGACGTCACGGTGGGCCACAATGTGCGCATCGGCTCCGGCTCGATCGGCGACCGGGCGTTGATCGGCATGGCCTCGGTGCTGGCCGACGGCGTGGTGGTGGAGGCCGGCGCCTGCGTGGGCGCGGGCGCCTGGGTGGAGCCGGGCGCGCGCATCGAGTCGGGCTGGATCTGGGCCGGGCGGCCGGCCCGGCCCTTTCGCGAGATCCGCAAGCGGGAAGGCGACGGCTTTCTCGACATCATTTCCATCTACAAGGAATACAGCGAGTTTTATCGGCACCAGCAAGACGGCTGAAGCAGGCCTGGAAACCCGGCTCGATGGCGGCTGTCCCCTGGCCCGGTCCGCTGGCCGGAATTGAACATCCAAATGGGCGAACTGCACAAATTCATCTTCGACGGCCTGCCGGTGCGCGGCCAACTGGTGCGGCTGACCGACGCCTGGCAGGAACTGCTCGCGCGCCGGGCGGCCAACACCGAAACCGGTGCCTACCCGGCGCCGGTGGCGGGCGTGCTGGGCGAGCTGGCCGCCGTCGCCGTGCTGATGCAGGGCAGCATCAAGTTCGACGGCGCGCTGGTGCTGCAGATCCAGGGCGACGGTCCGCTCAAGCTGGCGGTGGCCGAGGTGCAGGCCGACCTGCGGCTGCGCGCCACCGCCACGCTGACCGGCCCGGTGGCGCCGGGCCTGCCCCTGAGCGACCTGGTGAACGCGCACGGCCAGGGGCGCTGCGCCATCACGCTCGATCCGCGCGCGCCCGGCCAGCATCCCTACCAGGGCGTGGTGCCACTGGTCGACGCCCAGGGGCGGCGCCTGGAACGCGTGGGCGCGATGGTCGAGCACTACATGCGCCAGTCCGAGCAACTGGACACCGCCCTGGTGCTGGCGGCCGACGACCGGGTGGCTGCCGGCCTGCTGCTGCAGCGCCTGCCGGCGCCGGCGCAAGCCGGCACGGCGGAGGAGGGTGAAGACGACTTCGCACGCCTGTCGCTGCTGGCGCGCAGCCTGCGCCACGAGGAACTCCTCGACCTGGACGCCGACACCGTGCTGCGGCGCCTGTTCTGGGACGAGCGCCTGCTGCGGCTGGACCGCCTGCAGGGCGCGCGCGGCCCGCGCTTTGCCTGCTCGTGCAGCCGCGCGCGCATGGCCGCGATGCTGACGGGGCTGGGGCGCAACGAGGTCGAATCGGTGCTGGACGAGCGCGGTCAGGTCGAGGTGGGCTGTGACTTCTGCGGCCGGCAGGAGCGCTTCGACGCGGTCGACGTGGCGCGCCTGTTCACGCCGGCCGAGCAGCGCGTGCCGCAGCCGCCCGCCGTGCAATGACCATGCGCTTCGACGTCCTGACCCTGTTCCCGGAGCTGTTCCAGCCCTTCCTGCAGGCCGGCATCGCGCGCCGCGCCTATGCCGGGGGGCAGATCGAGTTGCGGCTGTGGAATCCGCGCGAATACGCCGAAGGCCACTACCGGCGGGTCGACGACCGCCCGTTCGGCGGCGGCCCCGGCATGGTGCTGCTGGCCGAGCCGCTGGCACGCTGCCTGGAAGCGGTGCGCGCGGACCGGGGCGACGCGCCCGACGCGCTGGCACCGGTGCTGCTGTTCTCGCCCGCCGGCCAGCGCCTGGGCCACGCCGAGGTCGGTCGTTGGGCCGCCAGCGCCGGCGCCATCCTGGTGTGCGGGCGCTACGAAGGCGTGGACCAGCGCTTCATCGACGCCCATGTCGACCGCCAGCTCAGCCTCGGCGACTTCGTGCTCTCGGGTGGCGAGATCGCGGCGCTGGCGCTGCTGGACGCGGTGGCGCGGCTGCTGCCCGGCGTGCTGGGCGACGCCGGCAGCCACCAGCAGGACAGCTTCAATCCGGCGCTGGACGGGCTGCTCGACTGCCCGCACTACACGCGTCCCGAAGTGTGGCGCGGCCTGGGCGTGCCGGACGTGCTGCTGTCGGGCCACCACGCGCGCATCGAGCGCTGGCGCCGCGACCAGCGCCTCGCCCTGACGGCGCGCCAGCGGCCGGAACTGATCGCGCGCGCGCGGGCCGCCGGCCAGCTCGATGCGCGCGACGAGCAGGTCCTGTCGGATCAGCCAGTCGCGTTATAATGAAAAGCTTTTCGATCCTCTGCCCGCCGCGGCCGGGGCTTGCGTTTCGCGCGCGAGCCCACAGCAGTTTGCAAGGGTTTGACCCGCCGCCCCCAGTGTAGCGAGTGCACGATCGAGACAGGAAAGCATCATGAACCTGATCCAGACCCTCGAGCAAGAGGAAATCGCCCGCCTGGGCAAGAGCGTCCCCGACTTCGGGCCCGGCGACACCGTGATCGTCAGCGTCAACGTGGTCGAAGGCACGCGCAAGCGGGTGCAGGCTTATGAAGGCGTGGTGATCGCCAAGCGCAACCGCGGCCTGAACAGCAGCTTCACGGTGCGCAAGATTTCCAGCGGCGAAGGCGTGGAACGCACCTTCCAGACCTATTCGCCGCTGATCGCCAAGGTCGAGGTCAAGCGCCGCGGCGACGTGCGCCGCGCCAAGCTTTACTACCTGCGAGGACTCAGCGGCAAGAAGGCGCGCATCAAGGAAAAGCTGCCGGGTCGCGCGGGCAAGCCGGCCGAGGCCGTTCAGGCCAGCGCCTGAGTTCGCCCTGCCCGGCGCCGCCGGGCAAAAGCCGGTATGCTGCAAAACCGCCCCGAAGCGCGCCGCGCCGGGGCGGTTTCTTGTTTTCTTCCCTGCGTGCGCACGGCATGGCTTCTCCGTCGATCGAGTTACCGTCGTTTGATCCGCGCCAGATTCCGGTGCTGGAGGTGGACAGCCACCTGCCGGCGGTGCCGGTCGAGCGGCTGACCCCGGCTGCGCTGCGCCAGCGCTTTCGGGCGCCGCCGCCGTGGCAGCCCGAAGTGCGCCGCGAGCCGCGCTTCGTTGATCGCGCCCCCGCGCCGGCAGCGGTGCTGGTGCCACTGGTGCAGCGCCCCGCCGGCCTGTCGGTGCTGCTGACCGAGCGCAGCGCGCACCTGCCCACGCATTCGGGCCAGGTCGCGTTTCCGGGCGGCAAGGTGGATGCGGGCGATGCCGACGCGGTGGACGCGGCGCTGCGCGAGACGCGCGAGGAGGTCGGCCTCGGGCGTGACTTCGTCGACGTGCTTGGCGAGTTGCCGGTCTACGTGACCGGCTCGCAGTACATCATCACGCCCGTGGTCGGCCTGGTGCGTGCTGGCTTCGAACTGCATCCCAATGCGGCCGAGGTGGCACAGGCGTTCGAGGTGCCGCTGAACTTCCTGATGGATCCGGCGCATCACCGGCGGCACCGCTTCGAGTGGAACGGCAGCGTGCGGGAGTGGTATTCGATGCCGTATCGCGAGCCTGCGCGGCCGGGCGGGGACGAGCATTTCATCTGGGGCGCGACCGCGGGCATGCTGCGCAACCTGTACCGTTTCCTGCTGGCGTGACGGGGAGCGCCCCTGGCGTCGCTGCACTCCACGGGCTCGCCCCGACCGAAGCGTCGGCCCTTCGGCCCGTCCAGACGTGCACACGCAGGCCTGGGGCCGCGGGCCTCGGTCGCGTGGAACGGGGTCGCGCTGCCCAGGGAGACCCCGGCCACGTGTGCCTGCGGCCGGCCTGCGCCGCGACCATCGAAGCCATGCTGCTTCAGGCGTCGCGGGTGACGCCTGATGTCAAGGATGGCTGAACCCAGAAACGGCAGTTGACCGCTTGCAACCTTCTCCAAACCCGCATGGCCATGGACGTTGGTGGCTTCTCTCCCGTTCACCCCGTGAGTAAGCGCGCTACACGCCCGCCAGCACCACGCTCGCCGCGCCATGCGTCGTTGATCGTCCTTGCAGGCACGAGCCTGCCGCGTCCTCGCGCCTCGCCTGCCACGCCGAGTGCGGCACTGGCGGACGCGTCGAACTGCCGTTTCCAGGCTGAAGGGTCGCCGCGAGAGTGTTCCGGGGGCCGGGCGGAGTCGGGATGACTATCATCCCGGCATGATCCTGCTGGCCATCGTGGTTGCCCTGCTGCTGGAGCAGGTGCGCCCGCCCACCGCCCGGTATCCGGTGGCGCGGCAACTGGAGCACTGGGCTCGCGCGGTGGCACGCAACGTCGACACCGGTCGCGCCCAGCATGCTTGGCTGGCGTGGGCGCTGGTGGTGATGCTGCCGGCGCTGGCGGTGGCCGCGGTGCACGCGGTGCTCGGCTGGCTGCTGGGCTGGCCCCTGGCCCTGCTGTGGTCGATCGGCGTGCTCTACCTGACGCTCGGCTTCCGCCAGTTCAGCCATCACTTCACGGCGATCCGCGAAGCCCTGGAGATGGGCGACGAAGAGCGCGCGCGCGCGTTGCTGGCGCGCTGGCAGGGCGCCGACGTGGGGCGCGTCTCGCGCAGCGAGATCGTGCGCCAGGTGCTGGAGCAGTCGGTGCTGGCCTCGCACCGCCACGTGTTCGGCGTGCTGGCCTGGTTCTGCGTGCTCGCGGTGGCGGGGCTCGGCCCGGCCGGAGCCGTGCTGTACCGGCAGGCCGAGCGCGTGTCGCGGCAGTGGCGCCACCAGCCGCAGTTGCCCGAACGCTCGGCCAGCGCGGTGCTGAGCTACGCCGCCCGGCTCGCGTGGTACTGGATCGACTGGCTGCCTGCGCGCATCACGGCGCTCGGCCTGGCGATCGTGGGCAGCTTCGAGGACGCGATCGAGACCTGGCGCCAGTTCGCGCACCGATTTTCCAACCCGAACGATGGCGTCATCCTGGCAGCCGCGGCGGGCGCCCTGGGCGTGCGGCTGGGCGGGGCGGCGGTGCTGCGCCCGGCGCCGGTGCGGCCACACGATGGCGTACCGGCCACGGCGGGCATTGAGCCCGACGCCGGCGGCATGCCCGGTGACCTGCCCGACCCGGTGCACTTCGCGCGCGTGGTCGGCCTGATGTGGCGCATGGTGGCGCTGTGGCTGCTGCTGCTGGTGCTGCTCACGCTGGCGCACGTGCTGGGGTGAGCGGCAGGCCGAAGCCCGAGGAGGAGACGATGGTGGCGCAAGCGCATCCGGACGACAGGCACGAACTGCCGCTGGCCGGCCTGAAGGTGGTCGAATTCACGCACATGGTGATGGGCCCGACCTGCGGCCTGGTGCTGGCGGATCTGGGCGCCGAGGTGATCAAGGTCGAGCCGGTGGCTGGCGACCGCACGCGTCACCTGCTGGGCATGGGGTCGGGCTTCTTCCCGATGTTCAATCGCAACAAGAAGAGCGTCGCGATCGACCTCCACCATCCCGAGGGCGCGGCGGTGGCGCGGCGGTTGGCGCTTTCGGCCGACGTCGTGGCCGAGAACTTCAAGCCCGGCACCATGGGCAAGTACGGGCTCGACTACGCGGCCCTGCGCGAGGCCGCGCCGCGCCTGATCTATGTCAGTTGCAAGGGCTTCCTGCCGGGCCCCTACGAGCACCGCACGGCGCTCGACGAGGTGGTTCAGATGATGGGCGGCCTGGCCTACATGACCGGCCGGCCGGGCGACCCGCTGCGCGCCGGCACCAGCGTCAACGACATCATGGGCGGCATGTTCGGCGCCATCGGCGCGCTCGGCGCGCTGGTGCAGCGCGGCATCACCGGGCGCGGCCAGGAGGTGCAGAGCGCGCTGTTCGAGAACAACGTGTTCCTGGTCGGCCAGCACATGCTGCAGTACGCCATCACCGGCCAGGCGGCAGCGCCGATGCCCGAGCGCATCTCGCCCTGGGGCGTGTACGACGTGTTCACGGTCGCCGGCGGCGAGCAGATCTTCCTGGCCGCCGTCAGCGATGCGCAGTGGGCAACGTTCTGTGACGCGCTCGGCCTCGCGGACCTGAAGGACGACCCGCGCTACGCCAGCAACAACCACCGCGTGCGTGCGCGTGGCACGCTGATTCCGTTGCTGCGCGAGCGCCTGGCCGGGCGCCCGGCCGCCGAGCTGGCCGCGCTGTTCGAACGTGTCGGCCTGCCGTACGCGCCGATCAGCCGGCCCGACCAGCTCTACGACGATCCGCATCTGCGCGCCACCGGCGCGCTGGCCGACATCGTGCTCACGGATGGCGCGCGTGCCGGCCAGACGGTGCAGACCACGCTGCTGCCCATCACCCTCGGTGGGGCGCACCTGGGGGTGCGCGCGAGCCCGCCGCGCATGGGCGAACACACCGACACGGTGCTGGCTTCGCTCGGCTACGACGCCGGCGAGATTGCCCGCCTGCGCACGGCCGGCGTGGTCGCTTGAGGCGGCGCCTCGCCTGCAGCCGGGGCGGGGTCCGGCTAGGGTAATTCCCAGTCGCCCGGAGGCTGGAACACGACAACGCGTCGATACAATCATTAACCGACCGGGCGGTCACCCCATGGCGCCGTCCCGGGTTCTGTCCCCTTTTTTTCCATTTCCTTCCTGCCTGGAGCAAACCCATGAAGATGAAGAAGATCGTGCTGGCGTGCGTGGCTGCCGTCGGTTTCTCGATGACGGCCTGGGCCGACATCAACGTCGGCGTGACGGTGTCGGCCACGGGCCCCGCCGCGTCGCTCGGCATCCCGGAAAAGAACACGCTGGCGCTGCTGCCCCAGACCATCGGCGGGCAGAAGATCATCTACACCATGCTCGATGACGCTTCGGACACCACGCAGACGGTGACCAACACGCGCAAGCTCATTTCCGAGCACAACGCGGACGTGATCATCGGATCCTCCACCACGCCGACCTCGCTCGCCATGATCGACGTCGTCGCGGAGGCGCAGACGCCGATGATCGCCATGGGTGCCTCGGCCGCCATCATCGAGCCGCAGGACGCCAAGAAGCGCTGGGTCTTCAAGACGCCGCAGAACGACATCATGATGGCGCTGGCGATCGCCGAACACATGGCGGCCCACGACGTGAAGACGGTGGGCTTCATCGGTTTCTCCGACGCCTATGGCGAGGGCTGGTACAAGGAAACCGTCAAGGCGCTCGACCTGAAGAAGATCAAGCTGGTGGCCAACGAGCGCTACGCGCGCAACGACACCGCCGTCACCGGCCAGGTGCTGAAGCTGATGTCGGCCAAGCCCGACGCCATCCTGGTGGCCGGCTCGGGCACGCCGTCGGCGCTGCCTCAGACCACGCTCAACGAGCGCGGCTACAAGGGCAAGATCTACCAGACGCACGGCGTGGCCAACAACGACTTCCTGCGCGTCGGTGGCAAGGGCGTGGAAGGCGCCTACCTGCCGTCCGGCCCGGTGCTGGTCGCGGAGCAGCTGCCGGCCTCCAACCCGGTGCGGGCCTCGGCGCTCGAGTACATCAAGGCCTACGAGGGCGCGCACGGCAAGGGCAGCGTCTCCACCTTCGGCGGCCATGCCTGGGACGCCGGCAAGGTCCTGCAGGCAGCGATCCCGGTGGCGCTCAAGTCGGCACAGCCAGGCACCAAGGAGTTCCGCGCGGCACTGCGTGACGCGCTGGAAGCCACGCACGAGGTGGCCGGCGCGCACGGCATCTTCAACATGTCGCCGCAGGACCACCTGGGACTGGACCAGCGGGCGCGCGTGATGGTGCGCATCGAAAACGGCAAGTGGGTCTACCAGGGCGACAAATAAGTCCCGGGGACGTTTTGAGCCACAATCGCGCGTGTCCCGTTCATGCGCGACGCGGGTCGGGTGGGTGATCTGAGCACGCCACCCGGCCCGTTCTTGCAAGCATTGCATTCATGGATCTGCAAATCGCCCTGATGCTGGGGCAGGACGGCATCGTGACCGGCGCCATCTACGCGCTGATGGCGCTGGCCCTGGTGCTGGTGTTCTCGGTCACGCGCGCGATCTTCATTCCGCAGGGCGAGTTCGTCACCTACGCCGCCTTGTCGATGGCCGCGATCCAGGCGGGCGGCATGCCGGCGGCAATCTGGCTGCTGCTGGCGCTGGCGCTGGTCACGCTGGTGGTCGAGGCCTGGCGCCAGTGGCGCGGCCTGGTGGTGGACTGGAAGTCCACCCTGGCCTGGGCCGTGGCGCTGCCGCTGCTGGCCGCCATCCTGATCCTGGGCGTCCGGCCCGAGTCGGCCTGGTTGCAGGCGCTGACGGTGCTGGCGCTGGTGACTCCGATGGGGCCGCTGCTGTACCGGCTGGTGTATCGCCCGCTGGCCCATGCCTCGGTGCTGATGCTGCTGATCGTCTCGGTGGCGCTGCACTGGATCCTGGTCGGGCTGGGCTTGTATTATTTCGGCGCCGAGGGTTCGCGCACCGCGTCGATGTGGGACGCGAACTGGGACGTGGGCGGCATTCCGGTGGTGGGCCAGTCGCTGGTGGTGGTGGGCGCCACCGCGGTGCTGGTGGTCGCCATGTTCGTGTTTTTCGAGCGCTCGATCATCGGCAAGGCGTTGCGCGCCACCGCCATCAACCGCGTCGGTGCGCGCCTGATGGGCATTCCGACCGACCTTTCTGGAGATGTCTGCTTTGCGCTGGCGGCGCTGATCGGCGCCGTCTGCGGGCTGCTGATCGCGCCGATCACCACCATCTACTACGACACCGGCTTCCTGATCGGTCTCAAGGGTTTCGTCGCAGCCATCGTCGGCGGCCTTTCCAGCTATCCGGTGGCGGTGCTCGGCGCCGTCATCGTCGGCCAGCTCGAGTCCTTTTCGTCCTTCTGGGCCAGCGCCTTCAAGGAGGTCATCGTGTTCACGATGATCATTCCGGTGCTCTGGTGGCGCTCGCTCAACACGCGCCACGTGGAGGACGAGGAATGAGCCCGCGCCACTTGACCGTGCTGGCGGTCGTCGTCCTGGCCATCGCCTGGCCGCTGCTGCCGCCCTTCACCATCACGTTGCTGGCCTACATCGGCCTGTACGCCATGGTCGCGGTCGGGCTGGTGCTGCTGACCGGGGTCGGCGGCATCACCTCGTTCGGCCAGGCTGCCTTTGTCGGCCTGGGCGCCTACGCGACGGCCTGGCTGTGCACCTCGCCGACGGCCGCGCAGGCCCTGGCGGCATTGCCGCCGGGCGTGCTGCCCTGGTTCGGACTGCTGCTGGGGTTGATCGCGACGGCGCTGATCGCCTGGGTGCTGGGCGCCGTGACGCTGCCACTGGCGGGTCACTTCCTGCCGCTGGCGACGCTGGCCTGGGGCCTGGCCCTCTTCTACATCTTCGGCAACGTCGAGGCCCTGGGCGGTCACACCGGCGTGGCCGGCGTGCCGCCGCTGGCGCTGGGCAGCTACGAGCTGACTTCGCCGCGCGCGCTCGGCGTGCTGATCTGGGCCGTGCTGTTGCTGGCCATCTGGGCCCTGCACAATCTGCTCGATTCGCGCGAGGGCCGGGCCATCCGGGCGCTCAAGAGCGGACGCGTGATGGCCGAATCGATGGGCGTCGACACCGCGCGCCAGCGCATCAAGCTGTTCGTGCTGGCGGCCCTGCTGGCAGCGGTGTCGGGCTGGCTCTATGCCCACCTGCAGCGCTTCGTCAATCCGACGCCGTTCAACCTCAACATCGGCATCGAGTATCTGTTCATGGCCGTGGTGGGTGGGTCCGGCTACTTGTGGGGTGGCGTGCTGGGTGCGGCCCTGATCACCCTGCTGAAGCAGCAGTTGCAGGACTGGCTGCCACGCCTGCTGGGCGAGAGCGGCAACTTCGAGCTGGTGGTGCTCGGCCTGCTCATGCTGCTCGTGCTGCAGCACGCCGCGGAAGGCGTGTGGCCGCTGCTGGCCGGCTGGTCGCGCAGGTTTCTCAAGCCGGCGCCCGCACGCGCGCCGGCCAGGCCCGTCGCGCTGGCCCAGCGCGCGCTGCCGCAGGCCGGCGCGGTGGTGCTGGATGCACGTGAGGTGACCAAGCGCTTCAGTGGCCTGGTGGCCAACAACGCCGTCAACCTGGACGTCAAGGCCGGCGAGATCCATGCCCTGATCGGCCCCAATGGCGCCGGCAAGAGCACCTTCTTCAACATGATCTCCGGTGTCGATGATCCGACCTCGGGCTCGGTCACAGTGCTGGGCCAGGCCATGACGGGGCAGCCCTCGCGCGCCTTTGCCGCGCTCGGCATCGGCCGGACCTTCCAGCATGTGCGCCTGCTCGGCCAGCGCAGCGTGCTCGAGAACGTGGCGGTCGGTGCCCACCTGCGTGGCCAGCGCGGCTGGCTGGCCGCGATGCTGCGCAGCGACCGGCGGGAGGAGGCGGCCCTGCTGGCCGAGGCGCGGCGCCAGATCGAGCGCTGCGGCCTGGCCGACTACACGGAGTCCGCGGCAGCATCGCTGCCGCTGGGTCAGCAGCGCATCGTCGAGATCGCCCGCGCGCTGGCCGGCCAGCCGGTGATCCTGCTGCTGGACGAGCCTGCCGCGGGCCTGCGCCACCTGGAAAAGCAGGCGCTGGCGCAACTGCTGACGCAGTTGCGTGCCGAAGGGCTGGCGATCCTGATCGTCGAGCACGACATGGAGTTCGTCATGAACCTGGCCGACCGCATCACGGTGCTCGAGTTCGGCTCCGTGATCGCGCTCGGCACCCCGACCGAGGTACAGGCCAATCCGCGCGTGCTCGAGGCCTACCTGGGTGGCGACTTTCCGGGAGTGACGGCATGAGCGAGGCCTTGCTGGAGCTGCGCGGCTTCACGGTCTGCTACGGGCCTGTGGAAGCGTTGCACCAGGTCGACCTGACGGTGCAGCAGGGTGAGATCGTGACCGTGATCGGCCCCAATGGCGCCGGCAAGTCGACGCTGCTGAATGCGACCATGGGTCTGTTGCCCTCGAGCGGCACGCTGACGCTGGCCGGCCGGACGATCGCGCGCCCGAGCGTCGAGACCATGGTGGCCAGCAGGGTCGGCCTGGTGCCGGAGAAGCGCGAGTTGTTCGGCGAGATGTCGGTCGAGGACAACCTGCTGCTGGGCGGCTTCTCGCGCTGGCGGCGTGGCCAGCGCGACCAGGCCGAGCGCATGCAGGAGGTGTTCGGGCTGTTCCCGCGGTTGCAGGAGCGTCGTGCGCAACTGGCCGCGACCCTGTCCGGCGGCGAGCGCCAGATGCTGGCGATCGGCCGTGCCCTGATGGCGCGGCCGCAGTTGCTGATGCTGGACGAGCCCTCGCTCGGCCTCGCGCCGCTGATTGTGCGCGAGGTCCTGCACATCGTCTCCTCGCTGCGCGACCTCGGCGTCTCGGTGCTGCTGATCGAGCAGAATGCGCGCGCCGCGCTGCAGGTGGCCGACCGCGCCTACGTGCTGGAGATGGGGGCGGTGGCATTGAGCGGCGACGCCGGCGAGCTGATGACCGACCGGCGCGTGATCGAGACCTACCTGGGTGTCGGTGGCCAGAAGGCAGCCTGAAGCCGAGCCGGACCCCTGCGGCGACGCGTGGACGCTTCCGGAGCGTGCCGCGGCGCCCGTCAGGTCCGGATCGCTCACTCGTGTCCCGACTGTGCCCGCCGCCACCGTGAGCCTGGAGAAATTCGACCTGCCGCGCTACCTGGGCACGCTGGCGTTGTTTTCCAGCGTCGACGCGGTGCAGCGTCAACGCTTGGCCGCGGGCTGTCGGCTGCGGCGGTTCGCGCGCGGCACCATGATTTTTCGCGTTGGCGACCATTGCGCCGAATTCCACGTCGTCGTCACCGGCCATGTGAAGCTGTTCGCCATGTCGTCGGCGGGAGTCGAGAAGGTGGTGCAGCTGTGCGGGCCGGGGCGCAGCTTCGGCGAGGGCGTGATGTTCCTGGGCGCGCCCTACGTGCTGTCGGCGCAGGCGCTGGCCGACACCTTGCTGCTGACGATCGGGCGCGCCACGGTGCTGCGCGAGATCGAGGCCAGTCCCGAGTTCGGACTGCGCATGCTGGCCGGGCTGTCGGAGCGGCTGCACGGTCTGGTGCGCGACGTCGAAGCCTACGCGCTGCACAGTGGCACCCAACGCGTGATCGGCTACCTGCTGGGTGACCACCCGCGGCAGGACCACCCCGATGAAGGCCGGGAGTCGATCAGCATCACCCTGCCGGTCAGCAAGGCGGCCATCGCCTCGCGGCTGTCGATCACGCCGGAATACTTCTCGCGCGTGCTCAGCGAGCTGGTTGCAGCGGGGCTGATCGTGGTCGAGCGGCGCACCATCCACATCCCCGACGTCGCCCGGCTCGCCGCCTGCCAGCCGCCGTGAAACGGCCGCTGCGATGCTTCATGGGGATTGGCCTTCAACCTTGCAACTGCAGTTGGACGCATCCGCCCGGGCCGTGAAGGGCGCGCCCTGCAAGGGCGAGGAGGCCGCGCACGGGTGTGCCGCGCGACGTGCAACCCGGCATGGCGCGGTCAGCGCGGTGCGGGCGAGCACGTAGCGCTCTCCCCCAACAAGTGGAGATGATCGAAGCAGCGGAAGTCAAGGTTCATGCGGCTCTCGTGACGAAGGCAAGCGGTCAACCGGGGTTTCCAGGTTCAAAGAGCGCGAAATGGCGAAATGGCTTGGCTGCGCTTCGACGACAGTATTTCGTCACGCTGGCGTGAGCCGGCGCCATCCTTCATCTCTTCGAGCGCAATGCGGCATCGGTGGCGCCACCGCGCTTTGCGCGACCCGCGACGCACGAAGCGCAGCGCCCGCGATGGCCAGGGCGCAGGCCATGCCAGCGGCGGCCGTGGCCAGGGCCTGCCGGGCCGTACAGGCTGCGCCCGCAGCACAACGCCCCCACGCTGCGTTGCCCCCGCGGGGGCCTCGGCTTCGGGCAGCCGAGCGGCGTTCAAGGGGGAGGGCGCAACATCGCGCAGCGAGTGGAGCCACGGACGTGTTTTTCTTCAGCCCGCCAGCGCGGCCTGCAGGCGCGGGTCGCCGACTTCGGGCCAGCGGCGGTGCAGCCAGAGCCAGGCCGCGAGGCCGATGACCAGGAACAGGGCGGAGGTCAGCGCCAGGCCGACGGCCGAATGCATCACCAGCGGAGCCACGGCGCCGGCCACGACGCCGTTGGCGACCGAACCGACAACGGCCTGGAGCGACGAGGCCATGCCGCGGCGATCGGGGTGCAGATCCAGCACCAGCAGCGTCACCACCGGCACCATCAGGGCCCAGCCGAAGCCGAACAGCGCGATCGGCCAGAGTGCCCACCAGGCGTGCGGCACGAACAGGGCGTTGGCCGCCAGGTTGACCAGCGAGATCGCCACCATGATGCGAAAGCCCTGCATGATCTGGTTCTTCGGCGCCACCTTGCCGGCCATGCGGCCGGACAGCCAGGAGCCGGCCATGATGCCGGCGATGTTGAGCATGAAGAACCAGAAGAACTGCGTCGGCCTGAGCTGCAGGATGTCGCCCAGATAGGCCGGCGCCGACAGGATGTAGAGGAACAGGCCGTTGAACGGCACGCCCGAGGCCAGCGCCAGCAGGAAGAAGCGCGGATCGGACAGCAGCGCGCCGTAGCCGCGCAGCAGGTTGCCGAGTTGGAACGGCTGACGGTCGCGCACGTGCAGGGTTTCGGGCAGCAGGCGCTCGTTGGCGGCGACCAGCACCAGCCCGACGCCGACCAGGAACCAGAACACCGAATGCCAGCCTAGGTATTCGGCCAGCACGCCGCCCAGCATCGGCGCGATCGCCGGGGCGATGCCGAAGAAGATGGTGATCTGGCTCATCACCCGCTGCGCCTCGGCGTGTGGAAACATGTCCCGGATCACCGCGCGCGAGACCACGATGCCGGCGCCGGTGGACAGGCCCTGCACGGCGCGAAACACGATCAGCTGCTCTACCGTCTGCGACAGCGCGCAGCCGATCGAGGCCAGGGTGAACAGCACCAGCCCGACCAGGATCACCGGGCGGCGCCCGAAGCTGTCGGACAGCGCGCCATGGAACAGGTTCATGAACGCGTAGCCGAACAGGTAGGCCGACAGCGTCTGCTGCATCTGCACGGGGGTGGCGTGCAGCGACTCGGCGATCGCGGCAAAGGCCGGCAGGTAGGTGTCGATCGAGAACGGCCCGAGCATGCCCAGCATGGCCAGCAGGATGGCCAGGGCCCAGCGTGGGGCCTTCCAGAGCAGGTGGGCGTCGGGGTTCATGATCGGGGTGGCGTGGTTGCTGCAGGAAACAAAAAAGGCGTCTGGCGCTTGTCGGCTGCGCGCCAGACGCCCGGGCGGAACGCTGCGTTCAGGGCATGTCGGTGAAGCTGCGCAGCTTGTCCGAGCGACTCGGGTGCTTGAGCTTGCGCAGCGCCTTGGCCTCGATCTGGCGGATGCGCTCGCGCGTCACGTCGAACTGCTTGCCCACCTCTTCCAGCGTGTGGTCGTTGTCCATCTCGATGCCGAAACGCATGCGCAGGACCTTGGCCTCGCGCGGCGTCAGGCTGTCGAGGATGTCCTTGACCACGTCGCGCAGGCCGGCCTGCATGGCGGCGTCCACCGGCGCGGTGTTGTTCTGGTCCTCGATGAAGTCGCCCAGGTGGCTGTCGTCGTCGTCGCCGATGGGGGTTTCCATCGAGATCGGCTCCTTGGCGATCTTCATGATCTTGCGGATCTTGTCCTCGGGCATCTCCATCTTCTCGGCCAGGATGGCGGCGTCGGGCTCGAAGCCGAACTCCTGCAGGTGCTGGCGCGAGATGCGGTTCATCTTGTTGATGGTCTCGATCATGTGCACCGGGATGCGGATGGTGCGCGCCTGGTCGGCGATCGAGCGCGTGATCGCCTGGCGGATCCACCACGTCGCATAGGTCGAGAACTTGTAGCCGCGGCGGTATTCGAACTTGTCGACCGCCTTCATCAGGCCGATGTTGCCTTCCTGGATCAGGTCGAGGAACTGCAGGCCGCGGTTGGTGTACTTCTTGGCGATCGAGATCACCAGGCGCAGGTTGGCCTCGATCATCTCCTTCTTGGCCTCGCGCGAACTGGCCTCGCCCTCGATCATGCGCTTGTTGATGGCCTTGAGCTCATGCAGCGGCACCACCACCTGTGCCTGCAGGTCGAGCAGCTTCTGCTGCAGGTCCTGGATCGGCGGGATGTTGCGCTCCATGATGGCGCTCCAGGGCTTGCCGGCGGCGGCCTGCTTCTCGCTCCACTTGAGGTCCAGCAGGTGCGAGGGCTTGCGGTTGCCCGCGGCATCGCGACCCGAGAAGTCGGCGATGAACAGGTCCTGCGGATAGCCGCAGCGGTCGACGATGATGCGGCGCAACTCGCGCTCGTGCGTGCGCACCTCGTCCACCTGGGCGCGCAGCAGGTCGCACAGCTTCTCGATCGTCTTGGCGGTGAAACGGATCGTCATCAGCTTGGCCGACAGCGCGTGCTGCGCCTTGGTGTAGGTGGGCGCACCCCAGCCGTCCTTGTCGTAGGCGCGGTGCACCTTGTCGAACAGGCGCGCAATCTCGTCGAAGCGTTCCAGCGCCTCGTTCTTGAGCTTCTCCATCAGCCGCGTCATGGCCTTGGAGCCGTCCTCGTCGTCCTCGTCCTCGTACTCGTCCTGGTCTTCCTCGGCGACGTAGTCGTCGTTCTCGTCGGCATCGGCGAAGCCGTCCACGATGGTGTTGATCACCACCTTGCCCTCGCGGATCTGCTCGGCCATGGACAGGATCTCGTGGATCGTCGTCGGGCTGGCGCTGATTGCGTCCATCATCTCCATCAGGCCGCCCTCGATGCGCTTGGCGATCTCGATCTCGCCTTCGCGGGTGAGCAACTCCACTGTGCCCATCTCGCGCATGTACATGCGCACCGGATCGGTGGTGCGACCGAATTCGCTGTCCACGGTGGACAGGGCGGCCTCGGCTTCCTCCTCGGCCTCTTCCTCGGTGGCCGTGCTGGTGCCGGTGTTGGTGAGCAGCAGGGTTTCGGCGTCCGGCGTCTGCTCGTAGACCGCCACGCCCAGGTCATTGAGCATGGAGACCACGGCCTCCAGCGTCTCGGCGTCGACCAGCTTGTCGGGCAGGTGATCGTTGATCTCGCCATGCGTGAGGTAACCGCGGGTCTTGCCCAGCTTGAGCAGGGTCTTCAGGTTGGCACGGCGGGTCGTCATCTCCTCCTCGGAGAGCACGCCCTCGTCCAGGCCGAATTCCTTCATCAAGGCACGTTCCTTGGCCTTGCTGATCTTCATGCGCAGGGGCTTGACCTTCTCGGGCGTGTCCGGCGTCGCGTCCGGCTCGGGCTCGCCCTCGAGATCGGATTCGATGTCGGACAGGTCGGCGTCGTCATCCAGGTCGCGTCCGCCCTTGCCGGCGCGGCCGCGCTTGGGCGGCGCCGACTTTTCGGCGGCCTTGGCGCCCTTGGCTGGACGTCCGGCCTTGCGCGGCGTGGTCGCCTTGGCGTCCGCTTCCGCACCCTTGGCGCTGGTCCGGGCCTTGCGCGCCGGGCTCGCCTTTTCGGCTGCAGCCTTTGCCGGCTTGGCCTCGACCTCGGCGGTCGCCGTCGTCTTGCGGCTCGCGGCAGCCTTGCGAGCGGTCGCGCCGCTCGCCTTCTTCGCGAGCTCGTCGTCGGCCGTCTTGCGGCTGACAGCCTTGGCGCTGGCCGCCCTGGCCGTGGTTTTTGCAGATTTGGCGTTGGTTGACATCACTTGACCTCGAGGTGCGTCGGCACCACCTGGGTCGTGCGCGCCGGCGCGCGGCACGGGCCCGTGGCTCCGATCCGGACAGACATGAAGAACGGCTCCGGCGCCCACGGCATGGCAGACACTCGGCCATGCAGGCAGGCAACCGTCAGGGGCAAGATGGTCGGGCGATCATTTGGAGTGCAGTCCTTGCGGAATCGTGGCCGTCCCTGTGCGTGGGTGCGCGTGTGTGATTGACGCGCTGGCCGAGCCGGAGGTGCTGCTGTCGCTCTTGCCGGTGACAAACACATAATTATAACCGACGCGCCAGATTTCAAGGGGGACGGGATCCCGGCCCGAGGGGCGCTTCAGGGTTGGCGCGAGCCTGCTGGCTGCGGTGAACCCAAAAACGGCGGTTGACCGCTCGCCTTCGTCACGAGAGCCGCATGAACCTTGACTTCCGCTGCTTCGATCACCTCCACCTGTTGGGCGAGCGCGTCCAACTGCCGTTTTCAGGGTGAATCGAGCTTGATGGCGGGTTTGCGCCGATCCGTCATGCGGGCGCGTGTCCGAATGACTGGGCCGCCGGCAAGGGGGCGGGACATCCAGGCTCGGCGGTTTCCCGGCTCATCGCCGCGGCGGTTCCGCCCGGACCCCCGCCCCACGCACTTCGATGCGGCGCTCGGCCAGCACCGTGCCCGTCGCGTCGCGCAACTGCACCACGTGACGCCCGGGCCAGGGCAGCCATTGGGCGTCCGGGCCGCGACCGATCTCGTTCCTGCCGATCCACCAGCGCAGGCTGGCGGCGGGCGTGCCGCCGGGTTCGGCGGCCAGGCGCAGGCGCTGGTAGGGTGCAGGGATGTCCGGGTCGAGCGCGAGTATGGTGCCGTCCTGCGGGGCGGTGATGCGGGGTGGCACGCCGGGGCTCGCCTGCGTGTGGGCGATGCCTGGGGCTGCGTCCGGACCGACGGCGAAGTGGCGCTGCTCGGTGCCGGGCAGGAACCACTCCTCGCGCGCCGCCTCCAGCCCGCCGTCGAACTGCACGGCGACGTGGCGCAGCCCGGGCGGCGCGGCCGGCGGGCGCGCGGGCGTGCCGGCGTGCAGGGCCGCCATCAGCGTGGCCCACACGGGCGCGGCGCCGCTGGTGCCGCTGACGTCCCACATGGCACCGCCGCGCGCGTTGCCGACCCAGACGCCGACGGTGTAGCGGTCGCTGTAGCCCACCGCCCAGTTGTCGCGCATGTCCTTGCTGGTGCCGGTCTTGACGGCGGCCCAGGAGCGCGTGGCCAGGATCGAGTCGGTGCCGAAGGTGAGGGCGCGCGCGTTGCGGTCGGCCAGGATGTCGCCGACGATGAAGGCGGCGCCGGGGTCGAGCGCGGCGTGGCAGCCGCCGTCTGCATGCGGCTCGGCCGGCTGCAGCCGCACCGGGCACCAGCGCCCGCCGTTGGCCAGCGTCCGGTACGCATTGGTGAGCTGCAGCAGCGTGACCTCGGCGCTGCCCAGGGCCAGGCTGTAGCCGTAGTAGTCGCCGCTTTCGGGCAGCTCGATGCCCAGCAGCCCGAGCTGGCGCTGGAAGGCACGCGGCGACACCATGACGCCAACGCGCACCGCCGGCACGTTGAGCGAGCTGGCCAGCGCGGTGCGCGCCGACACCCAGCCCTTGAAGGCCAGGTCGTAGTTGCGCGGGATGTAGAGGCCGCTGGCGGTGTGCAGCTGCGCCGGCGAATCGTGCAACAGCGAGGCAGCGGTGATGCGGCGTTCGGCAATCGCCTGGGCGTAGAGCAGGGGTTTGAGCGTGCTGCCGGGCTGGCGCGGCGCGGTGACGGCATCGACCTCGGCCGCCTGGCTGAGCGCACCGGAGGAGCCGACCCAGGCCAGGACCTCGCCGCTGGCGTTGTCGAGCACCAGCACGGCGCCGTCCTCGACGTGGCGACCGTGCAGCTCGCGCAGCTGCTGCTGCAGCGTCTGCGTGGCCAGGCGCTGCAGGCGGGCGTCCAGGGTGCCGCGCAGCTCGGCGGGCGGCGCCTGGCCGGGCGGCAGGGCCTGCAGCAGGCGCCGCGCGGCGTGCGGGGCGATGCCGGCGCTGGCGGGCCAGGCGCGGCGCGCCAGCAGCACCTCGGCCTGCATGTCGAGCGCCACGCAGTCGGCGTCCGCGCCTGAGCGCATCCGGCGCAGCACGCCGCAGGCGCGCCGCGCCACGCGCGCCGGGCTGGCGTTGGGCGCGCGCACCAGGGCTGCGGCGATCGCGGCCTCGGCGTCGTTCAGGCCGTGTGGCGCCTTGCCGAACAGGGTCCGGGCCAGCGCGTCGATGCCGACCAGCTCGCCGCGAAACGGCACCAGGTTGAGGTAGGCCTCGAGGATCTGGTCCTTGCGCCAGCCGGCTTCCAGGCGCCTGGCCATGACGGCCTGGCCCAGCTTCTGGCGCAGGCTGCGCCCGCCGGCGCCCAGGCGCAGGTCCTCGTCCAGCAGGCCGGCGAGCTGCATGGTCAGGGTGGAGGCGCCGCGCGTGCGCGTGTGCCACAGGTTGCCCCAGGCGGCGGCCGAGACGGCGCGCCAGTCCACCCCGCTGTGCTCGTAGAAGCGCCGGTCCTCCGACAGTACCAGCGCCTGACGCAGTGCGGGGGAGATGTGATCCAGCCGTACCCACTCGCCGCGACGCACGCGCGCATCGGTGCGCAGGCGATGAATCGGCTGGCCGCTGCGGTCCAGCAGCACGGTGTCGGACGAGCGGAAGTCCGCGCGAACCTGCTCAAACCCCGGCGCCGCCATGGCACCGGCGGCAATCAGTCCGGTCAGGCCGATGGCCAGCAGACGCAGAACGCGCAAACCCATGAAGCCGATTGTCGCAGTCGGGGGAGTCCAGGACCCGGAAGAAAAAATGGTGACCGTGGGCAGCGGATGCGCAATAATCGCGTCAATCAACAAAAAGTTACATTCAGGGTGTGGGCATGTGGGGGTGGTTCGTCAGCAGGTTTCTGGGCGCACCGGCGGTGGTGTCGGAAACGAACGCTGCCATCGACACGCCAGATCCGTCCAAGTCTGCGGTGTCCGCCCCAGAGCGCACACCCGAGAACGCCGTCATGTCGTCGGCGCGCGGCCTGCCAAGTGCTTCCGAACTGCGCCGTCTGGCCGTGCTGCAGGCGCGCGGCGACGGCGCCTATGCCTATCTGGTCGAAACCGCGCTGCGCATCTGCCGCATGTCGCAGGGTGCGATCGTGCTGGGCGATGGCGAGGTGTTGCAAGTCAAGGCGCGCGTCGGCGCCGACGTCGTGGCTGAGAACGATGTTTCGTGCTGGCGGGCCATGCGGCACCCGGACCAGGTGACGGTGGTCGGCGGCTGGGCTGGCGCGCCGCTTGTCGGCTCTGCCGGCAGGGCGCTGGGCGTGCTCTGGGTGGCCGATCACCGTGCCGGCCAGCTCTCGCCCGTGCAGTTGCGCACCCTGCAGCTGTTGGCGCGTCAGGCCGTGCTGCTGCTGGAGGCGGGCGCGCCGGGCGAGCCCTGAAACGGGCCCTTCAGGTCATTGCTCGTCGGACGACTGCTCAATCTTGCGCAGGAAGAAGCGCACGAACCAGATCGCCATCCCGATCATGAAGATGATGCCTGCGATGCTCATCAGGCCGTAGTCGGTGCCAAACAGGTCTTGCCACAGTTTCATCGTTCCATCCTTCTCTGGATCACTTGCTTATCGCCGAGTATCCACGTTCGGGGTGTGGCTGATCTTGATCCGCCTCAACATGAAGTGGCGATCGGCTCAGGAAGGCTGCCGCGGTGGCGCGACGTAGAGCCGGTCTGACCAGGTGGCCAGCCAGTGGGGTTTGAAGGCCACGCAGATGGCCGCCATCATGCCGGTCATGAAGGCGTCGCCCCAGGCAATCAGCCAGCGCGCCACCATGGCCAGATCCGGGTCGACGGTGGCCGCCAGGCGGTGCCCCGTCCATTGCGCCAGCGCTCCGCTGACGAACATGCACAGCGCCGTGCCGAGAAAGGCGCGCCCGAGGATGTAGACGAACAGGTTCTTCCACACCCAGCGCCGCAGCGCCATGCCCAGTCCGAACGACAGGGTGGCCGGCACGATGCCCAGCCACAGTGCCATGTCGAGCTGTTGTGCCCAGCTGACCGGCGCGAGCAGGCCGACGGTCAGCGCGATCAGGCAGAACACCGGCACCGCCAGGGGCCAGCCCAGGGCCAGTCCGATCAGGCAGGCCCCCGACAGCTGCAGCTGGATCGGCATGCGCTGCAGCCACGGCAGGGCCCACAGCCAGGGCGTGATCACCAGCGATGCCAGCAAGGGTGACAGCAGCGCGCCGCCCGCCAGCAAGCGCCAGGGCCGCAAGGCCAGGGCCAGCGCCAGGGAGAGGGTGACCAGTGCGAGGTTGATGGCGTCCATGTCGTGCGGCAATGGCCGGGCAACCGAACCACGCCTCGATTGTCGCCAATCGGTCCGTGGTGCAGGCGACATGCCCTCCGATGGGCCTGCGATGGTGCAGTGTTTCGCGCTGTCAGGTGCTGATGGCGCGAAACCCTGGACTGGGGGGGCCGCACGCGGTTTGAGCCGGTACGCTTGACACGTGTCAAACTGTGCGACGTCAAGCGACCGCAGAATCCAATCAGACCTGCAACTCAAACGAAGGAGCAAAGCATGTACAAACACATTCTGGTGCCGGTCGATGGTTCGACGGCATCCATGGCGGCGCTCGACAAGGCAGCGGGTGTGGCCCGCGCCTATGCCGTGCCGGTGACGGCGATCTTCGTGATCGATCCCTATCCCTTCACGGGCGTGGGCGCCGACTTCGCGTATGGGCAGGATCAGTACCTGAATGCGGCGCGGGCCGAGGCGGGCGCGGCCATTGAGGCCGCCAACACCCCCCCGCGGCAGGCGGGTGTTCAGGTCGACAGTCGGGTGGTGGAATCGCACGCCGTGTGGCGCGGCATCCTCGAGGCCGCCGAGACCGTCGGCGCCGACCTGATCGTGATGGGCTCGCACGGCCGGCGCGGGCTGGAAAGACTGGTGCTTGGCAGCGTGGCCCAGAGCGTGCTGTCGCATACCAAGATCGACACGCTGGTGGTTCGCGCCAGTTGATCCGGCGTTGACGCGGCAGGCCGGCCGCGTGCCTGCTGGCTGGCCGGGTTCAGCGCCGACTGGCCGGCTTGCTGCGCGCGGTGCGCGCAAAGGCGGCGCGCGTGTTGGCGACGTCCTCGAAGCGGCGCGCGATGCTGCCGCAGACCAGGTCGCACAACTCGTGTACCGCCGGATCGGCGATGCGGTAATACGCGCTGCTGCCCCGGCTTTCACGGGCCACCAGGCCATGCTGTGCCATCTGCGCCAGGTGGCGCGACACGTTGGCCACACTGGAATCGACCTGCTCGGCGATGTCGCCGACGCTCATCTCGCCATGCCCCAGCACGTTGAGGATGCGCAGACGTGTCGCCTCGGACAGCGTGCGGAAGTAGTGCGCCACGTGCTCAAGCGCATCGGGCGGGAGTTGTTGCATCGAAGCCAAGAAAACCACCTGCAGGTCGGACGGGGTCTGACCACAGTCTACTGGCGCTTCGGGATCGTTGGGTAATTGCAACATTGCATATTTGCGTGATTGCGCAAATAATATCGCAATGACTGCGATAAGAAAACCCCCATTTGCAACGCGTGGCCACCGCGCCGCAGCCGTGGCTCTGGCCGTGGCTGGCTGGTGGATGGTGGCGGTGCCGCTGTCGGCCCAGGAGCTGCCGCACCTGACGGCCAAGGCCGAGGCGTCGCGCGCCATGGCCGCCTACGAAGGGACGGTGGAGGCCGTGCGCCAGGCCGTGCTGGCGGCCCAGGTGCCGGGTGCCGTGCTGGAGCTGACCGTGAAGGCCGGCGACCGCGTGCGCGCCGGCCAGACTTTGGTGCGCATCGACGCCCGCGCCGCTGAGCAGGGCGCGGCGGCCAGCCAGGCGCAGGTGACGGCCGCGCGCGCCGCGCTTGACGTGGCCGCGGCCGAGCTGGCCCGCAAGCGCCAGCTCTACGACAAGCACTACATCGCCAAGGCCGCGCTGGAGCAGGCCGAGGCGGCGCAGCGCGCCGCGCAGGCGCAGGTCAATGCGCTGCAGGCCCAGGCGGGTGCGGCGCGCGCGCAGACTACGTTCCATGTGGTGACGGCGCCGTTCGATGGCGTGGTCTCGGCGGTGTCGGTGGAGCGCGGCTCGATGGCCATGCCCGGCAGCCCGTTGCTGAGCTTGTACGACCCGGCGGCGCTGCGCGTCACGGCGGCCGTGCCGAGCGCCGCGGTGTCCGGCGGCGTGGCGGGCGTGCAGGTGGAGCTGGAGCGCGTGAAGGGCCCGATCACGCCGACCCGCGTCCAGTTGCTGCCCACGGTCGATCCAGCCAGCCTGACCCAGCTGTTGCGCGCCGAGCTGCCTGCCGGCATGACTGGCGTGGCGCCCGGCCTGTTCGCGCGCCTGTGGCTACCCGGCCCGGCGGCCGCCGAGGGCACGCCCCAGCGTGTGTTCGTGCCGCGCACGGCGCTGGTGCAGCGGGCCGAGATGACCGGTCTGTACGTGCTGGGCGAGCAGGGGCAGCCGCTGTTGCGCCAGGTGCGCCTGGGCCGGGTGCAGGGCGAACAGGTCGAAGTCCTCGCCGGCCTGTCGGCGGGCGAGAAAGTGGTGACCGAACCCCAGGCGGCGGTGCGACGAGCACCGGCGGGGCGCTGATGGGCCAGCCGCTGCAACCCGAGGGCGTGGCGCGCCTGGGCATCTCTGGGCGCATTGCCGCCTACCTCCAGCGCGCGCAGATCACGCCCTTGCTGGCGCTGGTGGCCTTTCTGCTGGGCCTGTTCGCGGTGCTGGTGACGCCGCGCGAGGAGGAGCCGCAGATCGACGTCACCATGGCCAACGTGATCGTGCCGTTTCCCGGCGCCAGCGCGCGCGACGTCGAGGCCATGGTGGCCACGCCGGCCGAGCATGTGCTGTCGCAGATGAGCGACGTCGAGCACGTGATGAGCATGTCGCGCCCCGGTGTCGCGGTGCTGACGGTGCAGTTCAAGGTCGGGGTGCCGCGCCAGGCCGCGGTGGTCCGCTTGTACGACGCGGTGGGTGCCAACGCCGACTGGTTGCCGCCCGGACTGGGGGTGCTGCCGCCCATCGTCAAGCCCAAGGGCGTGGACGACGTGCCCATCGTCGCGCTGACCCTGTCCAGCGCGCGCGCGGACAGCGGTGCGTTCGACCTGGAGCGCGTGGCGCACAGCCTGGAGAGCGAGCTCAAGCGCGTGCCGGGCACGCGCGAGGTCTACACCCTCGGCGGGCCGGGCCGCGCCGTGATGGTCGAGGCCGATCCGCAGCGCCTGGCCGCCGCCGGCGTGAGCCTGCACGAGCTGCAGGGCGCGCTGCGCTCGGCCAACCTGGGTTTGCCGGTGGGCGAGCTGCTGCAGGGCAACCGCGCGGTGGCCATCGAGACCGGCGCCTATCTGCACAGCGCGCAGGATGTGGCCGACCTGGTGGTGACGGTGCGCGGCGGCAAGCCGGTATATCTGCGCGAAGTGGCCCAGGTGCGCGATGGCGCGCCGCCGCCGACCCGCTACGTGTGGCATGGTGAAGTCAGTCACGGCAAGGACGGCGCGCCGGCAACCGTGAGCGAGCAGCCGGCTGTCACCCTGGCCATCACCAAGAAGCCGGGCCAAAACGCCATCGACGTGGCCAATGCGGTGATGCAGCGCGTCGAGCAGCTGCGCAATACGGTGCTGCCGGCCGACGTGCAGGTGACCGAGACGCGCAACTACGGCGCGACGGCCAACGACAAGGCCACCACGCTGATCAAGAAGCTGCTGTTCGCCACGCTGTCGGTGGTGGCGCTGGTGTTCTTTGCCCTGGGACGGCGCGAGGCGGCGATCGTCGGCGTGGCGGTGATCCTGACGCTGACCGCGACGCTGTTCGCCTCCTGGGCCTGGGGCTTCACGCTCAACCGGGTGTCGCTGTTCGCGCTGATCTTCTCCATCGGCATCCTGGTGGACGACGCCATCGTGGTGGTCGAGAACATCCACCGTCACCAGGGCCTGTATCCGGGACGCAGCCTGGCCGAGATCATCCCCGGTGCCGTCGACGAGGTGGGCGGCCCCACCATCCTGGCGACGTTCACCGTGATCGCCGCGCTGCTGCCGATGGCCTTCGTCAGTGGCCTGATGGGGCCCTACATGAGCCCCATCCCCATCAACGCCAGCATGGGCATGCTGTTGTCGTTGGCGATTGCCTTCAGCGTCACGCCGTGGCTGGCGCGGCTGTGGATGAAGGCCACGCAGCAGGCTGACCATGGGAAGGCGGCCGGCCATGGCCTGGCGACCCGGCTGGCGCCGCTGTTCGAGCGCATCTTCCGCCCGCTGCTGGATGAGCGGCGCGGCGGGCGCAATCGCGGCCTG
>NZ_DAOKZG010000016.1:0-62080 GCF_035325765.1 Ottowia sp.
TGGCCGTCAACGCGGTGACGTGCCGCTTCGAACCCGGCACGCTGACGGCCATCGTTGGCCCCAACGGCGCCGGCAAGACGACCTACTTCAACCTGATCTCGGGCCAGCTCAGGGCCGCCAGCGGGCGCGTGGTGCTGGACGGCCGCGACCTGTCCGCCCTGTCCGCGGCGGCGCGCACCAAGGCCGGCCTGGGCCGCGCCTTCCAGCTCACCAACCTGTTCCCCGGCCTGTCGGTGCTGGAGAACGTGCGCCTGGCGGTGCAGGCGGCGAGCGGCGGCGGCCTGAACCTGTGGCGCATCTGGAGCGACCGCACGGACTGGACGCGGCGCGCGCGCGAGATCCTGGACTCGGTCGCCATGGGTGCGCTGGAGGGCATGCCGGTGGCCGGCCTGCCGCACGGCGACCAGCGCAAGCTCGAGGTCGCGCTGCTGATGGCGCTGGAGCCCAGCGTCTACATGTTCGACGAACCCACCGCCGGCATGAGCGCCGACGAGGCGCCGGTCATCCTGGACCTGATCCGGCGCCTGAAGCAGGACCGCAGCAAGACCATCCTGCTGGTCGAGCACAAGATGGACGTGGTGCGCGAGCTCGCCGACCGCATCATCGTGCTGACCAACGGCAGCCTGGTGGCCGACGGCGAACCAGCCGAGGTCATCGCCTCGCCGGTGGTGCAGGAAGCTTACCTCGGGGTGGCGAAGGACGAGGTGGCGGCGTGAGCGGGACCTCAACTGCCGCACGCGAAGGACGCGAAGCTTGCGCGAAGAACGCGAAAGAAAAATCCGATTCTGATGAGCTGTCTTTTCGCGTCCTTCGCGCAAGCTTCGCGTCCTTCGCGTCCGGAAGTTCAAAGGCACATCCATGAGCGACCACTTGCTCACGCTTGAAGGCGTGCACACGCACATCGGCGCCTACCACATCCTGCACGGCGTCGACCTGGCGGTGCCGCGCGGCGAGCTGACGCTGCTGCTGGGGCGCAACGGCGCCGGCAAGACGACGACGCTGCGCACCATCATGGGGCTGTGGCAGGCAAGCCGGGGCCGCATCTCCTTCGACGGCCAGGACATCACGAAGCGGCACACGCCGCAGATCGCCGAGCTCGGCATTGCCTACGTGCCGGAGAACATGGGCATCTTCGCCGACCTGACGGTGAAGGAGAACATGGTGCTGGCGGCGCGGCGCGCGCGCAACGCGGCGCAGATCGACCACGCCCGCCTGCAGTGGATCTTCCAGCT
Source organism: Ottowia sp. (assembly GCF_035325765.1). Classification (GTDB taxonomy): domain Bacteria; phylum Pseudomonadota; class Gammaproteobacteria; order Burkholderiales; family Burkholderiaceae_C; genus Ottowia. The sequence goes on from NZ_DAOKZG010000016.1 coordinate 1,233, forward strand.
CTTTCCGGCCATGGAGAAATTCTGGAACCACCCGGCGGGCAAGCTCTCGGGCGGGCAGAAGCAGATGCTGGCGGTGAGCCGCGCCATCGTCGAGCCGCGCCAGCTCCTGATCGTCGACGAGCCAAGCAAGGGCCTGGCCCCGAGCATCATCAACAACATGATCGACGCCTTCCAGCAGCTGAAGGCCAGCGGCGTGACCATCCTGCTGGTGGAGCAGAACCTGGCCTTCGCCCAGCGCCTGGGCGACAGCGTCGCCGTCATGGACAACGGCCGCATCGTGCACGCCGGCAGCATGCAGGCGCTGGCGGCGGATCCGGCATTGCAGCAGCAGCTCCTGGGCCTGGCCCTGTGACCCCATGAATCCCGACTTCGACTACAAGCCCCTGCTGCTGGTGCCCCTGCTGGCGCTCATCGCAGTGCCGCTCATCGGCTCCGGCTCGGCCTGGCTCACGCTCACGGTGGCGGGGCTGGCCATGGGCATGATCATCTTCATCGTCGCCTCCGGCCTGACCCTGGTGTTCGGCCTGATGGACGTGCTCAATTTCGGCCACGGCGTGTTCATCGCCCTGGGCGCCTTCGTCGCCACCAGCGTGCTGGCCGGCATGTCCGACTGGACCGGCTCGGCCGAGCTGTGGCGCAACCTGCTGGCGGTGCTGCCGGCAATGCTGGCGGCGATGGCGGTGGCCGGCACCGTCGGCATCGCCTTCGAGCGCTTCCTGGTGCGCCCGGTCTACGGCCAGCACCTCAAGCAGATCCTGATCACCATGGGCGGTGCCATCATCGGCGAGGAGCTGATCAAGGTGATCTGGGGCCCGCAGCAGATTCCGCTGCCGCTGCCGACGGGCATGCAGGGCTCGTGGCTGATCGGCGAGGCGGCGATCGAGAAATACCGCGTCGTCGCGGTCGGGGTCGGCGCCGTGGTCTTCGCCCTGCTGCTGTGGACGCTGGCCCGCACCAAGGTCGGCCTCTTGATCCGCGCCGGCGTGCAGGAGCGCGAGATGGTGGAGGCGCTGGGCTACCGCATCCGGCGCCTGTTCGTCGGCGTGTTCGTGGTCGGCAGCGCCCTCGCGGGCCTGGGCGGCGTGATGTGGGGGCTCTACCAGCAGATCGTGCTGCCGCAAATGGGCGGCCAGGTGCTGATCCTGATCTTCATCGTCATCATCATCGGCGGCCTGGGCAGCACCACGGGCGCGCTGATCGGTGCCCTGCTGGTGGGGCTGATGGCCAACTACACCGGCTTCCTCGCGCCCAAGGTGGCGCTGTTCTCCAATATCGGCCTGATGGTCGCCGTGCTGCTGTGGCGCCCGCAGGGGATCTACCCGGTGGCCAACCGCTGACGTGGTCATGAACGCTTCAACAGCCGAACTGCCGGACGCGAAGGACGCGAAAGTGACGCGAAGAACGCGAAACAGAACCACCAAAAATCTGGTTTTCCTTTTGCGTCTTGCGCGCAGTCTTCGCGTCCTTCGCGTCCGGCAGTCTTCTCGCCTTCCAGGTTCGCTGACATGCTGAGTCGCCTGTTGTCCCACGACCTGCCGCGCAGCAAGCTGCTGGCGCTGATCCTGGTCGCCATCGTGCTGGGCCTGGCCTTCGCGCCCTTCCTGTTCCCGGGCGTCAAGGCGCTCAACGTGGCGGCCAAGGTGCTGGTCTTCGTCGTGCTGGTGGCCGCCTTCGACCTGCTGCTGGGCTACACCGGCATCGTCAGCTTCGCCCACACCATGTTCTTCGGCATCGGCGCCTACGGCATCGCCATCGCCTGCACGCACATGGGCGCCACCTGGGGCGCGCTGGCCGTTGGCACGCTGGGCGCGCTGGCGCTGTCGCTGCTGCTGGCACTGGCGATCGGCCTGTTCTCGCTGCGCGTGCGCGCCATCTTCTTCGCCATGATCACGCTCGCCGTGGCGGCGGCCTTCCAGACCCTGGCCTCGCAGCTGTCCACGCTCACCGGCGGCGAGGACGGCCTGACGTTTCGCCTGCCCCAATGGCTGTCGCCCAGCTTCGAGCCCTTCGAGGACGAATTCCTCGGCGTGCTGATCGACGGCAAGTTCATCACCTACTACCTGCTGTTCGCGCTCACCGTGGCGCTGGTGCTGGCACTGCTGCGCATCGTCAACTCGCCCTTCGGGCGCGTGCTGCAGGCGATCCGCGAGAACGAGTTCCGCGCCGAGGCGATCGGCTACCGCGTGGTGGTGTACCGCACCCTGTCCTCGGTGCTGTCGGCGCTGTTCGCCACGCTGGCCGGCTGCATGCTGGCGCTCTGGCTGCGCTACAACGGACCGGACACCTCGCTGTCGTTCGAGATCATGATCGACGTGCTGCTGATCGTCGTCATCGGCGGCATGGGCACCATGTACGGCGCGCTGGTGGGCGCCGTGCTGTTCATGGTGGCGCAAAGCTACCTGCAAGACCTGCTGCGCCTGGCCGGCGAGGCGCTGGCCGGCGTGCCGCTGCTGCCGACCCTGTTCTCGCCCGATCGCTGGCTGCTCTGGCTCGGCCTGCTGTTCGTGCTCTCGGTCTACTACTTCCCCAGCGGCGTCGTCGGCCGGCTGCGTGAGCAGCACGTGCGCCGGCGCAGCGCCGCGTCCACTCCCCAGGCCCAACGAAGACAAGCGTGATGCAATGGCCCGCCTTGCCACCAGATGCTGCCACTGGGATCGGCGGCAACATGGTCATCCCACCCGACTGAGGCCGGCCCACGCGCAGCGCGGCACTGCTCAGCTCGCGCCGATCTGCGTCACGCTGCCGTGCCGGTCGACGAGCCAGGCGCGCGCGCCGGCGTGCTGCGCGAGCAGCGCGGCGCCGCGTTCGGCCGGCAGCACCGACAGGGCAGTGGACAGCCCGTCGGCCAGGGTGGCGCTGTCGGCCGCCACCGAGACCGAGGCGTGAAAATGGGCACTGCGACCGCTGGCCGGATCAAGCAGGTGGTGCAGGCGCGCTTGCGCGTCAAAGGTCGTGCCCGATCCGGCGGAGGTGGCCAGGGCCGGCAGCAGGCCGGGTTCGCTGCCGAGCCTGAGTTCGAACAGCCCACGCGCGGGATTGGCCGGGTCGGCCACGCTGGCGCGCCACGGCTGGCCGTCGGCACGGCGGCCGTGAGCGCGCCCTTCGCCCAGGTCGAGCAGCAGGTGCGTGAGGCCCGCGGCGCGCAGCAGGCCGGCGACGCGGTCGGTGATGAAGCCCTGGGCCACGCCGTTGAGCGTGAGCGCGGCGCCAGGGCGCAGCAGCCGGATGCGCCCACTGGCCACTTCGATGTCGGCATGGCCCACGGCCGCCCTGGCGCGCGCAAGCTGCGCCGGCGTCGGCCCATCGGGCGCCGCGCCGGGGGTGGCGAAATGCCTGAAATAAAGCTGCATCAGCGGCTGGATGCTGGGGTCGAACGCGCCGCCGCTGGCGCGCGCCAGTGCGAGGCTGGTCGACAGCAGTTCGACCAGTTCGTGCGGCGGCGCCCGCAGCTCGCCGCTGGCATTCAGGCGGGACAGGGCCGAGTCGGGCCGGTACAGGCTGAAGATGCCTTCCAGGCGCTCGATCTCGTCCAGGCAGCGCGCCAGCACCGCGCGCGCCCAGGCGCGATCGGGGTGCACAAGCTGCATCGACGCCAGCGCACCGAGCGCGACGCCGCGCCAGACCACCGGCTGAAGCGATGGGAGCGCGTGCGCCCAGGTCGGTGCGGCGCAGCAGGCGGACAGGGTCAGGAAGCGTCGGCGTTTCAGCATGGCAGGCTCGCTCAAGGTGGGGACCGCAAGGGAACGGTGGCAGGCGCGGACGGATCCGGATCCGCGCTGCGCGCCGGTGCTGCAAGACCGGATGGCGACAGCGACTGAGGCACCAGGTCGACCGGGCCCAGCACGTAGGCATCCGGCACTTGAGCGAGGCGCACGATGCGCCCGCCGTGGCGCTGGCGAAACGCTTCGGCCGCGGCTTCCTGGGCGAACGGGATCGCCTCGGGGGCGCCCATGCCGCCGCGCACGCTGCTGTCGACCACGAACCAGGCCTGGCGCGCCTCGACCCAGGTGCCAGCCTCGGGCTGCTCCCAGTTGCTCGCGCGGCCCATGTCGTTCACGTAGATGGCGACGATGTCGCGCGGCTCCTCGGGCAGGCGCGTGAAGGCGATCGCATCGCGCACCGAGGAAAACCACAGTGGCTGCGCGCGGCTCGTCAGGTGGATCTGGCCCTTGGGACCGGGGTGATCGGCCAGCAGCATGCCGCAGTAGTAGCCCACGGCCTCGAACCTGACGTCGCCACCGATTTCGACCGCTGGTGGTGCGGCGCTCGGCTGCGGCGCACGCTCGCAACCCGCGGCGAGCATGCCGCACGCCAGCAGCAGCGCCGTGCAGCGCAGAGCGGCCCGGGACCGGGCCTGCGTGGCGCCAGTCTGCTGCTTCATATCGACCTGCGCCGCAACGCCAGCACGGCCAGTGCCAGCGGCACCAGCACCCAGGCCACCAGCACCGCCAGCAGCAGGCCGGATGCCGGCGCGCTCGCCGTGCCCGGGCCGGCCATGCCGCTGTAGACCGCGGTGCCTTCGGTCGCGCCGAGGTTGTAGAGACGGTAGGCGTCGGCCGGGTTGAACAGCAGGGCGATGTTCAGTGCGCGCGCCCCCACGTGGCGGCCGCCGTCGGCCACCAGCAGGCCGAGCAGCGCCGTGTCGTAGAGCAGCACGAACAGCAGCCACGCCGCCACCGCCAGGCCGGCCGCGGTCGCGCGCTCGCGCACCAGGGCGCTGGCGAGGCAGCCGAGTGCCACGAAGGCGGCGCCCAGCAGGATCGAGGTCGCGACCATGGCGCCGAACGCACCCCAGGCCTGCGGCATGCCCTCGGCCTGCCAGGCCAGCGCCAGGGCCGCCACGCCATAGCCGAGGAGGGTGGCCACGGCAATGATCGCGGTCTGCCCCAGCACCTTGCCGACCGCCACCTGCCAGCGCGCCACCGGATAGGCCAGCAGCAGCATCAGCGTGCCGCGCTCGTGCTCGCCGACGATGGCGTCGAACGACAGCAGCAGCGCGATCAGCGGCAGCAGGAAGATGGTCAGGCTGGCCAGGCTGACGATCACGACCTCGAGCGGGTCGGCCTTGACGTTGCCGGCGGGTGCGCTGCCCAGCAACACCAGCGACAGCGCCAGCGCGGCCAGCAGCAGCGTGGTGGCCAGCACCCAGCGGTTGCGCAGGCCGATGCGCACCTCCTGCCAGGCGATCAGCAGCGTCTTCATGCCCGGGCCTCCGGCACCGCGCTGGCCGCCACCAGTTGGCGATGCAGGGCCTCCAGGCCCGGCGTGGTCCAGTCGAGGTCCTCGACCGCGTCGCCCAGGTTCACGAGCGTGCGCAGCAACGCCATCTTGCCGGCCGGCGCCAGGACGAGTTCCAGCGTCGTGTCGTCGCCCACGGGAGTGCAGGAGACACCGGGCGGCAGGACGGCGGCGACCCGGGCAGCGCCGCCCGGACGCAAGCACACGCGCAGGCGCAGCGGCAACGCGCTGCCACGCTGCAACTCGGCCAGCGCACCCAGCGCCAGCAGGCGCCCGCGGTGCATGATGGCGACGCGGTCGACGTGGCGCTCGATTTCGGCCAGCGCGTGGGTCGACACCAGCACGGTCGCGCCATCCGCGCGCAGGCGGTCGATGGTGGCGTAGACCTCGGCGCGCGAGGCCGGATCGAGCCCGCTGGTGGGCTCGTCAAACAGCAGCAGGCGCGGCGCGCCGATCAGCGCCTGCGCCATGCCCAGGCGCTGGCGCATGCCCTTGGAATAGGTCGCGACGCGCCGGCGCGCCGCCTCGGCCAGGCCGACACGCTCGAGCAGCGCCAGGTTGCGGGCCGGCGCGCAGTTCTTCAGGCGTGCGTAGAACGCCATCAGCTCGAGCGCCGTCATGGCGCCATGGAAGGCGACGTTTTCCGGCACGAAGCCGAGCGCCTGCCGGGCCCGCGCGCCAGCGCGGCCCGCGGGGTCGAGGCCGAGCACCCGCACCGCGCCGGCACTGGGGCGGATCAGGCCCAGCAGCAGCTTGATCAGGGTGGTCTTGCCGGCGCCGTTGTGGCCGACCAGGGCCGTGACCTCGCCCGCCCGCAGCGCCAGCGAGACATCCGCCACCGCGCGCAGCGCACCGTAGCACCGGCTCACGTCCCGCCACTCGGCAACCGTCGTCATGAGGGTGGCGGCGCGAGCACCCGCACCGGACGCATCAGGGGCGCGCTGTCGAACACGCCACCCGGGTACAGCGCCGGGAAGCGCGCCTGCGCCCAGCGCACCATCTGCACCGCCGGACTGCTGGCCAGCAGCTTGGCCTGGGGCAGCGTCCAGTAGACCTCGTCCATGACGTCGTTGGGGCGGTACGGCCGGTCGGCGATGCCGTCGCCGTCGAGGTCGAAGGCCGGGTTGTCGCTCCAGTAGTTGCCGCGTCCGTCCGCGGCCCAGTCGATGAAGCGCGTGCCGACGTACTTGACCTGCACGCGGTTGGCGACGAAGGCGTTGCCGGTCACCACGTTGCCCTCGGAACCGGCCGTGAAATGGATGCCGATCGGGCAGCCCTCGAACCAGTTCTCGGCCAGCCGGTTGTGGTTGGCGTTGTAGACGAACACGCACTTGCCGCGGCTGTGGCGCACCACGTTGCCGGTGATCCGCGAGTCGTTGGTGGCGTTCAGCAGCAGGCCGTGGTCGCGATCGTCGTCGGACACGTTGCCCCGGATCTCGAGGCCGGTGGAAAACATGATCGCCAGGCCGACGTGGTTGCCACGCGAGTGATTGCCGACGATGCGGCTGTCCAGCGTGTACATGTAGTGGATGGCGAAGCGCAGGTCGGCAAAGCGGTTGTCGGCAAAGGTGTTGTCACGACTGGTGCGCACATAGATGCCGTCGCGCCCGTAGCGCACGGTGTTGCCGACCACGCGCGAACCGGGGGCGTTCCAGAGCGTCACGCCGTTGCCGGCGTCGGCCATGCGCGCATCGCGCCGCCCGACGATGGTGTTGCCCTCGACCCGCGCGTCGGGCGTGCCGTGCAGGTAGACGCCGAACAGGTTGCCCTCCAGGCGATTGCCGCGCACGATGACGCGGCGCGCGCCCGCGCGCACCAGGATGGCCGAATCCATCGCCGGCAGGTCGTCGCCGGAGCCGCGGATTTCCAGCCCCTCGACGCGCACGTCGTCGGCCTCGACCGTCACCACGCTGCCGGCGCCACTGCCGGTGAGCACGGCCCCGGGCTCGCCCAGCAGCGCCAGCGGCCGGTCGATCATCAAGGGCCCGGCATGCTGGCCGGGCGCAAGCCGCAGCACCGCGCCGGGCGCCGCTGCCGCGATCAGCGGCGCCAGTGCCTGGCCGGGCGCGACGCGGATTTCGGCCGCGTCGGCCGAGGCCAGCCGCGCCAGCATCGCCAGCCCCAGCGCCACGACGATCCGGCATCCCATGCGCCCTGCTCCCGCCGCGCCGCTCAGGCCTTCTTCGGCTCGACGAACATGCGCCCCTTCATCTCCATGTGCAGCGCGTGGCAGAACCACTGGCAGTAGTACCAGTAGACCCCCGGCCGGTCGGCGACGAAGGTCACGGACGAGGTCTGCTGGGGCGAGATTTCCATCGCGATGCCATAGTTGACGATGCAGAAGCCGTGCGTCAGATCCTCGATCGTGTCGCGGTTGGTGACGTAGACCGTGACCTCGTCGCCCTGGTTGACGGAGAACTCGGTCAGGCTGAAGGTGGGCGCCACCGAGAACATGTAGACGCGCACCTTGTTGCCGTCGCGCACCACCTTGGCCGCCTCCTCCAGCACGACGCCGTCGGCCTTGGCCTGCTTCGCCGCGTCCGCGAAGAACGGATCGTCGCGCCGCCAGATGCTCACGGGATTGACCTTGGAGCGGTGGATGATGGTGGCGTCGTGCGGCTCGGCAAACGAGGGCCCGTCGTGCACCACGATCATCTGCTCGCCCGAGATGTCGATCAGCTGGTCGTTCTCGGGCTTGAGCGGGCCGACGTTGAGGAAGCGGTCCTTGGAGAACTTGTTGAGCGAGATCAGCCACTTGCCGTCCGCCTCCCTGGTCTGGCCCATCGACGTGTGGTTGTGGCCGGGCTGGTAGGCGACGTCGAGCTTCTGGATGATCGGATCGACGTCCTTGCCGGCGTACTTGTCGATCGCCTTCTGGATGCTCCACTTGACGATCTGGCTGTCGACGAACAGCGTGGTGTAGGCGTTGCCCCGGCCGTCAAAGGCGGTGTGCAGCGGGCCGAGGCCCAGCTCCGGCTCGGCCACCACGGTGTCGCGCGGCTTGATCTTGTCGTCGAACAGGTCATCGAACTTGCGCACGTCGAACACGGTGCAGGTCGGCGACAGCTTGCCGTTGGCCACGACGTGGATGCCGTCGGGTGCCGTGTTCATGCCGTGCGGGTTGTTGGCCACCGGCACATAGCGCGTGTAGGGCGAGCCGTGCTTGCCGTCGAGCACCGGCACGCCGCCGATCGTCTTGGCCTTGCCCGCCTTGACCGCTTCCTCGATGCGCTTGATGTTGAAGATCACCACCCAGTCCTGCTCGGCCGCCGTCATCTCGGCCAGGGTCACGCCTTCTTCCGAGTTGTAGCAGGTGGAAAACGCGTATTTGCCCTGGTAGTCGGCGTCGACGTTGTCGAGGTTGCCGTCGACCAGCACCTGCCAGGCGACCTTCATGGTCTCGCCATCGAGCGCGGTGAACACGCATTGGTAGGTCGACTTGTCGTGGGCGGTCTTGCCGTCGTTGGGGATCGGCGCGCGGTTCTCGCCGTTGCAGAACACGTAGCCGGTCTTGGGGTACTTCTGCACACGCAGGCCGTGCACCGTCTGCTGATTGGGCAGTTCGATGATCTTGTCGCACTTCATGATGTCGCAGCGCACGCGCGCCACGCGCGTGTTGGCCTTGTCGTTCATGTAGAGGTAGCGCCCATCGTAGGTGCCGTCGGTGAACGACATGTGCGGGTGGTGCAGGTCGCCGTTGAGCAGCACGCCGCCGCGGCTGGCCAGGAACTTCTTCGTCTCCGGCGTCAGGCCCTCGGTCAGGATCTTGCGGCTCTCGTTGGTCTGGCCCCAGCCGGTGGCGCCGCAGTAGTTGAACACCGGCACGCGCATCAGCTCGCGCATCGAGGGCAGGCCGACGATGCGCATCTCGCCCGACTGGCCGCCCGAGAAGAACACGTAATACTCATCCAGCTCGCCGGGCGCCACGTGCGTCTTGGCGAGCGCCGCCTGCACCGCGCTGCGCCCGGCCTGGCGAGTCTGCGCCGCGGCCTCGCCGATGGCGCCGTGCTCGCCGCAGCCGCTCAGCAGCCCGCCCGCGGCGGCGCCCGCGGTCACCGCGGCAACCTTGACGCTGCCCTCCAGAATCGCGCGCCGGCCGGGGTCCGGACGGGTCGGCCTGGTCTTGTCTTCGCTCATCGCTTGCTCTCCTCATCGGCAGTTCACGGCGCTCCACCAGCGCCAGGTGGGGTTCAACCCGTCGGATCGGACTTGAGGCGGTGCACCTGCAGCACCGGTGCTGTCGTGGCTTCCTGCGCGCGCAGGGCCTCCCGCTTCTCGCGCTTGAGGCGGCGCTGGATCATCACCGGGCACTTGCGGTCGTGGTAGTAGAGGACCTGGCAGTGCAGGCAGCTGATGCACTCGTTGGGGTTGATGTGGCCTTCTGGGTGGATCGCCTCGACCGGGCACTCGTGGAAGCAGCGCTGGCACGGATTGCCGCATTCGCGATAGCGGCGCAGCCAGTCGAACATGCGCATGCGCCCCGGGATCGCCAGCGCCGCGCCGAGCGGGCACAGGTAGCGGCAGTAGAAGCGCTCGATGAACAACCCCGGCAGCAGCATCGCCAGCGCGAACGCCACGAACCACGCCGGGCGCACGAAGTGCAGCACGATCGCGGTCTTGAAGGGCTCGACCTCGGCCAGCATCTCGGCCACCGCCAGCGAGCCCAGCGAGACGCCGAACAGGCCGAGGAACAGGATGTACTTGATCGGCACCAGGCGCTCGTGCACGCCCCAGGGCACCTTCACCTGCGGCAGCTTGAGCGCCTTGGCCAGCTTGTTGCTCAGCTCCTGCAGCGCGCCGAACGGGCACAGCCAGCCACAGAACGGCCCGCGCCCCCAGAACAGGAGGGCTGCCGCCACCGAGGCCCAGAGGATGAAGATCAGCGGGTCCACCAGGAACGACTCCCAGTGGAAGCCTTCGCGCAGCGCCGTCAGGAAGGTGAGCACGTTCACCACCGAGAGCTGGGCCCCGGCGACCCAGCCCAGCCAGATCAGGGTCACGGCGAGGAAGGCGATGCGCACGCGGTCGAACAGTCGCTCGCGCTTGACGAACCAGGTCTGGAAGAAAAAGATCGCCGTCAGCGCCACCAGCATCAGGCCGAGCACGACGATGGCCGCGACCCGGCTCTTCCAGATGCGCTGCCAGAGCGGCACCTGCTCGAGCCGATCCAGCGCGTTGGGCGTTCCGTCGAGGGCTGCGCCAGGCTCGGCGCCGAGCTCGGACGCGGGCACCGCACCAGCTTGGGCAGGTACCACGGGCCCAGCCGCCGCAGCACTGGCCTGCGTGTACTTCTGCGGCAATTCGTAGGGCAGGCCAAACGAGACAAAGGCCTTGTCCAGCGCGCCGATCGGACGCTGCACCAGCAGTTGCAGGCGCCACGGCGCGGTGGCGTCGAACTCGGCGTCCGGCGGCACGACGAAGACATCGACCTCGGCCAGGTCCGGCGCGCCCTCGGCATGCAGCGCGCCGACGCGCCGGTGCAGGCGGTCGGTGAAGCGCACGGTTTCGGCACCCTGCACCAGCTCGATGCGATCAAAGATGCCGCCGCGCACGTAGCCCGATCCCTTGAAGGAATACAGGCCGTCGCCCGCCACCAGGATCGCCTGCTGCCCCGGCGCCAGCATGCCGGCCACGGCCTCGTACTCGGCCTCGCCCAGCAGGCTGCGCCCGATCGCCGGCTGCGACACCTGGGCCACGTAGAGGTCGATGAAGGGTTCGTCGGCTGCGCCCGCCTGCGGGCGCTTGGCGGCCTCGGCGTTGCCGGAATCGACAAAGGCCTGGTTGACCTCGCCCACCGTCAGCTGCAGTTGCCGCACCGAGCCATCGGCCAGCAGGGCCGACCAGTCCTCGACCGTGCCGGCCTGCGGATCGAGCACCCGCGCTGGGCCCGGCGCGGCGCTGGCCGCAGCGGCGCCGCCCAGGCCGAGCAGGCGCGCCACGCGCACCGCCGAGCGCACGATCGCCTCGCCGATCACCAGCGCCGTGACGGTGGCGCCACTCACCAGGTCGGCCTGCGGCGGACCCCTGCCCTCGGCCGCCGCCTTCAGCGGGTTGTAGCCGATGAAGGCCTGCATGGCGTCGACGATGCGCCGCTCCGGGATGCCGATCAACACGATCGGCTCGTCGTGCGCCGCCAGGTGCAGGCCGACGATGGTGCCGTCCTTGTCGAGCCCGACCAGGGTGTGGATCGGCTTGCCCGAGTAGCCGTTGGTCTTGACGAACTGCGAGGTCAGGTAGACGTAGCCGAGCACCTCGTCGCCCTTGAGCGCGGGCACCACCGGCGGCTGTGCGCGTAGCGGCCCGAAGCGGTCGGTGCCGGGCACCAGCGCGCCGGGCTGCACGGCGCCCAGGAAGGTGCCGACAGTGGGCGCCTCCTGGGCCCCTGCGACGGGCCAGACAAGGGTCAGGAACAGGACGAAGAGCAACAGCACCCCCCGCCCGAGCTGGTTCTTCAACGTCAACTCCGGAAGCATTCGAGAGGGGCCTGCGCTGCAGTCGCCGACCGTGAAAAAAGTATAGGTCGGGGGCGCGGCGCGGCACCCTTTTCCGAGTGCAATGGTCGGGTTTGATCGACCCATTTGCTGATCCATGTCATCATTTGCCGGCCAGCCTTGCCCCGAGGCCCAGGAGACCACCATGTCGGATCGCCTGCTGCGCCAACCCCTGCTTGACGACGACCCGGGCATCGAATCCGTGACCCGGCCCGGCTTGCGCGCGCTCGTCGCCGCGATCGAGCAGGCCACCACCGAGCGCTACGCGCGCCTGGCTGAAGCCATGGCGCGGCGCGGTGAAGCCGCCACGGCAGCAGCGCTGCGCGAGTTGCTGGCGCACCAGCGCGAGCACCAGGCCGCGCTGCTGCACCTCGGTGCTTGCGCGGACGGCGCGGCCACGCCCGCTGCCAGTCCCGCGCCCGAGTTGCCGACCAGCCTGCACCAGCACTGGGACGAAGCCGGCCGCAGCGCCCTGCTCACACCGTACCGCGTGTTCGCGCTGGCGGTGGAAAGCGCGCGGCGCAACTTCAGCTTCTACAGCTACCTGAGCGCGCGTGCCCCCGACCCCGGCACGCAGGCCGAAATCGACGCACTGGCGGCCGAGGAGCTGCGCCATGCCGCCGCGCTGCGCCGGCTGCGGCGCCGCGCCTGGCATGCCGAACGGCGCCCCGTGCGCCTGCCCGATCTCACCGTGGGCTCGCGCCGCGCGCTGGACGAAGTGCTGGCGCAGCACGAATCCGTGATCGCGCGCCAGCTGGGTGCCCTGGCCGATCGGCTGCGGCGCCTCGGCGATGCGCAAAGCGCGGCACTGCTGCAGGAGACCGGGCGTCCCGGCGCCGCGCCACACCCCAGCGCCGCGCCGCCGGCCCCCACGTCCGTACCGATCCCCGCCGACGAGGACCACGTCGTGCGCGGCCACGATCCGATCGCCGCTGGAGGCGAGGACGCGCGCAGCCTGCTCGCGACATGGGCCGGTGGCGACGCCGCCGAGCCCGCGCCTGCCGACGCCACGCCGGGGCAACTGCTGGTGCGCGCGCAGAAGCCGCTCGAGGCCTTCAGCGAAACCCTGGAAGCGATCCTGCGCACCAGCGAGGGCGCGCTGTTCGAGCGCGCCGCGGCGGCCATGGACGACGTCACGGCGCGCCTGGCGCGCCTGGCGCAGCAGACCGAGCGCCGCCTGAAGCAGGAGGCCGAGCCGGAGAAGGCGAGTCCCTGACCGGAGCAGCGCCCGGGCCTGGCGCCCGCGGAGGACCGCGGCGCCCTGTCCGGCCACCCCGGAGATGTCCCTGGGCGGCCGCCGCATCTCGAATGCGGACTGCGCCGTGCAAACGCGGCAGCACCATGCAGCCTTGTCACTCGGGCGCGGGTTTTCGCGAGCCCCGACTCCGCGCTGCGCCGGGTGGTGTCATCCCGGGCCAGGCGCAGACTGCCAGCCGAGTGCCCTCGACACGCGCGCGCAGGCCTCGCGCAGGGCCTCGGCCTGCGCGCCATCCGGGTCGGCGCGCAGCACGGCGGCCGGCCCCACCAGGGTGAGCGCCAGCATCAACTGGCCGTGGGCGTCGAACACCGGCGCGCTGATGGCGTTGATGCCGGCTGCGTGTTCGCCCTCGACCACGGCGATGCCGCGCCAGCGGATCTGCTCACGCAGCAGCGCCGGCAAGGCGGTGCATGGCGGCTCGCCCCATGTGGCAAACACGCGCCCGGTGGCGGAGGTGCGCAGGTCGAACAAGGCACCCTCGGCGACACCGACCGCAACGCCCTGTCCCGGCTGGCAGACGCGGATCGCGGTGACACCGCCCTGGCCCTGCACTGCCACCAGGCAGGTGTTGCCCTGCGACTGCGCCAAGCCGCGCGCCTCGGTGCTGGCGAGTTCGATCCAGTCCTGGCGTGCCAGCCAGGACAGCGCCAGCCGGCGCAACGCCGGGCCGATCTCGTACAGCCCGCTCGGACCGTCCTGCTGTACCCAGCCCGCACGCACCAGGCTGACCAGATAGCGGTACGCCTTGGCGCGGTGCATGCCCGCCGCACGCGCCAGCTCCGACACGCCGCAGGGCTGGCCCTGCCGCGCCAGCACGTCGAACAGCGCCAGCCCCAGTTCCAGCGACTGGATGCCGACGGGTTCGGGCCGCGCAGGCATGGTGGGCCGCAGCCCCTCGGGCAACGCTGGGCCCAGCTCGCTCTTCTTCATGGCTTCAACTCCATGCCAACAGGCATGGTGCGATCAGGGGCATGGCTTGACCCCCGATGGCACTTGCCCTACATTGGTGTAGTTGCTTTTATCGTAACAACGTTATTGTTAGATTAACAGATCTGGAGACCTCGATGAAGAAATACATCAGCTTTCCGCTGCGCGAAGGCGTGCACAGCCGGCAGGCCCACTGCGACATTCCGGACGGTCTGTACGAGCGCGAGCATGGTCGCAACGGCTTCTTCGGCCCGGCCAGCCACATCCTGCACAAGCACAAGCCGACGAGCTGGACGAAATGGGAAGGCCCGCTGGAGCTGACGCTGCTGGACCTGAACCAGCTGCCCGACAGCGACACCAACCCGTGGCAGGCGCAGCGCTTCATGCACAACGCCCAGACCCAGGTGCACTTCTGGAAGTTCGACAGTTCCATGCCCGACCTCGCGCGCAACGGCGACGGCGACATGATCCTGTTCTTCCACAAGGGGGAAGGCAGCTTCTTCTGTGACTACGGCCACATGACGTATCGCGAGGGCGACTACATCAACATCCCGCGCGGCACCTCCTGGCGGCTCGAGACCCGGGTGCGCAACGAGGTGCTGATGATCGAGGCCACGGAAGACCTGTTCGTGCTGCCCGAACGCGGCATCCTGGGCCACCACGCGCAGTTCGACCTGGCGGTGCTGGACACGCCCAAGATCGACGACGCCTTCCAGGCCCAGTACAGCGACACGCGGGAGACGCGCGTGCTGGCCAAGCGGCGCCAGCAGGTCACCACCGTGACCTTCCCCTACAACTTCCTGGACGCCGTGGGCTGGCACGGTGACTGCGTGCCGGTCAAGCTCAACTGGCGCGACATCCGCGAGCTGCTGTCGGACCGCTACCATCTGCCGCCGACGGTGCACGCCACCTTCCTGTCGAACACCATCATCGTCTGCACCTTCGCGCCACGCCCGATCGAGAGCGACCCGGGCGCGCTGAAGGTCCCGTTCTTCCACAACAACGACGAGTTCGACGAGTCGATCTTCTACCACCAGGGCCAGTTCTTCTCGCGCGACAACATCAAGCCCGGCATGTTTACCCTGCACCCTTCGGGCTTCCACCACGGCCCGCACCCCAAGGCCTTTGCCGCCGCGGCCGCCAACAACAAGGGCGAGCGCCGATACACGGACGAAGTGGCGGTGATGATCGACTCGCGCTACCCGCTGGAACTCGATGCCGCGACGCGCGACGTGAAGGTGGCGAACTACCTCGATTCCTGGAAGGAATGATACCGCGCGCCGGCCCGGTCGGGGCCGGCGCGGAGGGCACGCAAGAGGGGCGCCACGCGGCGCCCCTCTTGCGTGCGGGTGGTGGCCAGCGTCTACTTGAGCTGCGCCTCCACTTCCTGGACCAGTTCGGCCCCGACATCCGGCGTGAACATGTCCCACACCGGCTGCACGGCCTGGCGCATGCGCGCGTGCTCGGCGTCGCTGACCTCGTTCACCTGCAGGCCTTTCTCGGCCATCATCTTGCGTGCTCCCTCGGACTGGGCGCGCGCCACCTCGCGCTGGTAACCCCGGGCTTCCACGGCCGCGTCCCGCAGGATCTTCTGCTGCTCGGCCGTGAGCTGGTCCCAGAACTTCTTGGACACCAGCGGGATGAAGGCGCCGTAGCTGTGGCGCGTGATCGACAGGTACTTCTGCACCTCGTAGAGCTTGAGCGCGGCGATCACGGCGTTGGGCGTGCCCTGGCCGTCGATGGTCTTGGTCTCCAGCGCCGTGTAGAGCTCGGGCACCGCCAGCGGCACCGGATTCGCGCCCAGCGCCTTGATCGTCTCTTGCGTGATGCGGGCCTGGATGGAGCGGAATTTCAACCCCTTGAAGTCCTCCACCCTGGCGATCGGATGCTTGCTGTTGGTGGCGTTGAAGAAGCCGTTCTCCCAGTAGGCCAGGCCGACCAGCCCCTGCGCCGGCAGCAGGTCCATCAGCTTCTGGCCCGTGGGGCCGTCGAGCACCTTCTCGGCCTGTTCGGCGTTCTTGAACAGGAACGGAAAGTCCAGGATCTCGTAGGCCTTGACCATGCCGGTCAGCGTGGTGGTTTGCGGCACCGTGAACTCGATGGTGCCGCCCTGCAGCGCCGAGGTCACCTTGACGTCGTCACCCAGCGCGCCGCCGTAGAAGGGCTTGATCTCGATCTCGCCGTTGCTCCTGGCCTTGACCAGCTCGGCGAACTTGGCCACGCCCTGGCCCTGGTGCGATTTCTCGGGCAGCGTGACGGCGAACTTGCCGGTCACCACGGCCCAGGACGGACCGGACAGGGCCGCGGCCAGCAGGCCGACCCAAACCGCGTTGCGAATCTTCATGGCAGTCTCCTTTGCGTTGGAAGTTGAACGACGCGCCCTCAGCGCCACCACTCGGCCGGCACCGTGACCAGCGCCGGGAACAGGATCAGGATGATGAGCAGAATCAGCAACGCCAGCAGGAAAGGGCCAATGCCGCGCACGGCGTCGCCCATAGACACCTTGCCCACCGAGCTGACGACATTGAGCACCACGCCGACCGGCGGCGTGATCATGCCGATCGAGCAGTTCATGATGAAGATCACGCCGAAATACACGGGATCGATGTCGGCGGCCTTGACCAGCGGCAGGAACACCGGCGTGAAGATCAGCACGATGGGGATGAAGTCCAGCACCATGCCGGCAAAGAACACCACGACCATCATCGCCGCCAGCAGCAGTGTCGGGTGTTCGGCGATGCCCTGCAGCCAGCCGCCGACCTGGCCCGAGATGTCGGTGATGGTGATCATGTAGGACGCCACCATGGCGAGGGCCGCCAGCAGCAGCACGACCGAGGTGGTCTGCGCCGTGGACAACAGGCAGTCATAGACCGCGCGCCAGCTCAGTTCGCGATAAACCACCACCCCGACCAGCAGCGCGTAGGCCGCGGCGACCACCGCCGACTCGGTCGGCGTGAAGATGCCGAAGCGCAGGCCGCCGATGATGATCACGGGCATCATCAGCGCCCAGCCGCCCTGGCCGAGCAGGCGCAGGCGCCGGCCCCAGGGCACGCGCGCCGTCACCGCCACCCGCTGGCGCCGCGCCACGAACCACCAGGCCACGACCAGTGCCGTGCCCATCAGCACCCCCGGCACGATGCCGGCCAGGAACAGGCGCGTGATCGAGACGTTGGCCACGACACCGAAGATCAGGAAACCGATCGAGGGCGGGATCACCGGCGCGATGATGCCGCTGGCGGCCATCAGCCCGCAGGCTCGCGCCGGGTTGTAGCCGGCCTGCTTCATCATCGGCACCAGGATGGCAGCGAGTGCCGCCGTGTCGGCCACGGCCGAGCCCGACAGGCTGGCCAGCAGGATGCCGGCGCCGATGGCGACGTAGCCCAGGCCGCCGCGCAGGTGGCCGACGAAGGCGCTCGCCATCTCGACGATGCGCCGCGACAGGCCGCCGGCGTTCATGAACTCGCCGGCCAGGATGAAGAAGGGCACGGCCATCAACACGAAGTTGTCGGCGCCGGCGATCGCGTTCTGCACCACCACCTGGGCGTCGAACTGCCCCGTCGCCAGCATCAGGGCGACGCCGGCGAACATCAGGGCGAAGGCGATCGGCAGGCCGAGCGCGATCAGGCCCAGCAGCGCGCCCAGGAACACCGCCGCGGTCATGCGCCGCGATCCCGCGGGGGCGGCGGCGCGCCGGACTCGATGCGGTCGCTGAGGTCCTCGATGCGGTCGCCCAGATCCTTGGTCAGATGGCGCGGGTCACCCCGCAGCGCGCGCCAGATGTTGTTGCACACCGGAAAGACGAGGGCCACGCCGAACACCAGGCCGACGCCGTACAGCCAGGCGTAGGAGATGCCCAGTACCGGATAGCTGTTGCCCAGGTTGACGCGCACCTGCTGCCAGCCGCCCACCATGAAGATGGCGCAGCCGGCCAGGATCAGCACGCCGTTGAAGGCCGCCAGCAACCCGCGCGCGCGCGGCCCGAGCGCACGCTGCAGGGTGTCGAAGCCGATGTGGATGCGCTTGGCCGAAGCCAGCACCGCGCCCAGGAAGATCAGCCAGACGAACAGCAGGCGCGACAACTCCTCGGAAATCGCGATGCCCGAGTTGAAGCCGTAGCGCAGCACCACGTTGCCGAACACCAGCACGCCCATGATCGCCAGGCTGGCGACGATCAGCACCTCGAACCCGCGCGCGATGGCGTGCGCCAGGCGCTCAATCATCCGGCCTCCCGCCAGCGCACATGCAGGGCATCGTCTTGTGGCTTGCTTGTCTTGTTGTCTCCACGCCGGATTGGACGGCGCCCGCGGCCGGCTGGCAATCGGTTATTACCCCCGGGTCAATGCCCGGTCACGCCCGGCGTGCGCCCACGCGCGCATCCGCGCGGGCCGCCGCGCGTTCAGAACCGGTAGATCGCCGCCAGTCCGGTGTCGGTTGGCATGCGCTCGGTCGGCACCACGATCACCTGGCCACCGCCCGCCAGCACCTGCTGGGCGATGTCGTCCAGCAGGTCGTCCACGTCCGGGCGCCGCAGGGTGTCCGGCTCGATGGCGCCGCTGGCCGGGTCCAGGCGACCCGGCACATGGCGGTCGGCATCGACCAGCAGGGTGGCCACGCGGCCCGCCACGGCGCTGCGCGCCACCTTGGCCACGTCGCTGTCGCCCAGCTCGTGCGCGTAGCCGGCCTGAAAGCTCTCCACCAGGCCCCGCAACCGCGCCAGGTAGCCGGGTTCGATGGCGCGCCAGGCCTGCTCGCGCAGCACCTCGGGCGCGAGTGTGTCGGGATGCACGTGGATCGCGGCCTCGAGCACGAAGGGGTTGCGGCTGAAGGCGCGAAAGCGCGCCAGGTTTTCCGGCAAGCCGGCCAGCAGCAGCGGTCGCCCCGACGGGCGGGAGTATTCCTGCAGGATCGCCTGGTCGACCGCACGGAAGAAGCGCTCCATCGCGCTGTCGACGATGTCGCTGTCCGAGCCGGCACCATGCAGCACGCCGGCCTGCCCGGCCCGCGAGGCCCAGGCGCCGACGTAACGCTGGTGGTCCTGCTCGCCCAGAACGTCCCGGCTGGTGCGCGGAAAGCCCGTCGGCAGCTCGACCTCGTCGAGCTGGTCACGGTTGCCCTCGAACAGGCGGATGCGCTCGCGATCGATGCCCAGCACGTGATAGCGATCGGCCGACTGCAGGATGCGGATCAGCGGCTTGACGTGGAAGCTCTCGGCCACCACGGCCAGCTCGGGCACCGACCGCTGCAGGTGGAAGACGCGGAACAGCTCGGCCGAGCCCAGCACCGCTAGGCCGTCGCGCATCGGCCCGCGCCAGAAGCCCGCATCGTCGGCCAATGCGCGAAACGGCTTGATCCAGGGCGCCACGTCGCGCTGGGCATATTCGCGACGCAACGACGCCTCCAGCTGATCGACCAGATTGCGAAAGCGCAATGCATCCTGCTGGCGCCCTGCCATGGCGCGGTGGGTGGGCTGATAGAGCGACAGGCAGACGGCATCCTGGTGACCCTGCAGCCTGGCGCTGAAATCCTGCAACAGCCGGTTCATCTCGGACTCCTCGTGGGTGGAAGACGAAACACAAGCCAGCCCCGGGCTTCTGTCAGCACCATGCAGCTGGCAGCCAGGCGCGGCAGCAATCCGATGGTGCGCCGCTCCACACGATGCGCGAAAACCGCGCATTAATTTATTTAGTTGGGGACGATTCGCGCCTTCTCAATCCTTGAAGGGATCGACCACGTCAGGCGCCGCCATGACCACGATCAGCGGGCGCAGCGTATGCTGCACCACGATGGTACCGCGCTGGTCGCGCAGCACCTCGTGCAGGCGTCGATAGACGTGCGGGCTCTCGTCCACGTCGCCACCGCGCACGATCACGCCGTGCGCCGCGATCCAGTCGTCCATCATCCAGCGCGTGACAGCGCCACGCCCGCGCGCGCGCCGGCCGCGCGGGGCGCCCCGCGCCGCGGTGCGGCTCATCACGCGTCCGGCGCCGTGCACGGTGCTGAACAGCGCCTGCTGCTGCAGCGCGTGGATCGCGTCGGGGCCGCTGCCCGCGGCCGCCTCGTAGCCGGCCACGATGACGGCGTCGTCGCCCATCGAGCCGCCGATGAAGCCGCGCTGGCCCGGGAAGGCCGGCGTCGCGCCCTTGCGCACCACGATCAGCTCCTGGCCGAAGTGCTGCTCCTTCCAGGCGAAGTTGTGGTGGTTGTGCACCAGGTCGAGCTCGCGCCCACCCAGGATCTGCACCACCTTGCGCGCCACGTACTCACGCCCGGCATAGGCGTAGCGGCCAGCCAGCTCCATCGCCGCCCAGTAACGCTGGCCGAGCGCCGAATCGAGATGGAGCAATACCTCCTGTTCCGGCACGCGCTGGCCCCAGGTCCCGCCCTGGCCGAGCGCCATGAAGCCCGAGGCGATGGCGTGGCCAAGCTGGCGGCTGCCGAAGTGCACGCCCACCCAGACGTGGTCGTCCACCGTGTCGGCGAACACGTCGACGTAGTGGTTGCCGCTGCCCACCGTGCCGAGCTGGGCGCGCGCGATCTCGCGCAACGGCTCGCGCGCAGGGTCGGGCAAGGCCTCCCAGGCCGGGCCTTCGAACAGCGGATGGTCGACCGGGGCGTCGGCCTGCTGATTGGTGCGACCCAGGCCAAAGCTGATGGTGGCGTTGATCTCGTCGGCGATCCGGACCAGTTGCGGGCGCGTGAAGTCGGCCGCCTTCAGGTCGGTGCGGATGGCGCAGTTGCCGCAGGCGATGTCGAAGCCCACGCCGACCACCGACACCTGGTTGCGGTAGGCGGCGACGCCGCCGATCGGCATCACGAAACCGACGTGGCCGTCGGCCATCAGGGCCACGTGCTCGGC
The DNA here is from genome assembly GCF_035325765.1 of Ottowia sp. Classification (GTDB taxonomy): domain Bacteria; phylum Pseudomonadota; class Gammaproteobacteria; order Burkholderiales; family Burkholderiaceae_C; genus Ottowia. Next base: position 22,003 of record NZ_DAOKZG010000016.1, read on the forward strand.
GCGGCGGGCCACGTCACGCAGCTGCGCCAGGGTCTGCTCGTCGTGGGTTCCAAAGATGAGCATGCGGCCTCCCGTCGATGTCGATGCTCGCGGCCGGTGCCGCCTGGTTGCTGCCTGTGCCGCCCGATCACGGTCTGCAGCCACGTGCCCGAACAGCATGCCGGATCAGTCTACCCGAGCATGGCGCCCCGGGGCCCAGGCCGGCGTGCAGATCAATCCGCGCCGCGCGTCGGCCAGCCGCACAGGTGCTTCTGCACGATCTCCGCCAGCGCCGCCAGCCAGACCGGACTGTCGTTCAAGGCTGGCACATAGTCGAAGTTCCGGCCGCCGGCCGCCCGGAAGCTTGCCTGCCCCTCGATGGCGATTTCCTCGAGCGTCTCCAGGCAGTCGCTGACGAAGCCCGGGCACATCACGTCGACGCGCGGCGTGCCGGCCTGGCCGAGCTGGCGCAGCGTGGCGTCGGTCGCGGGGCCAACCCAGCGCGCCTTGCCGAAGCGCGACTGGAAGCTGAGCACCCAGTCCGCCTCGCGCAGCGCCAGCCGTTCGGCCAGCAGGCGCGCCGTCTCGCGGCATTGCTCCAGGTAGGGATCGCCGGCGTCGACCATGCGCTGGGGCACGCCATGAAAGCTCATGACGAGCCGGGCCGGACGGCCCTGCGCCATCCAGTGGCGCTGCACGCGCTGCGCCAGCGCGCGGATGTAGCCCGCATCGTCGTGAAAGCTGGCGACGAAGCGCAGCTCGGGTACGCGGCGCACGCGGCGCGCCCAGGCCATGACGGCATCGACCACGCTGCCCGTGGTGCTGCCCGAATACTGTGGATAGAGCGGCAGCACCAGGATGCGCGTGCAGCCACGCGCCTTGAGCGCATCGAGCTGGTCGGCGATCGCGGGCTCGCCGTAACGCATGGCCAGGCGCACGCTGACGTCGTGGCCGCGCTCGCCGAGGTAGCCGCGCAGCAGGCTGGCCTGGCGCAGGCTCCAGACCATCAGCGGCGAGCCCTCGGGCAACCAGATCGACTGGTACTTGGCGGCCGAGCGCGCCGGCCGCGTGCGCAGGATGACCCCATGCAGGATCGGCCACCACAGCGCGCGCGGCAGCTCGACGACGCGCGGATCGCCGAGGAACTCGGCCAGGTAGCGGCGCGTGGCGGCCGCGGTCGGTGCCTCGGGCGTGCCCAGGTTGCACAGCAGCACGCCCGTGCGCCCCCGGGGATCATGGGCCCCTTCGGGCTCGGGTCGAAAAAACGGCATGCGCTATTCTCGGGCATGCTCGATGCCCGCCGCATTCGTGCCATCACCCTGGACCTGGACGACACCCTGTGGCCGGTATGGCCGACCATCCGCCGCGCCGATGCGATCACGCGCGACTGGCTGGCGGCGCACGGCGCCGGCAACACCGCCGTGCGTGCCGCCGATGCGCAGGTGGCCCTGCAGGCGCGCCAGCGCGTGCTGGCCGAGCGGCCGGCCATCGCGCACGACCTGGGTGCGCTCAAGCGCGAGGTGATTCGCCTGCTCCTGCGCGACAGCGGCGACGATCCGGCGCTGGCCGAGCCCGCCTTCGCGATCTTCCACCGTGAGCGCCAGCGCGTCACCCTGTTTGACGATGCGCTCGAGGCGCTGCGATTCCTGGCCGCGCGCTGGCCGCTGGTGGCCCTCTCCAACGGAAATGCCGACGTCGCGCAGACCGGCGTCGGCCCGTTCTTCGCCGGCGCGGTATCGGCCGCGTCGGTCGGCGTGGCCAAGCCCGACGCACGCATCTTCCACGCCGGCGCCGCGGTCGGCGGCGTGGCCCCGCACGAGGTGCTGCACGTGGGGGATGACGCCGAACTGGACGCCGCCGGCGCGCTCGCCGTCGGCATGCAGGTGGCCTGGGTCAACCGCGATGGCGTGGCCTGGCCCGATGGCCGGGCAACACGCCCGCAGGTCGAGGTGCGGGACTTGAAGATGCTGTGCGCCGCCCTCGCGTGAGCGGCGCCCGACGCGGCGACGCGACACGCGGCGGCGGTCGTCCGCCCGGTCCGGTCCGCGCCGCGCGCTGCCTGGCGGACGACGGGCAGCGCGTTCGGCCCGTGGCGCCGGCCAGCACCTCGGCGCTGCCGCGACCGACCAATTCCGCGTACAGCACGGGATCGGTGTCGCGCTCGCTGCCGAAGAACAGCAGGCGGCTGCTCGCCGCGATGCGGAGCGCGGCGCGCAGACCGGCGTCGCGCGCCACACCCAGCGCGGCGGCCAGCCCCGCCACCGCCGACTCGCCTGCGACGATGGGCGAATCGCCCGGCGCCGGACTCGCCAGCAGGCGCATGGCCTCGACGGCGCCGGCGTCCTCGATCACGGCAAAGTGAGCGCGTGCGCCCTGCGCATCGCGCGTGGCACAACCTGGTGTTGCCCGTTGCGCATGAATTCTGGAGCACCCATTGGCCACCCAACGGCTGGCGCTGCCGCTGTCGGGTAATCGCCCTCACGCGCCGCGACTACACGCGCGGTCATGGTCAGTCCCGCCCAAACGCCGAGATCGATGACGGCTTTGGCACCGGTACGGGCCGCAGCGCCCCGATCGTGCGCGAACCGTTCAACACCACCGCACCGGCGGATGTGCGTGTCGAACACGTCAACCGCCGCACCGGCGAAATCACAGCCGTCCCCGTCGGCGTCGACCCCGGCTTCGGCTACAACGCCGGTCAGGCCCGCCAGCGCGTGCTCGAGCAAATCCAGCAGTCCAAGCAGGCGGCCGCCGACCCGCGCCTGGCCGCCGCCGCGCGCCGTGATGGCCTCACGCTCGAATCCGCCGCCGCCACCTTTTACGAGCGCGCGCGCCTCAATCCGCGGGCAAAGCAGCCCTATCTGGCGCTGGCGCCGGCCAGCTCGGACACCGTCGAGCGCGCCCGCCGCATCGGCATCGAGCTGGAAGGCAAGACGGTCGGCCTGGACCACGACGGCGTGCGCCACGTCCTGACCCACAGCATTGCCCGCGAATCGCTGCGTGGTCAGGTGCCGCTATCGCCCAGTGATGTGGCCCTGTTCCCCAAGCTGCTGGCCATGGCCACCTTGGCGCCCGGCGTGCCGCCGTTCGCACCAGACGGCGCGCGCCTGATGACGGGTCGGGTAGTCCTGGAGGGATTCGCCTACGACCTGGTGGTCAAGGTCCGGCGCGCCAGCATCGTGCTTCTGACGATGTACAAGCGCGCGGAATAGGCATGAAAATGCCCGCCTGCCCCATGTGTTCCGCTTGCGCGGCCCTGCGGCTTTACGTCCAAAACGACGGCGAGCACTGCCATTGTGGCCGTGACGCCGCCACCCGTCAAACCCGAATCAGGCCATGCTGACCATCACCGTCGATGACACCGCCTTCCGCCAGCACATCGCCCGGCTGCAGGAGCGCCTGGGCGACCTCACCCCGGTCCTGGCCGGCATCGGCCAAGAGCTCGAAACCCGGATTCACAACCGCTTCGAAATCCGCAGCGACCCGGAAGGTCACCCCTGGGCGCCGTGGTCCGAATTCACCATCGCGACCTACCCCGAAGACGGCAACCATCGGCTTCTCGATCGCTACCGCGACATGCGCGACCATCTCAACTGGGAAGCCGACGCCACCAGCGTGCGTATCGGCTTCGTCGAGCCGTATGCCACGTACCACGAATTCGGCACCAAGAAGATGCCCCGCCGCGGCCTTCTCTTCGCAATCCCCGAGACCGGCCAACTGGCGCCGGACGATGAGCGCGCCGTCCTGGAAATCCTCGAAGACCTCTTGGACCTGGCCTGAAGATCGCCCAAAATTTAGCCCGCCGCCCCTCTTTCCATATTTGCAACGCCTTTGCAGTCCAATCCCGCCCTTGGCCCACAATCCCCCATCAAATCCCCCAAATATCGCACTTTCCCCTCTTCAAATATCTCACCTCCTGTCAGCAAAGGCATCGGCCCCCCGCTGCAGGATGCGCCAGGCCAGCAGAGACACCTCGCCGCAGGCCAGCCCTGCCATCAGCGTATCCAGCGCGCCATGCACCGCCGTGACACGGCCCGCGCGGGCGCTCTGCATCAGGCAGTCGTCGCGTCGCGACTCGACCACCACCAGGCGCGGGCGCGCCGCGCCCAGGTGCTCCCGGAAATAGCCGCACACTGCAGCCGCCAGACCGCCCGCGCCAGCCTGGACGAAGACATGGGTCGGCGCCGCGCCGACCTGCTGCAGTGCCTCCTCCACCATCAGCTGGTAGCCCTGCATGACGTCGCGCGGCACGTCCATGTAGCCTTCGTACGAGGTATCGGAAATCACGTGGCGGCCCAGTGCACGCGCGTCGGCGTCGGCCTGGCGCACGGCGTCGTCGTAGTTGCCGGCGGTGCGCACCACCTGCGCGCCGCAGTGCTCGATGGCCTGGCGCCGCCCCTCGCTCACGGTGGCATGGATGCAGATCACGCAGCGACAGCCAAACAGCTGCGCGCCCCAGGCCACCGAGCGCCCGTGGTTGCCATCCGTGGCACAGCTCACCGTCACCGCCTGCGTCAACGCACGGTGCGTGCCCGCGAGCAGCTCGCGCGTCGTCACGGGACGGCCCAGCTGCGCGCCAAGCAGCCGGCACAGCAGGCGCCCGACGGCATAGGCGCCACCGAGCGCCTTGAAGCTGCCCAGGCCAAAGCGCCCGCCCTCGTCCTTGCAATGCACGCTGGCCACGCCCAGGGCCTGGGCCAGGCCCGGCAACGCGTGCAGCGGGGTCTGCGCGTAGCCGGGCCAACCCCGGATCTCCGCGCTCGCCTCGGCCAGCGCCGGTCGGCTGAGAATGGCGGCGTGCTCGGCGCCATAGTCCCCGGCGCGGTCCAGCGCAGGATTCAGCAACAGGTTGACGGCGATGGGCGCAATGGCAGGCATGTCGGTCCCCGCGGTGCTGCGACAAGCCGCAGCAAAAAGCCCCGCGCGTGCGGGGCTTCGTGGGTTCACCCGTGCCAGCGGGTGCTCGCAAGGCATGGCTTGTTGGCGGAGAGGGTGGGATTCGAACCCACGTTACAGGAGACCTGTAAACCGGATTTCGAGTCCGGCGCATTCGACCACTCTGCCACCTCTCCGCGGGCCTTGGCCAAGCGACGGATTCTAGCAGTTCAGGCCGCGAGGACTTCGAGCCCGCCCAGGTAGGGGCGCAGCGCGGCCGGGATGCGGATCGAGCCGTCGGCCTGCTGGTGGTTCTCGAGTACCGCCACCAGCGCGCGGCCCACGGCAACGCCCGAGCCGTTCAGCGTGTGCACCAGCTCGTTCCTGCCCTGGGCGCTGCGAAACCGCGCCTGCATGCGGCGCGCCTGGAAGGCTTCGCAGTTGCTGACGGAGCTGATCTCGCGATAGGTCCGCTGGGCCGGCACCCAGACTTCCAGGTCGTAGGTCTTGGCGGCGCCAAAGCCCATGTCGCCGGTGCACAGCAGCACCACGCGGTAGGGCAGTTCGAGTTGCTGCAGCACGGCCTCGGCGTGGCCGACCATTTCAAGCAGCGCGGCATCGCTGTGCTCCGGGTGCACGATCTGCACCATCTCGACCTTGTCGAACTGGTGCTGGCGGATCATGCCGCGCGTGTCGCGCCCGGCGCTGCCGGCTTCGGAGCGGAAGCACGGCGTGTGCGCGGTCAGGCGGATCGGCAGCTCGGCCTCGGCGACGACCTCGCCGCGCACCAGGTTGGTGAGAGAGACCTCGGCCGTGGGGATCAGGTACATCGGCTCGCCTTCGCCCTCCTGGCCGCCCTTCTTCGCGGCGAACAGGTCGGCCTCGAACTTGGGCAGCTGGCCGGTGCCGAGCAGCGTGGCGGCGTTGACGATGTAGGGAGTGTAGCATTCAGTATACCCGTGCGCACGGGTGTGCAGGTCCAGCATGAACTGCGCCAGCGCGCGGTGCAGGCGCGCCACCGGCCCGCGCAGGAAGGAAAAGCGTGCGCCCGACAGCTTGGCGCCGGTCTCGAAATCCAGCCCCAGCGGCTCGCCGAGCTCGACGTGGTCGCGCACCGCGAAGTCGAAGGCGCGCGGCGTGCCCCAGCGGCGCACCTCCTGGTTGTCGGATTCGTCGGCACCGACCGGCACGCTCGCGTGCGGCAGGTTGGGCAGCGCCAGGAGCAGGACGTGCAACTCGTGCTGGATGGCGTCCAGCCGTGTCGCCGAGGCGTCCAGCTCGTCCTTGATGCCGGCCACGCGCGCCATCAGCTCGTCGACGGCCTCACCCTTGGCCTTGCGCTGGCCGATCTGCTTGCTGGCGCTGTTGCGCTCGGCCTGCAGGGCCTCGGTGCGCGTCTGGATCGTCTTGCGCTCGGCCTCCAGCGCGGTGAAGGCGGCTTCGTCAAGGTAGGGCTGGGGGTTCTGGCGCGTGGCCAGTCGCGCCAGCACGCCGGGCAGGTCGCGGCGCAGCAATACGGGATCAAGCATAGGGCAATGATTGTAGGGGCGGGGCCGCGCGCCAGGCCGCCGCGCCCCGAGGTGCCGGGGACGTTCAGCGCAGGTGTTCCAGGTTCACCTCGGCCGCGCCGTCGAGCCTCAGGCCCTTGGGCAGCGGGAACTTCATGTGCTCCTCGATGCCCTCGAGCTGGCGCACCGAACCGACACCGTACTCGCGCAGCCGCGCCAGCACCTGGCGCACCAGGATGTCGGGCGCCGAGGCGCCGGCGGTGACGCCGATGCGCGCCTTGCCGCGCAGCCATGCGCGCTGGAGATCATCGGCGCTGTCCACCATGTGGGCCTCGGTGCCGAGCTTCTCGGCCACCTCGCGCAGGCGGTTGGAGTTGCTGCTGGTGGGGCTGCCGACGACGATCACCAGGTCGACCTGGCGCGCCATCAGCTTGACGGCATCCTGGCGGTTCTGCGTGGCGTAGCAGATGTCCTGCTGCTTGGGCTCGCGGATGCTGGGGAAGCGCGCCTTGATCGCCGCCATGATCTCGGCCGCGTCGTCGACACTGAGCGTGGTCTGCGTCACCACCGCCAGTTTCTCGGACTGGGTCGGCTGGATCCGCGCGACGTCCGGCACGTCCTGCACCAGGTAGATGCCGCCCTTGAGCTGGCCCATCGTGCCCTCCACCTCGGGGTGGCCCTGGTGGCCGATCATGATGAATTCGTAGCCCTCGCGATGCAGCTTGGCGACCTCGACGTGCACCTTGCTCACCAGCGGACAGGTGGCGTCGTAGATCTGGAAGCCGCGCGCCGCGGCCTCCTCCTCCACGGCCTTGGGCACGCCGTGCGCGCTGAAGATCAGGATCGAGCCGGGCGGCACCTCGGCCAGGTCCTCGATGAAGATCGCGCCCTTGGACTTGAGGTCGTTCACGACGTAGGTGTTGTGCACGATCTCGTGGCGCACGTAGATCGGCGCGCCGAACTTGACCAGGGCCCGCTCGACGATCTCGATCGCGCGGTCGACGCCGGCACAGAAGCCGCGTGGCGCCGCCAGCACCACTTCGCCCGGGTCGATGATGGTGGGCTGCTCGCTCATAGCACGCCGATCAGTTGCACCTCGAAGGTGACGGGCTGGCCCGCCAGCGGGTGGTTGAAGTCCAGGCGCAGCGCGCCGTCGGCGCGCACCTCGCGCACCACGGCGGCGATCAGGCCCTCGCCGTCGGGCGTGGGCATACGCACCACCTCGCCGACGTGGTATTGCTCGCCCTCCTCGCCCAGGGCGTCGAGCTCGCTGCGCGGCAGCCAGTGGATCAGGTCCGGGTTGCGCTCGCCGAATGCCTCGCCGGCCGGGATCTCGAACACCGAACGCGCGCCCTCGGCCAGGCCCAGCAGGCGCTGCTCCACCGCGGGCGCCAGCTCGCCCGCGCCGATCGACAGCGTGGCCGGCTTGCCACCGAAGGTGTTGATGACGTCGCCTTGCGGGCCCGCGAGGCGATAGTGCAGGGTCAGGAAGGAGCCGGGTTCAACCTGGGACATGGCGGATCACGCGGAAAACCCTGGATTGTAGGAAACGGGCCCGCCCCGCCCGTGCCTGCGGGTACTCTGGGCGCACGCAACGCCGAACAGGGCCCTCGCGCGCCGCGCATCCCGTGGCCCGCTTCGTCGCCAATGCTCGCGATCCCCGGCCATTGCTGCACCTTGCCCCGGCAGGGCGCGCCTCGTCGGAGGATTTGCTGCGCAGTGCCTTAGCATCGGCGCATCATGCCGCTCCAGGACCTGCCGCCCGATGCCCGCCCGCGCGAGAAGTTGCTCGCGCGCGGCCCTGCGGCGCTGGCGGATGCCGAGCTGCTGGCGCTGCTGCTGCGCACCGGCACCGCCGGGCGCGGGGTGCTGCAGATGGCCCAGGAGCTGCTGGATCGTTTCGGCGGGATCTCCGGCCTGCTGCACGCCAGTGCGCTGGACCTGAAGCCCTTCAAGGGGCTGGGCGGCAGCGCCAAGCGCGCCGAACTGCTGGCCGTGCTGGAACTGGCGCGGCGCGCGCTCGCCGAACAGTTGAAGGAGAGGCCTGCACTGGACAGCGCCCAGGCCGTCAAGCACTATCTGCAGCTGCATCTGGCGGGACGCGTGCACGAGGTGTTTGCCGTGATCTTTCTCGACAGCCAGCACCGCCTGCTTGCGCTGGAAGAGCTGTTTCGCGGCACGCTGACGCAGACCAGCGTCTATCCGCGCGAGGTGGTGCTGCGCGCCCTGCACCACCACGCTGCCGCCGTGGTGCTGGCGCACAACCATCCAAGCGGCAGCGTGCAGCCGAGCCGCGCCGACGAGGCGCTGACGCAGTCGCTCAAGGCAGCGCTGGCGCTGGTCGACGTGCGCGTGCTCGACCACGTCATCGTCGCGCCCGGCCAGGCGCTGTCGATGGCGGAACGGGGGCTGGTGTGAGGGCCGGCTCGCTGCAGGACCTTGCACGACTGCGCCGGCAACTGGCCGAGCAGCGCGAACGCGCGGCGCGCGAAGCCGCCGCGCGCGCGGCGGACGAGCGCCAGGCGCGCGCCGACCAGGACCTGTTCGCACGCGCCGTCGGCCCGGTGCGGCCGCTGCGCGGCAGCACGCGCGTGGTGCACGCCCCGCCCGCACCCGAGCCGCTGCCGCGTCAGCGCCAGCAGGACGAGGCGGCGGTGCTGCGCGAATCGCTGTCCGACGCGTTCGATGTCAGCACGCTGCTGCACACCGACGAGCACCTCAGCTTCCGCCGCCCCGGCATCGGCCCCGACGTGCCCGCGCGCCTGCGCCGCGGCCACTGGGCAGTACAGGCGCAGATCGATCTGCACGGCCTGCGCACCGACGAGGCACGCGAGGCGCTTGGCCAGTTCGTGCGCGAGGCGCGCCGCGCCGGATTGCGCTGCGTGCGCGTGGTGCATGGCAAGGGCCTGGGTTCGCCCGGCGGCGTGCCCGTGCTCAAGGGCAAGGTGCACGCCTGGCTGGTGCAGAAGCAGGCAGTGCTGGCCTTCGTGCAGGCCGGGCCGACGGACGGGGGCGCCGGGGCGCTGCTGGTGCTGCTGGCTGGGGCATGAAATGAGCCACTCGCTAGGGCGCTGCGCGCCATCCCCCTGAAGGGGGACACACCCGGTGGCCCGGGAGACCTCGGCCACGGGTGCCCGCCTGGCTCGCTCCGCGGCCATCGGAGCCGTGTCGTCTGGACCTGATTCCCGCAGTGGGATGCGCTCGCCAGCACCCAGCCGATGAGTGCGATCAAAGCGGTCCAGCTCAATGCCCATGCGGCTTTCGAAGAGTCCGCGAACGGTCCGCTGCCGGATCCAGGTTGAAGGCGACGCTGAATAAGTCTCCGTGATGCGGCGCACCCTGCATGGGGATGGGATGCAAGGCGCGAAGCGCAGCAATAGCCGAAGCTATTGCGAGCATTTGCAACGCCGCAGACCGCCGCAGGCAGGGATGCGCAGCGCGCGAGGGACTTGTTCAGCGTTGCCTGAACCTAAAACGGCAGTTGGAGGCGTTCGCCCAACAGGTGGAGGTGATCGAAGCAGCGGAAGTCAAGGTTCATGCGGATCTCGTGAAGAAGGCAAGCGGTCAACTGCCGTTTTGGGTTGAAACCTCGCAGATGCAGCCGCAGGCATCCAGTCGCGCACCCGATTCCTGCCGTGCTTCCCACCAGGAGAGTGGGCGGTAGAAGGCGCCGAAGCGAAACGTGCGAAAAGCGAGGACAGCGTGGTGATACCGACAAGCCCAGGGTGACCCCCTGGGTGCGGTCGGCAGCACCGCGATGGACCGGTTTCTCGCGCGTTGCAGCCGGCGCACCTTCTGCCGCCCACGCTCCTAGTGCAGTGTTTCACGCTATCAGGCACTTATAAAAGCCAGAAAAAGGTTTGCAGCAAGGCGCGGTTCGCAGCCAATGCTGGCGGCCTTGGCAAGAACTGCAACGCCGCCGCGAGCCTTTTTCTGGCTTCCCGCAGGGCGAGCCGCCAAGGGGCCATCTGCTTTGTTGCGTGGCCTTGACATGGACCCACCATGCCTGCGGCCACGCGCCGCGCAGCTGGCCCCTTGGCGACTCGTTATAAGTACCTGATAGCGTGAAACACTGCACTAGCCGCGCGGGGGCGGCTTGTCGCCGTTCGTGCCGGACCTGGGCCAGAGATAGCGCAGCAGGGCCGAACCGACGCCGCCCTGTGGCGCTGCCTCGGCGGCATCCACCTCCAGGCGCAGCGGGTCGCCATAGTCGCGACGCAGATTGACCGTGCTCTTCTCGCCCACCGCCGCAAGGCCGCGCCTGAGCCAGCGCCGGGCCGACTCCCGGCCGAGCTCGAACAGCTTCTCCACCGTGCGCCGCTGCGGCGCGACCTTGCTGTCGGCCGGCATCTCGGCCAGCGCCTCGCCGCCGTCGATGCGGTGCACGCGGATCGGCGCCAGTCCCTCGTCCACCACCCCACGCGCCACCAGTTCATTGATCAACGCGATGGTGCGCATCTGCGCGATCAGGCTGGCGTTGAAGGTCAGGTCGTTCACGCGGTCGCTGATCTGCTCCGAGGTCAGCAGCTTGCCGGTGCGCTGCAGCGGGTTGATCTGCACCAGCAGCAGGTCACGCGTCTCGCCCATCTCGACCAGGGGGCCAAGCGCCGGGTTGGCCGAATAGCCACCGTCCCAGTACAGCCTGCCGTCGATCTCCGGCGCGCGAAAGAGTTGCGGCAGGCAGGCCGAAGCCATCACCGACTGCGCGCTCAGGCCGCGGCCCGAGAAGATCCGCGCATGCCCCGTCGCCACGTCGGTCGCGGCCACGAATACGCGCGGCGACTTCAGGCGTGTCAGCCGTTCGAAATCGATCTCGCGCTCGACCAGCTCGCGCAGCGGATTGATGTCCAGCGGATTGCTCTGGTAGGGCGAGACCTGCGTCAGCGCGCCCGGCAGCGCCCCCATCATCAGCCGTGTCAGGCGCGCCGCGCTGTCGCTGACGCCACCCAGTGCCATGATGCGCGTCCACAGTCGCGCCAGGGCCGCGCGCGCGCCTTCGGCCGGGTCGCGCTTCTGATCCAGGGCATCGACCCAGCCATGCGCCAGCGCCACGGCATTGAGCGCACCGGCACTGGTGCCGCTGATGCCGGCAAACGCCAGCCGCCCGTCCATCAGCAGCGCGTCGAGCACGCCCCAGGTGAAGGCGCCGTGCGCCCCGCCCCCCTGCAGCGCCAGATGGCAGAGCTTGGGTTGGTCACTCATGCAGGTTCGGTGAAGCCAGACAAGCGGGCATGGTACGAGCTATCAGGGGTTTCGCTGTGCGCGGCCATGAAGTCCGGACTCTACGCCTCAGGCGACCGGCGTCGATGCGCGGCAGGGCGCCATGCAGCACCGCGAACGGTGTGCCGATCTCCCGGGTGCGGTGCAACGGGCGCTCGCGGAAGTCGGACGTGGCGCGCCGCGCCGGAATGACGCTGCTGCGCGTCGGCGGCGCAGGCGTGCCGCGGGTGCTGCTGGCGACGGTGGATCGCCGGGCTCTTCGGAGCGCTGCCGGGGAGGCCGGAAGATCGGTTGATGAAGAGATTTCCCCGCCTGTGAACGCCCCGTCCCGCTTGTGACAAGGCAAGCCCGGCCAACAGAAGACCCGCGGGTCACGCGGGTCGGAGCGACCGCGGTGGCGATTCAACCCGAATCCGGCAGCGGACCGCTCGTGAACAGCTCGAACGCCGCATGGGCATTGAGCTTGGCCGCTTCGATCCGCTCACCGGTTGGGTGAGCGCGCCATGTGCCCGCCAGTGCCGGCTTCAGGTTCAATCGACGTTGCCCGAGGCCGGGTGGAAGCCGTGCGCCAGCCCGTCGCGCAGCTGAGCAACCACGACTGTGCGATCGACTGGATGCGGCAGCGCCCCCGCGTCGGTATCGCCGTTGCTGTGTTCGCCCGCGGCAGGCGGTGACTGGATCGCCAGCGCCACGACTTCGTCGCGCGTGACACTGGGGGGCGCCGCACTCTGGAAGTTGTCGAAAAACGGGCCCTCCCCGCAGGCAGGCATGGCGGCGGACGCGACAGTGGCCGTCAACGCCAGCCCCAGTGCGGTCACGTATGGGGTCAACCGGGTGGTCATGATGAAACTCCTGGAAAGTCCGCAAAGCGATTGCAACCGGGACGAAGGCATGGAAGCACGGACTCCTTCCCATGGGACTGGCCCGCTCTGGTTGCCAACCCCATGCCGCCCACTGTGAGCCTTGTGTACGCCTGGAAAAAGCAGTTCAATGGAATGTTCATCATTCCAGGCCGTGAACAATGGACACCCTGGAGCTCCTGCGTACATTTCGCGAAGTGGCCCGGCGCAACAGTTTTGCGGCTGCCGCACGCGCACTCGATCTGGCACCGGCCACGGTAAGCAAGTACGTGGCCGAACTGGAAACGCGCTTTCACCTGCGCCTGTTCAACCGCAGCACGCGCCACGTCTCGCTGACGGACGCCGGCCAGTTGCTGATCGAACACAGCGGGCTGGTGGTCGATCTGATCGATCGCGCCGAGGACGCCATGAGCGATCGCGCCGCGCGGCCCGGCGGACGCCTCAACCTGAGCGCACCCCACGTTCTGGTGCAGACAGCGCTGATGCGGCGATTGGCGGACTTCATGCTGCTCCATCCCGACATCTCGATCAACCTGTGGCTCACCAATCAGGTGGCCGATCTGGCCGAGGACGCGATCGACCTGGCGTTTCATGTCGGCCCCGTGGCGGAGAACAGCCAGATCGTGCGTCGCCTGTTGCGGCTGGAGATGGTCGTGGCCGCCACGCCCGACTATTGGCGCGAGCATGGCCGACCCGAGCATCCACGTGAGCTGGTCACCCACCGCACGCTGGCCGTGGCGCCGCCAGGCGAAACGCCGCACTGGCATTTCAGCGTTGGCGGCAAGATCGTGGATTTGCCGTTGCGGGCGATCTGCACCGCCTCCGACTCCTCGCCCATGGTGCCGCTGGCGCTCAAGGGCGCCGGCGTGATTCGCGGCTCGCGCATGCTGCTGGGCGACTGGATCGCGCTGGGACGGCTTGAGCCGCTGTTTGGCGAATACTCGCCGCGCAATCTGTGGCTGCATGCAGCCTACGCCCAGCGCCACCACCACAGCGCGGCACTGCGGGCGCTGCTGGATTTCCTCGAGGTGCAGATGCGCCGTCCCGCGCCGGGTGGGGCCGCCAGCGGGTCCGCGAACCTGTCGGCATGAACCCGCGCACTGCCCCGTCGTGCCGGCGCCGGCCGCGCGCAAGCGCTCCCGTCATGAACGACCCCCGGCCGAAACCCGCCCCAGGGTCTGCGAATGCATGGATGGGGTCCGAAAGGGTTGCCTGAAGACACGCGACCCGGGCACAAGGCGCAGTCATGGCCCGTGCCATGGCGTGCACCCGCAACGACGAACGGGCGGGTTCCGGCAGTCAGGGCGGGCGCAAGGTCATCTTGGGCTCTCGCGCTGCGTCAGCATCACGAACCGTCCGCCGCTGACGGCGGCACCCCATCGCCCGTTGCCAGCCGTTCGGCTTGCCCCTCGCGCGCTGCCTGGCGCGCGCGCCAGACGAGCAGCGCCAGCGCCAGCGCCGCCGGCAGGGCGAGTGCGGCAAAGGCCAGGCGGTAGCTGCCGCTGGCGCCGGCCAGCGCGCCGAAGGCGGGCGAGCCGAACACCACGCCCATGAAGGTGAACAGCAACGTGCCGCCGGTGGCCACCCCCGCCTGGCCGGGCGGCGCCTGGCGCGCGACCGCGGCCAGGTAGACACCGTTCCAGCCGATCGCCGACCCGCCCAGCACCGCGACCACCAGCCAGATCACGGCGGTGGACCAGCCGCCTTGCAGCACGGCGGTAAGTCCGCTGCCCAGGATCATCAGCGCCGCCAGCAGCATCAGCGTGCCGCGCGCCCCCGGCCCGCGGTCGGCAAGCGCACCCCAGCCGATGCGGCCCACCACCCCGGCGAGCTGCGACACCGACAGCGCCGCGCCCGCGGCCACCAGCGACAGCGCCAGCGTCTCGTTCAGGTAGGTCACGAGGTAGGTAGTCACCGAAACCTGCACGGCGGAAAACAGGAAGGACACCGCCGCCAGCACCGCCAGCGGCCGGCTCGCCAGCACCAGCTTGAGCGGCGTGAGCAGCCCCGCCAGCTGCAGCCGCTGGCTGCGCTGCCGATCGGCATCGAGCGCGCGGCGCAGCGGCTGCGCCAGCGCGATGCAGGCAATGCAGGCCAGCGCCACCAGCACCAGCGTCGCTTGCCAGCCCAGCAGCAGCAGTGCGCCCGGCACCACGGCCCCGGCCAGCATGCCGCCGAGCGGCACGCCGGTCTGCTTGACCGAGAACACCAGCGACATGCGGTGCGCCGGCGTGGTGAGCGCCAACAGGTGCGAGCTGGCGGGCGTGATCGGCCCGTAGCCGCAGCCGATCAGAAAGCCGCCCAGCGCCGTCGCCGGCCAGGCCGGGACGGCCGCCAGCAGCAGGCCAACGGCGCACAGCAGCAGCGCCACCTGGCTCACGCGGATCGCGCCGTAACGCGGCACCACTGCGCCCGACACCAGGCTCGCCGTCATCGCCGCCAGATAGCCCAGGGCGATGAAGCCGCCGACCCAGGCCGTGGACAGGCCAAGTGCCGGCGCCAGCGCCGGTGCCATCACGGGCACCGTCAGCAAAGCCATCGAGGCCATGGACTGCACCGCGGTGGTGATGGCGAGCGCGGTCCAGGCGCCGGGCAGGGCGACCCCGCCCGGAGCGCTACCGGACCGGGCCGTCGCGTGGGCTCCCTGGCGTTGCTGGTTCAAGTCGTCCTCTCCCGCGCGCCGACCGGTGGCGCGCGCCTGCATTCTGGGCCAGCCGGCACCGCCCTACTCGGCCGCGCGCCGCAGCGTCTGCACCACGGGCCGGCGCAGCACCTCGCGCAGGCCCCACCATCCCGCCGCCAGCGCCAGCACGGCGCCGGCCGCGCCGCCGGCCAGCGGCACCCAGGGCGGTGCGCTCCAGCTGAAGTCGAAAACCTGGTGTGCCAGCGCCCAGCCGACCCCGATGGCGACGCTGCTGGCCAGCACGCCGGCCAGCAGGCCGACGCCGACGAGCTCGGCACGCTGCACGCGCGCCAGCAACTGGCTGCTCGCGCCCACCGCGCGCATGATGGCGAATTCGCGCGCGCGCTCCTCGCGCGTCGCGCTGACGGCGGCGAACAGCACCACCAGCCCCGCCACCAGCGTGAAGCCGAACAGGAACTCGACGGCGCGGACCACCTGGTCCAGCACGCGCTGCACCTGGGCGATCGACTGCTCCATGTCGACGTTGGTGATGTTGGGAAACTGGCGCACCAGCGCGTGGTCGAAGCCCGGCGTGCCGGGCGCGCGATAGGCGGCAATGTAGGTGATCGGCAGGTCCGGCATTTCGGCCAGCGGGAACATGGCAAAGAAGTTGACGTGCATCGACGCCCAGTCGACCTTGCGCAGCGAGCTGATGCGCGCCTGCACTTGCAGGCCGGCGACATCGAAGCGCAGGCGGTCGCCCAGCTTCAGCCCGAGCGTGCTGGCCAGGCCCTGCTCGACGCTGATGGCGCCGACCTCGCCCGGCGTCCACTGGCCCGCCACCACGCGGTTGTGCACCGGCTGCTCGGCCGCGTGCGAGAGGTTGAATTCGCGCTCGACCATGTGGCGCGCGCGTTCGTCGGCGTAGTCGCCGGGCCCGACCTCACGCCCGTTGATCGCCACCAGGCGGCCGCGGAACATCGGGTACCAGTCCATCTGCGTGACGCCGGCATCGCGCAGCGCGGCGCGAAAGGCCTGGTCCTGGTCCGGCATGATGTTGATGACGAAGCGATTGGGCGAGTCCGCCGGCGTGGCGGCGCGCCAGCTCGCGATCAGGTCGGTGCGCAGCAGCACCAGCAACACCAGTGCCAGCAGGCCGACGGCCAGGCTGCTGACCTGCACCACCGCGTAGCCGGGCCGCGCCGCGAGCTGGCGCGTCGCCAGCACCAGCCAGCGCGGCGCACGCTGCTCGTGCACGAGCCGCCGCAGCAGGGCCACGGCGGCCCAGGACAGCACGGCGAACAGCAGCACGGCACCGGCGAAGCCCCCGACCGCGATCAGCCCCAGCACCAGGTCGCGGCTCACCGCCAGCAGCAGCGCGGCAAAACCCGCGATGCCCAGCGCCAGCACTGCGAACGACGCGGGCTTCAGCAAGCCGACGTCGCGCCGCAGCACGCGCAGCGGCGGCACGCGGGCCAGTTGCAGCACCGGCGGCAGGCCGAAGGCCACCAGCAGCGTCAGGCCGATGCCCAGGCCCAGCAGCAGTGGCCAGGCGCTGGGTGGCGGCAGCGCACCGTCCACCAGTCCGGCCAGCAGCGCGACGAAGCCGAGGTGCACGGCGTAGCCCAGCAGCACGCCGAGCACGCTGGCCACCAGGCCGACCAGCAGGAACTCGGCCGCGTAGGCGCCGGCGATGCGTCGCTGCGGCAGGCCGAGCACGCGCAGCAGCGCGCAGTCATCCAGGTGCCGCGCGGCAAAGCCGCGCGCCGCCAGCGCCACCGCCACCGCCGACAGCAGCGCCGCGAGCAGGGCCACCAGGTTGAGGAACTTCTCGGCCCGGTCCAGCGTGGTGCGCATCTCGGGCCGGCCCGAGTCCAGCGTCTCCAGCCGCAGGCCGGCCGTGCCCGGACGCGCCAGTTCCTGCTCCGCCCAGCTGCGCCAGGCCTGCACCGCGGCCTCCGGCCCGGCCAGCGCCAGGCGCCAGCTGATGCGGCTCGCCGGCTGTACCAGGCCGGTGGCGGGCAGGTCGGCCGCGTTGATCAGCACGCGCGGGGCGAACGCCATGAAGCCGGCACCGCGATCCGGCTCGAGTGCAATCAGTGCGCCGATGCGAAAGCTGCGGTCGCCCAGCAGCAAATCATCGCCCGGCTGCAGCACCAGGGCTTCCAGCAGGGACGGATCGACCCAGGCCTCGCCGCGCGCGGGCACGGCCCGCGTCGGCACGCCCACCCGGTCCTGCGCGTCGCGGGCCAGTCGCAGCGCGCCGCGCAGCGGGTAGCCCGCCTCGACCGCCTTGAGCGCCACCAGACGCGAACTGCCGCCCTGCGCGTCGGGCGCCCGACCCATGGTCGGAAAGCCCAGTGTCAACGCCTGGTCCAGGCCCAGCTCCCGCGCGCGCGCGCTCCAGGCGGACGCCGGCGCATGGTCGCCCACCAGCACCACGTCGCCGCCCAGCAGCTGGCGTGCATCGCGCTGCAGGCCGCCCTGCAGGCGGTCGGAGAAGAAACCCACGCTGGTGAGCGCCGCCACGGCCAGCGTGACCGCGACCAGCAACAGGCGCAGCTCGCCCGCGCGCAGATCGCGCCACAGGCTGCGCCACCCGAGAGTCCATGCCGAAGCGTTCATCGACCGCACTGTACGCAAATCCCGGGCGCTTTACCCGGGCACCCGAAATCGTTGATTGGCATGATGCGCACCATGGAACAGTCCGAGGAGACCCCCATGCCCGCTTTCAACACCCTGCGCATCGACAAGGACCCCGAGCAGCCGCGCATCGCGCGCCTGCTGCTGAATCGCCCCGAACGCCTGAACGCCATCACCGACGACATGCCGGGCGAGATCCGCGCCGCCGTGGACTGGGCCGTGGTCGACGACGAGGTGCACGTGATCGTGGTCGAGGGCGCCGGCAAGGGCTTCTGCGGCGGCTATGACCTCGCCGCCAGCGCCGAGCAGCAGATCGAGCATCCCTGCCAGCAGGAGTCGACGCCCTGGGATCCGGCGCTCGACTACCGCACCATGAAGCGCTACACGGAGGACTTCATGAGCCTGTGGCGCTGCCCCAAGCCGACCATCGCCCAGGTGCACGGCGCCGCGGTGGCCGGCGGCAGCGACATCGCGCTCAGCTGCGACCTGCTGGTGATGGCCGAGGACGCGCGCATCGGCTACATGCCGACGCGCGTCTGGGGCTGCCCGACCACGGCGATGTGGACCTACCGTCTCGGCCCCACGCGGGCCAAGCAGCTCATGTTCACCGGCGACCTCATCGACGGGCGCACCGCAGCCGAATGGGGCCTGGCCAACGTCGCCGTGCCGGCGGCCGAGCTGCATGTGGCAACCAGGCGCCTGGCCGAGCGCATCGCCGGCGTGCCACGCGGCCATCTGCAGATGCACAAGCTGGTGGTCAACCAGGTGATGCTCACCATGGGGCTGGAGCAGACGCAGATGCTGGCCACCGTGTTCGACGGCATCACGCGCCACAACCCGGAGGGCCTGTGGTTTCGCCGCCATGCACAGGCGCACGGCTTCAAGGATGCCGTCGAGTGGCGTGACAGCGGCCGCCCCATCCCCGAGGGGGCGGAGGCACAGGCGCTGATCCGCGAGCTGGAACAGGCGCGTCGCAAGGCCCCATGAGACTGCGCGGCCACCAGCCGTCGGATCTCGAGCCGCTGCTGGCGCTGTTCACGGCGTCCGTGCATGGGCTGGGAGGGGCGCACTACGATCGCGCCCAGCTGGCGGCACGGGCACCGCCAGCGCCTGACCGGGCTCGCTGGAGAGAACGCCTGGAGCAAGCCCACACCCTCGTGGCCGAGATCGACGGCCAGCCGGCCGGCTTTCTCTCCTGCCGACTGGACGGCCACATCGAGCAGCTGTTCGTCGCGCCGGGCCACGCACGCCGGGGCGTTGCCACCCGGCTCCACGCGCAGGCGGAGGCCATGCTGGTCGCGGCCGGCATCCGTGAATTGACCACCGAGGCCAGCCTGGTGGCCCGCCCGTTCTTCGAGCGCCACGGCTTCATCGTGCATGAAGCGCAGAGCGCCGAGCGGCAAGGCGTCGTGCTGCGGCGATATGCCATGCGCAAGGAGATTTCGGCAGCCGCCCGGCCGGCGGCCCGACAACCCGGGCACGGGAAAGACGCGATCGGCGGGAAATGAAGCCGAAGCACGCGAGGAAGACGCAGCAAAATATCCAGGAACAGGTCTTCTTCTGCATCTTCTGCGCAATCTCTGCGTCCTTTGCGCATGGATGTTCGAACGCCCGGACACTTGCGATCGCCAGGGCACTGCCTAGAATGGACAGCACCGACACCACATCCGGAGAACGCCATGAAGGGCGACGCCACCGCCATCGGCCATCTGCAGGCCCAGCTCAAGAACGAGCTCACGGCCACCAACCAGTACTTCGTGCACTACCGCCTGCTCAAGCACTGGGGCCTGGACAAGCTGGCGGCGAAGGAGCGTGAGGAATCGATCGGCGAGATGAAGCACGCCGACCTGCTGATGGACCGCATCCTGGTGCTCGACGGCCTGCCCAACCTGCAGGACCTGGGCAAGCTGCTGGTGGGCGAGGACGTGCCCGAGATCCTGGCCTGCGACCTCAAGCTCGAGCAGGCGGCCCAGGCCACCATCAAGGACGGCATCGCCCACTGCGAAAGCGTGCGCGACTACGTCTCCCGCGACCTGCTGCGCCGCATCCTCGACGACACCGAGGAACACATCGACTTCCTGGAAACCCAGATCGAGCTGCTGGACAAGGTGGGCCTGCAGAACTATCTGCAGAGCCAGATGGGCGACGCAAGCTGACGCCGCCACACGCGGACACGCAAGGGGCCGCAAGGCCCCTTTGTGTTGGCGCCGCCGCGGCGCATCGGGAAAACGTTGAATGATAATGCTTCTCATTCGCGTAGAATCCGCGACTTCGTTGCCAGCCAGCCAACGGCCCCCGTGACGCACACCCTGCGCGCGGGTGGCTGCGTCAGCCAGCATCCCGTTCCACTTTCCTGGCTGAACGCTGTCATGTCCGCTCCCAGATCGACCCGGTCCCGCCGGCGCGCAGAACGCGCCCCTTCACCCATCGCCCATTCCGCACCCTTGCTGCCACTGGGCGCCATGCTGCTCGCCGGTTCGCTGGGCTCGCCTGCATTCGCGCAGGGCACGGCGACTGCCGAGCCCGCCAGCAGCGTCGCCGGCACGCTGGGCACCGTGACGGTGCAGGACACGGTCCTGGGTGCCCCCAGCACCAGCAAGACGCAGCTGCGCGCCACGCGCACCGAGATCGGCAAGGGCAACCAGGAGCTGCGCGACATCCCGCAAAGCGTCACGGTGATGACCGAGAAGCTGATCCAGGATCGCAACCTGGACGACTTCCGCGAGGTGTTGCGCGCCACCGCCGGCGTCACGTTCCAAGCCGGCGAAACCGGCGAGGAGGACGTGCGCCTGCGCGGCTTCTCGCTCGGCCAGGCCGGCGACATCTACCGTGACGGCATGCGCGACGCGCCGCTCCACGAGCGCGATACCTTCGACGACGATCGCGTCGAGATCATCAAGGGTTCGGCCTCGATGCTGTTCGGCAAGGGCTCCACGGGAGGCGTGGTCAACCAGGTCAGCAAGCAGCCCTTCCTGATGACCCAGCACGAAGCCAGCGCCACGCTCGGCACCGGCAGCCTGAAGCGCGTGCAGGGCGACTTCAACTGGCAGACCGGCCCGGACGCCGCATTTCGCCTGAACCTGCTGGGCCACGACGCCAGCAACTGGGGCGCCTGGCAGCGCAAGCTCGGCGTGGCGCCCACCTTCCGCTGGGGCATCGGCACGCGCGACGAGTTCTCGGTGGGCCTGTACGCGCTCGATGTCAAGGGCCGGCCCAACTACGCCCACCCCTGGCTGCTCGGGGGCGAGGCCGGTGACGCCAGCCGCAGCATCATTCCGACGCTGCCGGCGAAGAACTTCTACGGTCTCGCGGGAGACCACCTCGACACCTCGGCCACCTACGCCACGCTGGGCCATGTGCACCGCCTCGCGGGCGGCGGCGAGCTCAAGACCCGGCTGCGCGCCGGCCGCTACAAGCGCGACCTGCTGGGCAGCCCGATCGGTTTCCAGGCCCCGCGCCCGACGGCACTCTCGGACATCACCGGCAGCACCGTGCTGACCCGCAGCTCCAAGGGCCGCATCGGCGAGAGCGACATCCTCATGCTGCAAAGCGACTACAGCAACCGCCATGGCTGGGGTGGCATGGAGCACGAGTTGCTGGCCGGCTTCGACGTCTTCGACGAGAGTGCCAAGCGCAACAACAGCTATGCGAACCCGGCACCGCGTCCCAACACCACGGTGGGCACGCCCAACGACGGCGCCTGGGTGCCCGACACCCGCCCACCGCTCGCCTTCAACCGCTTCAGGTCGCGCAGCATCGGCGCTTACCTGCAAGACACCGCCGCCCTGACCGACACCGTCAAGCTGGTGGCCGGCCTGCGCTTCGACCACTTCAAGGGCTCGTACCGCAACGCCGACGGCACGCTCAGCAACGAGCGCAGCGACAACCTGTGGAGCCCGCGCCTGGGCCTGCTCTACCAGCCCGACGACGTCTCCTCGTACTACCTGTCCTACGGCACCTCGTTCAACACATCGGGCGATGCCTACCAGTTCGGCGTCAGCGTCAATGCCAACACCGGGCGCTCGGCGAAGACGCCACCCGAGAAGAGCCGCAACATCGAACTGGGCGGCAAATGGGATCTGCTGGACAAGCGCGTGCTGGCCGGAGTCGCCCTGTTCTACAGCCAGAAATACAACGAGCGCAACACCGATCCCGACACTGCGGCCGCGCAGGAGCTGCTGTCCGGCGAGCGCCACGCCGCGGGCATGGAGTTCAACCTGGCGGGGCGCGTCACCCCGGCCTGGGAATTGTTCTGGAACCACACCTGGATCCCGGCCGCGAAAATCGACAAGAGCAACGTCGTGATGAACCCCGCCGGCACCGGTGCCCAGGTGCAAGGCGACCGTCCGGGCCTGACGCCGCGCCACAGCGGCAGCGTCTGGACCACCTACCGCGTGCTGCCCGAGCTGCGCCTGGGACTGGGCGCGAACTACCGCTCGAGCCAGAATCCCGAAGGTCAGCGCAGCTACAGGGCGCGGGGCTTCGTCACCTTCGACGCCATGGCCGAATACAGCTTCAGCGAGCTGTATTCGCTGCGGCTCAACGTCACCAACCTGACCAACAAGCTCTACGCCGACACGCTGTACCGCGGCTTCTACCAGCCCGGCGCGCCGCGGCGTGTCGAGCTGACCTTCAAGGCGCTGTTCTGACGCATGCCCGATGACTTCGCCGCAGGCGCGGCTTCGATCGCGAATGACCGACGCCACCCCGAGCCTTCGGCGTTGGCGCCCGTGCACGGCAGCGATGCTCTTCCAGTACACCTGATCACCATCCCTGTCCCGGAAGCCGAACGGCCATCTCGGCCATTTGTCCCAGGCGATCGCGCCAGCGATGCCGTCACCCGTCACCCTCCACCATGCTGATCCACCTGAAGAACCTGCTCACCCCCGATGAAGTCGCGCAGGCGCGCGCCCTGCTGCTGGCCGATGACGCGCCCTGGACCGAGGGGGCGCGCAGCGCCGGCGGCCAGGCCGCGACGCGCAAGAACAACCAGCAACTGGCGCAGGACAGCGCAAGCGCCGCCACGCTGCGCGAGCTGATACTGGCAGCGCTCAGGCGCGATCCGGTGTTCTTCTCGGCCGCGCTGCCGCGGCGCATCTTCAACCCGCTGTTCAACCGCTACGAAGGCGCATCCAACCACTACGGCCAGCATGTCGACGGCGCCGTGCTGCACTCGCAGGCCACGGGCGAATGGGTGCGCAGCGACCTCTCCTGCACCGTGTTTCTCGCGGATCCGGATGAATACGACGGCGGCGAGCTGGTGGTGCACGACACCTTCGGCCCACAGGCCGTCAAGTTGCCGGCGGGCGACGCCGTGCTCTACCCCGGCAGCAGCGTGCACGAGGTGCGCCCCGTGACGCGCGGCGCGCGCATCGCCAGCTTCCTGTGGATCGAGAGCATGGTGCGCGGCCAGGAGCAGCGCCGCCTGCTGTTCGAGATGGACATGGCCCTGCTCAAGCTGCGCCAGCGCCACGGCGAAACCGACGAGGCGATCCGCCTCACCGGCACCTACCACAACCTGCTGCGCATGTGGGCGAGTACTTGATACCCCCTGTGCCGCTGCGCGGCTCCCCCCAAGGGGGACGCACCCAGTCGCCGGGAAGACCCCGGCCACGGGTGCCTACGGATGGCCTGCTCCGCGGCTTCCGGATCGACGAGCGCCAGTAACAATCGAGCATGCCTGACCCGATCGTCACGCTCGCCGACCAGGCCGCAGCCGCGCAGGCGCGGCTGGATCCGGCGACCTGGGCCTTCTTTGCCGGCGGTGCCGGCGACGAGCACACCCTGCGCGCCAACATCGAGGCCTGGCAGGAGCTCACGCTGTGGCCACGCGTGCTGCGGCCGCTCGCCGGCGGCCACACGCGCGTGCGGCTGGCGGGACGCGAGCTCGCGCACCCGATCCTGCTGGCGCCGGTGGCGCTGCAGCGGCTGGCCCACCCCGAGGGCGAGTGGGCCAGTGCGCTGGCGGCCGCGGCGCAGGGCGCAGGCTACGTGCTGGGCACGCAGTCCAGCGTCCCGCTGGAGCGCGTGGCCCAGGCCGTGCTGGGCGACCCGGGCCGCGGACCGCTGTGGTTCCAGCTCTACTGGCAGGCGGATCGCGGCTTCAACCGCGCCCTCGTGCAGCGCGCCGAGGCCGCCGGCTACGAGGCCCTGGTGCTCACCGTCGACGCCCCGGTGCAGGGCATGCGCGACGCCGAACGACGCGCCGGCTTCGTCCCGCCGCCCGGCATCCGCGCCGTGCACCTGCAGGACGCACCGCTGCCGGCTGCCGCGCCCGACACCTACTGCGCCGGCGTGCCGGCCCATGCCCCCGGCTGGGACGACGTCGCCTGGCTGCAGGCGCAGACACGGCTGCCGCTGTGGCTCAAGGGCGTGCTGCACCCGCTGGACGCGCGCCAGGCGCAGGCGCTCGGCGCCGCCGGGCTGATCGTCAGCAACCACGGCGGCCGCACGCTCGACACCACGCCCGCCACGGCCACGGCGCTGGCGCGGGTGCGCGCCGCCGTCGGCGCGGAATTGCCGCTGCTGGTCGACGGCGGCATCCGCCGCGGCACCGATGTCCTGAAGGCGATCGCCCTGGGCGCCAGCGCCGTGCTGGTCGGTCGGCCAGTGGTACATGCCCTGGCCGCCGGCGGCGCGTTGGCGGTGGCGCAGATGCTGCGCCTGCTGCGCGACGAGCTTGAAATGGCCATGGCGCTGGCCGGCTGCGCCAGCCTGGTCGAAGCCGGGCCGCAACTCCTCGCGTCAGGCTGACCCTGGATGCGCGGTCGCCCAGGGGGCAGGGCTGGGATTTCCCTTGCAATGCGATTGATTCTCATTTATTATCCACTCCTTGTCGAAGCATTGCCGAGTCCACCATGATCGTCTGCGTCTGCAACCGAATTTCCGATCGCGAAATCACGCGCCAGGTGCGCGCCGGCATGAGCTTTGACGACATCCAGCTCGAACTGGGCGTGGGCACCTGCTGTGGGCGCTGCGAGGACTGCGCGCGCGAACTGGTGGTCCAGTGCAGCGCGACGCAGCCAGTGGCCGCGCTGCGGCAGGCGCAGACGCTGGACGGCTCGGCCTGGGCTCGGGCATGATGGCGCGTTGCGGGGTCGCCGCATGAACCACGCTGCCCTGCTCGCCGCGCTCGGTGCCCTGGCCCTGGTGGTCGTCGCCATGGCCTGGGTGCTGCGCCGCTGAGCCCGGGCAAGCTCCCGGACTCGCCGCGCCGGTCCTGGCACGGCGCCGATCGCGGGCGACCTGTCTGCCCGATTTGATGCCCATTTCCGCTCCGCACCCCATGTCGCAGCCTGGTCGCAACGCCCTGATCATCGGTGGCGTGCTGGCCATGCACGCCGCGGGCCTGTGGGCGCTGCAGCACGGGCTGCTGCGCGCACCGCCGCGGGAGATCGTGGTGCCGGCCCAGCTCCTGGCGGAATTCGTCGTGCCATCGCCACCCGCACCACCCCCGCCCGAACCGGTACCGCAGCCCGTGGTGCAACCGCAGCCCGAACCGCAACCCGAGCCCCCCAAGCCCCGTGTCGCCCGGCGTCCGGTGGCGGCAAAGCCGCGGCCCGTGCATCGTCCCACGCCGCAACCGTTGGCCGTGGCCGAGGCCGAACCCAGTGCACCGGTGGTGGCCGCCGCGCCACCCGCCCCGCCGGAGCCGGTGTTCGAACCGCCACCCCCTGCGCCCGCGGCCCCGCCGGCGCCAGCGGCACCTCCGGCCATCGTCCAGCCCTCGTCGAGCGCGGCCTACCTGAACAACCCACCACCCCCCTACCCGACCATGAGCCGGCGCCTGGGCGAGTCCGGACGCGTCGTGGTGCGCGTGCTGATCGGTCCCGACGGCCGCGCCCAGGACGCACGCATCCAGCAGTCCAGCGGCTACGACCGACTCGACCAGGTGGCGCTGGAAACCGCACGCGACCGCTGGCGCTATGTGCCCGGCACGCGTGGCGGCGTGCCGGAGGCGATGTGGTTCAACGTCCCGATCAATTTCGTACTGGAGTGAGCTGACATGGATTCGCAATTCGGCCTGATGCACGTCTGGAGCCAGGGTGACCTGGTCACGCGTGCCACCTTCGCGGCATTGATCGCCATGTCGGTGCTGTCGTGGGTGGTGATCCTGATCAAGGCACTGGACGTGATGCGCGCCAAGCGCCAGGCGCAGCGCGTGGAGGGCTTCTGGCACTCCAGCGACATGGCCGAGGGCCTGTCCAAGCTCGGCAAGGACGGCGGCAACCCGTTTCGCGACCTGGCGCTCGAAGGGCGCGAAGCCGCCGCCCACCATCGCGCGACCCAGGCCCAGTTGCACGACACGCTGGACGTGAGCGACTGGATCTCACGCGCCCTGCACAGCAGCATCGACACCAGCAGCGCGCGCCTGCAGGCCGGCCTGGCGATCCTCGCCTCGGTCGGCTCGACAGCGCCCTTCGTCGGCCTGTTCGGCACCGTCTGGGGCATCTACCACGCGCTGATGCGCATCAGCACGGCCGGCCAGGCCTCGATCGACCAGGTCGCCGGGCCGATCGGCGAGGCCCTGATCATGACCGCGCTGGGCCTGGCCGTGGCCATCCCGGCCGTGCTCGGCTACAACGCCCTGGTGCGTGGCAACAAGACCATCCTGGCGCGGCTGGGGCGCTTCGCACACGACCTCCACGCCTACTACGTCACCGGTGCGCGCGTCACCATCGGCGGCAGCGACACCAACATCGTGCCCATGAAGAAGGCCTGACCCGAGGGCCCGACCGGAGATTCACGCCATGGCTGGATTCGTCAACAACGAGCCCGACGAGATGATGAACGAGATCAACATGATCCCGTTCATCGACGTCATGCTGGTGCTCCTCATCATCTTCATCATCACGGTGCCCGTGCTCAAGCACGCGGTCAACATCGAGCTGCCGCGCGCCAGCAACGAAAGGGAAGTGCTGCAACCGCAGACGCTGCGCCTGTCGGTCAAGGCCGACGGCAGCTACTGGCTGGGCGACGAGGCGGTGAGCGATGCCGAGCTGGCGCAGCGCCTGCGGCAAGCCGGCCAGCTCGATCCACAACCCGGCCTGCACATCCGCGGCGACCGCGACGTGCGCTACGAGCGCGTGGCACAGGCCATGGCGGCGGCGCAGCAGGCCGGCATGAAGAAGATCGGCTTCATCACGGAACCGGTGCACGATGACGCGCACTGAGATCGAGGGCGACGCGCGTGGGTGCGCGCCGGAGCGTGGGTCCGATCGCGTCGGCACCCTCCCGCCGACCGAGCAGTGCGCCTACGGCCTGGACGCGCCGCTGGCCAGCGAATACCTGTTGCGCGGGCGCCGGGAAATCGCCATCAGCCACAACGGGGCCATCTACCGCCTGCGCGCCACGCGCCTGGGCAAGCTGATCCTGACCAAGTAACCCTGGATACGGCTCGTGGGCTCCTCTCGAATGCCTCCGAATCCTCCGGGCTGCGGCCCTTCAGCACGGCAACTGGGCGCAGTTGCACGGCATGAACACGCCATGCTTCTTCCGCCAGCATCATCCGCGCCGAGCCGGGCGGCGTTGTGCGTGGTGGCTCACGGCAGGAGGTCGCCCCGGCACCCTTGCCAGGACCAGTCCGGCCAGGGGCCGCGTCCACTCACGGGGGCCGGCGGCGTGCAGGCGCTCCTGGAGCCCCGGCGCCCATCCGCGCACGACGCGCCGACAACAGCACTGCCGGGCTCGTCCAGCCGCCGGATTCGACAGGCCCTGAAGTGGCCCGAAGCACGACAGATGACGCATGGGCTCCCTGGCGCCGGCAGGGCGCGGAAGTCATGCGCCATGCCCCGCCCGCAGGAGAGCGACGCGGACGGAGACCTTCTTCATCGTGGGTCGCGCCCCCTGGGCGCGCTTTGACAGGGCCAGCCAGCCGTCCCGCGTGTCGGGCGCGCCAGCCAGCCTTCTTTTCCTGCCCATCGCGCGGCACCGCGCTTCGCCGCGCGATCGACCGGCGGCCGGGGATGAAGGCCGTCCCGGAGCGGGTTCCTACGAGCGCTTGCGAATGCCGGACCAGGGATCGCCCTCGTTGGCCGGTTGCAGGCGCATCAGGTCGGTCAGGCTCATCACATCCGAATAGGCCCCGCCCTGCGCGCGATCCGCCTGCGACGTCTGGAAGCCCGTGCTCGACCGACCCGTGGCTGCATAGCCCGAGTTTTCGAAGCTGGTGGACGCGGCAAACCCGGAGGAGGCAAAACCACTGTCGGTGAACCCGGAAGCCGTTGGCGCCGGCCGGGCCGCCGAGAGCACCCGCTGGCGCAACACCTCGGGCGCGGGCCAGGTCGCCAACGCCCCCTTGAAGCGGATCAGGCGAATGCCAGCGGACCGCAGCGCGCGGTTCTTCTCGGCCATGCGACGCTGCGCATGCGGATCGTCGCGATCGTGCAGGCTGTCGATTTCAAAAGCGTACAGCGGCTTGCCATCTTCGGCGCACAGCAGGAAGTCGACCCGCCGCGCATTCAACCACTGGCGCGCCTCGACCCGATCGCGACCCTTGCGCACGCTCAGGAAATGACCCAGGCGCGGCCGAAACAGCACCGCGCCGTCGGGAAAC
Source organism: Ottowia sp. (assembly GCF_035325765.1). Lineage (GTDB taxonomy): Bacteria > Pseudomonadota > Gammaproteobacteria > Burkholderiales > Burkholderiaceae_C > Ottowia. The sequence goes on from NZ_DAOKZG010000016.1 coordinate 50,266, forward strand.
GCCGCCTGCAGGTAGCGCAGCAGGGCCACCTGTTCATCGGTGATCGGCGCGCGCGGGGCGAACTCGTCACCCGCGCTGGTCGCCGGGTCCGTCCGCGGCGCGTAGCTGCCACGCCACCACAGGGCGACCAGGGCACTGAGCAGCAGCAACAGGACCACGGCGAGCACCAGGCCATTCATGGTCACCGATCCCGCCCAGTCGGTCAGCATCGAAGCGTTCAATAGATTCATTCTGGAAACCCCCCTCGTCAGGTCGATACCCTACGCTTCCATCGCGGCGCGCACAATCACCTGTTCAGGGTAACCCGACGTAACAAGGCCCGGAGTGTAACCCCGGTTTCGCGGCGCTCCATTCCCCTGGGAGGGACGGCGCACCCCGGGGCCAGGGGGCAACCGCTGCCGGGGGTCTCCACTCCAGGCCTGCTCCGTGGCCATCGCGACAAGGCCGTTTCATGCCTCCAGGACGGTGTAGCGCGGCACCGCGTGCAACGGACGCCGCGCCGCACGCAGGAGCCAGGCCCATGACGCCGCACGCGGCATCATGGAGACCCGCTCGACGCTGCCTCACGTATCGTGCGACACGGTGATGGTGGGCAGCTTGCCGGAAAAATCCCTGGCCCGGCTCGCAATCCGGACCGCCACCTGGCGCGCGATCTGCTTGTAGATCGCCGCCACCTCGCCCTCGGGCTCGGCCACCACCGTGGGGCGGCCCGAATCGGTCTGCTCGCGGATCGCCAGCGCCAACGGCAGCGCGCCCAGGTAATCGATGCCCTTCTCGGCCGCGTAGCGCTTGCCGCCGTCGGCGCCGAAGATGTGCTCGACGTGGCCGCAATTGGAGCACACGTGCACCGCCATGTTCTCCACCAGGCCGAGGATCGGCACCCCCACCTTCTCGAACATCGACACCGCCTTGCGCGCGTCCGCCAGCGCGATGTCCTGCGGCGTGGTGACGATCACCGCGCCCGACAGGGGCACGCGCTGGCTCAGGCTGAGCTGGATGTCGCCGGTGCCCGGCGGCAGGTCGACCACCATGTAGTCCAGGTTCGACCAGTTGGTCAGGCGCAGCAGCTGCTCCAGCGCCTGCGTGGCCATCGGGCCGCGCCAGATCATGGCCTGGTCGGGCGTCACCATGAAGCCGATCGAGTTGACCTGCAGGCCGTAGTTGACCAGCGGCTCCATGGACTTGCCGTCGCGGCTTTCCGGCTTGCCCGACAGGCCGAGCATGAGCGGCTGGCTGGGCCCGTAGATATCGGCGTCGAGCACGCCCACGCGCGCGCCCTCGGCCGCCAGCGCCAGCGCCAGGTTGGCCGAGGTGGTGCTCTTGCCGACGCCACCCTTGCCGGACGCCACGGCGATGATGTTCTTCACCTGCGGCAGCGGCAGCATGCCGCGCTGCGCCGTCAGCGCCTGGATCACGCTGGTGACGTTGACCGAGACGTTGTCCACCCCCGGCAGCGCGCGCACCGCGGCGATCAACGCCTGGCGCAGCGCCGGCACCTGGCTGCGGGCGGGATAGCCCAGTTCGATGTCGAACGAGACATCGCCCCCGCTGACCTGCACGTTCTTCAGGCTCTGGGACGAGACAAAATCATGGCCGGTGTTCGGATCGACCACCGTTGCCACGGCGCGCTCGATATCCTGTTGTGTGGTGCCCATCTGGATTGACCCTGTGTCTGTGTATCTGATCAGCCGCTAGTCTATTCGGCGCGCCGGCCGCGCCCAAGGGCAGCACCCATGACCCTACCCGCCACCATGAATGAGCCTGCCGTTCGACCTGCAAGCACCGCTGGCACCGCCCTGCTGCTGACCGGCGGCGGCGCGCGCGCCGCCTACCAGGTGGGCGTGCTGCAAGGCCTCGCGGCGCTGCAGCGGCGCTACCGTCCCGGCCAGCCCGCCCTGCCCTTCGACATCGTCGTCGGCACCTCGGCGGGCGCCATCAATGCCGCCGCGGTGGCCAGCGAAGCCGACTGCTTTCGCCTCGGCGTGGCCCGCCTGGCCCACGTCTGGAGCCGCTTCCGCACCCGTCAGGTGTACCGCGCCGACCGCTCGCACGCGCTGGGAGCCAGCCTGCGCTGGCTCGCCCTGATGTCGCTGGGTTGGCTGCATGCCCGCGACGATCGGCTGCAGCCGCACTCGCTGCTCGACAACGCGCCGCTGCGCATGCTGCTGCGCGGCAAGCTGCGGCTGGAACGCCTGCCCACCCTGCTGGCCAGCGGCCAGTTGCGTGCGCTGGCGGTCACCACCTCGTGCTACAGCAGCGGCACGCACGTCACTTTCTACGACGGCGTGGACGAGATCCGCGACTGGGGACGCCCGCATCGACAGGCGGTGCGCTGCGCGATCGACGTCGAGCACCTGATGGCCTCGTCCGCCATCCCGTTCGTGTTTCCGGCTGCGCGCATCGCCGCCGGCAGCCAGGTCGCCTACCACGGCGATGGCTCGATGCGCCAGCTCAGCCCGCTGGCCCCGGCCATCCACCTGGGCGCGCGGCGCGTGCTGGCGGTGGGCGTCGCGCACGCGCACGAGCCGGCCGAGGACTGCTTCATCCAGAGTCCCGGCTACCCCTCGCTGAGCCAGGTCGCCAGCCACGTGCTGTCCAGCATCTTCCTGGACACCCTGGCCGGCGACGCCATGCGCCTGAAGCGCGTCAACCACACCTTGTCCCTGCTCGGCCCCGAGCAGCGCGCCGCGACGCCGCTGCGGCCGGTCGAACTGCTGTCGATCACGCCGTCGCGCCGCCTCGACGAAGTGGCGGCGCGCCATACCGCCAGCCTGCCGCCGGCCATGCGCATGCTGCTGTCCAACCTGGGCAAGCGCGGCAATACCCTGAACACGCGCAGCGCCGCGCTCGCCACCTACCTGCTGTTCGAGGCCGGCTACACGCGCGAGCTGATGCGCCTCGGGCGCGCCGACGCGCTGGCCCAGGCGCCGGCCATCGCGCGCCTGCTGGGCTGGCCAACTTCCTAGAATAGGCAGTTTTTGCCGCGCCCATCCCCCATCCATGACCGCCCGCCAGATCTTCGTCACCACCGCCCTGCCGTACGCCAACGGGCGCTTCCACATCGGCCACATCATGGAATACATCCAGGCCGACATCTGGGTGCGCTTCCAGCGCATGACGGGCGCCGAGGTCAACTTCGTCGGTGCCGACGACGCGCACGGCGCGCCGATCATGATCGCGGCCGAGCAGGCCGGCAAGACGCCCGAGGCCTTCGTCGCCGAGATCGCCGCCGGCCGCGCCCAGTACCTGGACGGCTTCCTGATCGGCTTCGACAACTGGCACAGCACGCACAGCCCCGAAAACACCGAGATCTCGCAGGCCATCTACCGCGACCTGAAGGCCGCCGGCCTGATCGAGTCGCGCACCATCGAGCAGTTCTACGACCCCGAGAAGGGCATGTTCCTGCCCGATCGCTTCATCAAGGGCGAGTGCCCGAACTGCCATGCGAAGGACCAGTACGGCGACAACTGCGAGGTCTGCGGCGCGGTCTACGCGCCGACCGAGCTGATCGAGCCCTACTCCGCCCTCTCCGGCGCCAGACCCGAACTGCGCAGCAGCGAGCACTTCTTCTTCAAGCTGTCGGATGCGCGCTGCATCGAGTTCCTGCGCGGCTGGATCCAGCGCGTGCAGCCCGAGGTCGCGAACAAGGTGCGCGAATGGATCACGCCCGACGAAGGCGGCCACACGAAGATGGGCGACTGGGACATCTCGCGCGACGCGCCGTACTTCGGCATCCCGATCCCGGATGCGCCGGGCAAGTACTTCTACGTCTGGCTCGACGCACCGATCGGCTATCTCGCCAGCCTGAAGAACCTGCTGGAAAAGCGCGGCCAGAGCTACGCCGACTACCTGGCGCAGCCGAATCTCGAGCAGTACCATTTCATCGGCAAGGACATCATCACCTTCCACACCCTGTTCTGGCCCGCGATGCTGGAGTTCAGCGGCCGCAAGGTGCCGGACAACGTGTTCGTGCACGGCTTCCTCACCGTGAACAACGGCGAGAAGATGAGCAAGAGCCGCGGCACCGGGCTGGATCCGCTGAAATACCTGGAACTCGGCATGAACCCCGAGTGGCTGCGCTACTACCTTGCGGCCAAGCTGTCGGGGCGCAACGAGGACATCGACTTCAACGCCGAGGACTTCATGCTGCGGGTCAACAGCGACCTGGTCGGCAAGTTCGTCAACATCGCCAGTCGCGCGGCCGGCTTCATCCACAAGCGCTTCGACGGGCGCCTCTCGGCCGTGGCGGTCGCCGACGCGCCACTGCTCGATGAATTGCGCGCGCTGCGCGAACGCATCGCCGAGCTCTACGAGCAGCGCGACTACGCCCGCGTGGTGCGCGAGGTGATGGCGCAGTGCGACCGCGTCAACGCCTACGTCGATCAGCACAAGCCCTGGGAGCTGGCCAGGCACCCCGAGCAGGCCGCGCGCCTGCACGAGGTCTGCAGCGCCTGCATCGAGGCCTTCCGCGTGCTCACGGTCTACCTCAAGCCGATCCTGCCGCGCCTGGCGAGCGAGGTCGCCGCCTTCCTGGTGGCGCCGCCCGAGACCCTGCACGACACCGACCGGGCGCTGGGCGCGGGCTGGCAGATCGGCCCCTACCAGCACCTGATGCAGCGCGTGGACATGAAGCAGCTGGAGGCCCTGTTCGAGCCGCCCGCGCCTGCCCAGCCGGCACGAGTCGCCCCTGAAACCGAAGCAAATCCGAGCGTGCCGGGTGGCGAGGCGATTGCAGGCACCATCGGCATCGACGACTTTGCCAAGGTCGACCTGCGCATCGCGCGCATCGTCGATTGCACGGCGGTCGAAGGCTCGAAGAAGCTGCTGCGCCTGACGCTGGACGCCGGCGAAGGCCGCACGCGCAACGTGCTGTCCGGCATCGCAAGCAGCTACCAGCCCGAGCAGCTCAAGGGCAAGCTCACCGTGCTGGTGGCCAACCTCGCGCCGCGCAAGATGAAGTTCGGCGTCAGCGAAGGCATGGTGCTGGCCGCCAGCCACGCTGACGAAAAGGCGCAGCCCGGCATCTACCTGCTGGAACCCTGGCCCGGCGCCGAACCCGGCCTGCGCGTACGCTGAAGCGCCGAGGGGCATGCGTGGTGGCCTGCAGCCCTGACGCGATCCGCGCAGCTCACCGGCCGGGCCGGCCGCTGTCGCGCCGGCGCCGCCACATCACCCGCCTGCTGCATTGCGGCCCGCCTGGGCGACCCGGGTTCCCTTCCCTGGTCGATCTTCCCGGAGCAGTTCGTGGCCCTACTCTCATCCTTCCGCCCTCGCATCATTGACGCCCTGCAGGGCTACAACCGCAAGCGCCTGCTCGGCGACATCGGTGCCGGCCTGACGGTGGCCGTGGTGGCGCTGCCGCTGGCCATGGCCTTCGCCATCGCCTCGGGCCTGCCGCCACAGGCCGGCATCTTCACCACCATCATTGCCGGCTTCCTGGTCGCATTGCTGGGCGGCAGCCGGGTGCAGATCGGCGGGCCGGCCGGCGCCTTCATCGTCATCGTCTACGGCATCGTGCAGCAGTACGGCGTGGCCAACCTGATCATCGCCACCCTGCTGTCGGGCGTGCTGCTGTTCCTGATGGGGCTGTTTCGCCTCGGCACGCTGGTGCGCTTCATCCCGATCTCGGTGATCATCGGCTTCACCAACGGCATCGCGGTGCTGATCGGCCTGTCGCAGGTGAAGGATTTCCTCGGCCTGTCGGTGGAGAGCATGCCGGCCGATTTCTTCGGCATCCTGGGCACGCTGGCCACCCACCTGCCCACGCTCAACGCCTGGGCGCTGGGAGTGGCGCTGGTCTCGCTGGCGGTCATCATCGCCTGGCAGCACTGGCTGCCGGGCCTTGGCGCGCGCGCGCCGTTCTCGGGCAAGCTGACCACCGTGCCGGGGGCCATGGTGGCGCTGGTGCTGGCCACCAGCGCCGTGGCCCTGTTCGGGCTGCCGGTGGAAACCATCGGCAGCCGTTTCGGCGGCATCCCGGCGGCGCTGCCAGCCTTCGCATGGCCCGCCTTCGACTGGGAATCGGCGCGCTTCCTGCTGATGCCGGCGATCACCCTGGCGCTGCTGGGCGCCATCGAATCGCTGCTGTGCGCGCGCGTGGCCGACGGCATGATCGGCGACCGCCACGACCCCAACCAGGAACTGATGGCGCAGGGAATCGCCAACTTCGCCGCGCCGCTCCTGGGCGGCATGCCCGCCACCGGCACCATCGCGCGTACCGTCACCAACGTCAAGAGCGGCGCCACCAGCCCGATCGCCGGCGTCGTGCATGCGCTGGTGCTGCTGGTGGTGATCCTGGTCGCTGCGCCCCTGGCCAGCTCGATCCCGCTGGCCTGCCTGGCCGCGATCCTGGTGCACGTGGCCTGGAACATGGGCGAGTGGCGCGCCTTCGCCCACCTGCGCCAGTACCGGATGACCTATGGCGGCACCCTGCTGTCGGTGTTCGCGCTCACCGTGGTGTTCGATCTCACGGTGGCCGTGCAAGTGGGCATCCTGGCGGCCTGCGGCATCTTCATCTACCGCATGGCGAGCCTGGCGCGCGTCGAACGGCTGGAACTGCCCGAACTGGCGGGCCGCGAAACGCAGGTGCAGGCCTGGCGCCTGTCGGGCGCGCTGTTCTTCGGCTCGACCTCGTTGACCGAGAAGCTCGAGGACGCACTGCCCACGCACGCCCTGGTGCTCGACCTGGCAAACGTGCTCTACATGGACTCGACCGGCGCCGACGCCATGAAGACGCTGGCGCGCACCTGCCACGCGCGCGGCGTGCGCCTGATCGCCTGCGGCCTGTCGCTGCAGGCGCTCGACCTGGCGCAGCGCAGCGGCCTGCTGGCGCTGCTGCATGGCGGCCTGCAACCCGACCTGGCGCACGCGCTCCAGGCAGCGCTGTTGACCCTGGAGGACGCGCCGGCCTGACGCGCCCGTCGTGCTCGGGCGATGATGCGGCGTCGCGTATGCGGGCCGCGTGTTTGTTGTTAGACTTTGCGCGCCCATCCGGCCGGATCGACGTGCTGTCATTGCTGCGGCGGCGCTTCGCACCCGCCGGCCCGACCGAACCGAAATGGAGAAGCCCATGTCCCCCATCGATCGCCGCACCCTGCTGCAACTGGCGGGTGCCGCCGGCGCGGCCTCCCTGCTGCCGCACGCGCGCGCCGCCGAGGGCGCCGACCTGGCGGCCGCCCGCGCCGAGGGCAAGGCGGTGTTCTACGCCAACATCACGGCCGTGAAGCCGATCATGGAAGCCTTTGGCCAGGATACCGGCATCCAGGGCGAGTACACGCGCATCTCCAGTTCCAAGTTCGTCTCCACCGTCGCCACCGAAGCGCAGGCCGGCAAGCTCCTGGCCGATGTGGTGCAGGCCCCGCTGCCGGTGCTGGAAATGCTCAAGGCCAACGGCGTGCTGGCACCCTACCGCTCGCCGGCGGCGGCCGACTATCCGGACTGGACACGGCCCGACGACACCATCCAGCTCTTCGGCATCGAGTACGTCTCCTACCTCTACAACACGCAGAAGGTGGCGGCCGCCGACGCGCCCAAGCGCTACGAAGACCTGGCCGACCCGAAGTGGAAGGACCGCATCGTGATGGCCGACCCGGCCACGCACGCCTCGACCATCTCCTGGCTGGTCGGCCTGAAGGAAAAGGTGTTTGCCAGCGAGGCCGACTGGAGCGCCTTCGTCCAGGGACTGGCGGCCAACAAGCCGATGTTCGTCGCCAGCTTCGGCCCCACGCCGGCGCCGATCGAGAGCGGCGAAAAGGCGATCGCCATCTCGATGCCCAAGTACATCGTCACCAAGGCGCCGGCGCCGCTGGCCTGGGGCCCACGCGGCGGCCAGCCCCTGCTGGGCACGCCGCGCGCCATGGCACTCACGGCCAAGGCGCCGCACCCCGCTGCCGGGCGCGCCTTCATGGATTACTGGCTGTCGAAGAAGGCGGCCGGCATGCTGGCGACGCAAGTCGGCGAATACGTCGCGGCGCCCGGGGTGTTCCCGCCGATCGACGGCATCGACCAGGTCAAGGTGCTGGCGATCCGCGACCTCAGCGACGCCGAGATCCAGAAGTGGGGCGGCGAGTTCAAGCGCATGTTCAAGGGGTGAATGAGCTACCCCTTGAGCCGCCTGCCGCACCTTCCCGCTGCAAGGGGGACGCACCCGGTGCCCGGGGAGACCCTGGTCACGGGTGCCCTGGATGGCCTGCTCCGCGGCCTTTCGAATGCCCGGGCCGTGGTCGCAGCACACGGATCACGGGCGTGAATCGCGGCTGCATCGATTGACCCCGGACTGAAAACAGATCCGAGACTTTCCATGGAAATTCGTGTCGAAGGCCTGACCAAGCACTACGTCTCGGAAGGCCGCACGGTCAAGGCGCTCGACGGCATCGACCTGACGATCCCGGCGAACCGCATCTTCACCCTGCTGGGCCCGAGCGGCTGCGGCAAGACCACGCTGCTACGCTGCATCGTCGGCCTGGAGACGCCCGACGACGGCGAGATCCGCATCGGCGACCAGGTGGTCTGGTCGCGGCGCCAGGGCATTGCCGTGCCGACCGAACAGCGCGGCCTGGGCATGGTGTTCCAGACCTACGCCATCTGGCCGCACATGAGCGTGTTCGACAACGTCGCCTACCCGCTGCAGGTGCGCGGCGCGCCGCGCGCGCAGATCGCCGCCAAGGTCGCCGAGGTGCTGCGCTTCGTGCAGCTCGAAGGCCTCGAGAAGCGCCCGGCGACACGCCTGTCGGGCGGCCAGCAGCAGCGCGTGGCGCTGGCGCGTGCGCTGGTGGCCGAGCCCAAGCTGATCCTGTTCGACGAGCCGCTGTCCAACCTCGACGCCAAGCTGCGCGAGGAGACGCGCAAGGAGCTGCGCCGCTTCCTCGGGCAGCTGGGCATCACCGCCATCTACGTCACGCACGACCGGGTCGAGGCGCTGGCGCTGTCCGATTCGATCGCCGTCATGCGCGCCGGCCGCATCGTCGAGATCGGCTCGCCACAGAAGATCTACTTTCACGCCGACCACCGCTTCGTCGCCGATTTCATCGGCCGCGCCAACCTGGTCGACGCCACCGTGCGCGGCACCGAGGGCGGCCTGACCGAGATCGACTGCGCGCTCGGCTGGCTGGCCTGCGCGCCGGTCGACCTGCCCGTCGGCAGTGCCGCGACGCTGTGCCTGCGCCCCGAATTCCTGCAGCTGCAGCCCGAGGGCCAGGCCAGCGGCGGCAACCAGATCCGCGGCCGCATCGAGGCGCTGGAGTTCGTGGGCGAGGTCAACGAGGCCGAGATCCGCGCCGGCGACACCCTGCTGCTGGCGCGCACGCCCGCCGACAGCCCGCTGCGCGTGGGCGACGCGGTGACGCTGTCGGTGCGGCCCGAGCACTGCCTGCTCGTGTCGGCATGACGCCGGTCCCGGCATGAACGCGCAGCGCCGCGGCCTGACCTGGGCCCTGATCCTGATCGTCGGCGCGCTCACGCTGGCGCCGGTGGCGATGCTCGCCTTCGGCAGCTTCTCCGAGGGCCTGCAGGCCTTTGGCCGTTTCACGCTGCACAAGTGGGTCGCCGCCTACACCGACCCGGCGCTGCTCGGCGTGCTCTGGAACACGGCCTGGTTCGTGCTCGGCTCCACCGCGCTGGCGACCCTGCTGGCGCTGGTGCTGGCCTACCTGAACACGCGCACCGACATCCCGTTCAAGTTCCTGTTCGGCGTGCTGGCGATCGTGCCGATGATGATCCCGCACGTGCTGTTCTCGGTCAGCTGGGCGTTGCTGGCGAATCCCTCCAACGGCCTCGTCAACCTGGCACTGATGCAGGCGCTGGGTCTGGAGCAGGCGCCGCTGAACGTCTATTCCCTCACCGGCATGATCGGCGTCGAGGCGCTGCTGAACATGCCGATCGCCTACCTGATCATCGCGCCGGCCATGGCCTCGTTCGACGTCTCGCTGGAGGAGTCCTCGCGCGTCTGTGGCGCCAGCACCTGGCGCACCCTGCTACGCGTCACGCTGCCGGTGCTGCGCCCGGCCATCCTGGCGGCCTTCGTGCTCGGCGTAGTGCGCAGCCTGGCCTCCTACGCCGTGCCGCGCGTGCTCGGCATGCCGGGCAATGTCGACGTGCTGGCCACCTACCTCTACGAGATGATCTCGGTCGGCTTCGCCCCCGACTACGGCCAGGCGGCGGCCCTCGGCATGAGCGCGCTGGCCGTGGCGGTGGTGCTGATCGTGCTGTACCGGCGCCTGACCGGCGAGAGCAGCCGCTTCGTCACCATCTCCAGCCGCGGCTGGAAGCCCAGCGTGGTGGCGCTCGGGCGCTGGCGCTGGCCGCTGTTCGCGGCGGTGGCGCTGCTGTCCTTCGTGGTCGTCGTGCTGCCGGTGGCGGTGCTGGCCTACACCTCGCTGGTGCCCTACTCCATGGTGCCCGGCGCCGAAGCCTTCGCCCAGATGAGCTTGCGCCACTGGACCGCGGTGCTGCAGGACGCCACCTCGCTGCTGGCGCTGCGCAACAGCCTGTTCCTGACCCTGGTCGGGGCCACCCTGGGCGTCGTGCTGTCGCTGTTCGTCGCCTACGTCATCGTCAAGCTGCGCACGCGCGCCGCGGCGCTGCTGGAGACCCTGACCTACCTGTCGTTCTCCTTCCCGGGCATCGTGATCGGCATCGGCTTCATGTGGTTCTTCGTGCAGACGCCGCTCTACGCCACCGTCACCGCCCTGCTGATCGGCTACATCGCGACCTACCTGCCCTACGGCGTGCGCCCGCTGGCGAGCGCCTTCGTGCAGGTGCACGACCATCTGGAGGAATCGTCGCTGGTCTGCGGCGCCAGCCACCTGACCACGCTGCGGCGCATCATCGCGCCGCTGCTGGTGCCCGGCATCGTCTCGGCCTGGATCCTGCTGGCCACCATGTTCCTGCGCGAACTGACCCTGTCCGTGGTGCTGTCGCGTCCCGGCAGCGAGGTACTGGCGGTCCAGGTGCTGGCCTTTGCCGACGACGGCCTGTGGGGCCAGCTCTCGGCGCTGGGCATGCTGATGATTGCCATCTCGACCGCGCTGGTGATCGCCGCACGCCTGGTCGGCTCGCGCTTCGGCCCGCAGCACGCCAGCGGTTGAGCCGCAGGTCCGCGCTCGCCGCAGAAGCGGGAGCGATCGAACGCTGCACCAACCTGCGCACGGCCGCCTGCCGCGCCGCATGCCCCGCATGGAGTGCCCGCCGAATTTTCGGGGCGGCCGGCGCGGCCACGCTTGAATTCCGCTCATTTGCCCTTATCATTAGCACTCGTTGGCAGCGAGTGCTAGCAAAACCCCCTGCCATCGCTTCGGGAAGACCCGCGCAGCGCCTGCTGCCGCGTCGGGTCGAGTGAGAAATCTCGTTTCATATCTTGTATTTAGGAGCATCCATGAAACTGCGCCCTCTCGCCGATCGGGTGATCGTCAAGCGCCTGGAAAACGAAACCAAGACCGCCTCGGGCATCGTGATTCCCGACACCGCCGCCGAAAAGCCCGACCAGGGTGAGGTGATGGCCGTCGGCCCGGGCCGCCTGGACGACGATGGCGACCGCATTGCCATGAGCGTCAAGGTGGGCGACCGCGTGCTGTTCGGCAAGTACAGCGGCCAGACCGTCAAGGTCGATGGCGACGAGTTGCTGGTGATGAAGGAAGACGATCTGTTCGCGGTCGTCGAAAAGTAATCATTTGTCCACTTTTGAACCCAATTTACGTAAGGAAGATTAGAAATGGCAGCAAAAGACGTTGTTTTCGGTTCTGACGCCCGGGCCCGCATGGTCGAGGGCGTGAACATCCTGGCCAACGCGGTCAAGACCACGCTGGGCCCCAAGGGCCGC
>NZ_DAOKZG010000017.1:0-61575 GCF_035325765.1 Ottowia sp.
CGGCGCTCAGGAGCAGGCCCCCACGCTTCCCCGCTGCGCGTGGTGCGCTGCCCCCAAAGGGGGCGCTCGCGCCTTGGGACGGCCCGGCGGCGCTCAGGAGCAGGCCCCCACGCTTCCCCGCTGCGCGTGGTGCGCTGCCCCCCAAGGGGACGCTCGCGCCTTGGGACGGCCCGGCGGCGCTCAGGAGCAGGCCCCCACGCTTCCCCGCTGCGCGTGGTGCGCTGCCCCCCAAGGGGGCGCTCGCGCCTTGGGACGGCCCGGCGGCGCTCAGGATGTGCAGGCACATCGCGCTCATTTGCGCCCTCCCCGCATCAGCGCGCGGCTTTCGACGTCGACGCGCAGCACGATGGCAATCGCCACGAGGTTGGCCATGATGGCCGAGCCGCCGTAGCTCATGAACGGCAGGGTCAGGCCCTTGGTGGGCAGCGCGCCCAGGTTGACGCCGATGTTGATGAAGGCCTGGAAGCCCAGCCACAGGCCGATGCCCTGCGCCACCAGGCCGGAGAACACGCGGTCCAGCGCGATCGCCTGGCGGCCGATGATCATGATGCGGCGCGTGAGCCAGAAGAACAGGAAGATCACGCACACCAGGCCGACCAGGCCAAACTCCTCGCCGATCACGGCGAGCAGGAAATCGGTATGCGCCTCGGGCAGCCAGTGCAGCTTCTCGATGCTGGCGCCCAGGCCGACGCCGAAGATCTCGCCGCGGCCGATCGCGATCAGCGCGTGCGAAAGCTGGTAGCCCTTGCCCAGCGCGTGGTCCTCGCTGAACGGGTCGAGGTAGGCGAAGATGCGCTCGCGCCGCCAGGGCGACGTCCAGATCATGAGCGCGAACGCCACCACCAGGATGGCGGCGATCAGGAAGAACATACGCGCGTTGACGCCACCCAGGAACAGGATGCCCATGGCGATCACGGCGATCACCAGGAAGGCGCCCATGTCGGGCTGGGCCAGCAGCAGGGAACCGACCACGCCCACCGACGCCGCCATCGGCAGCACGGCGCGAAAGAAGCGCTCCTTGACTTCCATCTTGCGCACCATGTAGTCGGATGCGTAGAGCAGGATGGCGATCTTGGCCAGCTCGGAGGGCTGGAAGTTGATGGGACCGAGCGCGATCCAGCGGCGCGCGCCGTTGATCATGCTGCCCACGTGCGGGATCAGCACGGCGATCAGCAGGCCCAGGGTGAGCAGGAACAGCCAGGGCGCCGCCTTTTCCCACCAGTCCATGCGCACCTGGAAGGCCACCAGCGCTGCCACCAGGGACAGGCCGATCCACAGCGCATGGCGCAGCGCGAAGTGATTGGGCGAGTAGCGCGCGAAGCGCGGGCTGTCGGGCAGCGCGATGCTGGCCGAATACACCATCACCAGGCCGAAGGCGAGCAGGGCCACGCAGACCCAGACGAGGCCCTGGTCGAAGCCCAGCACGCGCGAGGGCGTGCTGCTGGTGTGCGTGGTGCCGGCCGAGCCGATGCGCACCGGCAGCTCGGCCGCGGCGGCATGTGCGCCGCGCCGGCGGCGCGCCTTGCCGCTGCCGCCGGCACCCGTGAATCCAGCGGCCGCGGTCACGCGAGCGCCTCCAGTTCGATGCCCTCGGCGTGCGCCAGCGCCTGCACCTCGGCGCGGAACACGTCGCCGCGATGGCCGTAGTTGTCGAACATGTCGAAGCTGGCGCAGGCGGGCGACAGCAGCACCGCGTCGCCTGCCTGCGCCGCGTCGCGCGCCAGCACGACGGCCTGCGCCATGTCGGCGGCGTCGAGCAGGGGCACGCCCGACAGCACCTGGCGGATCAGCGGTGCATCCTGGCCGATCAGGATCACGGCGCGGGCATGGCGCGCCACCGGATCGGCCAGCGGCGCGAAGTCCTGGCCCTTGCCCTGCCCGCCCAGGATCAGCACCACGCGGCGCTGAACGATAGCCCCCACGTCCGGCACCTGGTGTCCGCCCTGCCCCCCAAGGGGGCTCTCGCTTGCCTCGGACGGCCCGGCGCTGCGCTCGCCCCCCAGGCCCTGCAGGGCGGCCACGGTGGCGCCGACGTTGGTGCCCTTGCTGTCGTCGAAGAACTCGATGCCGCCGAGCACGCCGACCGACTGCAGGCGATGCGGCTCGCCGCGGTATTCGCGCAGGCCGTACAGCATGGGCGCCAGCGGACAGCCGCAGGCCACGGCAAGTGCCAGCGCCGCCAGCGCGTTGGCGGCGTTGTGGCGGCCGCGGATGCGCAGCGCGTCGGCCGGCATCAGGCGCTGCAGATGCAGTTCCGGCGCGTCGCCGGCCTTGCGGCGGCGCTCGGGTTCGCTGTCCGGCAGCGCGCGCACCAGCCAGGTCATGCCCGCCACGCTCTCGAGGCCGAAATCACCGGCCTCCGGCGGCAGGTCGGTGCCGAAGCTGATGACCTCGCGCAGCAGCGGGCGCTGCCCGCGCACCGCCTTCGCCGGCGCCGGCCGCAGCGCGGCCACGCGCGCATCGTCGCGATTGAGCACCATCGCGCCGGTCGGACCAAACACCTTGGCCTTGGCTGCCGCATAGGCCTCCAGGCTGCCGTGCCAGTCGAGGTGGTCCTGGGTGATGTTGAGCAGCACGGCCGCGGTCGGCTCGAAGTCGTGCGCCGCGTCGAGCTGGAAGCTGGAGAGTTCGAGCACCCAGGCCTCGGGCAGCTCGCCCGCGTCCAGGCGCGCGGCCAGGGTGTCGAGCAGGCTGGGGCCGATGTTGCCGGCCACCGCCACCGACTTGCCGGCGCGCTCGATCAGCTGGCCCGCCAGCGCCGTCACCGTGGTCTTGCCGTTGGTGCCGGTGACGGCCAGCACCGCCGGTGCGTAGCCGCGCTCGGCCTTGAGCTGGGATAGCGCCTGAGTGAACAGGTCGAGCTCGCCGGCGACCGGCAGCGCGCGCGCCGCCGCGGCCTCGGTGACGGCGGCGATCTCGGCCGGCGCCAGGCCGGGGCTGCGGTAGACCGCGCGCAGGCTCGGGTCCGCGGCCAGGCTGGCCGTGAACGGTCCGCTGACGAAGGCGGCCCCCGGCACGGCCGCGCGCAGCGCCGCGAGCTGCGGCGGCTCGGCGCGCGTGTCGGCGACCGTCACGCGCGCCCCCGCGCGCGCGCACCAGCGCGCCATGGCCAGGCCGGAGGCGCCCAGACCCAGCACCAGCACGTGGAGGCCCTGCAGCGTGTTCACCGCGCCCTCCCCGCAATCAAGGCGCCGCAGTCGCTCACCCCAACCCGCTCCCAGGGGGAGAGGGAGAACGGTCCGCGGAGCAGGCCACGCGCGGGCACCCGTGGCCAGGGTCTCCCTGGCCACAGGGTGCGTCCCCCTTCGGGGGAACGAGCGAAGCGAGACAGGGAGAGCATCATCTCAGCTTGAGCGACGACAACCCCACCAGGCACAGCAGCATGGTGATGATCCAGAACCGGACGACGACCTGGGTCTCAGCCCAGCCGCTCTTCTCGAAGTGGTGGTGCAGCGGCGCCATCTTCAGCAGGCGCCGGCCCTCGCCGTAGCGGCGCTTGGTGAACTTGAACCAGGTCACCTGCAGCATGACCGAGATCGCCTCGACCACGAAGATGCCGCCCATGATGGCGAGCACGATTTCCTGGCGCACGATGACGGCGATGGTGCCGAGTGCCCCGCCCAGCGCCAGCGCGCCGACGTCGCCCATGAAGACCTGGGCCGGGTGCGCGTTGAACCAGAGGAAGGCCAGGCCGGCGCCGGCCATGGCGGCGCAGAAGATCAGCAGCTCGCCGGTGCCGGGGATGTAGGGAAACAGCAGATACTTCGAATACACGGCGCTGCCGGTGACGTAGGCGAACACGCCCAGCGCCGAACCGACCATGATCACCGGCATGATGGCCAGGCCATCGAGCCCGTCGGTCAGGTTGACGGCGTTGCTGGAACCGACGATGACGAGGTAGCTCAGGATGACGAAGCCCAGCACGCCGAGCGGGTAGCTGACCTCCTTGAAGAAGGGCAGCAGCAGGCCGGCAGCGTGGGGCAGCTCGACCTGGAAGCCCGAGCGGATCCAGCTCGTGAACAGCTCCCAGACCTTGGCGTTGGAGCCCTCGGAGATGCTGAACACCAGATACAGCGCGGCGACCAGGCCGATCACCGACTGCCACAGGTACTTGTCGCGCGAACGCATGCCCTCGGGGTCCTTGTTGACCACCTTGCGCCAGTCGTCGACCCAGCCGATGGCGCCGAAGCCGAAGGTGACCAGCATCACGATCCAGACGAAGCGGTTGCTCCAGTCGAACCAGAGCAGGGTCGAGATGGCGATCGCCAGCAGGATCAGCACTCCGCCCATGGTCGGAGTGCCGCTCTTGATCAGGTGCGTCTCCATGGCGTAGCCGCGCACCGGCTGGCCGATCTTCAGTGCCGTCAGGCGCCGGATCACCCAGGGACCGAAGGCAATGCCGATCAGCAGCGCGGTCATCGCCGCCATCACGGCGCGGAAGGTGAGGTACTGGAAGACGCGGAAGAAGCCCAGCTCTGGGGAGAGCTTCTGCAGCCAGGCGGCCAGTTCAAGCAGCATGCTCGCTCCCTTCCGGGGACGCGTTGTCCGCCGCCCGCGTGAGTGCCTCGACCACGCGCTCCATGCGCATGAAGCGCGAACCCTTCACGGCCACGCTGGCGCATTGCGCCAGCAGCGTGTGCACGGCGGCGTTCAGGCGCTCGATGTCGTCGAAGTGCAGGCCGCCAGAGGCCATCGCGGCGTGGATCGCGAGCGGTCCGTGCGCCAGCAGGTGCTCGATGCCACGCTGGCGCGCGTAGCTGCCGACCTCCGCGTGGAAGGCCGTGCCCTGGGTGCCCACCTCGCCCATGTCGCCCAGCACCAGCAGGCGCGGACCCGGCAGTTCGGCCAGCACGTCGATCAGGGCGCGCACCGAATCGGGGTTGGCGTTGTAGGTGTCGTCGATCAGGGTGATGCTGCGGCCGCGCCGGCGCAGCACCAACGTGCGCGAGCGTCCGCGCACCGGCCGAAACGCGGCGAGCCCCTGCGCCATGGCGTCGGGCGGCACGCCGGCGGCCTGTGCACAGGCCAGCGCCGCCAGCGCGTTGTGCAGGTTGTGGCGGCCGGCGATGTGCAGATCGAATGCCAGCGTGCCGGCCGGCGTCGCGGCACGCACCTGCCAGCGGTCGCCGCGCCACTCGGCCTGCCGCAGGTGCACGTCGGCATCCGCCCCGGAGGCGGCAAACAGCAGTTGGGCGTGGGCGCCGGCCATGGTGCGCCACAGCGGCGCATGCGCGTCGTCGCTCGGGAACACGGCCGTGCCGCCGGCGCGCAGGGCCTTGAGGACGGCGCCGTTCTCGCGTGCCACCGCCTCGACGGAGGCCATGAACTCCAGGTGCTCGCGCTGGGCGTTGTTGACCAGCGCCACCGTCGGCTGCGCGATCTCGGCCAGACGCGCGATCTCGCCCGGGTGGTTCATGCCGAGTTCGACCACCGCCGCACGGTGACCTGGCCGCAGCCGCAGCAGGGTCAGCGGCAGGCCGATGTCGTTGTTGAGATTGCCTTCGGTCGCGAGCGCGGCCTCGCCCACCCAGGCGCGCAGGATGCCGGCCAGCATCTGGGTCACCGTGGTCTTGCCGTTGCTGCCGGTGACCGCGATCAGCGGGCCATCGAAGCGCTGGCGCCAGTGCGCGGCGAGGTCGCCCAGGGCCCGACGCGCGTCGGGCACCAGCACGCCGGGCAAACCGCTCGCGTGCAGGCGCGCGGCCGCGTCCTCGCCGCACAGCGCCGCCACGGCGCCGCGCTCGGCGGCCTGCGCCAGGAAGTCGGCGGCATCGAAGCGCTCGCCGCGCAGCGCGACGAACAGGTCGCCCGGCTGCAGCGTGCGGGTGTCGCTGTGCACGCGCGTGATGCGCGTGGCGCCAGCACCCGCCAGGCGCGCACCGGGCAGCCAGGCCGCGATCTGGTCCAGGGGCAGATCCATGCCCATCATGGCCGCGCCCCCGGCAGGGCGGCGCGCGCCACCGCCTGGTCGGAAAACGGATGGCGCTGGCCGGCGACTTCCTGGTGGTCCTCGTGCCCCTTGCCGGCGATCAGCACCACGTCGCGGGGCTGCGCCGCGGCCAGCGCCGCTGCGATGGCGCGTGCCCGGTCGACCTCGACCAGGGCCGCATCCGGCCGCGCCAGTCCGGCCAGCACGGCGTCCACGATGGCGCGCGGGTCCTCGTGGCGCGGGTTGTCGCTGGTGACCACGACGCGATCGGCCAGCCGCTCGGCCACCGCCGCCATCAGCGGGCGCTTGCCGGCGTCGCGGTTGCCGCCGCAGCCGAACACGCACCACAGCGCGCCGGCGCGCCGCTCGGCCAGCGGCCGCAGCGCGCGCAGCACCTGCTCCAGCGCGTCGGGCGTGTGGGCGTAGTCGACAATGGCCAGCGGCGCGCCGGCAACCTCGATGCGCTCCAGGCGCCCCGGCACCGCCGGCAGGGCGGCGCAGGCCGCCGCCGCGTCCGCCAGCGGCACGCCGAGGGCCCGCATGACGCCGAGCACGCCCATCAGGTTGGCGGCGTTGTACGCGCCCACCACGGCGGCATCGACGACCTGTTCGGCCTGGGCCTCGTGCACGGTCCAGTGCAGGCCGCGCTCGTTCCAGTGCAGGTCCTGCGCGCGCAGCCGCGCAGGGCGTTGCAGGGATACGGTCCAGACGTCGACGCCGCGCGCGGCGGCATGGTGCGCCAGTGCGTCGCCGCGCGGATCGTCGATATTGATCACCGCCGCCTGCAGGCCGGGCCAGTCGAACAGCGCCTGCTTGGCCTGCCAGTAGGCGGCCATCGTGTCGTGGTAGTCGAGGTGATCCTGGCTGAAGTTGGTGAACACGGCGACGCGGATCGCCGTGGCGTCCAGCCGGTGTTCGGCCAGGCCGATCGACGAGGCCTCGAGTGCGCAGGCGCGCACGCCGTGGTCGACCAGGGTGCGCAGCCCGGCGTGCAGGCGCACCGGATCGGGCGTGGTCAGGCCGGTCGGCTCCAGCCGCGGCGGCACGCCGATGCCGAGCGTGCCGACGATGGCGCACGGCGACAGCGCGGGCGACCGCAGGGCCGACAGCGCGTGCGCCAGCCACCAGGCGGTCGAGGTCTTGCCGTTGGTGCCGGTGATGGCGACCAGGGCGAGCGCACGCGAAGGCGCATCGTAGTAGGCGTCGGCAATCGGGCCGCAGGCAGTCCTGAGGCCGGCATAGCGTGCCACCGGCGCATCCGGGGCAAAGCCGAAGCGCTCGCTGCCTGCCTGCTCGACCAGGCAGGCCAGCGCGCCCTGGGCCAGCGCGGCGGCAACGAAGGCGCGGCCATCGCTCGCCGCCCCCGGCCAGGCAATGAAGCCGTCGCCCGCGCGCACGCGCCGGCTGTCCGTGTGCAGGCAACCGCGCACGCGCGCGCGCAGCCAGCGCGCGGCCTCTTGCGGGGTATGCAGCACGGTGATCGCCACCTCAGTCCTTCCCGACGCCAGCCGTCACGCCAGAACCCGGGCATCGCGTGGCCGTGGAACAGGCCATTCGAGCGAACGCCGTGGCCTCAGCCATGCCGGCCACCAGCGTTGTCCCCCGGCCCGCGCAGCGCAGCGCAGCGAGAGCGGGGGGCTGAGGCTCGCGGCTCCAGGCCTGCCTGCGCAGGCCGGGGCGAGCCGAAAAGCCACCGACTCTGGCGGTAAGCACGTGGCGCGTCAGCGACTCAGGGGGGTGCATCTAGAACGACTCCTCGACCTGCTGCGCCACGATCTCGGGCTTGACCTCCACGTCGGGAGCCACGCCCATGATGCGCAGCGCCTGCTGCGCGACTTCGCTGAACACCGGGGCCGCCACGCTGCCACCGTAGAACACGCCGTTGCTCGGCTCGTCGACCATCACGGCGACGATCACACGCGGCTGCTCGATTGGCGCCATGCCGACGTACCAGGCGCGGTACTTGTTGGCGGCATAGCCCTTGCCGACCTGCTTGCGCGCGGTGCCGGTCTTGCCGCCGACCGAGTAGCCGATGGTCTGGGCGCGCTGGCCGGTGCCGCCCGGGCCGGCGGCCATGTGCAGCATCTTGCGCACGGCGCGCGCGGTCTTGTCGGAGAACACGCGCAGGCCGGGCACGGCGGCGCCGTCCTGGCTCTTCAGCAGGGTCGCCGGGATGATCACGCCGTCGTGGGCGAAGGCGGTGTAGGAATGCGCCATCTGGAACAGCGAAGCCGACAGGCCGTAGCCGTAGGCCATGGTGGCCTGCTCCACCGGGCGCCAGCTCTTCCACGGGCGCACGCGACCGCTGGCGGCGCCCGGGAACGTGAGGTCCGGCTTGCGCCCGTAGCCGAGCGCGGAATAGGCGTCCCACATCTCGCGCGCACCCAGCTTCTGCGCGATCTTCAGCGCGCCGACGTTGCTCGATTTCTGGATCACGCCCTCCACCGTCAGCGTGCCGTAGTCGTGCGTGTCACGCACCGTGTAGCGGTCGAGCTGGTAGCGACCGGGGCCGGTCTGGATCAGCGTCTGCGGCGTCACGCGTCCGAGCTCGAGCGCGATCGCGGCGGTGATCGGCTTCATCACCGAGCCGGGCTCGAAGGTGTCGGTGAGTGCGATGTTGCGCAACTGGGGCCCGCTCAGGCCGGCCCGGTTGTCCGGCGCGTAGCTGGGGTAGTTGGCCAGCGCCAGCACCTCGCCGGTGCGCGTGTCGAGCACCACCACGCTGCCCGATTTCGCCTTGTGCGCGGTCACCGCGTCGCGCAGCTTCTGGTAGGCGAAGAACTGGACCTTGGAATCGATCGAGAGCTGGATGTCCTGGCCGTCGGTGGGCGGAACCGCTTCGCCGATGGCGTCGACCACGCGGCCCAGCCGGTCCTTGATGACGCGACGCGAGCCCGGCCGCCCGGCCAGCCGCTGGTCGAACGAACGCTCGGCGCCTTCCAGGCCCTGGTTCTCGACGTCGGTGAAGCCGATCACGTGCGCCGCCGCCTCGCCCTCCGGGTACTTGCGCTTGTATTCGCGGCGCTGGTGGATGCCGGGGATCTTCAGCTCGGCGATGCGCTGCGCCACCGGCTCGTCGACCTGGCGCTTGACCCAGACGAAATTCTTGTCCTCGTCCGCCAGCTTGCGCTTGAGGTTGGCCAGCGGCATGCCCAGCAGCCCGGCCAGCTCGCGCAGCTCGGCCTCGCTCGCCTTGACGTCCTCGGGGATCGCCCAGATGCTCGGCGCCACCACGCTGGACGCGAGCAGCAGGCCATTGCGATCGAAGATGCGGCCGCGGCTCGCCGGCAGCTCCAGCGTGCGCACGAAGCGCACCTCGCCCTGGCGCTTGAAGAAGGCGTTGTCCACCACCTGGACGTAGGCCGCGCGCCCGGTCAGGCCGAGGAAGGCCACGGCCAGGCCGGCGACGATGAACTTGCTGCGCCAGACCGGCGTGCGCGAGGCCAGCAACGGGCTGGAGGTGTAGCGGATGCTCTTCATGGCCGCGCCCCCTCGGCGGCCGCGGCGCCGGCGACAGCCGCGCGCGGCAGCGTCACGTATTCGGTGATGGCCGGCGTGATCGAGCGCATCGCCAGCTTCTCCTTGGCCAGCTTCTCGACACGCAGCGAGGTCGCCTGCGCGCGCTTTTCCACCTCCAGCCGGCGCCGTTCGGTCTCGAGCGCGCGCGCCTCGCGGCCGACGCGATCGATCTCGGTGAACAGGCGGCGCGACTCGTACTGCACGCGCACCAGGTAGAGTGCCGACACCATCACGGCCGCCAGCAGCACGATCGACAATCGCGTCATGCTGGAGCCTCCGTGCGCTCGGCCACGCGCAGGATGGCGCTGCGTGCCCGCGGGTTGGCCGCCACCTCGGCGGCACTGGGGCGCTGGCGCGCGAGCGCGCGCAGCAGGGGCGGCGCCGGCTCGACGAAGGGCGCATGCCGGTCCACCGGCGCCCGCGCGTGGCGCGCGATGAACCGCTTGACGATGCGATCTTCCAGCGAATGGAAACTGATCACCACCAGACGCCCCCCGGCCCGCAGCACGCGAAGACTCGCGTCTAGCGCCTGGGCGAGCTCTTCCAACTCGCCGTTGATGAAAATCCGAATAGCCTGGAACGTGCGTGTCGCAGGGTGCTGGCCCGGCTCGCGGGTGCGGACCGCGCCAGCCACGAGTTCGGCCAGTTCCAGGGTGCGGGCCACCGGCCGGCCGGCCTGCCGGCGCGCGACAATCGCCTTTGCAATGGCGACAGCAAACCGTTCTTCGCCGTAGTCACGAATCACCTCCGCGATCTGACGCTCCCCAGCCTCCGCCAGCCACTCGGCCGCGCTCTGGCCCCGCGTGGGGTCCATGCGCATGTCGAGCGGGCCGTCGGCACGAAAAGAAAAACCCCGCGCGGGGTTGTCGACCTGGGGCGAGCTGATGCCCAGGTCCAGCAACACTCCGGCCACGCTGGCCGGGGCCAGTTCGCCCAGCGCCGCGAAGCCCTGGTGCCGGATGGCAAAACGCGCATCCTCGATGCGCGCCGCTGCGGCCAATGCCTCGGGATCCTTGTCGAAGGCGACCAGGCGGCCCGCCGGCGCCAGGCGATCCAGGATCTCGCGCGCATGTCCGCCGCGGCCGAAGGTGGCGTCGACATAGCAGCCCTGCGGATCGGTGACCAGTGCATCCACCGCTTCCTGCCGCAAGACCGTGGTGTGGGACCATGCGTGCACTGCCCCCGCCTTCAAAACGCGAAGTCCTCGAACGCCTCAGGCATCTGCGCCTGCATGGCCTCGGCCTCCTGCGCCTCGTAGCGTGCCTTGTCCCAGAGCTCGAAGTGCTGGCCCATGCCCAGCAGCATGGTCTCGCGCACCAGGCCGGCGGCGCCGCGCAGCTCGGGCGACACCAGCACGCGGCCGGTGGCGTCCATTTCCACGTCCATGGCATTGCCCAGGAAGATGCGCTTCCACCACTGGGCCGACATCGGCAACTGGGCGATGCGCTCGCGAAAACGCTCCCACTCCGGGCGCGGGAACAGCATCAGGCAGCCATGCGGATGCTTGGTGATGGTGAGCTGCCCGCTCGCCATGGCAAGCAGGACGTCGCGGTGCCGCGTGGGCACGGAGATCCGCCCCTTGGCATCCAGATTCAGCGACGACGCCCCTTGAAACACCGATATTCCCTGCTACGCTGGCCGCGATTTGGCAAGAATGGCACTTCTCACCACTTAATTGCACTAAATTGCACTGTAGCAGGAATTCACCGCGAACAACAGCGTGGGCCGCATTTTTTTTCAATGAAATCAATGCCTTAGCCCGTCATTCGAGATTTCTTTGAAGAAAAATGGCTTTGAAATTAGTCACTTATGGCGATCAATGAAAGTGCTTTGAAAGGATGCGCGCGAATCGCCCGGTCGCAGGGCGCACGCAAGAGCGTGAAATTCCGCACACCCTGCGGCCGCTGGCGCCGTCGACAGGAGGCAGGCCGGGCGCGCAGCCGCTGCCCCGGCCCGCCGCCCGGCCCGCGGCTGCCTGCAAACGCCGCGCGAGCCGCCTGAGCCTCGGTCCCGACGCCGTCGGGACGCGCCCCGGACGGGCCCGGCCGGACTCCGGCTCAGAGGATGTAGCGCGACAGGTCTTCGTCGCGGCTGAGCGCCGCCAGCCGCGCATCGACGTAGGCGGCGTCGATCACCACCGCCTGCCCTTCCAGCCGGGTGGCGTCGAAACTGACCTCATCGAGCAGGCGCTCCATCACCGTGGACAGGCGGCGCGCGCCAATGTTCTCGGTCGACTCGTTGACGTCGCAGGCGATCTGCGCGATGCGCGCGATGCCGTCCTCGGTGAAGTCCAGGCGCACGCCCTCGGTGGCCAGCAGGGCCTGGTACTGGCGCACCAGGCTGGCATCAGTCTGCGTCAGGATGGCCTTGAAGTCCTCCACCGAGAGCGAGGCCAGTTCGACGCGGATCGGCAGGCGCCCCTGCAGCTCCGGCACCAGGTCGCTCGGCTTGGCCAGGTGGAAGGCGCCGGAGGCGATGAACAGGATGTGGTCGGTGCGCACCATGCCGTACTTGGTGCTCACCGTGGTGCCCTCGACCAGCGGCAGCAGGTCGCGCTGCACGCCCTGGCGCGAGACGTCGGCCGTGCTGCCGCCGCCCTCCAGCGAGCGCGAGGCGACCTTGTCGATCTCGTCGATGAAGACGATGCCGTTCTGCTCCAGGTTCTGGATCGCCTGCACGCGGATCTCGTCCTCGTTGACCAGCTTGCCGGCTTCCTCGTCGACCAGCAGCTTGAGGGCCTCGCCGATCTTCACGCGGCGCAGCTTGCGCCGGCCGCTGCCCAGGTTGCCGAGCATGCCGCGCAGCTGTTCGGCCATTTCCTCCATGCCGGGCGGCGTCATGATCTCCATGGTCGGCGTCGGCTGCGCCAGCTCCAGTTCGATTTCCTTGTCGTCGAGCTGGCCCTCGCGCAGCTTCTTGCGAAAGGCCTGGCGCGCCGCGCTGTCGCCGCCCTGCGGCGTGCTGCCGTCGGCGCTGCGCGCGGGCGGGATCAGCACGTCGAGGATGCGCTCCTCGGCCAGGTCCTCGGCGTGCGTGCGATGCTGGCGCATGGCCTGCTCACGCTGCTGCTTCACGGCCAGTTCGGCCAGGTCACGGATGATCGAGTCGACGTCCTTGCCGACGTAGCCGACCTCGGTGAACTTGGTCGCCTCGACCTTGATGAACGGTGCATTCGCCAGCCGCGCCAGGCGGCGCGCGATCTCGGTCTTGCCGACGCCAGTGGGGCCGATCATCAGGATGTTCTTGGGCGTGATCTCGGGGCGCAGCTTCTCGTCGACCTGCTGGCGGCGCCAGCGGTTGCGCAGCGCGATCGCGACGGCGCGCTTGGCGGCCTGCTGGCCGACGATGTGGCGGTCCAGTTCGGAGACGATCTCCTGGGGGGTCATGGAGGACATGGCTGGGCGCGTGACAAATGACAGGTGACTGGCGTCGCTGCGCGACGTCGATGACGAAGACGGCCCGCGCGTCCAGGCGCGGCACGCGTCACGCCAGAATCAGAGCACCTCGATGGTGTGATTGAGGTTGGTGTAGATGCACAGCTCGCCGGCGATCTCGAGCGACTTCCTGACGATCTGCTCGGCGCTCAGCTCGGTGTGGTCGAGCAGGGCCTTGGCGGCGGCCTGGGCGTAGGGACCACCGGAGCCGATGGCGACCAGGCCGTGCTCGGGCTCGAGCACGTCGCCGTTGCCGGTGATGATGAGCGAGGCCTCGTGGTCGGCCACCGCCAGCATGGCCTCGAGCCGGCGCAGCACGCGGTCGGTGCGCCAGTCCTTGGTGAGCTCGATGGCGGCGCGCGTGAGGTGGCCCTGGTGCTTGTCGAGCTTGGCCTCGAAGCGCTCGAACAGGGTGAAGGCGTCGGCCGTGGCGCCGGCAAAGCCGGCCAGCACGCGCCCGTGGTGCAGCTTGCGCACCTTGCGCGCCGTGCCCTTGACGACGACGTTGCCCAGGGTCACCTGGCCGTCGCCGCCCAGGGCGACCTGCCAGCCGTCGGGCGTCTGGCGCCGCACGCTGATGATGGTGGTGCCGTGAAACGATTCCATCCAACTTAAGTGAGGGCGGTGCCGGCCATTGCAAGGGCCGCGCCGGCGGGCTTGGCCGCGCGCACGTTCAGTCGACGCGCCGCCGCACCCGTGCCGATTCGCTGATGCCGACAACGCCGAAGAAGGCGGCCACCAGCCGGTTCACGTGGCGGAACACGACTCGGCGACCCCGCCCCTGCTGCTCGGCGGCCCAGTTCAGCAGCGCACCGGCGGCGCCGAAATCGACCCGCTCCAGGCGCCGGCAGTTGAACTCGATGGTGCGCGTGTGTTCGGTGATGCCCAGCCCCTGCAGCGCCGCCGTGGCGTCGTCCTGGATCACGCCCTCGAGCTCGCGGCGCAGCACGTCCAGGCCCTCGCCCGGCAACAGGCTGGCCAGGCCCGAGGACGCCCGCCCACCGCGCTCGTCGTCCGCCTCGGGAGGTGGCAGGGTGCTGCCGCTCTCGTCCAGGAAGGCGCACTCGCAACGCGGATCTTCCCAGGCGGGCGGGGACATTTCATAGGTGACGCAGTAATTGAGCGCCACCAGGTCGAATTCGTCGCCCTCGTTCATGACGCGCAGCAGGGCGAGCCGTGCCTCCCACCAGCGGGGGTCGACGTCGCGCTGGTCGGACGGGGAGTGGTCCGCCAGGATGGCGAGCAACTGCTCGGCACCCAGCAGGCGCAGGCGCACCGGCTCCTCGGCCCAGCCACGCAGGGTCTCGAGCAGCGGCTGCAGCGCGTCCGGCTCGATCGCCCGCAGCCGGCGCCAGTCCAGGCGCCAGGGCGGCGTGGCGCGCGCCAGCGAGGCATTGAGGGCGGCGACGGACTGGATGCCCAGCGTCGATGGCGCCACCCAGTGCAGCGCCGCGCCGCCGCCGGCGCCTCCGACCACGTGCGGCGCGCCGTCCTCGTCCATCGGCACGGCGTCGGAACCCGCGCCGGGCAGCAGCTCCCACTGCGGCGCCGAACGCCCGAAGCGCCCAACGAAGGCAATCGCCGCGCCATCGAACTTGTCGGGCTCGCCCGCCGCCCGGTAGAGGTCGAACAGGGTCAGCCAGGCATCGACGTCATCGCACAGCTTGCCGCCCTCGGAGAGCAGGTCGAGCAGGCTGGCCTCGGCCCCCGAGACGTCGCCGTTGGCAAAGCGGATCGCGACCTCCTCGAGTTCGGGGCCGATCGAGACCGCATCCTCCTCCTCGTCGTCGGGCGCGGGGGCCGGCTGGGCCTCGGCCAGGATTTCGAGGGGCGGCTGCGCGGTCGGTCCTGCCTCGAGACCCGGCCCGGATGCGGGCGCCGACGTCGCGTCCACGGCGTCCAGGCCGTGCCCCGAACCGGTCAAGGTCGCCGGCACGGTCTTGTCATAGGCATGGCCCGCGTCGGTGGTGGTCTGCTCGCGCTCGAGCCAGGCGCGCGACATCTGCTGTTCGATCTGGTCGATCTTCTCCTCGATGCGTTCGCGCTGCTCCGACTGGGCCGACACCTGGCTGGAAGCGATCGAGCTGAGTTCCATCGAATCCGTGCCGCCCGCGAGCTGGCGCCGCCGCAGCTTGCGCAGCATGTCGAACTCGCGCTTGCGCACGAAATCGTTGCGCCGCTTGCGCTCGATCATTTCACGCAGCGCGAGGCTGGACTCGCTGGGCTCGGCCTCGCCCGAATCGACGCGATTCAGGTCGGCCCAGTCGGTGGTTGGCCGGGTGATGAACTTCACCACCTTGGACAACAGCCGCCCGCTGCTCTTGGGGGTGGTTTCCTCGTCCATCGGCCGGTGGCCCTCCACGCTTCGCGGTCAATCCCCGAACATCTTCTGCTTGAGCTCGCGCCGCTGCTGTGCTTCCAGCGACAGCGTCGCGGTCGGGCGCGCCAGCAGGCGCGGCACGCCGATCGGCTCGCCGGTCTCGTCGCAGTAGCCGTAGTCGCCCGCGTCGATGCGGGCGATCGACTGCTCGATCTTCTTCAGCAGCTTGCGCTCGCGGTCGCGCGTGCGCAACTCCAGCGCGTGCTCTTCCTCGATGGTGGCGCGGTCGGCCGGATCGGGCACGACCACGGTCTCCTCGCGCAGGTTCTCGGTGGTCTGGTCGGCGTTGGCCAGGATGTCGTTCTTCAGCCCCACCAGCTTGAGGCGGAAGAACGCCAGCTGGGTCTCGTTCATGTACTCGCCATCGGGCATGGCGATGACTTCCTCGTCGGTCAACTGGTCCGGGGCCTTGGTCTTCCAGTTGTTGGCCAGCCGGGGGTTCTTCTTGACCGCGATCGGCACGGGCGCAGGCGCGGGGGCGGGCGCGGGGCGGCGTGCAGCGGCCGGCTGCGCGGCGGACCGGGGCGCACCGGCATCGTCCTTGCGCGCGGGCGTCCGGGTCTGTCCGGCAGGCACGGTCTTTGCGGCCTTGGGCCGGGTTGCGGCCGGTGTCTTGGCAGCCTCGGATTTCACGTCATGCGTCTCCTGTCGGCGGGAGCGCGGCGGGCCACGTTCCTCCAACTCAAACATGGCGGATGGAATGGGTCACCCCCATCCGCAATGCCCTGTTATAGACCTTCTTGGGCGCTGGGGTCCCGCAGTTGCTGAAATCTTCAGCAACAGACCCGAAGGCGGCGATTGTATCGGTCCTGTCAAGCCTGCCCAAGCCCCGTCAGACCAGGCACTGCTCCAAGCCCTGCGTCAGGATGTCGCGCGGCAGGTCGATGCCGATGAACACCATCTTGTTCTGGCGCTTTTCCTCCGGCCCCCAGGCCGGCCCGAGGTCGCTGCCCATGAGCTGGTGCACGCCCTGGAACACCACCTTGCGGTCGGTGCCCTGCATCCACAGCACGCCCTTGTAGCGCAGCATGCGCGGGCCGTAGATGTTCACCATGGCGCCCAGGAAGTCCTCCAGCCGGGCCGGGTCGAAGGCGCGCTCGGACCGGAACACGAAGCTCTTCACATCATCGTCGTCATGGTGATGGTGCGCGTGGCCTTCGCCGTGATGGTGGGCGTGCCGGTGCGAGGGGTGGTCGCAGTGCGCGCCGTCGTGGTCATGCTCGTGATGGTGGTGCGCGTGCTCGTCTTCCCGCAGGAACTCGGGGTCGATGTCCAGCTTGGCGTTCAGGTTGAAGCCGCGCAGGTCGAGCACTTCCTTCAGCGCGACCTCGCCGAAGTGCACCACGCGCTGCGGCGCGCGCGGGTTCATGTGCCTCAGGCGATGCTGCAGGGCGTCGAGCTCCCGCGCGTCGACCAGGTCGGCCTTGCTGATGAAGATCTGGTCGGCAAAGCCGACCTGGCGCTGCGCCTCCAGCCGGTCGTTGAGCTGCTGCGCCGCGTGCTTGGCGTCGACCAGGGTGATGATGGAGTCGAGCAGGTAGCTTTCGGCGATCTCGTCGTCCATGAAGAAGGTCTGCGCCACCGGGCCCGGGTCGGCCAGGCCGGTGGTCTCGATGACCACGCGCTCGAAGTCGAGCAGGCCCTTGCGCTTCTTGGCCGCCAGCACCTGCAGGGTGTTGCGCAGGTCCTCGCGGATGGTGCAGCAGACGCAGCCGTTGCTCATCTGGATGATCTGCTCGCCGTCGTCGTGCACCAGGATCTCGTTGTCGATGTTCTCCTCGCCGAACTCGTTCTCGATCACGGCGATCTTCTGGCCGTGCGCCTCGGTCAGCACGCGCTGCAGCAGGGTGGTCTTGCCGGCGCCGAGGAAGCCGGTGACGATGGTGGCGGGAATCAGGGGCATGAGGATCTGGTCTTGATGCAGGTCATGCATCGCGCTTGGGTCAATCTTTCAGTGTAGCCACGCGAGGCCACGCCTGCAGCCACGGTGGCAGGAGCCGGCGCAGCGATCGTGGCAAACTGGCGGGTTGATCATTCACATGGGGTCGCCGGCGGATTTCGCAAATCACGGCGCCACGGCGCACCCCCACCTCAGGAGACCCCGCATGGACCAGCAGCTTCAGTTCTACATCGACGGTCAGTGGGTGGACCCGGCCACGCCGCGCACCCTCGACGTGATCAACCCCTCGACCGAGGAGGTCATCGCCCGCGTCAGCCTGGGCTCGGCCACCGACGTCGACCGCGCGGTGCAGGCCGCGCGCCATGCCTTCGAGACCTTCGGGCACAGCAGCCGCGAGGAGCGCCTGGCGCTGCTGGAGCGGGTGCTGGCGACCTACCAGCAGCACATCGGCGACGTGGCGCGCGCGATCTCGCTGGAAATGGGCGCGCCGCAGTGGCTGGCCAAGGCGGCGCAGGCACCGATGGGCGTGGCGCACCTGAAGCAGGCCATCAAGGTGCTGAAGGACTTCGATTTCCAGACCGTGCAGGGCACGACCGCCACGCTGTACGAGCCGGTCGGCGTGGTCGGCATGATCACGCCCTGGAACTGGCCGATCAACCAGATGATGTGCAAGGTGGCGCCGGCGCTGGCGGCGGGCTGCACCATCATTCTCAAGCCCTCCGAGATCGCGCCGCTGTCGGGCCTGCTGCTGGCCCGGGTGATGCACGAGGCGGGCGCGCCCGCCGGCGTGTTCAACCTGGTCAACGGCGACGGCGCGGGCGTGGGCGAGGCCATGGCGCGCCACCCCGGCATCGACATGATGACCTTCACCGGCAGCACGCGCGCCGGCATCGCGGTGGCCAAGGCCGCCGCCGACACGGTCAAGCGCGTGGCCCAGGAACTGGGCGGCAAGTCGGCCAACATCGTGCTGGACGACGCCGACATCGACAAGGCCGTCAAGCAGGGCGTGCAGGCCTGCTTCACCAATTCCGGCCAGAGCTGCAACGCCCCCACGCGCATGTTCGTGCCGCGCGCCAAGCAGGCCCAGGCCGTGGCCGCGGCCAAGGCGGTGGCCGAACGCACCC
Source organism: Ottowia sp. (assembly GCF_035325765.1). GTDB lineage: Bacteria > Pseudomonadota > Gammaproteobacteria > Burkholderiales > Burkholderiaceae_C > Ottowia. The sequence continues at coordinate 18,287 of NZ_DAOKZG010000017.1, forward strand.
AGGTGGCCGACGCCATGGCCGAGGGCATGGCGATGGGTCCGGTGGTGAGCCAGGCGCAGTTCGACAAGATCCAGGGCCTGATCCAGCAGGGCATCGACGAGGGTGCGACCCTGGTGGCCGGCGGCACCGGGCGTCCCGAAGGCCTGAGCAAGGGCTATTTCGTCAAGCCGACGGTGTTTGCCGACGTCCGGAACGACATGACGATCGCGCGCGAGGAGATCTTCGGGCCCGTGCTGGTGATGATCCCGTACGACACGGAAGACGACGCGATCCGCATGGCCAACGACTCGCCCTACGGCCTGTCGGGCTACGTGCAGTCGGGCAGCCTGGAGCGCGCGCGGCGCGTCGCCGCGCGCCTGCGCACCGGCATGGTGCACCTGAACGGCGCCGGCCCGGACGTCGGCGCGCCGTTTGGCGGCTACAAGCAGTCGGGCAACGGCCGCGAGTGGGGCGAGCACGGCTTTCGCGAGTTCCTGGAGGTCAAGGCGGTGATGGGCTTCGAGCCCAAGCCCGCCAAGGCCGGCGCCTGAAGCGGGCAGACCCGGCTCACCCCAGCGACTGCCAGAGGCACATCACGGCGTAGGCGCGCCAGGGGCGCCAGCGTTCGGCGGCGGCACGGGCCTGCGCGGCCGTGCGCAACCCGAGCGCGGTCAGCACGCCGTGGTCGGCGGCCGGAAAGGCGTCGGCCCATTTCAGCGCGCGCATGGCGGCGTACTGCGCCGTCCAGTCACCGATGCCGCGAATCGCCTGCAGGGCGCGCAGCGTGGCCGGCACGTCGGCGCCGGGCGCCAGCACCAGCCCCTGCGCCACGGCTTGCGCCAGGCCCTGGATCGCCGCCACCCGGGTGCGCACGATGCCCAGGCGCCCGAGGGTCTCGCGGTCGGCCGCCGCCAGCGTGGCGGCGTCGGGGAAGGCGTGGGTCAGGCCAGCCAGCGGGATGGCCAGCGGCACGCCGAACTGCCGGGCCAGGCGACCCGCGAGGGTGCTGGCCGCCGCCACCGTGACCTGCTGGCCGAGGATGGCGCGCACCACGGTCTCGAAGCCGTCGAAGGCGCCGGGCACGCGGACGCCGGGATGCGCCGCGCCCAATGCGCCCAGCCCGGCCGCGACCGGCGCGGGATCGCGGTCGAGGTCGAACAGCCGGCGCAGGCGCACGACCACCCGATCCTGCAGCGGCGCCAGGCTGGCCGGCAGCGTGAGGCGCAGCGTGCCGGCCGGCCCCGCCGCAGCCAGCGCCAGCCAGCCTGCCACCCACTGCCCGCCATGCGGCAGGCGCACGGCGCGCCGATACACGCCGTCCTGCACCGATTCGACCCCCGGGATCGCGCGCGCGGCGAGGAAGCGGCACAGCCCCGACCAGTCGAGCGGTGGCTGGAAGGACAGGTCGAGCGTCAGGTGGTCGGCAGGCATGGCGGCACGCCCGCCAGTATCCAGCCTGACGCGATGGCCGGAACGCACCGCGATCACGCTGCGCGCGCAGCGGGCGTTCAGTCGAGTGACGCGGCGCCCGCCCAGGCGATGCCGGAAAGCTCGGCGATCTCGCGCTTGAAGGTGACGAGGTCGTCGAGGCAGAAGTCGGCCAGCCGGGCGTGGCCGCAGGCGCGCGCCATCACCTGCATCAGGCTGACCGAGGCGTCGAGGAAGCGCGCCAGCCGCTCGGCGGCGACGTCGACCTGCAGGCGCGCGCGCAGCTCGGGGCGCTGGGTGGCGATGCCGGTGGGGCAGTTGTTGGTGTGGCAGATGCGCGCAGCCACGCAGCCGATGGCCTGCATGGCGCTGTTGGCGAGCGCGATGCCGTCGGCGCCCAGGCACAGGGCCTTGATGAAGTCGGCCGGGGTGCGGATGCCGCCGGTGATGATCAGGGTCACGTCCTCGCGCCCGCAGCGCTGCAGGTGGCGCCGCGCGCGCGCCAGCGCCGGGATGGTCGGCACCGAGATGTGGTCGCGAAACAGCAGCGGCGCGGCGCCGGTGCCGCCGCCGCGGCCGTCCAGGATGATGTAGTCGGCCGAAGCCGCGAGCGCGAAGTCGATGTCGCGCTCGATGTGCTGGGCCGACATCTTGAAGCCGATCGGGATGCCGCCCGAGCGCTCGCGCACCTGGTCGGCAAAGGCCTTGAAGTCGGCCGGCGTGTGCAGGTCGGTGAAGGTGGCGGGCGAGATCGCGTCCTGGCCCACCGCGAGGTGGCGCACGGCGGCGATCTTCTCGCTCACCTTGGCGCCCGGCAGGTGGCCGCCGGTGCCGGTCTTGGCGGCCTGGCCGCCCTTGAAGTGGAAGGCCTGCACCAGGGTCGGGATGTCGTCGTGCCAGCCGAACTTGGCCGAGGCCAGCTCGTAGAAGTAGCGCGAGTTGTTCTGCTGCGCCTCGGGCAGCATGCCGCCCTCGCCCGAGCAGATGCCGGTGCCGGCCAGTTCCGCACCCCGGGCCAGCGCGGTCTTGGCCTCCTGCGACAGCGCACCGAAGCTCATGTCGGAGACCAGCAGCGGAATCTTCAGCCGCAGCGGCTTGCGCGCGTTGGAGCCGACCACGAGCTCGGTCGCCACCGGCGCGTCGTCCAGCAGGGGCTGGCGCGCGAACTGGGCGGTCAGGATCTGGATGTCGTTCCAGTCCGGCAGCAGGGCGCGCGGCACGCCCATGGCGTCGATCGGGCCGTGGCGGCCGGTGCGGGCGAGGCCGTCGCGCGCCAGCGCGTGGATGTATTCGACCGTCGGCTCCTCGGGCGTGTTGACGGACGCCGGCATGGCGCTGTTCGCCGCCGGGGCTGGCGCAGGGGCCGATGCGGGCGCAGCGGCGGCCGGTGCCACCGTATGGCTGCTCTCCAGCTCGGTCACGCCTTCGGGCAGGGTCTTGTGCGTGCCGTCGCAATAGGGGGCGTCGTGCGTCTGCTTGCACATGCACAGCCAGGCGTCGGTGGCCTCGGTGACGGTGAAGGCCACCGGCCGGATGCCGGTGCCGCGGTGAGAGCCGTCGCAAAACGGCTGGTTCTTCGAGCGCCCGCAGGCACACCAGTAGTGCTCGCCGGGCTCCAGGTGCACCTGCATCGGGCGGCGCGCTGCAATCACGGCCTTGGCCATGCGTGATCCTCCTTGAAATGATGGGGCGCTGCGCGGCAGCGGCGCAGTCGGCTCGCAGCGGGCGCATGCACTGGCGCCCGCCGGGTCGCGGTCATGATAGCGAGCAGTCGACGCCCTCTACCGCCCACGCTCCGGGTCCACCAGTTCGCTCACCACCTGCACCTCGGCGTGCAGGGTGCGGTGCACCGGGCACATGTCGGCGATCTCCAGCAGGCGCTGGCGCTGCGCCGCGTCCAGCGCGCCCTCGACCTCGATGCGACGCTCGATGCGGTCGATGCGGCCGGTGCGCGTCTCGCACTCCGCGCAGTCGCTGGCGTGGACCTTCTCGTGCCGCAGCGCGACACGCGCCCGCTCCAGCGGCCACTGCTTGCGGTTGGCGTACATGCGCATCGTCATCACGGTACAGGCGCCCAGCGCCGCGCTCAGCATCTGGTAAGGGTTGGGGCCGGCGTCGTCGCCGCCGACGGCGACCGGCTCGTCGGCGAGCCAGTGGTGGCGCCCGGCCTGCACGTCGACGGCGTAGGCGCCGGTCCCCGTCTCCTGCACTTGGACCCAGCCGTCGTCCGCCGCCGGCGCCTCGGGCGCCGGCTCGAGGTAGCGGCCGGCCCAGGTGGCGATCACCTGCGCGGCGTAGCGCGCGTCGGCTTCGCGCTGCAGCAGGTGGTCGGCACCGTCCAGCGCGATGAAGGACTTGGGGTGCAGCGCAGCCTGGAAGATGCGGCCGGCGTTGTCGATGTCGACCACGGCGTCGCGCGGCGCGTGCAGCACCAGCAGCGGCCGACGCAGGGCGTGGATGCGCGCGGCCTGGCGCTGGCCCTGCAGGTCGTCCAGCATCTGGCGCCGCACGGTGAACGGGCGACCGCCGAGTTGCACCACGGCCTCGCCCTCGCGCTGGATGCGCTCCAGCTGGTCGCCGAACTGGCGCGCCACGTGCGCCGGCTCGAACGGCGCGCCGAGGGTCGCCACGGCACGCGCATCGGGGATGCGCTCGGCGGCCGCGAGCACCGCGGCGCCGCCGAGCGAATGGCCGATCAGCAGCGCCGGCACGCCGCGCGCGCCGCGCAGCCAGTCGGCCGCCGCCACGAGGTCGTCGACGTTGGAGGAAAAATCGGTGTTGGCGAAGTCGCCCCCGCTGCCGCCCAGGCCGGTGAAGTCGAAGCGCAGCACGCCGAAGCCGGCCTCGGCCAGGGCGCGCGCGATATAGACCGCCGCCTTCGTGTCCTTGGAGCAGGTGAAGCAGTGCGCCAGCAGCGCCCAGTCGCGCGGCGGCGCCTCGGCCCACTCCAGACGTCCGGCCAGCGGCGTGCCCTGGCTGCCGGGAAACTCGATGCGCTCGCTGTACATGCTGGACTCCTTCTGGCGATCTCGCGCCCCAGCATAGCGAGTCGGCGCGGTGCCTGCGGCGTCAGTCCTCGCCTGGCGGCTTGTCGGGACGGGCGTGGGCGCGCGGGTGCGCGGCGTCGTAGACCTGCGCCAGGTGCTGGAAGTCGAGCCGCGTGTAGACCTGGGTGGTGCCGATGCTGGCGTGGCCGAGCAGCTCTTGCACCGCGCGCAGGTCGCCGCTGGACTGCAGCAGGTGGCTGGCGAAGGAATGGCGCAGCATGTGCGGGTGCACCGGCGTCGCCAGCCCCGCCTGCAGGCTGCGCCGGCGCAGCCGCTGCCACACGGACTGAGCCGTCAGGCGCGTGCCGCGGCGGCCGATGAACAGGGCCTGCGCGGCACCTTCGGCCACCGCGACCTGGCTGCGCACGGCCAGCCAGCGCTCGAGCGCGGCCTGCGCGGCGCGGCCCAGCGGCACGCTGCGGCGCTTGCTGCCCTTGCCCTGCACCTGCACCTCGGCGCCCGCCAGGTCGATCCAGCCGCGGCCCCCACGCAGGGCGGCGTCGCTGGCGGTCACGTCCAGCCCGACCAGCTCGCCCACGCGCAGGCCGCTGCCGTAGAGCAGCTCGACGATGGCGGCGTCGCGCGCGTCGAGCCAGGGATCTTCGCCCGCCTGCGTGCCGTCGTGGTCGGCGAGTTGCACGGCCTCGTCGACACCCAGGGCCTTGGGCAGCGGTCGCCGCTGCTTCGGCGCGCGCACGCCCTGCACCGGGTTGGCCGCCACCCTGCCCTCGCGCCCGAGCCAGGCGTAGAAGCCGCGCCAGCCCGAGAGGATGAGCGCGATGCCGCTGCCGCTGCGCCCCCCCGCGTGCATTTGCGCGACCCAGCGGCGCACGTGCGCCGGCTGCACGGCGCCGAGCCCGATGCCAGCCGCGCTGGCGAAGGTGGCCAGCTTTTCGAGGTCCAGCGTGTACAGCGCGACGGTGCGTTCGGCCAGGCGCTTCTCGACCCGCACGTGCTCCAGGTAGCGTGCCACCAGGGCCGCGTCGGCGGTCGACAGGCTGGACGGCTGGGTGGTCATGAGTAGCCCAGATCCAGGACAGCCATGCGCAGAGGACGCAAGAGAATTCATGTTGCCGTTGTGCATCTTCTGCTTTCCCTGCATCCGGCGATTGGCACGCCCCGCGATCGTCAGGGGCTGCGGAGCCTTGACAGGGCCGCGCTCGCGAGTTCGCCGATGCGCTCGACGAAGTCGGTCGCCATGTCGGCCTGGTAGCGCGTGGCGTCGGGCGAAGCCAGCACCAGCAGGCCGAAGGCCGACGTGTCGGCATGGGCGCGCAGCGGCAGCAGCACGAGCGAGGAAGCGGCCTCGGGCTCGTCCAGCCACTGCACGGCCTCGAAGCCCGAATTGACGCCGCAATACGGCGCGGCCAGCGAGCTGGCGAGGATCTTCACGTCCTCGCCCACGCCCTGCGCGAACGGCTCGCCGGCATGCGCCTCGGCCAGGTCCCAGAGCTTGAGCGCGGCCTGCGGCACGCTGAACTGGGCCCGGATCTCGGCCACCAGCACGGCGGGCAGGTCGGCCGGGCGCGCCACCAGGAACAGCTGGCGCGCCCAGCGCAGCAGCTTGTCGGCGATCAGCATGTTCTCGTTGCCGTGGCGCATCATCTCCATCAGGCGGTGCTCGAGCAGCTTGATCTTCTCGCGCAGCATCTCGGCCTGGCGCTCCTGCAGGCTGACGGCGCGCCCGCCATGCGGGCTGGTGAGCTGCACGGCCGTCAGCAGCTCGGCGTGGCGCTCGAAGAAATCGGGCGTCTGGATCAGGAATTCGGCGATGTCTTCTTCGGTGATGGGCGGCGTGGCGGGGGTCATGCGGGCTCCGGAGGATCGTGGGCACGGGGGAGCGCGGCGGCGCCGGCTGCCGCCGCGCCCGACGGCTGGCATGCGCCGGATTATCCCCGCGTGGCGTCGGGCAGCCCGTCGCGCGCGATGCGGCCATCGACCAGCTCGACCATGCGGTCGCAACGCGCCGCCAGGCGCGGGTCGTGGGTGACGACGATGAAGGCGGTGCCGCGCTGCTCGTGGATCTGGCGCAGCAGGCCGAACACGGCGTCGGACGAGGCGGTGTCGAGGTTGCCGGTGGGCTCGTCGGCCAGCACCAGCGGCGGCTCGTGCACCAGGGCGCGCGCGATCGCGACGCGCTGCTGCATGCCGCCGGACAGTTCCGAGGGCCGCTTGTGCAGCGCCTGGCCAAGGCCGACCGCCGCCAGCAGCTCGCGCGCACGCTGCTCGTCGGCGGCGCCGACGCGCCCCTGCGCCATCAGCGCCGGCAGGGTGACGTTCTCCAGCGCCGTGAAGGCCGGCAGCAGGTGATGGAACTGGAACACGAAGCCGAGCGCGCGCCGGCGCAGCAGGGTCAGTGCGTCATCGTCCAGGCCCTGCACCGCCTGGCCCTGCAGCCGGTAGCTGCCGGCCGTGGGCGGCTCCAGCAGGCCGAGCAGGTTGAGCAGCGTGCTCTTGCCCGAGCCGGACGGGCCGATCAGGGCCATGAACTCGCCCCGCGCCACCACCAGGTCGATGCCGTGCAGCACCTCGGCCTCGTTCGGCTGGCCGAGGTTGTAGGACTTGCGCACGCCCTGCAGCGCAACCAGGGGCGTGTCCCGGTCCATCACGCCGCGCTCACAGCCGGATCGCCCGCGCCGGGTCCATGCGCGCGGCGCGGCGCGCCGGCGCGATCGCCGCCAGCACGCCGCAGGCCAGCGCCAGCAGCGCGGTCTGCAGCGCCGTCTCCAGCGGCAGCACCAGCTCGAACAGGGGCTTGCCATCGGCGCCCAGCGCCAGGCGCGTGAACAGCCAGATCAGTGCGATGGCCAGCAGCACGCCCAGCACCGAGCCCAGCGCGCCGAGCAGCGCCCCCTCGACCAGGAACACGCGCAGGATCTGCCCGCGCGTGGCGCCCATGGCGCGCAGGATGCCGATCTCGCGGCGCTTCTGCACCACCGACACCACCAGCACGCTGGCGATGCCGAGCACCACCACCACCGCCACCACGACGCGGATCACGGTGGTGCTGACGTTCTGCGCGTTCAGCGCCGAGACCAGCTGGGCGTTGGTTTCCTGCCAGCTCTCGATCTTGTAGGGCAGGCCCTGGCGCAGGCCGGCCGCCACCGCCTCGGCCTGCCAGGGGTCGTGCAGCTGCACGTCGAGCACGGTGGCGCCGCCGGGCAGGCCGAGCACGCTCTGCGCCGCGCGCAGCGGCACGATCACGGTGCGACGGTTCAGGTCCTTGATGCCGAAGTCGGCCAGCGCGCTGACACGTACCGATTCCGTGACACGGCCGCTGTCGATGGCCAGCCGGTCGCCCGCGCGCACGCCGAGATCAGCCGCCAGCTCGGTGCCGATGATGGCCTCGCCCGGCTCCAGCCGCGCGCTGCCGCTGGTGATGCGCTCGCGCAGGCCCACCAGGCGGTCGTAGCGCGCCAGCTCGACCCCCATCAGGGCGATCGCCTGCGTCGCCTCGCCGCGCAGCGCCAGGCCGCTGCCCGAGACCATGGGCGAGACCGTGCGCACGTCGGCGCGCTGCTCGAGCAGCGGCACCAGCGCCTGCCAGTTGGCGACCGAGCGCAGGCGCTGGGCGCGCGCCTGGGTATCGCTGATGACCGGTGCGTCGTCGCCGGCACGCGGCCAGGCCGGCGTCACCACGTCGTCCGGCGCGCGCAGAACGATGTGCGCCTGCGTGCCCAGGGTCTTGGCCACGGTGTTGCGCTGCAGGCCATTGACCAGCGCCGTGATGTAGGCGATCACCGCCACCCCGGCGGCCACGCCGAGCACGATCAGCAGCGTCTGCATGCGGCCCTCGCGCAGGAAGCGCAGCGCCACGTGCCATTCGAAGCCGAGCGCGTTCATCGCGCCAGTGCACGGCCGACGGCCGAGGTCGGGTCGGCCTGGTCGCGGTCGGCGGCGCCGCCGGCGGCCAGGTTCCAGGCCACGACGCGGGCACGCACGCGCATGCCGGGCGCGACGCCGCGCGTCAGCACCACGCGGTCGCCCGCGGACAGACCCGCCAGCACCTCGGCCGCGTCCAGCGTGCGCAGGCCCAGGCGCAGCGCCACCGGCACCACGCGCCCGTCCTGCACGCGCCAGGCCGTGTCCGCGCCGGAGCCGACCTCGCCGCGCAGCGCCGCCAGCGGCAGCACCAGGGCCTGGTCGCGCGCGCCGGTGCGCACCTCGACCGACAGCGTCATGTCCTCGCGCAGGAACTCCGGCACGCCGCCCGCCGGCTCCAGCTTGACCTCGACCGCGCCGCGCGCCGCATCGACCGCCGGCGCGATCGACAGCACCCGCGCGGCAAAGGGCTGGGCCGGGAAGGCATCGGCCACCACCTGCGCCGGCTGCCCGGGCGCGAGCTGGTCCAGGAAGCGCTCGTCCACCTGTGCCACCAGCTGCGTCGGCCCCGCCAGCGCCAGGGCCAGCAGCACCGTGCCCGGCTGCACGATCTGCCCCGGCTCGACGTGGCGCAGCAGCACGCGCGCATCGGCCGGCGCGCGCACCGTCATCTGGGCCAGGCGCGCCTGCGCCGCGGCGCGTGCGGCCTCGGCCTGGATCAGCTGGGCCTGTGCCTGCATCAGGTCGCTGCCGGCGTCGCCCAGCGCCTGGCGCTGCGCGCGGGCGGCGTCGAGCTGGGCGCGTGCCACCTCGACGGCGCGCCGCGCCTCGTCCAACCGCGCCGCGCTCAGGAAGCCCTGCGCGACCAGTTGCTCGGTGCGTGCCAGCTCGCGCTCGGCAGCGTGCAGCGTGGCTTCGGCCTGCGCCGACTGCGCCTGCGCCACCTCTCGACCGCTGCCGCGCAGGCCCTGCAATCGGGCGCGCGCCTGCGCCACGCTGGCCTCGGCCTGGGCCAGGGCGCTGGCGGCCTCGTCGGTCTCCAGCAGCACCAGCGGATCGCCGGCCCGCACCGCGTCGCCCTCGCGCACGGCCACGCGGGCCACGCGTCCGGTCAGGGTGGCGCCGACGTTGACGCGCGACAGCGTCGCCACGCGCGCGGAGAACTGCAGCGTGCGCGTGAGCGGCGCCGTGCGCAACTCGACCACCTCGACCGGCACCGGCCGCAACCACAGGAACAGCAGGGCCGCCGCCAGCACCAGCAGGAGCAGGCCGGCGACGAGCCACCCGGTGCGCTTCATGCGGTCCGGGACAGGAAGGGGGAGGGCATCGCGCGATTATCCTCGGGGCTCCTGCCACCGCCTACGAGAGCCATCATGCGCATCCCCGACTGGACGCCCGAACGCAAGCCCCAGCCCGCCGAACTGGTCGACGCCATCCTGGCGCGGCGTGGCGGCACATTGATCAACCTCGACAAGGCCCTGCTCTGGAGCGAGCCGCTGGCGCGCGGCTGGAACGCGCACCTGAAGGCGGTGCGCAGCGAGCTCGGCGTGAGCCGCCGCCTGCGCGAGCTGGCGATCTGCACCGTGGCGCTGCTGACCGGCGCCCACTACGAGTACCACCACCACGCGCCCGACTTCCTTGCCGCCGGCGGCAGCCAGGCCGAGCTCGACGCGCTGGCGCGCGTGGTGGCGCGCGACACCCGCGCCGACGCCACCGATGCGGCCCTGGGCGAGCTGGAGCAGTTGGTCATCCGCTACGCGGCGCAGATGACGCTGGACGTGCGCGTGGATGACGCCCTGTTCGAGGCCCTGCGCGGCCACTTCGACACCACCGGGCTGGTCGAGCTGACGAGCTCGATCGCGACCTACAACATGGTGGCGCGCTTCCTGGTTGCGCTGGGGGTGACGCCGGAGGCTTGACGTTGGCGCGGTCCTTGCGGGATGGATTCGAACATCCATACGCAGAGGACGCGAAGGTTTCGCAGAGGACGCAGAAAATTATTTTTTGGGGTTCTTTTGCGTCTTCTGCGTGATTTTTGCGCCCTCTGCGTATGGAGGTCCAATGTCCGACGTCAGAACAGCCCACCCGCCCCCTGCGGCGGCGCCAGGCCCAGGTGGCGCCAGGCCGCCAGCGTGGCGACGCGGCCGCGCGGGGTGCGCTGCAGGTAGCCCTGCTGGATCAGGTAGGGCTCTATCACGTCCTCGATCGTGCCGGGCTCCTCGCCGATGCTGGCGGCGATGTTGTCCAGTCCGACCGGGCCGCCGTCGAAGCGCTGGATCACGGCCTCCAGCAGCTTGCGGTCCATGACGTCGAAGCCTTCCGGGTCGACGTCGAGCAGGGCCAGCGCGGCGTGCGCGATGTCCTGCGTGATGCGGCCCTGGCCTTTCACGTCGGCGTAGTCGCGCACGCGGCGCAGCAGGCGGTTGGCGATGCGCGGGGTGCCGCGCGAGCGGCGCGCGATCTCGCGCGCGCCTGCGGCATCGGTCTCGACCTGCAGCAGGCCGGCCGAGCGCGTGACGATGCGCGCCAGCTCGTCGGGCGTGTAGAACTCGAGTCGCGCCACGATGCCGAAGCGGTCGCGCAGCGGGTTTGTGAGCATGCCGGCGCGCGTGGTGGCGCCGACCAGGGTGAAGGGCTGGACGTCGAGCTTGATGGAACGCGCCGCCGGCCCCTCGCCGATCAGGATGTCGATCTGGTAGTCCTCCAGCGCCGGATAGAGGATCTCCTCCACCACCGGCGACAGGCGGTGGATCTCGTCGATGAACAGGACGTCGTTCTTCTCCAGGCTGGTCAGCAGGGCCGCCAGGTCGCGCGGCTTTTCCAGCACCGGGCCGCTGGTCTGGCGCAGCTGCACGCCCAGTTCGTGCGCGATGATGTGCGACAACGTGGTCTTGCCGAGGCCGGGCGGGCCGAACAGCAGCACGTGGTCCAGCGCCTCGCCGCGCTTCTTTGCCGCGCCGATGAAGATCTCGAGCTGCTCGCGCGCCTTGGCCTGGCCGACGTATTCATCCAGCAACCGGGGCCGCAGCGCGCGCTCCAGTGCTTCCTCGCGCGGGGATGCCGTCGCGCCGGAGACCAGGCGCGGCGCCGGGTCGCCGGCCGGCGCGCCGAAATCATCGACCGTGATGCTCATGCCACGATTGTGGCTCAGGGCGCCAGCCAGTCGCGCAGGCCGGCGGCAAAGCTGCGCTCGAAGCGGCCGTAGAAATCACTGCCCTCCGGATTGTCGCAACTGGCGTTGCCGCCGTGCAGCACACCGACCACGTAGCGCGTGCCGCCCTCCGACTGGGCGAAGATGGCCGAGCCGCTGCTGCCGCCCTCGGTGGTGCCGCGGCGCCAGGTCAGGCGCAGTGACGCCCCCAATGCCGGGTCGTTGGTCAGCGTGCAGTTGCCATCGCCGGTCGGACAGTTCGCATAGCCCAGCACGCGCCCCAGGCTGGCCTTGAGCAGATCGCCGCCGGCGTGGTGCAGACCCAGCACGTCGGCCCCGATCGCCGGGCTGGGGCCGAAGTAGGAGCCGGCGTAAAGCACGCCACCCGGAGGGGGTTCGTTCAGTTCCAGCAGGCTGGTGTCGGTCGCGGTATCGGTCGCGCGCCACACAGCACCACCTGCCCGGCGCGTGTTCGCCGGATCGGGGCGCGCGGCGCCGCAGCTCGCGGCACGGAAGAACCAGTAGGTGACCAGCGTCGAGGCCGTGGCCTGGTCGCCAATGCAGTGCGAGGCCGTCAGGAAGTACGGCCGGCCGCTGCCCTGTGCGTCGTTCAGCAGGGTCCCCGTGCACAGGAAGCTGGACCCACTCCGGGTGAACAGCATCTTGGCCACCGAGCGGCTCTCGGCCTCATAGGTCGTGCAGCTGGCGTCGACATTGCAGGAGCCCGCGCGTCCGATGTCCGCCTCGTCCTTGGCCAGCGCCTGCGCCACGGTCTGCATCAGGTGCGACAGCTCGGGCACGGCGAGCTGCAGTCGATCCGCCGCCACGCCCGCCGGCAGCTCGACTTCCAGCGTGCTCACGGCGCCGTCGGTATCGGGCCCCCAGACCATGCGCGCCGCATCGTCGGCCAGTCCGCCGCGCCGGTTGAGCGCGTGCAGCGCCGCCAGCGCGTCCGAATCCAGCGCCACCACCGGCGTGCCCGGGCGGCCGTAGAAACGCAGCACCGCCCCATCGGGCAACGCGCGCACCAGCACGCCCAGGCGCACGCCCTGCGCACCCGCGGCATCGAACGCCACCGCCGCCACGCGCGCGCCGTCGTCCAGCGTGTGCCAGTCGAGCAGGGCCGCCAGATCCTGCACCTGCGCCGTCGCAGGCACCGCGCGCCCGACGCCGATGCGCAAGGGCGACCCGGGCGCACGCTCGGGCACCGCCTTGGCCTCGACCAACGGCGCCAGTTCGACCCGCACCACCGGCGCGCCGGTCGGCAGGCGGCTTGCCGCCGCGGGTGCCCTCTTGCTGGCCGCGCGCTCGACCACCCGGGTGTCCAGCGGCTCGATGCGCGCGCCGGACGCCATCGGGATCGGCGCCAGCACCATGGACGGCGGCTGGCTCGGCTCGTCGTCGCCGCCGCCACAGGCGGCCAGGATCAGTCCGCACGCCAGGACCGCGGCCCGGGAATGCCATCGTCTCGTCATGTGCGCTCCTGTCCTCCGGCCCCGTGGCTGCACGCCGCCAGTCACCCGCAGTGCACGCGCACCACGCGTCCGCCGGCATCGACCACCACGTTCAGGCGGCCGGCCTGGTACTCCTTGGTGATCACGCTGTCCGGCCGCAGCCGCCGCGCCTCGTCGGCCCCGGCCGCCTCCAGGGCACGTCGCAAGCTGTCGTCGTCGTAGCGCTGGCCGACCAGGAACTGCGCTGCCCGCGCATCGCAGTGGTTGCCGGGCGCGCCGCCGGCGCTGATGCGATCGGCAACGACGCGCGGGATCGGCTCGGGCGCCGCCGCATCGGCCGGCGCGACCGGGTTGACGCAGGCAGCCAGCCAGGGCAGGGCCGCCAGCACCAGCATCGAAGTGGAGCGATCAAGTCGCATGCGAGGCTCCCGGGACCGGGACGGACGGACTCATGTCAGCGCGCCACCGATGCGGCGGGCCGTGCAACCCGCCCTTCGATCCGACCTGTCCCGCGTGGGCGAGACACAAGCCAGTCAGACAGCCGCCGTCCCCAGCGGCCAACAGGTGGTGCGTGGCAAGGCCGGCGGAGTGCCATTTCATTTCGCCAGTGCCTTCAGCGCCTGCCGGATGCCGTCGCTCACGCCGCTGCCCGGCGGCAGCGCCTTCAGCGCCGCGCCCGCCTCCTTCTCGCTGTAGCCCAGGGCCAGCAGGGCCTGCAGGATGTCGCCGTGGGCGTCGCTGGCGGGAGCGGCCAGCGGCGCGTCCAGGTCGGCGCCGAGCTTGCCGCGCAACTCCAGCAACAGGCGCTCGGCGGTCTTCTTGCCGATGCCGGGCACCTTGACCAGGCGCCCCGCCTGCTGCGCCGTGACGGCCTGGGCCAGCTCGGCCACGCTCATGCCCGACAGCACGGCCAGCGCCGTGCGCGGCCCGACGCCGCTGATCTTGACGAGCTGGCGAAAGGCAGCGCGCTCGGCCGCGCTGGCGAACCCGTACAGCACCTGCGCATCCTCGCGCACCACGAAATGCGTCAGCAACTGCACGCGCTCGCCCAGCGCCGGCAGGTTGTAGAAGGTGCTCATCGGCACGTCGACTTCGTAGCCGACGCCCTGGCAGTCGACCAGGATCTGGGGTGGGTTCTTTTCGGCCAGCAGGCCGCTCAGGCGTCCGATCACGGGGGTCCGGCTCCGGGCTTTGGGAGGTGTGGCCATGATAGGCGAAGCGCGGGCGGACAATGCCCGACAATTGCCTGATGCTCCTGCGCCACAGCTTCATCCCCCCCAGCAACACCCGGCTGGCCCACCTGTGCGGTCCGATGGACGAGCACCTGCGCACCATCGAGGCCGGGCTGCAGGTCAGCATCTCCCACCGCGGCGAGCAGTTCAAGGTGGAGGGCCCGAAGAAGCAGGCCGAGCGCGCACTGGCCGTGCTGCAGGCGCTGTACGAGATGGCGGCGCGGCCAATCGCGCCCGAGACCGTGCAGCTCATGCTGGTGGGCGATGGCGAGGGCCTGCGCGAATCGGAGGACGGCGCCACCGTGCTGGCCACGCGCCGTGGCGACCTGAAGGCGCGCACGCCCAACCAGAGCGTCTACCTGGAGCACATCGCCCAGCACGACATCACCTTCGGCATCGGCCCGGCTGGCACCGGCAAGACCTACCTCGCCGTGGCCTGCGCCGTCGACGCCCTGGAGCGCCAGTCGGTGCAGCGCATCGTGCTGACGCGCCCGGCGGTCGAGGCGGGCGAGCGCCTGGGCTTCCTGCCCGGCGACCTGACGCAGAAGGTCGACCCCTACCTGCGCCCGCTGTACGACGCACTGTACGACCTGATGGGCTTCGACCGCGTGGCCAAGGCCTTCGAGCGCCACCAGCTCGAGATCGCACCGCTCGCTTTCATGCGCGGGCGCACGCTGAACCACGCCTTTGTCATCCTGGACGAGGCCCAGAACACCACGCCCGAGCAGATGAAGATGTTCCTCACCCGCATCGGCTTCGGCAGCCGCTGCGTGGTGACCGGCGACACCAGCCAGATCGACCTGCCCAAGGGCACCACCAGCGGCCTGGTCGACGCCGAGCGCGTGCTGCGCAAGGTCAAGGGCATCGCCTTCACGCGCTTCACCAGTGCCGACGTGGTGCGACATCCGCTGGTGGCGCGCATCGTGGATGCATACGACGCCCAGCGGCGCGACAAGTCGAGAACAAGCCCGGACGAATGACGCCGGCCGGCGTCGTGGATGACAAACGCCATGCCGTGTCGTGGGTGATTCGCTGGACGGGCTGTCGCCCCGGTACCGATAGCCCCTACGCCACCAGACACAAGCGCCGCTCCCTAGAATCTTCGGGCTCATCTCCTTGTGCAGTGTTTCGCGCTGTCAGGTGCTTGTAGCGAGTCGCGAAGGGGCCGGATGCGCGACGCGTGGGTGCCGGCATGGGTGGGGCCATGTCAAGACCACGCAACAAGGCAGATGGCCCCCTGGCGGCTCGCCCGACGGGAAGCCAGAAAAAGGCCCTCTGTGGCGTTGCAGTTCTTGACGAGGCGCACCAGCATTGCCTGCGAACCGTGCCTCGCCCAGAGCCTTTTTCTGGCTTCTGCAAGTGCCTGACAGCGCGAAACACTGCACCAAAACCCAATGACCGATGGCCTGATCCGCATCCGCGGCGCCCGACAGCACAACCTGAAGAACCTGGACCTGGACCTGCGCACCGGCGAGCTGACGGTGGTCACCGGCGTCAGCGGCTCCGGCAAGTCCAGCCTGGTATTCGACACCCTGTACGCCGAGGGTCAGCGGCGCTACGTCGAGACCTTCAGCCCCTACGCGCGCCAGTTCCTCGACCGCATGGACAAGCCGGCGGTGGACAAGGTGGAGGGCGTGCCGCCGGCGATCGCGATCGACCAGACGAATCCGGTGCGCAACTCGCGCTCCACCGTCGGCACGATGACGGAGCTGAACGACCACCTCAAGCTCCTGTTCGCGCGCGCCGGCCAGCTGTTCGACCGCCAGACCGGGCTGCCGGTGCGGCATGACACGCCGAACACCATTTATCGGGAGTTGCTGCGTCGCGCGGAGCGCTTCACCGCCGGGCCGTCCCAAGGGGAAGCGGCCCCCTCGGGGGGCAGCGATCCGCGCCTCGCCCTCACTTTCGCGGTCGAGCTGCCCGCCAACACCACGGCCGAGGAAGTGCAGCAGTGGCTGTCGGCCGCCGGTTTCACGCGCGTGCAGGCCGAGCGCACCAGCGGCGACAAGAAGATCCTCGACGTAGTGGCGGATCGCTTCCGCGTCGGCCGCACCGAACGCGCACGCGTGATTGAGGCGATCGAGCTGGCGCTGCTGCGCGGCGGCGGGCGCCTCGCCGTGCACGTGCTGGGCGAGGACGGCGAGACCACGGATCTGTGGCGTTTCTCCACCGGCCTGCACTGCCCCGAAAGCGACCTGCGCTACGGCGAGCCCATCCCCTCGATGTTCTCGTTCAACTCGGCCGTGGGCGCCTGCCCCGACTGCCGCGGCTTTGGCCGCGTGATCGGGGTGGACATGGGGCTGGTGATCCCGGACGGGCGGCTCACGCTGCGCGCCGGCGCCATCAAGCCGTTCCAGACTCCGGCCTGGAGCGAGTGCCAGGACGACCTGATGCGCCATGCCGAGAGCGCCGGCATCCCGCGCGACACGCCCTGGAACAAGCTCACGCCCGAGCAGCAGCATTGGGTGATCGAGGGCACGCCGAGCTACCGCGAGGGCAACTGGAGCCGCCAGTGGTACGGCGTGCGGCGCTTCTTCGCCTACCTCGAGAGCAAGGCCTACAAGATGCACATCCGCGTGCTCTTGTCCAAGTACCGCAGCTACACGCCCTGCCCCACCTGCGGCGGCGCGCGGCTCAAGCTCGAATCGCTGCTGTGGCGCGTGGGCTCGAGGGAGGACGCCGACGCGGTGCTGGCGCCGTCGCCAGGCCGGGCTGCCCCAGGGGGCGGCAGCCCCTCCAGGGCGCAGCAAGCGCGCGGCTGCGCCGAGCGTGGGGGCCAGCATTTCGAGCGTTTCATGCCGCAGGGCGTGGGCTGGAGCCGCGCACAGCTGGAACGGCTGCCCGGCCTGTGCCTGCACGACCTGATGCTGCTGCCGATCGACCGCCTGGCACGCTTCTTCGACCGGCTGCAGGATGCGTCAAGAGGCACGACGGCCTCTGCCCGTCCGGCAGGCGCGGAAAGCCCATTCGATGCGCAATCCGCCGACGCCCAGGCGCTCAGGCTGATCCTGGACGAAATCCAGACCCGGCTGAAGTACCTCACCGACGTCGGCATCGGCTACCTCACGCTGGACCGCCAGAGCCGCACGCTCTCGGGCGGCGAAGTGCAGCGCATCAACCTGACCACGGCGCTCGGCACCTCCCTGGTCAACACCCTGTTCGTGCTGGACGAGCCCAGCATCGGCCTGCACCCGCGCGACATGGACCGCATCACCCAGGCCATGCAGCGCCTGCGCAGCGCCGGCAACACCCTGGTGGTGGTCGAGCACGACCCGGCGGTGATGCTGGCGGCCGACCGCGTGCTCGACTTCGGCCCCGGCCCGGGGGCGGCCGGCGGGCGCATCGTGTTCGACGGCACGCCGGAGGAACTGCGCGCTGCCGATACCCTGACCGGCGCCTACCTGGGCGGACGCAAGACCATCGGCCTGGGCTTTGCGCGCGGAGTCAAGCCCGACACGCCGCGCTTGATCCTGGAGGGTGCGCGCGAGCACAACCTGCAGGGCATCGACGTCGAATTCCCGCTGCAGCGCCTGGTCACCGTGACGGGCGTGTCGGGCTCGGGCAAGTCGACTCTGATCCAGGACGTGCTGGCACCGGCGCTGATGCGCCACTTCGGCCGCGCCACCGAGGCGCCCGGCGCGCACGACCGCCTGCTGGGTGCCGAGCAGCTCAGCGGCGTGGTGTTCGTCGACCAGTCGCCCATCGGCAAGACCGCGCGCTCCAACCCGGTCAGCTACGTCGGCGCCTGGGACGCCATGCGCAAGCTGTATGCCGACGCGCCGCTGGCACGCCAGCGCGCCTACACCGCGTCCAAGTTCAGCTTCAACAGCGGCGATGGGCGCTGCCCGACCTGCGGCGGCTCGGGCTTCGAGCACGTCGAGATGCAGTTCCTCAGCGACGTCTACCTGCGCTGCCCCGACTGCAACGGCCAGCGCTACCGGCCCGAGGTGCTGGAGGTGCGCATCGACCGCCAGGCGCCGAGCGACCTGCGCGCGCGCCACCTGAACGTGGCCGACGTGCTGGACCTCACCGTGGCCGAGGCGATCGAGCTCTTTGCGCGCGACCGCGAGGTGGTGCGCGCGCTGCAACCCATCGTCGACGTGGGGCTGGACTACGTCAAGCTGGGCCAGCCGGTGCCCACGCTGTCCGGCGGCGAGGCACAGCGCCTCAAGCTGGCGGGCCATCTGGCGGAAGCCGCGAAAGCTCAAACGGCCAGCCGCCAGCCCATGGCGCGCAAGGGCCAGCTGTTCCTGTTCGACGAGCCGACGACGGGCCTGCACTTCGACGACATCGCCAAGCTGATGCGCGCCCTGCGCAAGCTGCTGGACGCCGGCCACAGCCTGGTCGTGATCGAGCACAACCTCGACGTCATGCGCGCCTCCGACTGGCTGATCGACCTGGGCCCCGAGGGGGGCGACGCCGGCGGCTGCATCGTGGCGCAGGGCACGCCCGCGGACGTGATGGCGCAGCCCGGCTCGCACACCGGGACGGCGCTGCGCGCATACGAACAGGCACTGAACGCGCCGCCCGGCGTCGAGGAAGCCAGGGCCGCGTATGCCCGCCAGGCACTGGACGTGCAGCGTCCGACCGCCATCGACATCGTGCGTGCGCGCGAACACAACCTGAAGAACCTCAGCGTCTCGGTGCCGCACGGCCGCTTCAGCGTCGTCACCGGCGTGTCGGGTTCGGGCAAGTCCACGCTGGCCTTCGACATCCTGTTCAACGAGGGCCAGCGCCGCTACCTGGAATCGCTCAACGCCTACGCGCGCTCCATCGTGCAGCCGGCTGGCCGCGCGGCGGTCGACGCGGTCTACGGCATCCCGCCCACGGTGGCGATCGAGCAGCGCCTGTCGCGCGGCGGGCGCAAGAGCACGGTCGGCACCGTGACCGAGGTCTGGCACTTCCTGCGCCTGCTCTACGTCAAGCTGGGCGTGCAGCACTGCATCCACGACGGCGCGCGCGTCGAGCCGCAGACGCCCGAGCGCATCGCGGCGCAGATCCTGACGCGCTACCGCGGCCAGACCATCGGCCTGCTGGCGCCGCTGGTGGTGAACCGCAAGGGCGTCTACACCGAGCTGGCCGACTGGGCACGGCCGCGCGGCTTCACCCACTTGCGCGTCGATGGCGAGTTCCTGCCCACCACCGGCTTTCCGCGCATCGACCGCTTCAAGGAGCACACCATCGAGCTGCCGGTGATGAGCCTGCCCGTCAGCCCCGGCAACGAACCCCAGCTGCGCGAATCGCTGGCGCGCGCGCTCGAGCACGGCAAGGGCGTGGTGCACGTGCTGCACGAGATCGCCGGCCTGCGGAGTGCCATGGAGGCTGGCCTGCCCACCGCCGCCATCGGCCAGGTCGAGGTGTTCTCGACCAAGCGCGCCTGCCCGGTCTGCGGCACCAGCTACGCCGAGCCGGACCCGCGCCTGTTCTCCTACAACAGCAAGCACGGCTGGTGCCCCGACTGCGTCGGCACCGGCATTGCACTCACGCGAGCCCAGCGCAAGCTGCTGGACGACTCGGTGCTGTCCGCAGACGAGCGCGGCCAGGAGCAGACGCTGGACGAGCCCGAGGTGGAAGACCTGGTCGACCTGACCTGCGCCACCTGCGCCGGCACGCGGCTGAACCCGACGGCACGTGCCGTGCTGCTGGAGGGCGTACCCGCGCCGCAGGCCCTGTCCGCACGCGCATCGCAGGTCGACGGCCTGCCCATCACCGAGCTCGCACGCCTGTCGGTGGCTGACCTGCACCAGTGGGTCGATGGCCTGCGGCTCGAAGGCCGCGCGCAGGAGATCGCCCGCGACCTGCTGCCCGAGATCCGCAGCCGCCTGACCTTCCTCGAGCAGGTCGGCCTGGGCTACCTCACGCTCGATCGCGGCGCGCCCACGCTGAGCGGCGGCGAGGCGCAGCGCATCCGCCTGGCGGCGCAGCTCGGCAGCAACCTGCAGGGCGTGTGCTACGTGCTGGACGAGCCCACCATCGGCCTGCACCCGCGCGACAACCGCATCCTGCTGGGCGCGCTGCAGCAGCTCAGCGACCACGGCAACACCCTGGTCGTGGTGGAGCACGACGAGGAAACCATCCGCGCCGCCCAGCACCTGATCGACATCGGTCCCGGCGCCGGCATCCGCGGCGGCCGCCTGGTGGCCGAGGGCAGCGTGGCCGACGTGCAGGCCGCGCCCGACTCGGCCACCGGCCGCTACCTGCTGCACGCCATGCGCCACCCGCTGCAGCCGCGCCGACCGGTGCTGGCTGCGGCGCCCGCTCCTGGATTCGAGCAGGAATCGGCTCGGATGCCTCACCAGAAGGCGCAAGCGGCAATCCGTGACGAAGCGGATGAGGCAGTCCCGAACGGCGCCTCGCGCTGGCTCACCGTGCTTGGCGCGCAGCGCCACAACCTGCGGCAGGTCGACGCCCGCGTGCCGCTGCAGCGCCTGGTCGCCATCACCGGCGTCTCGGGATCCGGCAAGTCGACGCTGGCGCGCGAGGTGCTGCTGGCCAACGTCGCCGCCTGGGTGCAGCAGCGTTCGACGAAGGCGGGGCGCGAGGCCATGGACGCCGGCAAGGCACCGCCGCTGGTCGGTTGCAGCGGCCTGCAGGGCTTCGAGTCCATCGACCGCGTGCTCGAAGTCGACCAGACCCCGATCGGCAAGACCCCGCGCTCCTGTCCCGCCACCTACATCGGCTTCTGGGATCTGGTGCGGCGCCTGTTTGCAGACACCCTGGAGGCGCGCGCGCGCGGCTACGCGCCCGGGCGCTTTTCCTTCAACACCGGCGACGGCCGCTGCCCGGCCTGCGAGGGCCAGGGCATGCGCACGCTCGCCATGAGCTTCCTGCCCGACGTCAAGGTGCCGTGCGAGGTCTGCCACGGCGCGCGCTTCAACCCCGAGACCCTGGCCGTCACCTGGCGCGGCAAGAGCATCGGCCAGATGCTGCAGATGGAGGTGGACGAGGCGGTCGAGTTCTTCGCCTCCATGCCCGCCATCGCCCACCCCTTGCGCCTGCTGCAGGACGTCGGCCTGGGCTACCTGACCCTGGGCCAGCCCTCGCCCACGCTGTCCGGCGGCGAGGCCCAGCGCATCAAGCTGGTGACCGAGCTCAGCAAGGTGCGCGACGACGTGGCCAAGCGTGGCCGCAAGGCCCCGCACACCCTCTACGTGCTCGATGAGCCCACCGTCGGCCTGCACATGCAGGACGTCGAAAAGCTGATCCGCGTGCTGCACCGCCTGGTCGGCGGCGGCCACAGCGTGATCGTGATCGAGCACGACCTGGACCTCATCGCCGAAGCCGACTGGATCCTCGACCTGGGTCCCGAAGGCGGCGACGGCGGCGGCCGCATCGTGGCGGAAGGCACGCCGGAGGACGTGGTGCGGGCGGACACGCACACGGGGGTGGCGCTGGCACCGGTGCTGGCACGCGCGAGCTGACGCGAAGCTGCCAGCATCAGCTGACTTGAATTCGGCAAATCAGTAATTCACCCTGCACGGCACTCCACCCGCTGTCCCTGGCCGACGCCTGGATCGCCGCCAGCGCGACTCTGGTGCACGCCGTGCTGGTGCACAAGGATCCGGGGTTCTCGGCGCTGCCGTTGGCGCAGGAACTGCTGCCCTTGAAGCCGGTCAGGACGGCAAAGCCCCGTTAATCCCCGGTCTCCACGCGCGTGCCGCGCCCGCCTCACCCGAACGAGGCCCGATAGACGGCCGGCTCCAGGATCAGACAGCTCGTCAGCGGCGGCCGGATCAGAAACGCCCCCGGGGCTCGGCCCCAGTTGTACAGCCGGAAGATGCGGAACCGCTGGCCCGCCTCCTCGGCAAAGTCCTTCTCGTTGCGCGTCAGCATGAAAGGCGTGCGCTTGTGGCCGATCGTCGTCTTGACCTCAAGAAAACGCTCGCTACCGTCCAACTCGAACGAGGCGATGTCGTAGCCGGCACCGTCGCCCAGCTCCTGCGAGATCCATTTCACCTTGCGCGCGAGGTCCGGGCGCCCGTCGCGCGCCAGGCGCGCCCGCTCCGACTCGACGACCCGCTGCTCCCCCGCAAGGCCGATCTTGCGATTGCGCTCGTCCCGCAGGGCGGGATCGAACTTGCGAGCCATGCGCTCCAACTCCGGGTTGCTGGACACTGGAAGCGCGCCGATCTCGGGTGCCGTCTCGATGAACAGGGGCTCATCGAGCGACGCTTGAACGCCCGGCCGTTCAGGCACAACGCCGTCAATCCACTCACGCTCCACATAGCGTTCGACTGCCCTGAGCAAGGCACCCTGAAAATTTCTCAAGGGCGCATACCCGCCCAGCCACGGCAGACTGAGTCGCTCCAGCGTGGCGCTGATATTCATGTACTTGCTCTCGACCGAACCCTTCGATCGTCCTGTCTCCTCCATGATCGCGCGGTAGTGATGCGCCTTCACGAACGGCTCGTTGCGCAACCACATGTCGCGCATGCAGAAATAGTCAGCAACGATCAGATCGATCTCTGACTCGGACCAGTCCGCTCCTGAGACGCTGGAAGATCCCGCCATTTCCCTCCTCGAGTGACAGAATTATCAACAGTTCTGCCCATCCGGAACAGGATTGCCGGGACTGCGACAATCATCCCCCATGAGTCTCGCACCCCTCCAAAACGACCGCTTCCTGCGCGCCTGCCTGGGCCAGGCCACCGACGTCACGCCGATCTGGCTCATGCGCCAGGCCGGACGCTACCTGCCTGAATACCGCGATACGCGTGCCAGAGCGGGCAGCTTCATGGGCCTGGCGACGAACGTGGACTACGCCACCGAGGTGACGCTGCAGCCGCTGGAGCGCTTTCCGCTCGACGCCGCGATCCTGTTTTCCGACATCCTGACGGTGCCGGACGCGATGGGTCTGGGCCTGTCCTTCGTGCACGGCGAGGGGCCGAAGTTCGAGCACGCGGTGCGCGACGAGGCGGCCGTGGCCCGGCTGGCGGTGCCGGACATGGACAAGCTGCGCTACGTGTTCGACGCCGTCGCCAGCATCCGCAAGGCGCTGGCCGGCCGGGTGCCGCTGATCGGCTTTTCCGGCAGCCCCTGGACCCTGGCCTGCTACATGGTCGAGGGCAGCGGCAGCAAGGACTACCGCCACATCAAGACCCTGATGTACGCGCGCCCCGACCTGATGCACCGCGTGCTGCAGGTGAACGCCGACGCCGTGGCGCAGTACCTGAACGCCCAGGTCGACGCCGGCGCGCAGGCGGTGATGGTGTTCGACTCCTGGGGCGGGGTGCTGGCCGACGGCGCCTTTCAGGCCTTCAGCCTGGCCTACACGGCGCGCGTGCTGGGCCAGCTCAAGCGCACCGGCGCCGACGGCGCCGTGGTGCCGCGCATCGTGTTCACCAAGGGCGGCGGCCTGTGGCTGGCCGACATGCGCGAGCAGCTGGCCTGCGACTCGCTGGGGCTGGACTGGACCATGGATCTGGGCCGCGCGCGCCAGGTGCTGGAGCAGCCGCCCGCCGCCGCGCGCGACATCGCGCCGACGGCGCTGCAGGGCAACATCGACCCGAACGTGCTGTTCGCCCCGCCGGAGGCGATCCGTGCCGAGGCGCGCCGCGTGCTGGACGCCTTCGGCCGCCCGCACACGGATGCGGCGGCGCGCGGTATCGGCCACGTGTTCAACCTGGGACACGGCATCAGCCAGTTCACGCCGCCGGAACACGTGCTGCACCTGGTGGACGAGGTGCACGCGTACTCGCGCCGCCTGCGCGCGGGTTAGCGCGTTCGTGCACCCGCGTCAAGGTTGCAGACCCTGATTGGGGGCAAAAGCGGGCCCTGCGGACTTGACTTATGCACAAACGCGAAGGCGATGATACGTATTGTTTCTGTCGACCGGAATGCGCGTGCAACCCATTGATTCATATCGTGTTGAAATCCTGCTTCTTGGATGGGCAAGGTGTCGAAAGCCTTGATTTTCAAGGCCTGCGGGGCAGTGTCGGCGGGTTTTCAACAAAATTATCCACAGATTCTGGGAATGACTCGGAAAGCCGCCATCAATCAACTACTTAGGGCGCAAACCGGATGTTGATTCCCGGCCTGGCGCGGCGCCCATGACGCACTGGCTGGCCATCGCCGTGCCGACGCCGGCGCATAGCGGAATTGCCACACCGCTGACTTACCGCAGCGCCCAGCCCCTGCCGGCGGGTTCCCTGGTGCGTGTGCCGCTGGGCCAGCGCGAGGTGCTGGGCGTGGTCTGGCAGGCCGATCTGCCCGCGCCGGCCGAGCCGCTGGCCCGCCAGGCGCGCGCGGTCACGGGCGCGCTGGATGGCCTGGCGCCGCTGGACCCGACGTGGCGCACGCTGATCGAATTCACGGCACGATACTATCAGCGCGCGCTCGGCGAGGTCGCGCTGGCGGCGCTGCCGCCGCAGCTGCGCAGCCTGAGCGCCGTGCAACTGGCACGGCGCCTGAAGCGCCCGGCGGCGCGGCCCGCCGAGGCAGGCCCCGAGGACGGTGCGTTGCGCCCCCTGACCGCCGATCAGGCGGGCGCGCTGGCCGCGATCGAGGCCGAACCCGGGCCCTTCCTGCTGTTTGGCGCCACCGGCAGCGGCAAGACCGAGGTCTACATGCGTGCGGCCGCAGGAGCCCTGGCGCGCGATCCCGAGGCCCAGGTACTGGTGCTGGTGCCGGAGATCAACCTCACGCCGCAGCTCGAGGCGCGCTTTGCTGCACGCTTTGGCGCTGGCGCCTGCGTCTCGCTGCACAGCGGCCTGACGCCGCCGCAACGCCTGAAGGCCTGGCTGGCAGCGCACGCCGGCCAGGCGCGCATCGTGCTCGGCACGCGCGTGGCGGTGCTGGCCTCGATTCCGCGCCTGGCGCTGATCGTGGTCGACGAGGAACACGACCCGAGCTACAAGCAGCAGGAAGGCGCGCGCTACTCGGCGCGCGACCTGGCACTGTACCGCGGCCACGTCAGCGGGGCGCGGGTCATCCTGGGCTCGGCCACGCCCTCGCTGGAGAGCTGGCAGGCCAGCCTGCCGGCGGCCGAGGGCGGTCCGGGCCGGCTGCGGCGGCTCGCCATGCCGCGCCGCGTCGGCAGCGCGCCGGATGCCGACCCGCTGGCCGGCCTGCCGCGCGTGCGCCGCGTCGACATGGGGCGCCAGCCGCGCGGCACCCTCATCGCGCCGCCCCTGCTGGCCGCCATCGGCGAGCGCGTGGCACGCGGCGAGCAGGCACTGCTGCTGCTGAATCGGCGCGGCTGGGCGCCCGTGCTCCAGTGCCCCGATTGCGGCTGGAACAGCGAATGCCCGCACTGCAGTGCCTACCGCGTGTTCCACAAGATCGACCGCACGCTGCGCTGCCACCACTGCGGCCTGGCCGAGCGCGTGCCGCGCGCCTGCCCGCAGTGCGGCAATCCCGACATCGGCACCCAGGGGCGCGGCACCGAACAACTCGAAGAACGTGTCACCGAGTTGCTGGCCGGCGTGCGGCGCCCGGACGGCAGTCCGGCCCGCGTGGCGCGCATCGACGCCGACTCGACGCGCGGCAAGGGCCAGCTCGAGGCCTACCTGGCCCAGGTGCATGCCGGCACGGTCGACGTGCTGGTGGGCACGCAGATGATCGCCAAGGGACACGACTTTCGGCACGTCACCCTGGTGGCTGCCATCAATCCCGACACAGCGCTGTTCTCGAGTGATTTTCGCGCGCCCGAGCGCTTGTTCGCCCTGCTGATGCAGGCGGCGGGGCGCGCTGGCCGCGACGGGGCGAGCAGCGGCAGCAGCGAAATGTGGGTGCAGACGCACCACCCCACGCATCCGCTGCATGCCGCGCTGAAGGCGCACGACTACCCCGGCTTCGCCGCCAGCCAGCTGGCCGAACGGCGCCAGGCCGGCCTGCCGCCGTTCAGTCACCTGGCCCTGCTGCGCGCCGAGGCGCGCACGCAGGAGGCGGCCCAGGCCTTCCTGAACGCGCTGGCACGCCAGGCGCGCGAGCAGTTGGTGCAGGACCCGGCGCTCGCAGCCGCGCTGGACCAGCTCGCCTGGTATCCGGCCGTGCCGCTGGCGATCCAGCGCGTGGCGCGCATCGAGCGCGCCCAGATGCTGCTGGAAAGCCCCTACCGCAGCGCCCTGCAGCAGGTGCTGGCCGCCTGCGTGCCGCTGCTGCACGCACTGCGCGCCGCGCCCGAGCACCGCGGCATCGTGCGCTGGGCGGTGGACGTCGATCCGCTGTCGCTTTGAGGAATCGCACCCGGTGTCCAGAACGATCCCGTCCACGGGGGCCTGCGACTGGCCTGCGCCGCGGCCCTCGGAACAGGGCCGTTTCATGCGTCGCGGTCGATGCGAGGCAACCTGCGAAAAGGAGACCCGCGCCAGCAACCCGACCGCCGGCAGATGGAACTCTGGCGTGCTGCACCCCACCAATCCGGCAGGACGTGTCTCGTGCGGCCATCAGGGGCATGACAACGCTCCGGCCCGCGGCATGCATGGGAAGCGGACGAATGGCAGGCATCATCGCCGCGCAGCCGAAGGCGAGTCGCGGGCCGCGTTTTGCCGCCGAGCATCAAACCACCATGAAAGGAGCCCCAAGGTGATCACACGACTGACCGGACTCGCGCTGTGCACGGCGCTCGCCCTGCCCGCGCTGGCCCAGATCACGCCCGTCGAAACCAACCTCGATGAAGCCGCCGCCCGCCTGGAGATGCGCAACGCGCAAGAGAAGGAGCTCACCGCCGTCTCGGCGGACGAAGCCCTGGCCAATGCGCTCAAGCGTTGCGACAACCTGCCCGAGTTCTACAAGGCCGACTGCATCGCACGCGTCAAGGGACAGGGCGAGGTGTCGGGCAGCGTGATCGGCGGCGGCCTGCTGAAGGAAAGCGTGACCACCCTGCCCAAGGCGACGCTGGAAGAAGAGATCCGCGCCATCCCGCCCATCCACCTGCCACCGCAGCCATAGCGCAGTGGCCTGCCGCGGCCTCAGCGCCGCGCAACGGGTCATCTCCAGAAGCCGCGGCTCGCAGCGCAAGACGAGGCCGCATCGGTCTGGACGGGCGGCAGCGTCGTCACCTCTCGCAACGAGCACGCGGAGCGCGGCGACTGGAGCGCTTGTCCGGCTTCCGCTGGCGCACCCCGCTTCGCGCGCCGCACTGCGCATGACGCGGTCCTGCCCCGCTGGCCGCGGCGCCGGCCATTCGCGGCACCCATGGCCGGAGTCTCCCTGCGCAGAGGGCGCATCCCCCTCCAGGAGAAGGTGCGAAGAGCACCATGGGGTGCCTATTTGATCAGCGCCACCACCCCCGAAAAGCTGAAGAAGGCCAGGGTCGTCGACCACAGGATGATGCGCGCGACGCGCCCGTTGTCGGCGCCGAAGCGCTCGGCCAGCAGGGACACGCTGCTGGCCGCGGGCAGCGCCGCCGTCAACACCAGCGGCACGAGCAGCGGCGCCGGCAGCAGCCGCGCCCACACCGCCAGCGCGCCCAGGCCGGCCACCAGCAGCGGGTGCGCCACCAGCTTGAGCGCGGTGATGAAGCCGACGTCATGCAGCGCCGCCCGAGCCACGCCCTGCAAGCCCGGCTGCATCTGCTCGCGCGCCAGCACCGCGCCGATGGTGAACAAGGCCATCGGCGAGGCGGCGTCGGCCAGCAGGGCGACCGTGCGGTCCAGCGGCTCCCACAGGGCAAAGCCGACCGCGCCGGCCAGCGCGCCGAGCAGGATCGACCACGGCAGCGGATTGACCAGCGCGCCACGCAACGCCCGCGCCACGGCCTGGACGACCGGGCTTTCGCCGGGCAACCGTGCGGTCCCGACGTCATGCCACTGCGACAGGCCGATGCACAGCGAGCTGGTCAGCACCAGGTCCACCAGCAGGCTGGCCATCACGGGCCCGGCGCCGCTGTCGCCCAGCAGGGCGACGATCAGCGGCACGCCCATGAAGCCGGAATTGGGGAACACCGCCACCAGCGCGCCCATCGCGGCGTCCGGCCAGCCGGCGCCGCGGCGTCGCGCCGTGCCGGCCGCCAGCCAGATCAGCAGCAGGGCGCACAGGATCCACAGCAGCGCCACCCCGGGGTCGAACAGCTGCGCCGCCGGCGTCGCGCTGCCGAAGCGCCACAGCATGCACGGCAGCGCGAAGTACAGCACGAACATGTTCAGCCCCGGCACGGCATCGAGCGGCAGCAGGCGCGAGCGCGCCGCCAGGTAGCCGCACAGGACCAGGGCGAAGAATGGAAAGGTGACGGCCAGGATGCCGGCCAGGGCGGTCATGGAAAGGCGCTTCAAGCAGGTCCAGGGCCAGAGAGCGTATCAGTTCAGCGACCCATGGCGCCGCACTGCAGCCGCGGCGCGTGAAACCCGGAAGACCCGATGGCCGCGGGCAGGCCAGGCCTGCGACCGCCGTGGACGGGCTTTGACCGTGCGCGGGCGGTACCTCCTCGAAGGGGCAGCGCATCATCGCGCAGCGGGTGGCGCCGCGGGGGTGGTTATCATTCCTGCCCGCATGTCCGACCACCTGAACCTCGCCCAGCAGGACGCCGTGAATCACCTGCGCGGGCCCTGCCTGGTGCTGGCGGGCGCCGGTTCGGGCAAGACACGCGTCATCACGCACAAGATCGCGCGCCTGATCCAGACCGGCGTGGCGCCCGCGCGCATCGCCGCCATCACCTTCACCAACAAGGCCGCGGCCGAGATGCGCGAGCGCACGCGCGAGCTGGTCGGCAAGGCCGCGGGCGAGGTGCTGGTGTGCACCTTCCATGCCCTGGGCGTGCGCATCCTGCGCGAGGACGGCGCGACGCTCGGCCTGAAACCCCAGTTCAGCATCCTCGACAGTGACGACGTGCTCGGCCTGCTGAAGGACTGCGGCACCACCACCGACGCCGCCGCGGCACGCCAGTGGCAGTGGGCGATCAGCCGCTGGAAGAACGCCGGGCTGGACGCCGCCGACGCACTGGCGCAGGCCGGCAGCGAAGGCGAGCGCCAGACCGCGCTCCTCATGGCGCGCTACGAGGAGCGCCTCTCGGCCTACCAGAGCGTGGACTTCGACGACCTGATCGGCCTGCCGCTGCGTTTGCTCCGAAATCATGAGCGCGTTGCACACCAGTGGCAGGAGCGACTGGCGCACGTGCTGGTCGATGAATACCAGGACACCAACGCCACCCAGTACGAGCTGATGAAGCTGCTGATCGGTCCGTCCGGCAGCTTCACCGCCGTCGGCGACGACGACCAGAGCATCTACGGCTGGCGCGGCGCCACGCTGGACAACCTGCGTCGCCTGCCGCAGGACTTTCCGCAGCTCAGGGTCATCAAGCTGGAGCAGAACTACCGCTCCACCAGCGCCATCCTGCGCGCCGCCAACAACGTGATCGCGCCCAACCCCAAGCTGTTCGAGAAGCGCCTGTATTCCGAGCTGGGCGAAGGCGAGCCGGTGCGCGTCGTGTCCTGCGACCACGAGCAGCACGAGGCCGAGCGCGCGGTGGCGCGCATCCAGTCGCTGCGCGAGACCTCGCCGCACAGGGACTGGCGCGACTTCGCCATCCTCTACCGCGCCAACCACCAGGCCCGGCTGTTCGAGCAGGCACTGCGCAAGGCGCAGATCCCGTACAAGGTATCGGGCGGCCAGAGCTTCTTCGACCGCGCCGAGATCAAGGATCTGTGCGCCTGGCTGCGGCTGTGGATCAACGAGGACGACGATCCGGCCTTCCTGCGCGCCGTCACCACGCCCCGGCGCGGCATCGGTCACCAGACCCTGGGCGCCCTCGGCGCGTTCGCCGGCAAGGCGCGCCTGTCGCTGTTCGGCGCGCTCTTCGCGCACTCGCTGCCGGCGGCGCTGCCAGCACGCGCCATCGCCGGCCTGCACGAGTTCGGCCGCGCCGTCAACGCCCTGCGCCATCGCGCCGGCCACACCGTCGGCCACGAGGCCGCGCGTGCCTTCCTGGCCGACTGGCTGCGGGACATCGGCTATGAAAAGCACCTGATCGACGCCGCGGACACTGCCCCGCAGGCCGCCGCGCGCTGGCAGAACGTGCTGGAGTTCTGCGACTGGATGGCCGGGCGCTGCGGCGGGCAGATCGAGGACGCGGCCGGCGTGAGCCTGCGCCAGGAACCCCGCAGCCTGCTGGAGGTGGCGCAGACCATCTCGCTGATTTCGACCCTGAACGAGCGCGAGCAGGATCCGAACGTCGTGACGCTCTCGACCCTGCACGCTGCCAAGGGCCTGGAGTGGCCGCACGTCATCCTGGCGGGCGTCACCGAGGGCCTGCTGCCGTTTCGTCCCGACGAGGACGCCGGCAGCGTGGCCCAGGCCGCGCGCATCGAGGAGGAGCGCCGCCTGATGTACGTGGGCATCACGCGCGCGCGCCGCACGCTGGTGGTGAGCTGGACGCGCCGGCGCAAGAAGGGGCGCGAAGTGGTTGCCGCCCAGCCCAGTCGCTTCATTGCCGAAATGGCGCTGGACCAGGCCACCGTGCGCGAAGACCCGCGCGCGAAGCTCAAGGCCCTGCGTGCCGAATTCGCGCGGCGTGCCGGCCAGGACCAGGCCAGCCCGGCTCGGGAGGTCGCCGGATGAGCGGCGGCCTGCTTGCGCGCCTGGCCCAGGCAGCGGCGCTCGCCGGCCTGCTGTCGGCCTGCGCGGGCGGCGGTGCGCCCACCGAGCCGGCACCACCCGGCGCCGCCGCGATCAACCCGGCCTGTCCCGACCTGAACCGCTGGGACGCGCGCCGGCTCTACGGCGCCTGGGAGGTCGAGCTGCCCGAACTGGGCCAGCGCGGCCACCTGCTGCTGCGCCAGCACCCCGAGTTCAGCGCCAGCCTGCGCGGCGAGTTCGACTATGGCGGCGCGCACTCGATCGCCTCGGGCGACCTCGAGGACGGCGAGCTCAACCTCGACGAATCGCGCGACGGCAAGAGCCTGCACGCCTTCTGGACCGGCCGCCTGGTGCCGGCCGCCTGCGGGCGCGAAATCCGCGGCACCTGGCAGCGCCTGGCGCGCGAGGGTGTTCCCGCGGCCGAAAGCACGTTCGTGCTGCGGCGCGCAAACTCGGGGCATGGCTGGTGAACCGCAAGCGGGCGATGGCGCCGCGCCGATCGACCTGGCACGCTACCTGGCCCGCATCGGGCTGGCTGGCCCCTGCCCACCGACGCTCGGCACGCTGCATGCGCTGACCGCCGCGCACGCCGAGACGATCCCGTTCGAGAACCTCGACGTGCTGCTGGAGCGGCCGATCGAGCTCGCGCCCGAGGTCCTGTTCGACAAGCTGGTGCGGCGCCGGCGCGGCGGTTACTGCTTCGAGCAGAACGGCCTGCTGCTGGCGGTGCTGCAGCAACTCGGCTTCGACGTGCGGCCGCTGGGCGGACGCGTGCGCCTGGGCCAGCCGGACCGGCGCGTCCCCACCCAGCGCACCCACATGCTGCTGCAAATCCGGATCGACGGCCAAGCCTGGATCACCGACGTCGGCGTCGGCACCGCCTCGCTCACGCACGCCCTGCGCCTGCAAGCCGACGTCGAGCAGCGCACGCCGCACGACACGCGTCGCCTGCAACACGAGGCCGGCCGCTGGTACCACCAGATCCGGCGCGCCGGCGCCTGGGTCGACGTCTACGAATTCACCGAGGAGGAGCTGCCCCTCATCGACCGCAAGGTCGGCAACTGGTACACCAGCACGCACCCGGACTCGGTGTTCCGCCAGCGCCTGATGGCGTCACGCGCCGCAGCGGATGGCTCGCGCTGGTCGCTGGCCAATCTGCGCCTGAGCCGGCACCTAAATGATGGCAGCGAGGAACACCAAACACTGGCCAGCGCCCAGGCCCTGGGGCAGGCGCTGGAGCAGCACTTCGCGCTGACCCTCCCGGCGGCGGACGTGTCGGCACTGTTCGAGCGCATCGGCTCTGGCCGGTAGGGACGCGGTGTGGCGTTCATGGGCTGAACATCCATACGCAGAGGACGCGAAGGGATCGCAAAGGACGCAAAAGAACAGCCAAGAGAATGGGTTTGTTCTGCGTTCTCTGCGTAATCTTCGCGTCCTCTGCGTATGGATGTTGGCTCTCGGCTGTTCCGTCCGAACAGGCCGACCTCAAACCCGTCCCAGCACCGGAATCAGCGCCCCATGAATGGCGCGCGCCCCGTCCGAGGCCAGAAAACCGATCACCTCGGCCAGCGCGGCCGGCTCGACCCAGCGGCCGGGATCGGCATCGGGCATGGCGGCGCGATTGGGCGGCGTGTCCAGCGTCGAGGGCAGCACGCAGTTGACGTTGATGCTCCGGTCGCGCAGCTCGGCCGACATGGATTCGACCAGGCGCATGAGCGCACTCTTGGACGCCGCATAGGCGCCCATGTCGGCCCCGCCCTTGAGCGCCCCGGCGGCGCCCACGGCCACGATGCGGCCCGCGCCCTGGGCGATCATGCGCGGCACCACGGCGGCGGCGACGTGGATCAGGCTGCGCGCGTTCAGGTCCATCATCCGGTCCCAGGCCTCGGCCGGCGTCTCGTGCACCGGCTCGCCCATGTGGAAGCCGCCGGCCAGGTGGCACAGCACGTCGATGCGCCCGGCCTGGTCCAGCGCCGCGCCGACGCGCGCCGCGACCTCGGCCCGATCGAGCAGGTTCGCCGACACCGCCAGCGCATCGCCGCCGACGCGCTCGCGCACGGCGTCGGCATGGCGGTCCAGCAGGACCAGGCGCGCGCCCCGCTGCTGGAAGTGGGCGACCACGGCGCTGCCGAGCTGGCCGCCGGCACCGGTGATGAGGACGGTCTGTCGCTTGTCGTTCATGCGTTTCCCTTCTGGCGTTTTTCGGCATGGTAGCGACCCGTGCCGCGCGTGATCACGGTGTCGCTGGCCAGCACATCCCCCGGCTCGTGCGTCGGTCTGGCGGCGACGCGCTGGTAGATGGGCGCGAAGTCGATCTGCGCCAGTTCCAGCAACTGCTCCAGGTTGTCGAGCACGAAATAGGTTTCCTGGAAGTCGTCGATGCGGTAGCGCGTGGCCATCACGCGCTCGAGCTCGAAGCCGATGCGATTCGGCGACGCGTCCTCCACCGCGAACACCGACTCGGTGCTGGACGAGGCGATGCCGGCGCCGTAGATGCGCACCGCGCCCTGCTCGCGCACCAGGCCGAACTCCACCGTGTACCAGTAGACGCGCGCCAGCTGTTCCAGCACGCCCAGCCGCTGCGCGCGCAGCCCGCCCTGGCCGTAGGCCTGGATGAATTCGGCCATGACCGGGTGCATCAGCATCGGCACATGGCCGAACACGTCGTGAAAGACGTCCGGCTCTTCCAGGTAGTCCAGCTCGTCGGGCCGGCGGATGAAGCGCCCGGCCGGAAAGCGCCGGTGCGCGAGGTGGTCGAAGAACACCTCGTCCGGCACCAGCCCCGGCACCGCCACCACCTGCCAGCCGGTGCGCTTCATCAGCGCCTCGGACAGCTCGTCGAAGCGCGGGATCTGGTCATGCCGCATCGGCATCTCGCGCATGCCCTGCACGAAGGCCGCGCAGGCGCGCCCCGGCAACAGGCGCGACTGGCGCTCGAACAGCGTCTTCCAGACCGCATGGTCCTCGGCGCTGTAGTGCTGCCAGCCCTGGTCCACCGTCCAGTCGGGCGAGTCGGGCCGGTAGCTGCGGTCGGCCAGGCCATGCTTGCGCGTCGGTTCCGCCGCGTCGCTCATGGCGCTACCCCTGCCCGGCCAGCGCGGCGGCCAGCGCGTCCATCTGGCGCGCCAGCTCGACGTCCTTCATCGACAGGCCGCCGTCGTCGTGCGTGGTCAGCGTGACCCGCACCCGGTTGTAGACGTTGAACCACTCCGGATGGTGGTTGGCGCGCTCGGCCAGCAGCGCCACCTGCGCCATGAAGCCAAAGGCCTGGACGAAGTCGCGAAAGCGGAATTCGCGCTCGATCACGCCGCCGCGCTGCGCCTCGAAGCGCCAACCGGGCAAGGTCGCAAGTGCAGCGGACAACTGGGGTTCGGCAAGTTTCATGACAGGCCTCGCAGCTTCGACCAAACCATGATAGCCACGCCGGCGCCCGCCTGCCGGCCGGTCCCGCCGCAATGACCCCGATGCGCACAGGGCGGCGCATCGTGTAGGATGGCCGCTCGAGCATCGCTGGGGGTGTCGTCGGGCTTCACGCTGGAGCCAGGCGGCTGAGAAAGTCCCTTCGAACCTGATTGAGATCATCCTCGCGCAGGAAAGCAGCTCGCAGCGGCCGCGCTGCCGCATTGCGCCTGCCTCCTGTGCACCGTCATCGGCAGGCGCACCATGAATCCCTCTTCCTCCTCCTCGTCTTCCGCTCAGGGCATCGAACGAGTGTTCGGCTGGCGCGAGCACACGGCGCTGTGGTTCAGCCTGGGCGTCGGTCTGCTGGTGATGCAGGTGGGCGCCTACCTGGTGCCCGCCATGGGCACGCAGGGCGCGCTACTGGCGGTCATCTTCGGCTCCATCCTCGGTGCCGGCCTGCTCGCCTGGGTGGCCTGGCTGGGCTGCACCAGCGGCCGCTCCAGCGCCGAGCTGATCCAGACCGCCTACGGCAGCGGCTTCGCGCGCCTGCCGATCCTGCTCAACGTGGTCCAGCTGCTGGGCTGGGCCACCTTCGAGTTGGTCGTCATGCGCGACGGCACGCGCGCCATCGGACAGCAGGCGCTCGGCCTCGACATGGGACTGGCCGCGCCCACGCTGCTGTGGGGCGCCATCGTGCTGCTGCTGCTGCGCGGCTCCATGCTCACGCTGGTGCGCCGCATCGTCAGCCGCTACGCCCTGCCGCTGGTGGTGCTGTCGCTGATCTGGCTCAGCGTCCAGTTCGCGCTCAAGCTCGAGGCCGCCGGCCTCGACGCCCTGTGGCAGCGCGCCGGCGACGGCAGCATGAACACCTTCCAGGCGCTGGACCTGGTGATCGCCATGCCCGTCTCCTGGCTGCCGCTGGTGGCCGACTACGCGCGCCACGGCAAGAGCGGACGCAGCGCCCTGGGCGGCACCTGGCTCGGCTTCACCGTGGCCAACATCTGGTGCTACGGCCTGGGGGTGCTGGTCATCACCGTGGTTGGTGCCGACACCGACATGGTCAGCGCCCTGCTGCTGGCGCAGGGCGGCCTGATCGCGCTCGGCCTGATCCTGATCGACGAACTCGACAACACCTACGGCGACCTGTATTCGGGCTCGGTCTCGGCCAGCAGCCTGCACGCCGGCCCGAGCCTGCGCACCTGGGGCACGGTGCTGGCCGTGGTGTCGATCGCCTTCGCGCTGGTGCTGCCGATGCACACGCTGGAGCCCTTCCTGCTCACGCTCAGCTCGGTCTTCGTGCCGCTGTTCGGCACCATCCTGGGGCGCCTGGGCACCCAGCCGGCGCGCCTGGCGCAGGCGCCGCGCCTGGTCCACGCAGCCCCGGCGACGATCTGGGTGCTGGGCATCGTGCTGTACCACGTGCTGGCGCAATGGGCGCCGCAGTTCGGCAGCGCGCTGCCGACACTGGCGGCGACCTTCGTGCTGGGGGCGCTGAGCGGCCTGGGCGCCACGCAGCGCAGCCAGCCGGCCTGAGCCGCATGGGGACGCGCCGCGCGTTCCCGTTATGATTGCCACGTCGGTGCTCCAGCCGGCCCGCCAGGGCCGATGGACTGAAAAGGGAATCCGGTGCAAATCCGGAACTGCCCCGCAGCGGTAACTGGAAACGAACGGCTTCACCAGCACTGGATCCCAGCATCCGGGAAGCGAAGCCCAGTAGGAGGGCCACGGCCCGCGTCCACGAGTCCGAAGACCTGCCGGCACGCCGGGCTCACGCCCGGCGCGGGTGGCCGCTTCCGCGGGGAAGTGCGTCGCAGCCGGGCAGCACCCCGGCGCGATGCCTCCCCCCGTTTGACGACACCCCTTGGCCCTGCGCGCGGGAGCAGGTGGTGTTGTCAAGAAGCCGCCCACGCTGGCGGTTTCCCTTCGGGGAGTTCCCTCATGCAGGCAGCGCGCCTTGTTGCTTCGGTCCTCGCCGACCGGGGCCGCGCCGTGCGCCGCCGCGCCCGCCATCGTTTCCCTTGAACCGCTCCTGAGTCGCGCGCTCGCGCCCACCCGGGACGCGCAGCCGCTCTTTCGTTGACCGCACAGGCGACACGCAGCATCGCTGCCGTGTCCGGGCACGCCTGCGCCTGTGCTTTTGCAAGCCATCAGACACACCATGCTGGAGACCATCATCAAGCGCGACGGACGGCGCGAGCCGTTCACCCCCTACAAGCTCAACCAGTGGGGCCAATGGGCCGCCCAGACCCTGGGCGATGCGGTGGACTGGCCGTCGGCGGTGCTCGAAGCCGTCTCCAGCCTGTCCACCACCGCCAGCTCGCGCGAACTGCAGCAGCAGCTCATCCGCACCTGCCTGAACTTCGACACCTGGTCGTACAACCGCATGGCCGGGCGCCTGTACGCCACCCTGATCCGCAAGGACCTGTACCGCAACCACCGCCCCACGGTGCTGGAACTGCACCGCAAGCTGCAGCAGCTGGGCTTCATGGAGGTACTGGACTACTCCGAGTCCGAGTATGCGGTGATCCAGGAGTGGATCGACCACGAACGCGACTTCGAATACGCGCACTACCAGCTGCACACCCACCTGACCAAGTACGCGATCGCCGACCGGGTGCAGGGCGTGTATTACGAGTCGCCGCAGTTCATCTACATGCGCATGGCCATGGCGCTGGCGGTGGACCAGCCGCGCGAGCGGCGCATGCGCGACGTGCAGCGCTTCTACGAGCACCTGTCCAGGAACCGCATCAACGCGCCCACGCCCAACCACGTCAACCTGGGCACGCCGCTGCGCGGCTACGCCAGCTGCTGCCTGTACACGGTGGCCGACAACGCGCGCTCGATCGCGGTGGGCAACCACATCGCCAACACCATGACCTATATGAGCGCCGGCATCGGCGCGCACATGGCGACGCGCTCGCTGAACGACCCGGTGCGCGGCGGCGTGATCCGGCACCAGGGCAAGCTGCCCTACTACCGCGCGCTGGTGGCCGAGGTGAAGTGCAACCTGCAGAACGGCCGCGGCGGCGCCTGCACCACCTACTTCCCGATCTTCGACCCCGAGGTGGACACGCTCTTGCGGCTGAAAAACCCGATGTCCACCGAGGACAAGAAGATCCGCGGCATGGACTACTCCTGGGGCGGCAACCGCTTCTTCGCGCGCAAGGTGGCGCGCAACGAGAACATCTTCCTCTTCAACTGCTTCACCGCGCCCGACCTGCACGCGGCGCTGTACAGCGGCGACGAGGCGCAGTTCGAGGCCATCTACGCCCGTTACGAGGCCGACGAGAGTTTCAAGAAAACCTGGGTCAGCGCGCGCGAGCTGCTGATCGCCGCCAGCAACGAGTGGAACGAGACCGGGCGCGTCTACGAGCACAACATCTCGGAGATGAACCGGCACACGCCGTTCAAGGACACCATCTATTCGTCCAACCTGTGCGCCGAGATCGCCCTGCCCACGGCCGCCTACAACCACATCAGCGAGCTCTACGCCGAGGACGACATCTCCCGCGTCGAGGTGCAATTCATCGACGGCACGCGCCGCGAACTGCCGGGCGGGGACCAGGTGGCCACCCAGCGCGGACCGCAGTGGCCGGAGGACCTGCAGGCGGGCGACGAGGTCGACGGCGTGCCGATCGAGGCCGTCGTGCGCAAGAGCGCGCCCGAGGTGGCGACCTGCAATCTGGCCGGCATCGTCGTCTCCAACGTCGAGTCCGAGGCGCAGTACGCCGAGGTGGCCTACTACGCGCTGCTGATGATCGACAAGTGCATCCACCTGGCGCACTACGAGCTGCCCCAGGTGGGAGTGACCAGCCGCCAGCGCCTGAATGCGGGCGTCGGCATCCTGGGCCTGGCGCACCACATGGCCAGGAACGGCCAGCGCTACACCACGACCGAGGGCAAGCAGTTCATCCATGAAGTGGCCGAACGCCACTACTACCACCTGCTGCGCGCCAGCCTGAAGTTGGGCCAGGAGCTGGGCAACGCCCCCTGGATGCACAAGACGCGCTGGCCCGAGGGCTGGCTGCCCACCGACACCAGCAACCCGCACGTCGAGAAGATCGCGCCGTTCTCGCTGCGCTACGACTGGGAGGCGCTGCGCCGCGAGATCGTCGCCAACGGCGGCATCCGCAACTCGGTGCTGGTGGCGCACATGCCGACCGAGACCAGCGCCAACGCCTCCGGCACGACCAACGGCCTGTATCCGGTGCGCGAGCTGACGCTGATCAAGACCGACAACCAGCGCGTCAACTACTGGGCCGCGCCCGAGGGCGACACGCTGGCCGACCGTTACCAGTCGGCCTGGGACGTGCCGACGCGCGACATGACCGAGACCTACGCCATCGTGCAGAAGTGGACCGACCAGGGCATTTCGGCCGACTTCTACCGCCGCGTGATCGGCGACGCCTCGATCTCCTCGTCCGAGCTGATCGAGGACTACCTCTACCGCGTCAAGCTGGGCCTGAAGTCCAAGTACTACATGAACCAGAAGACTTCCAACGGCATGCGCGCCGTGGCCGATGGGGTGTCGGTCGCCGAACCGGCACCCGCAGCCGCGACCGTCGATGCGCAGGACAGCGACTGCGAGGCCTGCACCCTGTAATTTTTCGCGAGGACACACCATGCTCGAGACCGTCTTCAACCACGACAAGACCGACTACGAAAAGCCGCTGCTGCTGCTGGGCCAGCGCCCCGGGCTGTTCGACACCGTGAACCGCCACTACCCCGAGATCTGGAAGCTCTACAAGGCACAGAAGTCGCTGGACTGGGACGAGAACGAGTTCGACTACTCCAGCTGCAACGCCGACTTCCGGAGCTGCTCGCGCGCCACCTACGACATGATGATCAAGACGCTGGCCTGGCAGTGGGAGGCCGACAGCGTGGCCTCGCGCGCCATCGCGCCGGTGCTGGCGCCCTTCATCACCTCCAGCGAGCTGTGGGCCGCCTGGCAGCGCATCTCGGACAACGAGGTGGTGCATGCCGCCACCTATTCCGAGATCGTGCGCAACTCGTTCGACGACCCCAGCGTCATCCTGGACGAGATCCTGCGCGTGCAGGAAGCGCACGACCGCCTGGGCGAGGTGGCGCGCGCCTTTGCCACCGGCTACGAGGCGTCGCACAAATACGCCCTGGGCCAGCTGCCCAATGACCAGGCGACCTACAACGCGGTGTTCATGACCATCGTCGCGCTGCTGTGCATGGAGCGCATCCAGTTCATGGCCAGCTTCGCCGTCACCTTCGCGATCTGCGACACCGGCCTGTTCCAGCCGATCGGCAAGGCGATCCAGAAGATCGCGCAGGACGAGCTGGAGATCCACGTCGAGCTCGATCGCGCCGTGCTGAAGAACGAACTGGCCACCGAGCGCGGCCAGGCCGCCTTCGCCCAGTGCCGCGGCCGGATCGAGGCCCTGATCGAGGAGGTGGTGGACAGCGAGCTGCGCTGGATCGACTACCTGTTCTCCGAGGGCCGCGAGCTGGTGGGCATGAACGCCGAGCGCCTGTCGGCCTGGACGCTGTATTGCGCGAAAGACGTCTACCAGCTCTTCGGCCTCGCCACCGAGCGCTACCCGCTGCCCGCACACAACCCGCTCAAGTTCATGGAGAAGTGGCTCAACATCTCCAGGACCCAGGCCTCGCCGCAGGAGCAGGACATCGCCGCCTACAAGGTCGGCGTGATGCGCCGCACCGACGAGGACGTGGTGTTCGACGTCGACTTCTGAACGCCCCCCGATTCACCCCTCGAGGAAGACCCCCCATGAAAGTCATCATCTACGGCAAGGACCCCTGCAGCAACTGCGACAAGGCCAGGCTGTTGTGCCAGATGCAGTCGCTGGCATTCGAATACCGCCACGTCGGCACCGACATCAGCATCGAGGACCTGCAGTTGCAGGTCGGCCACCCCGTGCGCGCCGTGCCGCAGATCTTCATCGACCGCGGCGGGGCCGTCGAGCACGTGGGTGGCTATGAGGAGCTGCGGCTGGCGCTGCACGCCGGCACATACGCCTGAGCCGGTGGGTGCACGCCGGCACATACGCCTGAGCCGGTGGGTGCACGCCGGCGCCTCTCAACGACACAGGAAGCATCGTCTGCAACGGCCGTCATCGCGAGGCTGCAGGCCGTGGCGATCCAGCGCTGCGGGGGCCGCCTCACCGCCGCGTCCCGTGGCATCGCCGCCTCCCCATTCAGCCGCCGTACTGGATTGCCACAGTGCCTTTGGCACTTCGCAATGACGGGTTTGGGCGGTGCACCGGCAACGACCCGCACCGCCGCATCCGCCCCCACGCCGTCATCGCGAGCGCAGCGCGGCGATCCAGCGCCGCGGGTGGCACACCCCTGCCGCTTCCTCCTTGCCAGCCGTCGTCGCGCCTTCAGGCCGTCGAACTGGATTGCCACGTCCAATAACCACCATCGCGATGACCGCAGGCCTCGCGATGACCTCAGTTCGAGCCACCACATATCACTGACCATACGCCCGCTCGCCATGGCTGGTCAGATCCAGACCGGCGCGCTCGTCCTCGACGCTGACGCGCAGGCCCAGCAGCCGGTCCGCGATCCAGCAGGCCAGCAGCGCCACCGCGCCGGACCAGGCGACGGTGAACAGCACGCTGCGCGCCTGCACCCAGACCTGGTGGCCGATGGCGAAGTCCACGCCCTCGGTGCCGCCCAGGGCGGGCGCGGCGAAGACGCCGGTCAGCAGGGCGCCGACGATGCCTCCCACGCCGTGCACGCCGAAGACGTCGAACGCATCGTCGACCCGCAGCAGGCGCTTCAGGCCGCCCACGCCCCACAGGCACGCCGGGCCGGCTGCCAGCCCGATCGCGATCGCCCCCATCGGCCCGACGAAGCCGGCCGCCGGCGTCACCGCCACCAGGCCGGCGACGGCGCCCGAGGCGGCGCCCAGCATCGAGGCCCGGCCCTTGTGCAGCGCCTCGGCGGCGCTCCAGCCCAGCGCGGCGGCAGCGGGCGCCAGCACGGTGTTGACGAAGGCCAGGCCGGCCAGCCCGTCGGCGGCGCCGGCCGAGCCGGCGTTGAAGCCGAACCAGCCGACCCACAGCAGCGCGGCGCCCACCAGGGTCAGCGCCAGGCTGTGCGGCGCCATGCTCTCGCGGCCGAAGCCGGTGCGCGGCCCGACCCGGTAAGCCGCCACCAGGCCGGCAATGCCGGCGTTGATGTGCACCACGGTGCCGCCCGCGAAATCCAGCGCGCCGTCCCGCGCCAGCAGGCCGCCGCCCCAGACGAGGTGCGCCATCGGCACGTAGCTGAAGCTGAACCACAGCAGCGCAAACAGCAGCACGGCGGAAAAGCGCGCGCGCTCGGCCCACGCGCCCACCACCAGCGCCACCGTGATCGCCGCGAACGTGCCCTGGAATGCCACGAACACGTATTCCGGCACGGTCGGCAGCGCACCGATGCTGTCCGGCGTGACGCCGCGCAGCAGCAGCTTGCCGGCGTCGCCAAGGAAGCGCCCGTCGCCGCTGAAGGCCAGGCTGTAGCCATACAGCACCCACAGGATGCTGACCAGCGAGAAGATGACCAACACCTGCATCAGCACGCTCAGCATGTTGCGGCTACGCGCCAGGCCGCCGTAGAACAGCGCCAGCCCGGGCAGGGTCATCAGGATCACCAGCAGGGTGGAAGTCAGCATCCAGGCGGTGTCGCCGGAATCGATCGCGCGCGGTGGCGTAGCGGCGGCAAACGCCGGCACGGCGGACAGCGCCAGCAGCACCAGGGCGGGGCGGGGGCGGCGCATGATCCGGGCTCCGGCGCGCACCATCACAGGGCCTGGGCGCCGGTCTCGCCGGTGCGGACGCGCACGACCTGCCCCAGGTCGGTGACGAAGATCTTGCCGTCGCCGATCGCGCCGGTACGCGCCGCCTGGATCAGGGCCTCGACCACGCGCTCGACCGCACCGGCGGGCACGGCCGCCTCGACCTTGATCTTGGGCAGGAAGTCGGCCACGTATTCGGCGCCGCGGTATTGCTCCGTGTGGCCCTTCTGGCGGCCGACCCCCTTCACCTCGGTCACCGTCATGCCGGTCACGCCAACGGCGGCCAGGGCCTCGCGCACTTCTTCCAGCCGGAACGGCTTGATGATGGCGGTCACGAGTTTCATGGTGCTTCTCCTTGATCGTCGCCCCCGCCCGGTAAGCGTGCGCCGCCGACCAACCGGGTTCAGGGCCAGGTGCCAGGACGCGCCAGGGGTCGACGTGCCCGCGCTCCGAAAATGAAAAGGCGCTACCGATCGACTTGCAGATTTCGTGCCAGGCTCGCGCGCCGCCTGAGAGCACCATGGAAGCGGCTGGCGTCTGGACTTCCTGCGGATTTGATGGGCCTGTCCAGGACCATGGCTGCACTCCAGTGGATGCCCGCGCGCCGGCAATGCACCAGGGCAGTGCAGACGCGGCCGCCTGGCAAGGGCTGCGGCGCAGCGCCGCCGGCCAGGTCGGCATCCGACCCGTTGCTCGCCATGGACCACGCCATGCGCAA
The DNA here is from genome assembly GCF_035325765.1 of Ottowia sp. Lineage (GTDB taxonomy): Bacteria > Pseudomonadota > Gammaproteobacteria > Burkholderiales > Burkholderiaceae_C > Ottowia. Next base: position 60,800 of record NZ_DAOKZG010000017.1, read on the forward strand.
ACAACTGCTCGGAGTGGGCCACTCTGCCCGTCCGACGTCAGGCGGTCCGTCGCCGCCTGGCGACCCTCAGCTGCCGCAGAACTCCAGTGGCGAATTGGCGATCGCATCCCAGTTGGCCTGACCGAGCACCGTGGGCACGTAGATCTCGCCCTGCTGCACCATGTTCCGGTTGAAGGCGCGCAGGTGGTTGCGCGAACCGCACAGCAGGTGGTCGTAGACGCGGATGATGTCCGGCTCGTCGACGACCAGCGCCTTCTTCGACTCGATGTCGCGGATGTCGATCTCCTCGATCAGGCAGCCCACCGCCAGTGCGTCCTTCAGGCTCGGCTCGCCCATGGCGATCAGCCGGTCGTAGAGCGCCTGCAAGTCGGCGTTGACGAACTCGCCCGGCGCGGTATCGGCGGCCGGATCCTCCAGGCCATGTGCGACCAGCAGGCGGCGGATCGCCTCGGTGTGCTCGGTCTCGGCCTCGGCGATGTTGGCGAAGACCTGGGCGCCCCAGCGCTCATGCAGCGCGACATAGACGTCATGGGCTAGTTTTTCTTCCTCGCGCATGAACATCAGACCCTCGATCTCGTCCTGCGACAGCCCGTCCTCGACCCGGATGCGCCCTTGTGCCGCCAGCAAGGCGAATGGCTCATCATCGTCGCCGCCGCCGCAGGCGGTCAGCGCAGAGCTGACGGAAGAAAGACCAAACGAGGCCGCGAGAAGACGGAGGAATGATCGTGTCCCATCGCGTGGTGTAAGTCCCCAGCCCGGAGAGGCTTGAGACACAC